>CP134226.1:749166-1498333 GCA_031655335.1 Thalassospiraceae bacterium LMO-SO8 | reverse complement strand
CCGTGCGGAACAGGCAGGCGTCGGGATCATGGCTGACATCGGGCGTGCTCATGCGACCATGATACGCAAGCGGCGGCCGGAGAAAAGAGCCTTCGTTCAAGCCCCGGGGTTTGCGGCCGCGCCGGGATGGCGGCGGATGCGCACGGGCTCGCGCCGGCCCTTGACGGAAATCGCCTCTTCCCGGCCGAATCCGCCGTCGGCGTCGCTGCCGGCGGCGGCAAGGGTGTCCGCGTCGGCGACGATCTCGCCCGCCGCCGCCGCGGCGCACAGCCGGGCCGACACGTTGACGCCGTCGCCGATCACCGTGAAGTCGCGCCGATGGGCGGCCCCGATGGCGCCGGAGATGACCTCGCCCGTATAGACGCCGATGCCGACCGGGCGCGGCAGGTTGGCGCGCGCCAGCTCATCCTGCACGTCGCGCGCGGCGGCAAGTGCGCGGGTCTCGGCGCCGGGGCCGTCGAAACGGGCCAGCAGCGCGTCGCCGATCATCTTGTCGACGTCGCCGCCGTGGGCTTCGACCGCCGCGACCTGGATGCCCATCAATTCGTTGAGGTACCACACCACCCGTTCCGGCGGGTTGCTTTCCGAATAGCCGGTGAAGTCGCGGGCGTCGGAATAGAACAGGGTCAGCCGCACGCGCCGGGACGGGATGTCGCCGCCGCCCCTGGCCGCGTCGACGGCGCTCATCGACACGAAACTCTCGAGCTTGCGCCGCGTCTCGTCGAGGGCGGCCGATCGGCTGTCGATCTCGCGCTGGCCGCGCGCCACCAGCATGCCCAGCCCGGCCAGCAAAAGCACCAGCCCGGCCGCCGGCGCGGCGGCGGCGATGGCGCCCGAACGCAGCAGCAGCGCATCCAGATAGGCGACCGGCTCGTACAGTTCGAACACGGCGGCGATGTCGCCCGCCGCGTCGGTCACGGGGACGTAGATTTCGTAAAGCGGTTGGCCGTTCTCGGTGATCCTGACCAGGACCGGCTTGCCGTCGAACACGACGGTCTTGAGGGCGGCGTTGGTCTCGCGCTTGGCGAAGTCGGCGGCGTCCGTGGAAAACAGCACCTGGCCCGCCAGACTGTAGACCTTCATGGCCTGAATGCGCAGTTCGCGCACCTCCTGTTCGATGGCGGCGCGCAGCTTGTCGTGGTCGGCCTTGGTGTCGCCGTGCGCCAGAAGGTGGGCCCAGGCGTCCGGCGCGGAATGGGACACGGCGGCGGAGACGGCCTCGGCGCGCTGACGCGCCAGTTCCAGATAGATGCTTTCCGTGGTGCGGATCACCGCAAACACGGTCGCCGCCACCATCACGGCCAGCAGCACGGCCAGGCCCGGCGCGATGCGCCGCCAGAAATGCCGCTTCAGGGGATAGCCGATGTCGTTCATTGGTTGTTCCGGGCCGGGTGTCGGTGGCAATCTAGCGGCGCCCCGGCGGGGGCGGCATGACATGCATCAAGAACCGAAGGTCCGGCCATGAAGAAAGCGCCATGAAGAAAGCCGATATCGAGGAATTCTACCGCCGCCTGCAAGCCCAGAACCCGGAGCCCAAGGGTGAGTTGGACTGGGTCAACCCGTTCACCCTGCTGGTCGCGGTGGTGCTGTCGGCCCAGGCCACGGACGTCGGCGTCAACAAGGCGACGGGCCCGTTGTTCAAGATCGCCGACACGCCGGAAAAGATGGCGGCGCTGGGCGAGGCCAAGATCAGGGATTACGTGAAGACCATCGGCCTCTACCGCACCAAGGCGGCCAACGTGTTCAGGCTGTGCAACATCCTGATCGAACGGCACGGCTCCGTCGTGCCCAACGACCAGGAGGCCCTGGAAGCCCTGCCCGGCGTCGGGCGCAAGACCGCCAACGTGGTGCGCAACATCGCCTTCGGCGAGCCGACCATCGCCGTCGATACCCATATCTTCCGCATCGGCAACCGCACGGGCATTGCGCCGGGCAAGACGCCCTTGGCGGTCGAAAAGAAACTGATGAAGGTCACGCCCGCCGCTTACATGCGCCACGCCCACCATTGGCTGATCCTGCACGGGCGCTACGTATGCAAGGCGCGCAAGCCCGACTGCGCGGTCTGCGTCGTCGCCGATCTTTGTCGATTTAAAGGAAAAACCGTTTAAGCGCTTATCCGCGCAGGCGCGGCGTCGCGTCGACGCAGGACTGGCGGTCGGTCGCCTTGCCGGCCTCGTCGCGGGCCTCGACATGGGCGACCCGGGCGGCGGCGTCCTTGGCGTCCTTGTACAGGAACACGTCGAGCACGCAGCCCTCGCCCTGGAAACGCAGGATTTCCGCCCCCTTGTCGATGCGGCTGAAGGCGGGGGCGCCGAACGCGGCGACCAGATCGGGGCGGGAATATCCCAGAACCGCCTGGACGGCGATGCGGGGCAGGGGCGGCAGGGCGGCGACCTCGGGCTCGGCCGGGGCCGCGCCCGACGACCCGGCCGCCGCGGGCGGCCCGGAGGATGCCGGCGGGGCCATGCCGTCACCGGCGCAGCCGGCCAGCGCAAGGCCGAGGATCAGGGGAACAAGAAGGCGGCGGCGGCGCGGGGCAGGCACCGGGCTTATTCGCCCTCGTCGAGGGTCTGCATGTCGCCGGAAATCTCGCCACCCTGTTCGATGACGATCCGGCCATAGCGGATCTTGCCCTGGACGCGGCCGCCGGCGCGGACGACCAGGCGCCCGCGGGCGATCAGTTCGCCTTCGAAACGGCCGGAGATATCGGCTTCCTCGACGTCGGCGTTGCCCTTGAACACGCCGGTCGGCGCGACCTCGATCAGGCGCGCGGCGGGCAGGGTGACCTCGACCTGGCCTTCGACGACCAGACGGTCGCAGGAGGTGATCTCGCCGGTCAGGGAAATGTCGCGGCCGACGATCAGGCGCTTCTGGTCCGACGCGGTGTCGAGCGAGCGCGCGCGGTCGATGCGCCGGGCCGTGGTCGAGACCTCCGGCGGGCGGCGGTGCATCTCGGACGCCATGCCGGACGATGTGGGCGGCTTGGGCGCGTGGGAGCCCTTGCGGGAAAATGGTTTCAGGGGCGGCGCGGAGAGGTCCCCGCCGTCGTCTTTTGTTTCGTCGCTCACGTCAGCTTCCTTCTGGGCGGCCGGTGCCGGTGCGGTCGGGCCGTCCTTTTTCTTCCCAAACATAGTCAATTACTTACGCCTTGGGCCCTGATCCGTCCAGCACGGAATTGGCGCCCGGACGGGCCGGATGCGCGCCCTGCGGGGGGCCGCCCCGCGTCCCTCCCGATTGTCCCGAGGTTCCCCGCCGCCGCCATTTTTCGAACTGATGGACCATGGCCGCCGTGGCGATCACCGGAGTCAGGAGATTGACCACGGGAATTGTCAAAAGAAAGGCAATGGCGACCCCGGTCAGGAACAGCCGCCCGCCGTGGGCCTGGCGCAGGCGCTGGGTGCCGGCCAGGTCGATGCGCCGGGCGGCGACCATCTCGAAATACTCGCGGCCCAGCAGGTATCCGTTCACGCAATAGAACAGCACCGGATAGACCGGGCCCATCAGCATGGTCGGCAGGATCACCAGGTTGAGCGACACCATGACGCCGAGAAACCGCAGCGCCGCGATGACCTGCTCGCCCACGGCCTGGCCCTTGGCCGGGCCCAGGTCCGGATAATGGCGGGCCTCGACCGATTCGGCGATCCGGTCCAGGAACAGGGCGACCACGGCCGACACCACGCCGGGAAACAGGACCCAGGTCAGCACCAGGACCAGGGCCCAGCCGAGCCCGTCGGCGATGGTCTCAAGCCAGCCGAGCTCGAACACCGCCGTGTATTTGATGAGCGCGCCCGAGGTCGTCCACAGCAGGGCGAACACGCCGAGCGCCACGGCGATGGAAATCCACAGCGGTTTCTGGGTGTTCTTGTCGCCCAGTTGCTGGACGCCTTTGACGAGGGCATCGATCATGGAAAAGAGGTGTCCTGTTCCTGGGTGGCGTCAAGGGGCCGGGTCACGGCCGGGTCTGGCGGTCCCCGGTTTTACGCCGGTCCGCCCGCCGCCCGCAAGGCCCCCCCGGCCCCATCCATGAGGGTGGGGTAGACGCCACGTTCGTCATCGGTATACTCCGCGCCCAACCAGCGCCCGGAACGACGCGGCCCGGCAAGGCCGCTTCGGGGCGGAATGAGTTGAAAGAGGTTTTCATGTCCAATCCCCGTTTCGACGTTGTCGGTATCGGCAATGCCATCGTCGATGTTCTGACCCAGACCGATGACGCCTTCCTGGACCGCGAAGGCCTGGCCAAGGGCGCCATGACCCTGTGCGACGAGGCGCAGGCCGCGGCGGTCTACGACAAGGCCGGCCCGGCCATGGAATGTTCCGGCGGGTCCGCCGCCAACACCATCGCGGTGCTGGCCGGGCTGGGCGCCAAATGCGCCTTCGCCGGCAAGGTCAAGAACGACGCCTTCGGGCGCATCTTCACCCATGACATCCGCTCGCTCGGCGTGCATTTCGACACCGCCCCCGCGGAAGACGGCCCGGCCACGGCCAATTGCCTGGTCCTGGTCACCCCGGACGCCCAGCGCACCATGCTGACCTATCTCGGCGCCAGTATTCATCTGAAGCCCGCCGACGTGGATCTGGAGGTCATCAAGGCCGCCCGCGTGACCTATCTGGAAGGCTATCTGTGGGACCCGGAAGACGCCAAAGAGGCCTTCCGCACCGCTGCCGAGGCCGCCCGCGCCGCCGGGCGCGAGGTCGCGCTGTCGCTGTCCGATCCCTTCTGCGTCGACCGCCACCGCGCCGATTTCCTCGATCTCATCGAAGGCCATGTCGACATCCTGTTCGCCAACGAGGCCGAAATCACGGCGCTTTACCAAGTCGACGACTTCGACGCCGCCCTGGACAAGGTCAAGGGCCACTGCAAGGTCGCGGCCCTGACGCGGTCGGAAAAGGGCTCCGTCGTGGTCAGCGCGGCCGGCGTCGAGGCGGTCAAGGCCGCCCCGGTCACCCAGGTCATCGACACCACCGGCGCCGGCGACGCCTATGCCGCCGGTTTCCTTTACGGTTATACCCGGAACGAGGCTCTTGAGACCTGTGCCCGCATGGGCGGCATCGCCGCCGCCGAGGTCATCGCCCAGATCGGCGCCCGCCCGGAAACCGATCTCAAGGCCGCCATGGCGCTCAAGCTGCGCGGCTGGGACGCCGCCGACTAGCAACCGTCCAGGGTTGCAGCGCAGCATTTTCTGGCATCTTGCGGCGGCTGGCCTTATATAGCGCCCAGCGCAACGCTGCGCATCCCTCACCTTATTTAGAAGCGACCCGATCTCATGACCCGGACCCTGCTCCGAAACATCGCCATCATCGCCCACGTCGACCATGGCAAAACCACCCTCGTCGACGGGCTTTTGCGCCAGTCCGGCGCCTTCCGCGCCAATCAGGCGGTGGCCGAACGCGCCCTCGATTCCGGCGATCTGGAACGCGAGCGCGGCATCACCATCCTGGCGAAATGCACGTCGGTGGAATGGGAAGATTACCGCATCAACATCGTCGACACGCCCGGTCACGCCGATTTCGGCGGCGAGGTGGAACGCATTCTCGGCATGGTCGACGGCGTGGTGCTGCTGGTCGACGCGGCCGAGGGCCCCATGCCGCAGACCAAGTTCGTGCTCGGCAAGGCGCTGAAGCTGGGCCTGCGCCCGATCGTCGTCATCAACAAGGTCGACCGTCCCGACGCCCGCATCGACGAAGTGCACGAAGAGGTCTTCGATCTGTTCGCCGCGCTCGACGCCAACGACGCGCAGCTCGATTTCCCGATGCTCTATGCCTCGGGCCGCAACGGCTGGGCCGGGCTCAGCCCCGATGCCCGCGACGACGGCCTGACGCCCCTGTTCAAGATGATCACCGACCATGTGCCCTCCCCCGACGTGGGCCCGGTCGACGCCCCCTTCACCATCCTGGCGACGACCCTGGAGGCCGACCCCTACCTGGGCCGCATCCTGACCGGGCGCATCCAGTCCGGCGTGATCGAAGCCAACATGCCGATCAAGGCGCTCAACCGTCACGGCAAGCTGGTCGAACAGGGCCGGGTGTCCAAGATCCTGGTGTTCCGCGACCTCAAACGTCAGCCCGTGGACCGCGCCGAAGCGGGCGACATCGTCGCCATCGCCGGCCTGGCCAAGGCGACCGTCGCCGACACGCTCTGCGATCCGCAGGTGACGGAACCGCTGGCCGCGCAGCCGGTCGATCCGCCGACCCTGTCGGTGACCTTCTCGATCAACGATTCGCCGCTCGCCGGCAAGGACGGCGACAAGGTGCAGTCGCGGGTGATCCGCAACCGCCTCGACCGCGAGGCCGAGGGCAACGTCGCCATCCGCATCACCGAAACGCCCGACGACAACGCCTTCGACGTGGCCGGGCGCGGCGAACTGCAACTGGGCGTGCTGATCGAACAGATGCGCCGCGAGGGCTTCGAGCTGTCGATCTCGCGGCCCCGCGTGCTGTACCGCAACAACCCGGAAACGGGTCAGCGCGAAGAGCCGATCGAGGAAGTCGTCATCGACGTGGACGAGGAATATTCCGGCACCGTCGTGGAATCCTTGAGCCTGCGCAAGGGCGACCTTTTGGCCATGCGGCCCTCGGGCGGCGGCAAGGTGCGCCTT
Source organism: Thalassospiraceae bacterium LMO-SO8 (assembly GCA_031655335.1). NCBI lineage: Bacteria > Pseudomonadati > Pseudomonadota > Alphaproteobacteria > Rhodospirillales > Thalassospiraceae > Thalassospiraceae bacterium LMO-SO8. The sequence goes on along the minus strand of CP134226.1, from coordinate 1,491,737 downwards.
GAATTCCATGTCCCGACCCGTGGCCTGATCGGCTATCACGGCGACTTCATGACGGAAACCCGCGGCACCGGCGTGATGAGCCGCCTGTTCCATGCCTACGGCCCGTTCCGCGGCAACGTGCCGGGCCGGCGCAGCGGCGTGCTGATCTCCAACGCGGGCGGCCAGAGCGTGGCCTTCGCCCTCGCCAACCTGGAGGAACGCGGCTTCATGTTCATCGGCGCCGGCGAGGCCGTCTACGAAGGCATGATCATCGGCGAGAACGCGCGGCCCAACGACCTTGAGGTCAACCCCATGAAGTCCAAGCAGCTGACCAACATGCGGGCCTCGGGCAAGGACGACGCCATCCGTCTGACGCCGCCCCGGAGGTTGACCTTGGAGCAGGCCATCAGCTACATCGACGATGACGAACGGGTCGAGGTGACGCCCAAGTCGATCCGCCTGCGCAAGGCGATCCTGGACCCCAACGAACGCAAGAAGGCGGAACGACGCCGCGAGGCCGAATCCGCCTAAGGCAGAAGGATCCTTCCGCAGATGACGACCGGCGTGGACAAGCTTCTCGATGGATACCGCCGGTTTCGCGCCGGGGCTTTCCAGGATTCCAAGCCCCTGATCCAGGAACTGGTGGCCCAGGGCCAACGCCCCCAGGTCGCGGTCATCGCCTGTTCGGACTCCCGGGTCGAACCCGCGACCTTGTTCCAGACCGATCCGGGCGACCTGTTCATGATCCGCAACGTCGCCAACCTGGTGCCGCCGTTGGAAGAGGACGGCAAGTTTCACGGCACCTCGGCGGCCCTCGAATTCGCGGTTCTGGGCCTTAACGTGAAGCACGTCATCGTTCTGGGCCATGCCCACTGCGGCGGGGTCAAGGCGATGATGAACGCCGACACGGAAGGCGGGCAATTCACCTTCGTCACGCAATGGGTGTCCATGCTGGCCGCCGCCCACCGCCGCGTGCTGGCGACCATGGCCGGCGCCGACGACGCCACCCGCACCCGGGTGTGCGAACAGAACGCGGTGCTGGTCTCGCTCGAGAACCTGACCACCTTTCCCTGGGTCCGCGAGCGGGTCGAGGCCGGGGAGCTACAGCTTCACGGCTGGTACATCGACATCGCCGAGGCCAAGTTGTCCGTCTACGACGGGGCCCAGGGCAAGTTCAAGCCCGTCGGCTGAGCGCCGCCGCGTGCGGGGCAAGGACGTAAGATCGTGAACCGGGCCCGGCGCCCCGACTGGGCCGACGCCCTTGCGGGGCATGTCCGCCGCCCGGCGCTGATTCAGCTGTTCCTGGGATTTTCCAGCGGCCTGCCTTATCTCCTGGTGTTCTCCACCCTGTCGGCCTGGCTGCGGGAATCGGGGCTTTCCGTCGCCGCCATCGGCTGGTTCGCCCTGGCCGGCTCGGCCTATGTGTTCAAACCCGTCTGGGCGCCCGTGGTCAACCAGACGCCGATCCCCTATCTCACCCGCCGCTTTGGGCAGCGCCGGTCCTGGCTGCTGCTGTCGCAAGGTGCCGTGGCGCTGGCGATCCTGTTTCTCGGCACCTCGGACCCGGCGGCGAACCTGGCCCTGACCGCGTTCTGGGCCGTGGTTCTGGCGGCGGCCTCGGCGACCCAGGACATCGTCGCCGACGCCTACCGCATCGACTCGCTCGAGCGCGACCTGGAAGGGCCCGGCACGGCCAACTTCGTCAACGGCTACCGGGTCGGCGTGCTGGCGTCCGGGGCCGGGGCGCTGTTGATCGCCGACCAGTGGGGCTGGCAGGCGGCGTACTGCGTGATGGCGGCGCTCATGGCCGTGGGCCTCGCCGCGACCCTGACCTCGCCCGAGCCCAAGCGCCCGCCCGCGCGCACGGACCAGCCGTTCCGCGCCGCCCTGATCGAACCGTTCCTGGATTTCATGACCCGGCGCAACTGGGCCATGGTGCTGGTCTTCATCACCCTGTTCCAATACGGCGAGGGCTTGCTCGGCGTGATGGCCAATCCGTTCTATCTGGATATCGGCTTCACCAAGACCGAGATCGCCCTGGTGACCAAGGCCTGGGGCTTCGCCATGAGCATCGCGGGCGCCATCCTGGGCGGCGTCCTGGTCGCCCGCTTCGGGCTGTTGCGGGCTCTGTTCGCCTGCGGCGTGATGCAGGCGGCGGCCAACCTGGCCTTCGCCTGGCTGGCGGGGCAGGGGCCGTCGATCCCGGCCCTGACCGTGACCATCGCGCTGGAAAACCTGACCTCGGCCATGGCGACGGCGGCCTTCGTCGCCTATCTGTCCGGGTTCTGCGACCGCGCCTACTCGGCCACGCAGTACGCCCTGCTGTCGGCCTTCGCGGCGCTCGGCCGCAAGATCTTCGTCGCCGGCGGCGGCGAGGCGGCCCAGGCCCTGGGCTGGAAGCTCTATTTCGTCGGCACCACGGCGGCGGCGATCCCGGCCCTCCTGGTCCTGCTCTGGCTGATGAACAAGGATCGGCATTTCCGCTGATCGCCCGTCCCGCACGGGGCATTTTGTATACAAAGTGCGGGACTCTTTTCGCGAAAGCCGCCAAAATCCGGGGCAATCACAAACACCATGCCAACCGGAGGACCCATCCCGTGCGCGCCACCACCCAGCTTCGCGAACTGCTTAAATCCAACGAAACCCTCGTCGTGCCCGGCTGCTACGACGCCATGTCCGCCAAGGTCATGGAACTGGTCGGCTTTCCCGCCGTCTACATGACCGGCTACGGCACCTCGCTCGCCTTGCTCGGCATGCCCGACGCGGGTCTCGCGACGATGACGGAAATGCATCTCAACGCGCGCTACATGGCGAACGCGGTGAAGGTGCCGCTGATCGCCGACGCCGACAACGGCTACGGCAACGCCATCAACGTGATCCGCTGCGTGCGGGAATACATTCAGACGGGGGCCGCCGCGATCCATATCGAGGACCAGGCCATCCCCAAGCGCTGCGGCCATGTCGCCGGACGCCGGGTGATCCCCATGGCGGAAGCGGTCGGCAAGTACCGGGCGGCGGCCGATGTGCGCGACGAACTCGATCCCGATTTCGTGCTGATCGCGCGCACGGACGCCCGGGGGGCCCACGGCGGCAACCTGGACATCGCCATCGAACGCGCCAACGCCTACCTGGAAGCCGGCGCCGACATCGCCTTCGTCGAAGGCCCGACCACGCGGGAAGAGGTCGAGCGCATCTGCAAGGAAGTCGACGGCCCGATCCTCTACAACCAGACCGGGGTGTCGCCGCGCTTCACGTCCGAGGAGATGACGGCGCTCGGCATCGCGCTCACCATTCTGCCGGGGGCGGCGCACCGCGCGACCCTGAAGGCGCTTTATTCCTTCGCCGCCGACATGAAGGAACGGGGTCCCATGGCCGAGGCCGAACTATTCGATTCCCTGAAGGGCCATCCGGTCGGTGATTTCCACACCTTCGCCGGCTTCGATCAGATCATCAAATGGGAAGAAGCCTACATGGGTGAGGCGGAACTGGAGAAATATCAGGACTCCGTGGGCTTCCAGCCGGGCGGCGACGACTAATCGGCCGCGGCGTTGGCGGGGCGCGCGCCGCGCACCTTGGCCAGGGCCGCGTCGATGGTCGGCTCGAAGGCGACCAGGGGGGCCGTGATCTGGTGATTGGTCAGGTCGCGGCGCACGCTGTCGGATACGCCGGTCAGGATCACCGCGACGCCCTGGCGCTGGGCCTTGCGGGCCAGGCCGTCGATGGTGTTGGCGGCGGTTGAATCCAGGAACGGCACGGCGGCGAGGTCGATGATCAGGGCCTTGTGGGTGTCGGAAATGCGTTCCAGCACGGCGCCGATGGAGGCCGCGGCCCCGAAGAAGAAGGCGCCGACGATGCGGTAGACGACGACGTCCGGGTCGGACGCGTCGTCCTCGTCATAGGGCTTGCGCCCGCCGTTGGCGTCGTCGGCCTTGTCCTCGGCGACGAAGGGCCGGTGGCTTTCCACCGCCGTGGTCTTCGACATGCGGTGGATGAACAGCACCGAGCCGAGCGCGAAGCCGACCACGATGGCCTCCGTCAGGTCGCGGAAGATGGTCAGGCCGAGCGTCGCGAGCAGCACCAGGGCGTCGCCCGGCGAGGCGCGAAGCAGGGTCGCGAAGGCGTGCTTTTCGATCATCTTCCAGGCGACCACGGCCAGCACCCCGGCCAGGCTGGCGAGCGGGATATAGGCGGCGAGCGGGGCCGCGATCAGGATGAAGCCCAGCAGGAACAGAGAATGCATCATCCCGGCGACGGGGCCGTGGGCCCCCGCGCGCACGTTGGTCGCCGTGCGCGCGATGGTGCCGGTCACGCAGATGCCGCCGAACAGGCCGGACGCCACGTTGGCGATCCCCTGGGCGACCAGTTCGCAGTTGGAGCGGTGACGCCGCCCGGTCATGCCGTCGGCGACCACGGCGGACAGCAGGGATTCGATGGCACCCAGAAGCGCGAAGGCGACAGCGTTGGGCAGCACGGCCCGAACCTTGGCCCAGGAGACATCGGGGATTGCCGGCAGCGGCAGGCTCTGGGGAATGCCGCCGAAGCGGCTGCCGATGGTCTCGACCGGCAGATTGAACGCGGCGGTCACGAGCGCAGCACCCGCCACCGCGATCAACATGCCGGGCCAGCGCGGCAGAAAGCGCGACACCCCGACGATGACCAGAACCGAACCCGCGGACAGCGCCAGCGCCGCGCCGTTGACGGACGGCAGCCCCCGCCACAGCACCGGCAGCTTGTCCAGCAGCGGCCCCGGCTCGGGCGTTACCAGGGTCAGGCCGAGAAGGTCGCGGACCTGGCTGGCGAAGATGATGACGGCGATCCCCGCCGTGAAGCCGACGGTCACCGGATAGGGGATGAACTTGATATAGGTGCCGAGCCGGAGCGCCCCCACGCCGGCCAGGATCACGCCCGCCAGCACGGTCGCCAGGATCAGGCCGTCCATGCCGTGCGCGAGCACGGTACCCGCGACCAGCACGATGAAGGCCCCCGCGGGCCCGCCGATCTGGAACCGGCTGCCGCCCAGCAGGGAAACGAAAAAACCGCCGATGATGGCGGTGTACAGGCCCTGCGCCGGGGACGCCCCCGAGGCGATGGCGATGGCCATGGACAAGGGCAGGGCGACGATGGCGACCGTCAGCCCCGCGACCGCGTCGGCGCGCAGGTTGGCGAGGCTGTAGCCCTCGCGCAATACCGTGACCAGCTTGGGCGTGAACAGGTCCGCGGCGGAGGCGGGCGCCGCGGGACCGGCGGATTTCAGGGGCATGGAGATACGGCAATCTTCTGTGCAAAGGCGGGAAAGCACAGTTTTTTGCAGTAAAATACCCGGCGGGTCAACGGCGTTCTGGGCCTGGGCATTTTCCGCTTAAATAATTGTGCAGTGCAGCATATACTCCGCCCCCTCTTGAACGGCGCGACCTGGCCAAGGAGGGGCAACGCGATGAACATGGACAAAATCCCGGTCGGGGAAAACCCGCCCTACGACGTCAACGTCATCATCGAAATCCCCATGGGGGGCAATCCGGTGAAGTACGAGCTCGACAAGGAATCGGGGGCGATGTACGTCGACCGCTTCCTGCACACGGCGATGTATTATCCGTCCAACTACGGCTTCATCCCCCATACCCTGTCCGACGACGGCGACCCGACGGATGCCATGGTGCTGGGCCAGGTGCCGGTGCAGCCGGGGGTCATCATCCGTTCGCGGCCGATCGGCGTGCTGATGATGGAGGACGAAGGCGGGCTCGACGAAAAGATCCTCTGCGTCCCCGTCGACGACCTGCATCCCTATTACGGCAACGTCGGCAGCTACCGCGACCTGCGCCCGGTGATGCTCGACCAGATCGCCCATTTCTTCGAGCACTACAAGGATCTGGAACGCGGCAAATGGGCCAAGATCAAGGGCTGGGGCGAGGCCGAACAGGCCATGGACCTGATCCGCGAAGCCATGGACCGGGCCCGGGAAAAAACCAAGTCCTGACCGCTTTTCCGGCCCGGCCGGTCCGGGATAGACTGAAGCCATGACCTCACGCGACCGCCTGTCCGTGGTCGAGGCCGACATCACGGCCCTCGACGTCGACGCCGTCGTCAACGCCGCCAACGAACATTTGGCGCCCGGGGGCGGCGTGTGCGGCGCCATCCACCGCGCCGCCGGCCCGGCCTTGGCGGGGGATTGCGCTGCCCTGGGCGGCTGTCCCACGGGCGAGGCCCGGATCACCCCGGGCCACGATCTCAAGGCCCGCTTCGTTATCCATGCCGTCGGCCCCGTGTGGCGCGGCGGGGATGCGGGGGAGGACGCCCTGCTGGCCGCCGCCTATCGCAATTCCCTGATGCTCGCCCGCGACAACGGGCTGCGCACCATCGCCTTTCCCGCCATCTCGACCGGCATCTTCGGCTTTCCGGCCGGCCGCGCCGCCGCCGTTGCCGTCGCGGCCTGCGCCGGGTTCCTGGACGCCAACGCCCTGCCCGAACGGGTGGTGTTCTGCTGCTTCGGGTCCGACAGCGCGGCCCTGCACAGACAGGCCCTGGCAGACACGGCCTGATCAAAGATTTAAATTCCCTCTCCCCCCGTTTGGGGGGGGGAGAGGGTTAGGGTGAGGGGGGAATCCTAATACCGCGAAAGCCCCCTCACCCCGGCCCTCTCCCCCAAGATGGGGGAGAGGGGGAAAGACGTCGTGTTTCCGCGAAAAAAGAAGGCGGGCCCAAGGGCGCCGCCTTCAAGGAAGAAGCCGCTGATGAAACCCAGCGGCGGGGGGTGTGGTGACGCGGGGAATCAGCCGCCGATGGGGCCGCCGTCCTTTCGCGTGATCGCGACGATCGCGGCGCGCGGCGGCATGCCGTCCTGGAAATCGGGCCAGCGGGTCGAGGGCGCATCGAAGGTCGAGCCTTCCGCCGGATGCTGCACGGCGACGAACAGGGTTGTGCCGTCGGGCGTGAATTCGGGGCCGCACATTTCCGCGTCGCGCGGGCAGGCGAAGAACAGGCGCGTCAGCGCCCGCCCGGAACCGTCCAGATCGCAGGCGTACATGCCGTCGGGAATGGCATTCTTCTTCTGCTTCGATCCCTGGTCCGTGGAAATCCACAAGCGGCCACGGGGATCGAAGGCGCAGTTGTCGGGCGCCGCCAGCCAGGCGCCGAAGCGGCCCGTCGCCGGATGATAACGCGCCCCATGATCGGGCTGGGCCGGATCGCCCGCCTGCAACAGGACGTCCCAGGTGAAGGACGGGGCGCCGTGGTCGGGCCGGCCGTCGTCATCCGGCGCGGGGGTGATCTCAAGGACATGGCCGAACGGGTTGGGGCCGCGCGGGTTGGCGGCGTCGGCCTGATCCGGTTTGCGCTTGGTGTTGTTGGTCAGCATGACGTAGACCCGCCCGGTCACCGGGTTGGGCTCCACATCCTCGGGCCGGTCCAGGGGCGTGGCGCCCACGAGGTCGGCGGCGCGCCGGGTTTCGATCAACACGTCGGCCTGGGAATGGAAACCGTTGGCCGGGGTCAGCGGCCCCTGTCCGAAGGTCAGCGCCCGCCACTCGCCCCGCCCGTCGTCCTTGAAGCGGGCGACGTAAAGCGTGCCGTGGTCCAGGATGTCCCGATTGGCGGCGCGGTCGGCGGTATCGACCTTGGCGTCGGTGACGAAGCGGTAGAGATATTCGAAGGCCTGATCGTCGCCGCAATAGACGGCGCAGCGGCCGTCCCGGGTCAGGGACATGCCCGCCCCCTCGTGCTTGAAGCGGCCAAGCGCCGTGCGTTTTGTGGGGACCGCCTTGGGATCGTAGGGGTCGATCTCGACCATCCAGCCGAACCGATTGGGCTCGTTGGGCTCCCGCGTCACGTCGAAGCGCGCGGCATGGCGGCCCCAGGAATAGCGCGGCTTGCCCGCGATGCCCATGCGCGCGTGGTTGGCGGCCTCCGGCCCCTCGGGTTTGCCGGAAAAGTACTGATGGATGTTTTCCTCGGCCGTCAGCACGGTGCCCCAGGGCGTCTTGCCGCCGGCGCAGTTGTTGAGCGTGCCGACGACCCGGGCGCCCGTGGCGTCGGCCCCCGTGCGCAGGCGGGGATGGCGCGCGGCCGGCCCGGACACAGCCATGACCGTCGAGCGCAGGCTGATGCGCCGGGCATGGGGGCTGTCCGGTTTGACCCACCACTGGCCGTCGACCTTCTTGACCTCGATCACCGACAGGCCGTGGGCGGCCATCTCGACCGCCGCCTGATCGGCCGACGCCTTGGCCCGGTCCTTGGGCCCCAGGCCCGGCCACATGAGTTCCGTATTGGTGTATTCGTGATTGATGCAGAGCAGCCCGTGGTCGCTTGCGCCGGACCCCGCCGGCAGGGGCAGGAAGGCGATGAAATCGTTGTTGGCGCCGAACTGTGTTTCCTGGGCGTCCGCCGTCAGGTTGCGGGGGTCGAAGGCGGGGGCCCCCGGCAGCACCGCGTCGCCCCAGCGGATCAGCACCCGCGCGTCGTGCCCCGGGGCGACCGCGTGGCCGTCGGAAATGATGTGGGGCGGCTGCGCGAAGGTGAGGGTGGAGGGGTTGCGCGTCAGGGGCGCGTCGGCGTAAGCCGCCCGCCCGATGGGGCCGAGGGCCGGCCCGCCCAGACCGATGCCGAGCCCCAGGCCGAGCCCGGCCCCCAGTCCCTTGAGCACGGCGCGGCGCGCGACCAGCGCGCCCAGCGGCATCGCCCAGGCCCGCGCAATGGGCCGGTCGTCGTCTTCGGTATTCAAGAAATCGTACCCGTCCATCCGCCACCCCCGGTATGCCCGGCCGCGACCGGCCCCAAACCGTATCCCATGCCGGGATGCTAGGACATCGCCGCGACAGGCCGGTGACCGGCCCGTGACGCCTCCGTGACTCCTTTATGGAAAGGGATCAGCCCACGTTGGCCTGATGCGCCGTCAGCACCGCCATGGTCGAGATGTCGGACGCCGAGGCATCCATCTGCACCACCTGGGCCGGCTTGGCGAAGCCCAGCAGGATCGGCCCCAGCACCGTCGCTCCGCCGACCGCCGACAGCAGGCGCGCCGAAATGCGCGACGAATGCAGGCCCGGCATGACCAGCACGTTGGCCGGGCCGGACAGGCGGCAGAACGGATAGTTGGCCATCAGGTCCGGGTTCAGCGCCACGCCGGCACTCATTTCCCCGTCGTATTCGAAGGCCACGTCGCGGCGGTCGAGCACGCCGACGGCGTCGCGCATGGTCTCGGCATGGGGCAGGTCCGGGTTGCCGAAATTGGCGAAGGAGATCATGGCGACCCGGGGTTCGTGCCCCATGGCCCGGGCGACCATCGCACCCCCTTCGGCGAAGTCGGCCAGCAGGTCCGGCGAGGGGGCCACGTTGACCGCCGTGTCGGTGATGAACAGCGCCCGCCCGTCCTTGGTCAGCACGATGGAGACCCCGAACACGGGCTTGCCGCCGCCGACCTCCAGCACCCGCGAAATGTCCTTCAGCGACACCATGTAGTGGCGCGTCAGGCCGGTGACCATGCCGTCGGCGTCGCCGGCTTCGACCATGCAGGCGGCGAACACGTTGCGGTTGTTGTTGACCCGGCGCTGGGCGTCGCGGCGCAGGGCGCCTTTGCGTTGTTCCTTGCGGTACAAGGTATCCGTATAGGCCTCGTTCTTGGCCGACAGCCGTGCGTTGGCGATCTCGATGCCGTCGGGCGCGGGCAGGCCCAGGTCGGCGATCTTGGCCTTGATGGTGTCCTCGCGGCCGACCAGGATCGGCGTGCCGTAGCCCTGGTTGAAGAACGAATAGGCGGCGCGGATGACTTTCTCCTCCTCGCCCTCGGCGAACACGATGCGCTTCGGGCTGGCCTTGACCTGGTCGAAGATGGCCTGCAACGACCCGGCGGTGGGGTCGAGCCTGGCCGCCAGTTCGCTGGCATAGGCGTCCATGTCGGCGATCGGCTTTTGCGCGACGCCGGAATCCATGGCCGCCTGGGCCACGGCCTTGGGCACGGCCCAGATCAGGCGCGGATCGAACGGCGTCGGGATCAGGTAGTCACGGCCATAACTAAGGCGCGATCCCGAATAGGCGGCATCGACCTCGTCCGGCACGTCCTGGCGCGCGAGGTCGGCCAGCGCCTTGGCGGCGGCGATCTTCATCTCCTCGTTGATGGTGCTGGCGCGCACATCCAGGGCCCCCCGGAAGATATAGGGGAAGCCCAGCACGTTGTTGATCTGGTTCGGATAGTCGGACCGGCCCGTGGCGATGATGGCGTCGTCGCGCACCTCGCGGACTTCCTCGGGCCAGATTTCCGGCACCGGATTGGCCATGGCGAAGATCAGGGGATTGGCCGCCATCTCGGCGATCATTTCCTTCTTCACCGTGTCGGGGCCCGACAGGCCTAGGAACACGTCGGCGCCCTTGAGCGCGTCGGCCAGGGTGCGGGCGTCGGTCTTCACCGCGTGCTTGGACTTCCACTGGTTCATGCCCTCGGTGCGGCCCTCGTAGATCACGCCCTTGGAATCACACAGGATCACCTGGCTCGCCGGCAGGCCCATGGATTGGAACAGCTCGACACAGGCGATGGAGGCCGCCCCCGCTCCGTTGATCACCATGTGCACGTCCTTGATGTCGCGCCCGGTCAGGTGCAGGCCGTTGATCAGCCCCGCCGCCGTGATGATCGCCGTGCCGTGCTGGTCGTCGTGGAACACGGGGATGTCCAACAGTTCCTTCAGGCGCTCTTCGATGATGAAGCATTCGGGCGCCTTGATGTCTTCCAGGTTGATGCCGCCGAAGGCCTTGCCCAGATAGCGCACGCAGTTGACGAATTCGTCGACGTCCTCGGTGTTGAGCTCAAGATCGATGCCGTCGATGTCGGCGAAGCGCTTGAACAGGACCGACTTGCCCTCCATCACCGGCGTCGCCGCCGCCGCGCCGATGTTGCCGAGCCCCAGCACCGCCGTGCCGTTGGAAATGACCGCGACCTTGTTGCCGCGCGCCGTGTACTCGTAGCCCTTGGCCTCGTCCTTCTGAATTTCCAGGCAGGGGGCGGCGACGCCCGGCGAATAGGCGAGCGTCAGGTCGCGCTGGGTGGTCAGCGGCTTGGTCGCCGACACCTCCATCTTGCCCGGACGGCCCCTGGCGTGCATGCGCAGGGCATCCTGGTACATCATGTCGTCGGCTTGTTTCTTCATGGTGATCGTGTCTCTTCCCAATTGGTCGTGCCGCCGCGTTCATCCGGCGTGCGCCGGGCCCTGACGCCGACCCCGCGGGGACGGCGGCCGAGGGCCGGTTCGGTTTCGTTTGGACGGTGGCGGCGGCCCAAGGTCCGCCGCGTCTACCCAGAGTGCTCCCTGATCGTGTGATCTTCGTTTCGGTTTATGCGAAACTTAATTACATTTGCAAGACGAAATTTGAAAGTATCGTATTTAATTGATCCTGCAAAGCCTAGAATTCCCGTTCGGTTTTCGCCAGATTTCCACAAGCAGCCCCCTGCCTTCCCTTGCCCCCGCCGGGGCCAGATGTGGTAGGCTCGGCCATCCTGGGCGCCGTAGTGAACATATTAAATCAGGCGAGTTATGCCTCCCGACGACATCGCGCCTCTATCCGACGACGACGATCTGACCTCCGCCGAACGCGACAGCGGCGGCGACGGCGCGCCCGCGTCCGGGGATGTTTCCGTGACGCCGATGATGGCCCAGTTCCTGGAGATCAAGGCGGCCCATCCGGGGGCGTTGCTGTTCTACCGCATGGGCGATTTCTACGAGATGTTCTTCGACGACGCCGTGAAGGCGTCGCAGACCCTCGACATCGCCCTGACCAAGCGGGGCAAGCATCTGGGCGACGACATTCCCATGTGCGGCGTGCCCGTGCATTCCCACGAAAGCTATCTGACGCGCCTGATCCGGGCCGGCCACAAGGTCGCCATCTGCGAGCAGGTGGAGGATCCGGCCGAAGCCAAGAAGCGGGGATCGAAATCCGTGGTCAAGCGGGCGGTGCAGCGCATCGTCACCCCCGGCACGATCACCGAGGACACGCTGCTGGATGCGCGGTCGCACAACTATCTCTGCGCCGTGGCCGCCGCGCAATCGGACCTGGGCCTGGCTTGGATCGACATGTCGACGGGCGATTTCCTGACCCAGCCCGTGTCCACGGCGTCCTTGGGCGCGGCGCTGGCGCGCATTGACGCGGGGGAACTGTTGTGTCCCGACCGGCTGTTGGAAAATCCCGATCTGTTTGAGACCTTCGCCGACTGGAAGGACCGCCTGACGCCCCTGCCCTCGGCCCGCTTCGACAGCGCCAACGGCGACAAGCGCCTGAAGGACCTGTTCCATGTTGGCACGCTGGCGGGGTTCGGCAATTTCTCCCGGGCCGAGCTGGCGGCCGCCGGTGCCCTGGTCGACTATGTCGAGCTGACCCAGAAGGGCAAGGTGCCGCGTCTGGCGCCGCCGCGCCAACTGTCCGCGGGCGCTGTCATGGGCATCGACGCGGCGACGCGGCGTAATCTCGAGCTGACCCGCACCATGACCGGCGAACGCCGGGGGTCGCTGCTGGATGTCATCGACCGCACGCTGACGGGGGCGGGTGCCAGGCTTTTGGCGGCCCGCCTGTCGGCCCCCCTGACCGACCCCGATGCCATCGCCCAGCGCCTGGACGCCGTCGAATTCTTCCATGACGACGCGCGCCTGACCGACGATCTGCGCGCCGCCTTGGCCCAGGTGCCCGACGTCGCCCGCGCCCTGTCGCGCATTTCCCTGGGCCGGGGCGGGCCCCGCGACCTGGCCGCCGTGCGGGACGGGCTGATCCAGGCCTCGGCCCTTCGGGGCCTGTTGCAGGGCGCGCGCGGTCTGGTGCCCAAGGCCGTGGCCGAGGCCATGACGGATCTCGGCGAACACGGGCAATTGACGGACCGTCTGGGCCGGGCCCTGGCCGACGATCTGCCGCTGTTGGCGCGCGACGGCGGCTTCATCCGCCAGGGCTATGCGCCGGCGTTGGACGAGCACCGCCAGCTGCGCGACGATTCGCGGAAACTGATCGCCGGGTTGCAGGCCCGCTATGCCGAGGAAACGGGCATCGCCGCCTTGAAGATCAAGCACAACAACGTGCTCGGCTATTTCATCGAGGTCGCGGCCAAGCAGGCCGACCGCATCAAGACCGGCAAAACGGAAGACGGGGACAGCCCCTTCATCCACCGTCAATCCATGGCCAACGCCATGCGCTTTTCCACGGTCGAACTCGCCGACCTGGAAAGCCGCATCGCCAAGGCGGCCGACCGGGCGTTGGCGTTGGAACTGGAATTGTTCACCGATCTGGTCAACGAGGTCACGGGCCGGGCCCGGGAGATCGCCCTTGCCGCCGACGCCCTGGCGCGGCTCGACGTCGCGGCGGCGCTGGGTGCCCTGGCGGCGGAGCGGCGCTACGCGCGGCCCCTGGTCGATGCCTCCAAGATTTTCCGCATCGAAGGTGGGCGCCATCCGGTGGTCGAGGCGGCGCTGAGCCGTCAGGGCGACGGCGCCTTCGTCGCCAACGATTGCGACCTGACCCCGGCGGACGAGGCCGGTGGCGGGGATGGCCCCGGCGGGCGGCTCTGGGTTTTGACCGGCCCCAACATGGCCGGTAAATCGACCTTCCTGCGGCAGAACGCATTGATCGCCGTGATGGCCCAGATGGGGGCCTTCGTGCCCGCCGCCTCGGCGCATATCGGCGCGGTCGATCAATTGTTTTCCCGCGTCGGTGCGGCCGACGACCTGGCGCGCGGGCGCTCCACCTTCATGGTCGAGATGGTGGAAACGGCGGCCATCCTCAACCAGGCCGGGCCCAAGGCTCTGGTCATCCTGGACGAGATCGGGCGCGGCACCGCGACCTACGACGGCCTGTCCATCGCCTGGGCCGTGGTCGAACATCTGCACGACGTCAACAAATGCCGCGGCCTGTTCGCGACCCACTACCACGAACTGACGCAGCTTTCCGGCCGCCTCGCCGAACTGGCCCCCCATTCCATGCGCGTGAAGGAATGGCAGGGCGACGTGGTGTTCCTGCACGAAGTCGCGCCCGGCACGGCCGACCGCTCCTACGGCATCCATGTCGGGCAATTGGCGGGCCTGCCCGCCGCCGTCACGGCGCGGGCCGGACAGGTCCTGGAAAAGCTCGAGGCCGGCGACGGCTCCCCCCGCGCGGCGGATCTCGCCGACGATCTGCCGCTGTTCGCCGCGACGCCGGCACGCGCCCCCGGCGGCACGGTCGCCGCGCGCGGCCCGTCGCCCGTGGACGACGCGGTCGCCGCGTTGAACCCCGACGAAATGACGCCTAAACAGGCGCTCGACTTCTTATATACTTTGAAAAATCTGGCGCCCGTCAGGGACTGACGGGCGCCCGTTTCCGCCGCGAACACCCCAACGGCGCGGGTGTTTCGCTTGTCCGCGTGCTATATAAGGGCCCCATGGACCGCACCACCGTCAAAGACCCCCGCGCCATCATCGACCGCAAGGCGCTGACCAAGAAGCTGGACGACCTCGCCGGCTGGTCCGGCTATACGCCGAAAAGCCAGGGCGAGGTTCTGGCCATCTTCAAGGACGCCCATCAGGCGGGCTGGGACGAGGTCAAGCGCCGCTTCGAGGCGGGCAAGCTGACCGGGCCGGAGGCGACCCGCGCCCATGCCCATCTGATGGACCAGCTGATCCGCACGGTCCACGACTTCGCCGACAAATGGGTCTATCCCTCGGCCAACCCGACCACGGGCGAGACGCTGACCATCATCGCCACGGGCGGCTACGGGCGGGGCGAACTGGCGCCGTTCTCCGACATCGATCTGATGTTTCTGCTGCCCTACAAGATGACGCCGCGCACGGAACAGATCGTCGAATTCACGCTGTACATGCTGTGGGACCTGGGGCTCAAGGTCGGCCATGCGACGCGCTCGGTCGACGAGGCCGTGAAACTCGCCAAGGAAGACCTGACCATCCGCACCTCGTTGCTGGAGGCGCGTTGGCTGTGGGGCGATCAGGAGTTGTTCGACAAGTTCAAACAGGCCTTCTGGGACGACGTCGCCGACGGCTCGGGCATGGCCTATGTGGAACAGAAGCTGGCCGAACGCGACAACCGCCACGACAAGATGGGCGACACCCGCTACGTGCTGGAGCCCAACATCAAGGAAGGCAAGGGCGGGTTGCGCGACCTGCAAACCCTGATCTGGATCGCCAAATATCTTTACCGCGTCAACAACATGAACGACCTGGTCGGCGAGGGCGTGTTCACCAAGGACGATCTCAAGCTGTTCGAGAAGGCCGAGAACTTCCTGTGGACCGTGCGTTGCCATCTGCACTTCCTGGCCGGCCGCCCGGAAGAACGGTTGAGCTTCTCCGTGCAGAAGGAAATCGCCCAGCGCTTAGGGTACCGCGACCACGCCGGGACCAACGGCGTCGAACGCTTCATGAAGCACTATTTCCTGATCGCCAAGGACGTGGGCGACATCACCCGCATTCTCTGCGCGGTCCTGGAACATCAGCACAAGAAGGCGGCCAAGCGGTTCCGTCTGCCGTTCTTCCGCTTTTCCGAACCGGACGTGCCGGGCTTCAAGATCGATTCCGGCCGCCTGACCGTGGAAAACAAGAAGGCCTTCGCCGACGATCCGGTGAAGCTGGTCAGCCTGTTCCACGCGGCGCAGAAGCACGGCCTGGACGTGCACCCGGAAGCGCTGCGTCTGGTCACCCAGAACCTGAAGCTGGTCGACGCCAAGCTGCGCCGCAACAAGGACGCCAACCGTCTGTTCCTGGAAATGCTGACGGGGAAGGATCCCGTCACCACCCTGATGCGGTTCAACGAGGCCGGCGTGTTCGGCCGGTTCATCCCCGACTTCGGGCGCGTCGTGGCGCAGATGCAGTACGACATGTATCACGTCTATACGGTCGACGAGCACACCATCCGCGCCATCGGCCTTCTGGAAGGGATCGAGACGGGGCGGCTGAAGGAAGACCACCCCGTTGCCTGCGAGGTGATCTCGGAAATCCAGTCGCGCGAGGCGCTTTACGTCTCGGTCCTGCTGCACGACATCGCCAAGGGCCGGGGCGGCGACCATTCGGAACTGGGGGCCGAGGTCGCGCTCAAGCTCTGCCCCCGGCTCGGCCTCAACGCCTGGGAGACGGAGACCGTGTCCTGGCTGGTGCGCCATCATCTGCTGATGTCGGCGACCGCCTTCAAGCGCGATCTGGATGACCCCAAGACGATCCAGGATTTCTGCGACCTGGTGCAGTCGCCGGAACGGCTGCGCCTGTTGCTCTGCCTCACCGTGGTCGATATCCGCGCCGTCGGCCCCAACGTGTGGAACAACTGGAAGGCGGGCCTGCTGCGTGAACTGTACTGGCAGGCCAAGGCCGTGCTCACCGGCGACGCGCCGGGCGAACGGCGCAAGACCCGGGTCGCCCGCGCCAAGGCGGCGCTGGAACAGGCGCTCGCCAAATGGCCCGCGAAGGACCGCGAGGACCACCTCGCCCGCGGCACCGACACCTACTGGCTGGCCGCCGACACGGCGACCCAGGTGCGCCACGCCGAACTGGTGCGCAAGGCGGAAAAGGACAAGGCCGACCTGACCATCGCCATGGCCGTGGACACGGCCCGCGCCGCCAACGAGATCACCGTCTACACCGCCGACCATCCAGGCCTGTTCGCCAATATCGCGGGGGCGCTGTCGCTGGCCGGGGTGTCGGTGCTCGACGCCAAGATCGCGACCCTGACCAACGGCATGGCGCTGGATACCTTCTGGGTCCATGACGCGGCCGGCAAGGCGATCGAGGAAAAGGGCCAGATGGGCCGCATGACCCAGCGCATCGAAGACGCGCTGCGCGGCAAGCGCGACCCGGCCCGGGAATTGAAGAAGGAACCGGACGCGGTGTTCCCCGACAAGTCCCGCGCCTTCGCCATATCGCCCCGCGTCATCATGGACAACCAGGCGTCCAACACCCATACGGTCATCGAAATCAACGGCCAGGACCGGCCGGGCCTTCTCTATGACGTGACCACGGCGTTGACCCAGGAAGGGTTGCAGATCGCCTCGGCCCAGATCACCACCTATGGCGAGCGGGTGGTCGACGTGTTCTATGTGAAGGACATCTTCGGCCTCAAGATTCGTCACGGGGACAAGCTGAAATCCATCGAGAACCGGCTGCTGGACCGCATCGGCGGCAAGAAGGCGGTGAAGGCGGCGGCCAAGGCCGACAAGGCGAACAAGCCGGACGCCTCCGCCAAGGGTGCGGCAAAAGCCCCCGCCAAGACCTCCGCCAAACCCGCCGCCAAGGACAAGGCGGCCGCGAAGGCGCCCGCCAAGGCGCCGGCAAAGACAGCGGCAAAGACGGGGGCAAAGCTTGCCGCCAAAGCCTCCGCCAAGGACAAGCCCGCCGCCAAGGCGAAGCCCGGCGGCAAGGCGTCCGGCAATTCCGTGGAAGCGGCGGAATAAGGGGCGGCCCGCCCGGCCCGCCTAAAGCCTTGTCATCGCCCCAATCCCGGCGTACCAGCGTGCCATGAACCTGTTGAAGGCCATCACGACCGTCGGCGGCTTCACGCTGTTGAGCCGCGTGTTCGGCTTCGTGCGCGACATGCTGATCGCCAATTTCCTGGGTGCGGGCATGGTCGCCGACGCCTTCGTCGTCGCCTTCCGCCTGCCCAATCTGTTCCGCCGCCTGTTCGCCGAAGGGGCCTTCGCCGCCGCCTTCGTGCCCCTGTTCGCCCGCGAACTGGAGCCCGGCGACGGCACAGGGGCCGAGGCCCGGGCGGCGGCCCAGGCCCGGGCCCGCGAATTCGCCGATCAGGCCATGACGCTCTTGGCCCTGGTGCTGGTCGCCTTCGTCGCGGTCATGGAACTGATCATGCCCTGGGCCATGGTCGTGCTGGCCGGCGGCTTCGACGCCGTGCCGGGCAAGATGGACCTGGCGACGGAGCTGTCGCGCATCGCCTTTCCCTACCTGCTGTTCATCTCGTTGGTGTCGCTGCAATCGGGGGTTCTCAATTCCTTGGGCCAGTTCGCCGCCGCCGCGGCGGCACCCGTGCTGCTGAACCTGACCCTCATCGCGGCGCTGCTGGGCCTCACGGGCCATGTGGAAACGCCGGGCCATGCGCTGGCCTGGGGCGTGTTCGCCGCCGGGGTGGCGCAGTTCGCCTGGCTCGCCTGGTTCTGCCGCCGCCAGGGGTTTCCGCTCCGTCTCGTGCGGCCCCGCTGGACGGAAAAGGTGGCGTTGCTGATCAAGCGCATCCTGCCCGTGGTGTTCGGGGCCTCGCTCTATCAGGTCAATCTGCTGATCGGCACCGTGCTCGCGACCTATGTGTCCGACGGCGCCGTGTCCTACCTTTATTACGCGGACCGGGTGACGCAGTTGCCGCTCGGCGTGGTCGGCGTCGCCGTCGGCACGGCGCTGCTGCCGTTGCTGGCGCGGCAATTGAAGGCCGGGGACAATGTGGCGGCGCAGAACAGCCAGAACCGGGGCCTGGAATTCGCGCTGCTGCTGACCCTGCCGGCGGCGGCGGCCTGTCTGGTCATTCCCGACGAAATCATCCGCGTGCTGTTCGAACGGGGTGCGTTCGGCCCCGAGGCGACGGCGGCCACGGCATCGGCGCTGTTCGCCTATGCCACGGGGCTGCCGGCCTATGTGTTGATCCGCGTGTTGGCCCCCGGATTTTATGCGCGGGAGGATACGTCGACGCCCGTGCGCGTCGCCATCGCCGCCATGGTGGTCAACATCGTTCTCATGCTGGTGCTGATGAAGCCGATGGGTCATGTCGGCATCGCGCTCGCGGCCTCGGCCTCGGCCTGGCTCAACACCCTGCTGCTCGCCGTCGTGCTGGTGAAGCGCGGGCACTTCGCCCTCGACGCCCGCCTGCGGGCGCGATTGCCCCGCATCCTGCTGGCCACGGCGGGCATGGTCGGGGTGCTCGAGATCGCGCGCCAGAACCTGGGCTTTCTGATGACCGGCGCCACGGCGCAGCAGGTGTTGGGCCTGGTCCTGCTGGTCGCCCTGGGCCTGGCGGCCTTCACGGCCTTCGCCCTCGTGCTGCGCGCGGCGGGGATCCGGGACGCCAAATCCATGCTGAAGGCCCGGGACCTCTAGCGGCCCAGGCTTGACCAACGGGGGGCGAGCGGCGATAACCGGCGCGCGTTTTCGACCACTCATTTCAGGGGCCAGCCACATGCGGCGCATCTTTTCCGGCGTTCAACCGACAGGCAACCTTCACCTGGGCAATTACCTGGGCGCCATCCGCAACTGGGTGCACCTGCAACAGGATTACGAGGACTGCCTGTTCTGCGTCGTCGACCTGCACGCCATCACCGTGTGGCAGGACCCGGCGCAGCTTCGCGCCTCGACCCGCGAGGTCGCGGCCGCGATGATCGCCGCCGGCATCGATGCGGAAAAGTCCGTCATCTTCAACCAAAGCCAGGTGCCCGCCCATGCGGAACTGGCCTGGATCTTCAACTGCGTGGCGCGCATGGGCTGGCTCAACCGCATGACCCAGTTCAAGGAAAAGGCCGGCAAGAACAAGGAAAACGCCTCGGTCGGGCTGTTCGCCTATCCCAACCTGATGGCCGCCGACATCCTGGCCTACAAGGGCACCCACGTGCCCGTGGGCGACGACCAGAAACAGCATCTGGAACTGGCCCGCGACATCGCCCAGAAGTTCAACAACGACTTCGGCGTGGATTTCTTCCCCGTGGTCGAACCCCTGATCTTCGGCGAGGCGACGCGGGTCATGTCGCTGCGCGACGGGGTCAAGAAGATGAGCAAGTCCGACCCGTCGGATCAGTCGCGCATCACCCTGACCGACGACGCCGACGCCATCGCCAAGAAGGTGCGCAAGGCCAAGACCGACCCGGACGCCCTGCCGACCTCGAAGGACGGGTTCGAGGGCCGGCCCGAGGCCGCCAACCTGATGGGCATCTACGCCGCCCTGGCCGGGCAGGACCTGACCCAGGTCATCGCCGATCACGGCGGCCACCAATTTTCCCAGTTCAAGCAGGACCTGGCCGACCTGATGGTCGAGAAGTTGCAGCCGATCACGGCGGAGATGCGCCGGCTCGCCGCCGATCCCGGCTATATCGACGGGGTGCTGCGGCGGGGCGCCGAGAAGGCGCGGGCCCTGTCCGAGCCGATCATGGCCGAGGTCCATGACATCGTCGGCTTCCTGCGTCCCTGAGCGGATATATCTGATATACTTGACCCCGTTTGTCGGACTTGATTGCGGGCGTCCCCGGCCCCATGTTAGGCCCAAGCACCGCCGGAACCTGTCCGGCACCGAATAACGGCCCAAGGGCCGAAAGCGCGGAGATCCAGACCCATGTTCATTCAAACCGAAACCACCCCGAATCCGGCGACCCTGAAGTTCCTGCCCGGCTGCACGGTGATGGCCGAAGGCACCGCCAACTTCGCCGAGGCGGCCTCGGTCGGCCGGTCGCCCCTGGCGCAGGCGTTGTTCGCGGTCGAGGGCGTGACCGGCGTGTTCTTCGGGCACGACTTCATCACCGTGACCAAGGCCGAGGACAAGGAGTGGGATACCCTGAAGCCGCGCATCCTGGGCGGCATCATGGAGCATTTCACCAAAGGCCTGCCGGTGATCGCCGAGGGCGCGGAAGACGTGGCGGCCTCGACCGCCGACGACACGGAAATCGTGACCCAGATCAAGGAGTTGCTGGAAACCCGGGTGCGCCCGGCGGTGGCCCAGGACGGCGGCGACATCATCTACCACGGGTTCGAGGACGGCATCGTCTACCTGCAGATGCAGGGCGCCTGTTCGGGCTGCCCGTCGTCGACGGCGACGCTGAAGCACGGCATCGAAAACATGCTGCGCTACTACGTGCCCGAGGTGAAGGAAGTCCAGGCCGTCATGTAGGCGGGCCTTTCGGGGGGGCATTATGCCGCTCCCCGATCGGCGGATAAAAATTCCTTGCCGCGACTTATGACTTTAGTGATATAAGGCGCGCCGTTAACTATAATACGAGGAAGCGGTGTACAGCCCATCCCGGAGCAAACCGGCGCACTGACGACCGGACCGGGCTTTGTCGAATCCTTGAGGGAGAATTTGACAATCGGACCAGGGGCGGCCTTCGCAATCAGGTCTCCTTCTCTACCTTCAGAAACGTTCTTCCATCCAAGCACCCTGGGCATTGTTGTGAATAGGTGCGGAAGACGGCCTTGGCCGATTCGAAGATCACATGAACACTTTTTTTGAACGCACGGTGATGACGGTTGTGCTTACGACCGCGGTCACCGCCGGATACCTTGCCATTGAACGGGCCCCCCAGGCGTCCGTCCCGCCGACGACGGCGGCTGCCGTCGCCGCCGGTCAGGCGAGCGCCCACGCGCGTGCCGACGGATCGGAGCAGGATACCGGCGCCGATCTTCAGAGGATGGCGACGGGGGCGGGCGGCAATCTCGTGATTCCGCCCCGTCGGCCCGAGTTCAAGCGCCAGCCCAAGGATTCGGTGACGGCGCTGCACGACTGGTTCGCCGAACTGAACTACGACCTCGATCATATTCAGGACGGCAATGCCCATGTCCCGCCGGCGTTCCTGGCGTCGCTGCCGCCGGATCTCGGCAACGTGCCGGAAACGGCCATGCGCAAGCGCCTGTTTTTTCAGGCCGTGCTGCCGCTGATCCTGCGCGCCAACCAGGAAATCCTGACCGACCGCAAGCGCCTGTGGCAGCTGCACGCCGATCAGCGCCTGGGCCGCCGCATCGCCCCGGCCGACCGCCTGTGGCTGACGGCCATGGCCGAACGCTACAAGGTGCCGGCGGACAATCTGGCGCTTCTGATCCGCCGCATCGACGTGATCCCGCCGTCCATGGCCCTGGCCCAGGCGGCCGAGGAAAGCGGCTGGGGCACCTCGCGCTTCGCCCGTCAGGGCAACGCCATCTTCGGTCAATGGACGACCGCCGATGGCCCCGGTCTGGTGCCGCGTGACCGGGACGGCGACAAGGATCACAAGGTGCGGGCGTTCAACAAGCTGATCGATTCCGTGCGCGCCTACATGCTCAACCTGAACACCCACCGGGCCTACCGCGAATTGCGCCGCGCGCGCGCCGCGCTGCGCCGTTCGGGCGAGCCGCTCAACGGCCATACGCTGGCGCGCTTCCTGCACCGCTATTCGGAGCGCGGCGACGACTACGTGGGCGCCATCCGCGCGATGATCGAGGCCAACGGCCTCGACCGTCTGGACGACGCCCGCCTGCTCAAGGTCCAGCGCCCGGAAGCCTGAGCCGCCGGCTCTCCCCACTCCCCGGATGCCGCCTACTTCGTGATGAAGAACTGGCGGCCCAGCCAGTACCAGCGCCCGTCGGGCCCCGGCACGGTGCAGTTGATGCGCCCGCGGCCCGCCGGGAACGGCTGATTGACCCGCACTTCGACCCGCAATTCGCCCAGACGTTCCAGCCGCGCGCGCCCTTCGTGGGATGCGAAACAGGCCAGCCGGTCGAGCCTCTTGGGGGCCGGCGGCACCAGGGTGAAGCCCATGGCCGGCGGGTTGTCGGTGGTGATCAATTGGTCCGCCGGCGTCAGGTCCGTGACCGGCAGGGCGAGCGCGTTGACCGCCAGCCGGAACCGGCCGATGCCGCCGAAGCTCTCGTTCATGGCGAAGCGCGGCAGGTAGAAGTAGCCGAGACTGGGATGGGCGACGCCGGAATGCTGGCCGAAGGCGGCCTCGAACCCCTGCTCGCGGGCCATGGCCTCCAGTTCCTGCGACGCCTCGCCGTAGGGATAGGCGAAGATATTGGGCACGCTGCCCAGTTCGGCTTTAAACCGCTTGCTGGCCTCCGTGAACTCGGCCAGGTTCTTGCCTTCGGGCGCGCCGGCCATATGGGCGTGGGTCACCGTATGGTGGCCGATGGTCGCCCCCTGGTCCCTGATCTCGCGGATCTGATCCCAGGTCATGATGCCGCCCAGCTTGCGGTCGACCGGGTCCGTCGCGACGAACAGGGTGAACGGCAGCCCGGCCTTCTTCAGGCGCGGCCAGGCATGTTCGTAGACCGAGGCATAGGCGTCGTCGACGGTAATGCCGACCGTGCGGTCGGGCAGCGGCCTGCCCGCCTTCATGGCGGCGATAATGTCAGGCAGGGACATCACCGTGTATTTGCCGGACGTCAGTTCCGCCAGATGTTCGTCGAACTGGTCGAGGCGGATGTTGGTGGTCGGATAATCCTGCTCGTCGAACCGATGATACATGATGATCACCGCCTGGTCGGCGGCGCGCGCCAGGTCCGGCCAGAGCACGAACAGTCCAAGCACGGCAAGCGCCACCGTCCACGGCCATGGGCCATGGCGGCGGTCGCGGGCCCCGGCGGGCCGATGGCCGCCGGTCATGAAGGGTCGCCTTTCATTCTCCTCACCCCCGATTTGAATGGTTGTCCCATGTTATGACATGATTTTTCCCTCTTCCGCGTTGCAGCACAAGTGTCCTAGGGTCAGAGCCGCCCCAATCATTCCGCAATCGCACGAAAGGTCCCGCCCCCATGTCGGACAAAATCACCGAATCGGCCCTCGACCAATTGTTCCGCGATGCCCGAACCCACAACGGCTGGACCGGCGAGCCGGTGGGCGAAGACCTGCTGCGCCAGCTCTGGGATCTGGTCAAAATGGCGCCGACCAGCGCCAACTGCTCGCCCGCGCGCCTGGTGTTCGTGACCTCCGATGCGGCCAAGGAAAAACTCAAGCCCTGCCTGATGGAGGGCAACGTGGCCAAGACCATGGCGGCCCCGGTGACCGTGATCATCGGTCAGGACATGGAATTTTATGAAAAGCTGCCGGACCTGTTTCCTCATACGGACGCCAAATCCTGGTTCGTCGGCAACGACGATCTGATCGCCGCCACCGCGTTCCGCAATTCGACCCTGCAGGGCGGCTACCTGATCATGGCGGCGCGGGCGCTCGGGCTCGACTGCGGGCCGATGTCCGGGTTCGACACGGCCAAGGTCGATGCCGCCTTCTTCGCGGGCACCAAGGTGACGGCCAATTTCCTGTGCAACATCGGCCACGGCACGACGGAAGATCTGTTCCCGCGTTCGCCCCGCCTCGCCTTCGACGACGCCTGCCGCGTCGTCTGACGCGGCCCGCGGCCCGTCATGCCCGATATCGATCTCGCCACGCCGCCGCCCGGCCAAGCCTCGGACAACCCGCCGCCGCGCCCGTCGCTCTCGGCCTGGATTTATCTCGGCCTTTGCGCCGTCGCGATCCTGCAGGTGTTCTGGCGCCCCGACGGCTGGCAGGTCGTCGCCGTGGTCCTGGGGACGGGGTACCTGATCCTGGAATTCACCCGCACCTCGACCGTGCAGCGGCTGGTCGGCTACGGCCTCGCCTTCGGCGGTTTGGCGCTCGGCCTGCGGGCCGGGCAGGGGACGGCGGTCCTGCTCGACGGCATGGCGGCGGCGCTCAAGTTCCAGCTCGTGTTCTTCGCCGTCGCCTGGATGCAGATTCCGGCCAAGACCAGCCCGACCCTGATGGCGGCGCGGCAGTTCGTGCTCGACCAGCCGGCCGGCCGGCGCTTTCTGATTCTGTCCTACGCGGCGCATTTCCTGGGCGCGTTCCTCAACCTGGCGGCCCTCACCCTGCTGTCGGACATGGTCGCCCGGCCCAAGGACCGCCAGTTGAAGGACCGCCTGGCCGTGGCGTTGATGGTCGGGTTCACCTCCGCGTCCTGCTGGTCGCCGTTCTATATCAGCGTCACCGTGGTGCTGGCGGCGCTGCCCGGGCTTAAATGGGTCGACATCGCCGTGCCCGGTCTGATCATGGGCATGTTGGTTGTCGCCGTGACGGCGTTGATCGACCGCGTGTTCGTGCGCGGCGCGCGCCCGCGCCCGGCCCCGGGGCCCAAGGTCGAAGACGCCAACTGGCGCAAGCTGTCGTTGCTGCTGGGCGCGTTGATGATTTCGGTCGTGACCCTGGAATCGCAGCTCCATCTGTCGATTCCGGTGGTTCTGGCGATGCTCGCCCCGCCCTTCGCGGTGATCTGGCTGTTTATTTCCAAGGGCCGCCGGCACGAGGCGGCGGGCCTGCCGCGCCGCGTCGTGGCCTCCCTGCCGGGGCTGCGCGGCGAAGCCCTGATCTTCATCGGCGCCAATCTGTTCGGCACCGGGGTGGCCAGGGTGCTCGACCCGGCGGCGGTGGCGGGCCTGCTCAACATCGGTGCCTGGCCGGACGTCGCCAAGCCGTTGGCGCTGGCCGCCTTCATCATTCTGGCCGGCGGCATCGGCCTGCATCCGGTGGTCCTGGTCATCCTGGTCGGCTCGGTTCTGCCGCCGGAAGTGTTCGGCATGCCGCCCATGGTCATGGCGCTGGTCATGCTGGGGACCTGGGGCCTGTCGACGACCTCGTCGCCGGTGTCCGGCACGACCTTGGTGATCGGGCGCCTGACCGGGGAAAGCAGCTTCCGCCTCGCCTGGCGGCGCGCCCCCTTGTATACCCTGTCGGGCGCTCTGGTCGTGGCGGTGGTCGCCATGACCTATTGGAAGCTGATCGACCCGCACTGAGGGGCCCGTATGTCATGAAGCTACTCGCCTTCGACACGGCGACGACCGGCTGTTCGGCGGCCCTGTTTTTGGACGGCCGCATGGCGGCCCATCGCGCCGCCGCCATGGCGCGCGGCCAGTCCGAGGCCCTGATGCCGATGATTGCCGAGGTCCTGGCCGAGGGCGGCTGTTCTTATGGTGATTTGGACGCCCTGGCCGTGACGGTCGGCCCCGGCGCCTTCACGGGGCTGCGCATCGGGCTCGCGGCGGCGCGCGGCCTGGCCCTGGCGCTGAGCGTTCCCTGCGCCGGGGTGACGACGCTGGAGGCCGTCGCCCGGGCGGTTCCCGAAGCGGCGCGAGCCGGCGGGCGGGTGCTGGTCGCCCTCGATTCCAAGCGCGCGGATCTCTATGTCCAGATGTTCGATGAAAACCTGACGCCGCTCACGGATCCGGCGGCGATGATGGCGGCGGCCGTGGCGGAGATCGCCGTCGGCGGGCCGCTGGCCGTGGTCGGCGACGCCGCCCCCCGGGCCCTTGAGGCCCTGGCCGGCGCGGGCATCGCGGCCGTCGGCGCCGACGCGCCCGGCGTTCCCGACGCGGCCGTGGTCGGCGAAATCGCCCTGGCCCGCGGCCTGCCGCCCGTGGGCGCGGCGCCGGCGCCGATCTATCTGCGCCCGCCAGACGCGATCCGGCCCAAGGACGGCGGCCGGCTGCGTCCCTAAGCCGTCGACATGAGGTTGCTTCGAGGCCGTCAGGCGGTCTTGCGGATCACCAGCCGATGGGGGGCGTCGGCCTCCGGGCGGGCCGGGTCCTCCGGCGCCAGGGACAGAATTTCGTGGCCATGGTCGCGCACGGACCGGGGCACGTTGTTCAGCGGCTCCGGCCCTTTCAGGCGCACGTCAAGTACCGCGCCGGCATCCAGGCGTTCCAGAAAAAGCTTGGTTTTAACGAACGTCATCGGACAAATGTCGTTCGAAATATCCAAAAAATGCGCAATTTCAGGCGTGTCAGCCATTTCTTCCGGTTTTCCCATCGTATACTCTTGTGTACAATACACGCCTACTTTATATAGACGCCGCCGGGTCAAATAAAATGTTTTGACCGATGTTTTCTGGCCGTGACGACGCGGACACTTCCCAGCATCTCGGCGATCCCCCCGGATCGGGATTTTATTCTGCCGATGGCGCCCAGCAGACACGCTTTTAAAGGACAAGGCGAACTAATGACTGAAAAACCGAATGCCTCCGACCTGATCGAGCTGACGACCGAGATCGTCGCGGCCCATGTCGGCAACAATACAATCGCGCCCAGCGACATTCCGGCCCTCATCAACGAGGTCTATACCGCCCTTTCCAACGTCGGCGCGGTTCCGGCGCAGGCGCAGCGACCTAAGCCCGCCGTGCCGCCGAAAAAGTCCGTGTTTCCCGATTACATCGTTTGCCTGGAAGACGGCAAGAAGCTGAAGATGCTGAAGCGGCACCTGAAGACGGCCTATAACCTGACGCCGGAAGAGTACCGCGAGCGTTGGGGCCTGCCCGTCGACTATCCGATGGTCGCGCCGAGCTACGCCAAGCACCGCTCGAATCTGGCGAAGAAGATCGGCCTTGGGACCAAACCCCGGCGCAAACGCTAAAGCTTTCCCACGGGTTGATCCTCAGGCTTTGGCACCTGCCCTGTTCGGGGTATAGTAAATGGGCGAATCCAGGCGCCTGCTGGCAATCCGTGGGGAGATGATGTCGGAATCACGTATCGAGCAGCTTTGTATCGACAAAGGCATGAAAATGACGGACCAGCGCCGCATCATCGCGCGCGTGCTGTCCGAATCGGAAGATCATCCCGATGTCGAGGAAGTCCATCGTCGGTCATCCGAAATCGACAATCGCATTTCCATCGCCACGGTCTACCGGACCGTGCGCCTGTTCGAGGAAGCGGGCATCATCGAGCGCCATGATTTCGGCGACGGCCGCGCGCGTTACGAAGAAGTGACCGAGGAGCACCACGATCATCTGATCAACGTGCAGTCGGGCGCGGTCATCGAGTTCCAGAACACGGAAATCGAACGCCTGCAGGAAATCATCGCCCGCGATCACGGCATGCGTCTGGTTGGGCACAAGCTGGAATTGTACGGCGTGCCACTTAAGAAAGGCGCGGGCAAATAGGAATGATCCGACCCGACATTTCCCAGAACTCCGTGTTCGGGGCCGGCGACAAGCGGGGCGTGAGGTAGGCGGTGACGGACGCGACGCCCAAAAAACTGCATATCAAAACCTATGGCTGCCAGATGAACGTCTACGACTCCGATCGTATGGCGGGGCTTCTCGCGCCCTTGGGCTATGCCTTGACGGATGCCGTGGACGACGCGGACATGGTGCTGCTGAACACCTGTCATATCCGCGAGAAGGCGGCGGAAAAGGTCTATTCCGAACTCGGCCGGATCAACAAGGTGAAACAGGCGCGCCAGGCCGGCGGCGGGGCCATGATTCTCGGCGTCGCCGGTTGCGTCGCCCAGGCTGAGGGCGAGGAAGTGTTGAAGCGGGCACCCTACGTCGACATGGTGTTCGGACCGCAAACCTATCATCGCCTGCCGGAAATGGTCGCCCGCCTGCACCGCGAAAAGGGCGCGCAGCTCGACACCGATTTTCCCGAGGAATCCAAGTTCGACCACCTGACGGGGCTGTCCCGGGTCGAGGGCCGCGCCGCGTTCCTGACGGTGCAGGAAGGCTGCGACAAGTTCTGCACCTTCTGCGTCGTGCCCTATACCCGGGGCGCCGAATTCTCGCGCCCGGTCGATCAGGTGCTGACCGAGGCCCGCCAGATCGTCGCCCAGGGCGCCGTCGAGATCACCTTGCTCGGCCAGAACGTCAACGCCTATCACGGCGCCGCCGACGACGGGGCCGAGATCGGCTTGGGCGAGCTGATCCGCCGGCTGGCCGACATCGACGGGATCGAACGCCTGCGCTACACCACCTCCTATCCGGCCGAGGTCGACGACGCGCTGATCGCCGCCCACCGCGACGTGCCCGAACTGATGCCTTATCTGCATCTGCCCGTGCAGTCCGGCGCGGACCGGGTGCTGAAGGCCATGAACCGCCGCCACGGCCGCGATTTCTATATCGACCTGGTCGCGCGCCTGCGCGCCGCGCGCCCCGACCTGGGCCTGTCGTCGGATTTCATCGTCGGCTTCCCCGGTGAAACCGACGCCGATTTCCAGGACACGATGTCCCTCGTGCGCGAGGTCGGCTACGTCCAGGCCTATTCGTTCAAGTATTCGCCGAGACCCGGCACCCCGGCGGCCGCCATGGAACTGCAGGTGCCCGAAGACGTGAAGGACGCACGCTTGAAAGAGCTTCAGGATCTTCTCAACACGCAGCAGCTTGCCTTCAACGAAAGCTGTGTCGGGCGCACTTTGCCGGTGCTGCTCGACCGGCCCGGCCGTCATGCGGGCCAATTGCTGGGCCGCAGCCCCTACATGCAGGCGGTCCATGTCGAGGCCCCGGCCGACTGGCTGGGCCGCGTCGCCGACCTGAAGATCGTCTCGGCCGGCGGCAACAGCCTGGGGGCGGTCCTCGCGGACACGCCGGCACGGCCCGCCGCCAGGAGATCGGCATGAGCCGCGGGCGCTCCCGCCGGCAGACGCGCGGCGGCGTCGAGGCCGTGATCCCCATGGCCCCGTCCACCGGCGGCGGCCCCGCCGCCGCCATGGTCACGGAACAGATGACCTTCGCCAACAACGGCCTCGCGGCGGCGTTGTTCGGCTCCCACCATGCCCATCTGGCGCAGATCGAACAGGGCCTGGGCGTGACCATTCATGCCCGCGGCAACGAGGTCGCGATCACCGGCGACGGGGCGTCCGTGGACCGCACGGCGGCGATCCTGGCCGCCCTTTACGACCGTCTGAAACACGGCCACGGCGTCGATACGCCCGAAGTCGACGCCATGCTGCGGATGTCCAATGGCGCCCGCGGCGGCGGCGGCGATCCCAAGGAAGGGCTGAAGGACGCCGGCGTGGCCGTGCATACCCGCAACAAGGTGATCACCGCCCGGACCTCGACCCAGGCCGACTATCTGGGCGCCATCGACGAATGCCCGCTGGTGTTCGGCCAGGGCCCGGCGGGCACGGGCAAGACCTACCTCGCCGTGGCCAAGGCGGTCGAACGTCTGGTCCAGGGCCGGGTCGACCGCATCATCCTGTCGCGCCCGGCGGTCGAGGCCGGCGAGCAGCTCGGCTTCCTGCCCGGCGACATGCGCGAAAAGGTCGACCCCTACCTGCGCCCGCTGTACGACGCGCTGTATGACATGCTGCCGCAGCAGCAGGTGGAAAAACGCCTGGAAAGCGGGGAAATCGAGGTGGCGCCTCTCGCCTTCATGCGCGGCCGCACGCTGTCCAACGCGTTCGTCATCCTGGACGAGGCGCAGAACACCACGCCCGTGCAGATGAAGATGTTCCTGACCCGTCTGGGCGAGAATTCCTGCATGGTGGTGACCGGCGACCTCAGCCAGGTCGATCTGCCGCGCGGCACCCGGTCGGGTCTGCGCGACGCCCAGGAAGTGCTGACCGGGACCAAGGGCATCCGCTTCGTCGAATTCACGGAACAGGACGTTGTCCGCCATCCCCTGGTGTCGCGCATCGTCCATGCTTATCAGAACGTGGAAACCTCGCGCCGCGCCGGCGCGCGATATGAGCATTATGAAAGCGAACGCGAACAAAGCGACGAATGACGGCGCGGGCGTGATGCCCGAACCGGCATTGGAAATCGCGGTCGACATCACGTCCCCCGAATGGGCGGCGCTCGGCGATGCCGAGGCGATTGCCGAACGCGCCCTGGCCGCGGCCTACGGGTTCCTCGATCATGGCGTGGACGCCCGCCCGGCCGAGGTCTCCCTGGTGCTTGCCGACGACGCCATGGTGGCGGCGCTCAACCGCGATTACCGGGGCAAGGACGGGCCGACCAACGTGCTGTCGTTCCCGCAACAGGACGGCGACGCGCCGCCTGCGGGCGTGCTGCCCGGCATGCCCGACATGCTGGGCGACGTGGTGATCGCCTTCGGCGTCACGGCGGCCGAGGCGCGCGACCAGGGCATCCCCCTGGCTGACCATTTATCGCATCTGTGTGTCCATGGTATGCTGCACCTTCTGGGTTTCGACCATATCGACGCGGACGAGGCCGAGAGGATGGAACGGCTGGAAACGGATATCCTCGGGGGCCTCGGCGTCCCCGATCCATATGGAAAGGAGCGGTGAGCGCCCGTTCGCAAGGGCATCTATCCTGCTGACATGAACGATCAATCATCGAGTCCCCCGCCCCGGGAAACCGGGGCCGCCCCCCATTCCTCTTCGCAGGAATCCCAGACCCCGCCGACCGAGGCGCGCGGCCCTTCCCTGTGGCAGCGCCTGATGCGCCGGTTCCGCGGTGGACAGAACGGCTCCGTCCGCGAGGCGCTTGAGGAAATCATCGAGGAACGGGCCGAGCCCGCCGCCCCCATCGGCGACGACGAACGGGCACTCCTGTCCAATATTCTCAACCTGCGCGGCCTTACCGTCGAGGACGTCATGGTGCCGCGCGCCGACATCGTCGGGGTCGAGGTCGATACGCCGCTCAGCGAGATCGTGCGCATCATCGGCGAACAGGGCCATTCGCGCCTGCCGGTCTACCGGGGCACCTTGGACGACGTCATCGGCATGGCCCATATCAAGGACCTGTTCCTGTGGGACGGCCACGACAAGGACTTCAAGCTGTCCGAACACCTGCGCCGCATCCTGTTCGTGGCCCCCTCCATGGAGGTTCTCGAACTGTTGCTGGAGATGCGCGCCCGGCGTTCGCACATGGCGCTGGTGGTCGATGAATACGGCGGCGTCGACGGTCTGGTGACCATCGAGGACCTGGTCGAGGAAATCATCGGCGAGATCGAGGACGAACACGACCGCACGTCGGAACCTGTGCTCAAGGAAAACCCTGACGGTTCCTACACCGCCGACGCCCGGGTCGAGATCGAGGCCCTGGAGGAAAAGGTCGGCGCCTTCGCCACGGACGAGGAACGGGAATACATCGACACCCTGGGCGGGCTGGTGTTCGCGCTGGCCGGCCGCGTGCCGATCCGCAGCGAGCTGGTCGCCCATCCCTCGGGCTTTGAATTCGAAATTCTCCAGGCCGACCCCCGGCGGGTGCACCGCCTGCGGGTGCGCCGCCGCAGCGCCGCCGACAAAAACGCGAAAGCCGGATGACCGCGGCCCTGACGGGGGTCCGGCGCCTGCATGATCTTGCCGCGGGCCTGACGGGCTGGCGGCGGCGGGGCCTCGCGGCGGCGCTCGGCCTGTTGGCGGCGGGGGCGTTGCCGCCGCTTCATCTCGTCTTTCTCCTGGTGCCGGCCTTCGCCGGCCTGATCTGGCTGGTCGCGTCGCGCCGGCGCCTGCGCGGCGCGCTGGCCGACGGCTGGTGGTTCGGCGCCGGGCACGCGGCGGCGGGCACGTTCTGGATCTCCCATTCCCTGACCATCGATCTCGCCCGCCACGGCTGGCTGATTCCCGTCGCCGTGCTTGGCTTCGCGGCCGTGCTGGGCCTGTTTCCGGCCCTGGCCGCGGCCCTTCTGCACCGCCTGCGCCGCGCGGGGGCAGCCCCCGGCGGCGGCGACGCGCTGATCCTGGCCGGGGTCTGGACCATTGGCGAATGGCTGCGCGGCTGGCTGTTCACGGGCTTTCCCTGGAACCTCATGGGCACGGTCTGGACTTTCGCCGACGCCATGATCCAGCCGGCGTCGATGTTCGGCGTGTTCGGCCTCAGCCTCGTCACGGTCTGGGCCGCGGCCGCCCCGGCGACCCTGGCGGGCGCCGGGCGGCGGCCCTGGCTGGCGTCCGCTTTCGCGGCGGCCTTCCTTTTGGGCGTGTGGGGCGGCGGTCAGTGGCGCCTGGCCGGGGCGGAAACGGCGTTTGCCCCGGGCGTCCATTTGCGCCTGGTGCAGCCCAACATCGCCCAAGCGGACAAATGGCGGCCGGGCCTGCGCGCGGGCCACGTCACCCGCCAGATCGAACTGAGCCTCAACCCCAAGGGCCTGAACGGCGACCCGGCGGTGACGCAGGGCCGGGAACCGGCCCCCGAGCCGACGCATGTCATCTGGGCCGAGACGGCGGTGCCCTATGTGCTGGGCCGTGAACCTGTGCTGCTGCGCGCGTTGTCGCATGCCGCCCCCGTCGCCGGGGCCCTGATGACGGGGTCCCTGCGCGTCGAGGACGCGCCCGGCGGCCCGCCCCGGGTCTACAACAGCCTTTATGTGGTCGAGGCGTCGGGCCGCGTCGCCCTGACCTATGACAAGCACCACCTGGTACCGTTCGGCGAGTACGTGCCGTTTCAGGACTGGCTGGGCTTCCTCAAGATCACCCAGGGACGCGGCAACTTTACACCCGGCCCCGGCCCCCGGGTGCTCGAGGTCAAGGGCCTGCCGCCGTTCTCGCCGCTGATCTGCTACGAGGTGATCTTCCCCCATGCGGTGCTGCCGCCCGCCGGCGAAAACGCCGAGGGACCCCGCGCGCGCTGGCTGCTGAACATCACCAACGACGCCTGGTTCGGGGTCTCGCCCGGCCCTTATCAGCATCTCGCCGCCGCCCGCCTGCGCAGCGTCGAGGAAGGCCTGCCGCTGGTCCGCGTGGCCAACACGGGCATCTCGGCGGTCATCGATCCCTGGGGCCGCACGGTCGCCGCCCTGGGCTTGGGCCAGACCGGCGCGATCGACGCCGGCCTGCCCGAGCCGATCGAGGCCAGAACCCTGTTTTCCCGGGTCGGAAACGCTTTGGCGCTGGTCCTGGCCGGCCTGTTCGCGGCCCTGGGATATCTGGCCCGACGCCGGGCCGAAACGGGTTAATTCCCCTCCGCAGCCTAGGGTTTCCGCCAATATCACCTTGACGCGGACCCGTAAGGCTGGCACAAACGGCGGCCCGGGCACACGCGGTCCGGGCGTGGCGTATTTGGACCGTTTGCCGCCACGAAAAACAACGCGCTAAGCGGACGAGCGTCGCCCCCGCACGTTTCGTCCTCATAGTCCTACATCTGTAAACGACGTTACCGGAGGCTACACCCGTGACTCTATCCAACTATCTGTTCACGTCCGAATCCGTTTCCGAAGGCCACCCGGACAAGGTGTCCGACCGCATTTCCGATGCGGTGCTCGACGAATTCATTCGCCGCGATCCCCTGAACTGCCGCCTCGGCTGCGAAACCTTCACCACCACCAACCGCATCATCGTCGGCGGCGAAGGCCGCTGCGGCGACGACGGGCGCGGCCCGCTGTTCGACGACAACGGCGACGCCGACGCGGCGCTGATCGAAAAGATCGCGCGCGATTGCGTGAAGGACATCGGCTACGAACAGGAAGGCTTCCATTGGGAGACCGCGAAGGTTCAGGTCTATCTGCACGGCCAGTCCGCCGACATCGCCCAGGGCGTCGATTCCGCCGGCAACAAGGACGAGGGTGCGGGCGACCAGGGCATCATGTTCGGCTTCGCCTGCACGGAAACCGAGGAACTGATGCCGGCGCCCATCCACTTCTCGCACCAGATCCTGAAGAAAATGGCCGACGCGCGCCATGCCGGCAAGACGCCGGGGCTGCTGCCCGATTCCAAAAGCCAGGTCACCTTGCAGTACGAGAACGGCAAGCCCGTGCGCGCGACCTCGGTCGTCGTCTCGACCCAGCACACGGACAACCTGTCCACGGACGAGGTCCGCGAAATGGTCCGCCCCTTCGTGGAAAGCGTCCTGCCCGAGGGCTGGATGTGTGACGACGAGGAACTGTACGTCAACCCGACGGGCCGTTTCGTCATCGGCGGGCCCGACGGCGACGTCGGCCTCACGGGGCGCAAGATCATCGTCGACACCTACGGCGGGGCGGCACCGCACGGCGGCGGCGCCTTTTCCGGCAAGGATCCGACGAAGGTCGACCGCTCGGCCGCCTACGGTGCCCGCTACCTCGCGAAGAACGTGGTGGCCGCCGGCCTTGCCGACAAATGCGTGATTCAGCTGGCCTACGCCATCGGCGTGTCCAAGCCGCTGTCGGTCTATGTCGATACCCAGGGCACCGGCCGCGTCGCCGAGGAACAGATTTCCGCCAAGTTGCAGGAAATGGTCAACCTCAGCCCGCGCGGCATCCGCGAGCACTTGGAACTGAACAAGCCGATCTACGCCCGCACCTCGGCCTACGGCCATTTCGGCCGCAAGCCCGATGCCGACGGCGGCTTTTCCTGGGAAAAGACCGATCTGGTCGACGGCCTGAAGGCTGCTTTCGGGGCCTAAGTCCGGCGCGGCCTTTCGGGGCGACGGGAATGGATCCTGACGAACCACCGCGGTTCTACGGCCGGCGGCGGGGCAAGAAGCTCCGCCCCGGCCGCCGCGCCTTGGTCGAAGACCTGCTGCCGGCCCTGCGCGTGCCGGCGGGCGACGGGCCGCTCGACCCCGCCGATCTGTTCGACGGGCGGATGTCCGCCTACTGGATGGAAATCGGCTTCGGCGCCGGCGAACACCTGGCCGATCAGGCCCAGGCCCATCCCGATATCGGCTTCATCGGCTGCGAGCCGTTCGTCAACGGCGTGGCGACCCTTCTTGCCCAGATCACGGAACGGTCGCTGGACAATATCCGCCTGCACGACGACGACGCGCGCCGGCTGCTGCCGCGCCTGGCGCCGGGGTCGATCGGCCGCGTCTATCTGCTGTACTCCGACCCCTGGCCCAAGAAACGCCACTGGAACCGCCGTTTCGTGCAGCGCGACACCCTGGATCAACTGGCCCGCATCCTGGCCCCCGGCGGTCTGTTCCGCTTCGCGACCGACCACATGGGCCATGCCCGTTGGGCCTTGGGCCTCGCGGCCAACCATCCGGAATTCGAGTGGACGGCCAGGACGGCGGCCGATTGGCGCACGCGCTGGGCCGACGGATACCCCACCCGCTACGAGGAAAAGGGCCTGGCCGGCCCGCACCGGGTCTATCTGGAGTTCCGCCGCCGGGGCGGGTAGGGCGCGGAAAATCACGGCGAGGCTTGTCTTGCGGACGATTTGGGACTATATAGGCCCCGCATTTCGCGTTTAAGGAAATGCGCTTCGTTAAGTCCGATAACGGAATTGATGGGGCGGGCCGGTGGCCCGCCTTTTGTGTTTTTTGTACCAGATGCTTCGCGGCCGCCGACCGGGCCGCGGAAGACAGGAACCCCGACCACGTGACCTTGGAACAGCGCATCGCCGAGATCATCCGCCCGGCCATCGAGGATTTGGGCTTCGAGCTTGTCCGCGTCCTGGTGTCCGGCCAGCGCAACAAGAAGCTGCAAGTCATGGCCGAGCCCAAGGACGGATCGGCCATGAACGTCGATCATTGCGCGGTCATCTCGCGCACCGTGTCGGCGTTGTTGGACGTGGAAGACCCGATCGACGACGCCTATGTGCTTGAGGTCTCGTCGCCCGGGATCGACCGGCCGCTGGTCAAGCTGGCCGATTTCGCGCGCTATGCCGGGTTCGACGCGCGCGTCGAAATGGACGTCCCCGTCGCGGGGCGGCGCCGGTTTTCCGGCCGCCTGCTCGGCGTCGACGGCACGGACGTGGTGATGGACGTGACGGAAGGCGAGGTCCGCCTGCCCTTCGCCGACATTCAGAAATCAAAGCTGCTGATGACCGACGAATTGATCGCGGCGCATCAGCAGGCGGACGAATAGGCCGCCCCTACGGAAACCGACTTTTTTGTGAGTTTGAAGGAACATCGGAAATGAGCGACGTCATGCAAAACGAAGCCGTCCACGCCCGCCCGGAACTGCTGGCCGCCGCCGATCAGGCCGCCCGCGACAAGGGCATCGAGCGGGACGAGGTCCTGGAAGCCATGGAACAGGCGATCCAGAAGGCCGGGCGCTCCAAATACGGGCATGAACACGACATCCGCGCGGTCATCGACCGCACCTCGGGCGCGATCACGCTGGCCCGCTATCTCGAAGTCGTCGAAGATGCCGCCGCCGTCGAGAACGAAATCACCCAGCTGACCCTGGAACAGGCCAAGCAGCGCAAGGCCGACGCGGTGGTCGGGGAATTCCTGGTCGATCCCCTGCCGCCCATCGACTTCGGGCGCATCGCGGCCCAGACCGCCAAGCAGGTCATCGTCCAGAAAGTGCGCGAGGCCGAGCGCAAGCGCCAGTATGAGGAATACCAGGACCGCATCGGCGAGGTCGTGAACGGCCTGGTCAAGCGCATCGAATACGGCAACGTGATCGTCGACCTGGGCCGCGCCGAGGCATTGTTGCGCCGGGATGAATCGATCCCGCGCGAGCATTTCTCCAACGGCGACCGGGTGCGCGCCTACATCATGGACGTGCGCGAGGAAACCCGCGGTCCGCAGATCTTCCTGTCGCGCACGCATCCGCAGTTCATGGCGGCCCTGTTCAAGCAGGAAGTGCCGGAAATCTACGACGGCATCATCGAAATCAAGTCCGTGGCCCGCGATCCGGGTTCGCGCGCCAAGATCGCCGTGCAGTCGCACGACTCGTCCATCGATCCCGTCGGCCCCTGCATCGGCATGCGCGGCTCGCGCGTGCAGGCCGTGGTCGGCGAATTGCAGGGTGAAAAGATCGACATCATCCAGTGGTCCCCGGACGAGGCGGCGTTCATCGTCAACGCCCTGGCCCCGGCGGAAGTGTCCAAGGTCGTCATGGACCAGGACGCCCACCGCATCGAGGTCGTGGTGCCCGACGATCAGCTGTCGCTGGCCATCGGCCGGCGCGGCCAGAACGTGCGCCTGGCCTCGCAGCTGTCCGGCTGGGACATCGACATCTTCACCGAAGCCGAGGAATCGGAGCGCCGCAACGAGGAATTCCGCGCCCGTTCCGCCCTGTTCGTGGAAGCCCTCGACGTCGACGACGTGATCGCCCACCTGCTGGTCACCGAAGGCTTTTCCAAGGTCGAGGAAGTGGCCTTCGTGCAGATCGAGGACCTGACCGACATCGAAGGCTTCGACGAGGACGTGGCCCGCGAGTTGCAGGCCCGCGCCCAGACCTACCTGGAAACCCGCGACGCCGAGTTCGACGCCCGGCGCCGCGAACTGGGCGTCGAGGACGACCTGATCGAAATCGAGGGCATCACCAACGAATTGATGGTGGCGCTCGGCGAGGCCGGCGTGAAAAGCCGCGACGATCTGGGCGATCTGGCCGGTGACGAGCTTCTGGAAATCGCCCCCCAGGGCACGATGACGCTCGACGCCGCCAATCAGATCATCATGGCCGCCCGCGCCCATTGGTTCGCCGACGAAGAGGCAGCGGCCGGTGACGGCGAGGCGGATGCGGCGGCCGGCGAAGACGGCGGCGACGCGCCGCAGGCGTCCTAGGGGCCCGTTGTGGCGCACGGCGAGACGGCACGATGAGCTAGAACCGGAGACAGGCATGACCCGCGGACTACAGACCCACGCGGAAGACGACATGGTCCCGGCGTCCGATGAGGACGGCGGGCCCGTCCGCCGCTGTGCCGTCACCGGGGAAAAAAAGCCTGTCGCGGAACTCATCCGTTTCGTCGTCGGCCCCGACGACTGCGTCGTTCCCGACCTGGCCGGCAACCTGCCCGGGCGGGGAATATGGTTGAGTGCCCGCCGCGATGTGGTAAATACAGCCAGCGAAAAAAACCATTTCGCCAAGGCGGCCAAGCGCAAGGTCACCGTTCCGCCCCGGTTGGCGGACGATATCGAGGCGCAGATGGTCCGCCGCTGCATGGATGCGCTGGGTCTGGCGCGCCGGGCGGGCCGGGTTGTCGCCGGGTTTGAAAAGACCGACGCCTGGCTGAGGACAGCCAAACGCGGTCTGTTGGTTGCGGCCCGGGACGGCAGCGAGGACGGCAAGTCCAAGCTGCGGGCCCTGGCGCCGGGACTGACGCAATTCACGGTCCTGGACGCAGCCGAACTGGGCCGCGCGCTGGGCCGGGACCATGTGGTCCACGCGGCGGTCGCGCCCGGTGGCTTGGCGGATCGCCTGGTCTTCGAACAAAACCGGCTTTTGGGGTTTCGCGAGGGCGCCCCGGCCGGAAAGACTTCTCCCTCGCAGGAATAGGCCGGGTTCACTGGAGCCCGAAAATCCGGAGCTCCGGACCGTGCCGATCGGAAGGTATTGATGGCTGAGACGACTGAAAAAGACAAGGCGGACAAGGGCGGCAGCGGCAAGCTGGGCCTGGGCGGCGGCGGCGGAAAGCTGACGCTGAACAAGACCGTGGAAAAGCGCCAGACGCGCCAGAACTTCTCCCACGGGCGGTCCAAGATGGTCACCGTCGAGGTCAAGAAGAGCCGCACCATCACGCCGGCCAAGGACGACGCGCGCCCGGCGGGCGCCGGCGACGCCCCGCGCGATGACGACGGCGACACGTCGACCCGCGATCTCACCGATCAGGAACTCCAGGCCCGCCAGAAGGCGCTGGAGACCGCGCAGCAGACCAAGGACGAGGCCCCCGAAGCCGCGCCGTCCCGGCCGCTCGGCCCGACGCCGGTCGTGCGCGCCGAACCGGAACCGGAACCGGCCGAAGACGCCGCGGCCGTGGCCGACGAGCCCGACGCCCCGGCGCCGGCCCCCGCGCCGGCCGATGTGGCGCCGGCACCGATCCCCGGCGAGGATGGGCGTCCCGCCCGGCCGCGCCCGGCGGCGGCCCGCCAAGAGGACGACGACGACGGCCCCCGCGGCAAGAGCCGCGGCAAGAAGGGCCCGGCCGAAGTCCGCCGCGCCGCGCCCACGCGGGGCTACAACGAACGCCGCCGCGGCAAACTGACGATCTCCGACGCGCTTGAGGGCGAGGAAGAGCGCCAGCGCTCCATCGCCTCGGTCCGGCGCGCGCGCGAACGTGAAAAACAAAAGCAGCGTGAGCTGCTGCAGGAAGGTGCCAAGGTCGTGCGAGAAGTCGTTGTTCCCGAAGCCATTACCGTTCAGGAACTGGCCAACCGCATGGCCGAACGGGGTGCCGACGTGGTCAAGTCGCTCATGAAGATGGGCGTCATGGCCACCATCACCCAGACGATCGACGCCGACACGGCGGAACTGGTGGTCGAGGAATTCGGTCACCGCATCCGCCGCGTGTCCGAGTCCGACGTGGAACAGGGCCTGCGCCGCGACCAGGACGATCCCAAGGATCTGACGTCCCGCGCACCCGTGGTCACCGTGATGGGCCATGTCGATCACGGCAAGACGTCGCTGCTCGACGCGCTGCGCGCGACCGACGTGGCCGGCGGCGAAGCCGGCGGCATCACGCAGCACATCGGCGCCTATCAGGTGACGACGCCGTCGGGGGCGAAGATCTCGTTCATCGACACCCCGGGCCACGCCGCGTTCACCGAAATGCGCGCGCGCGGCGCCCAGGTCACGGACATCGTGGTGCTGTGCGTCGCCGCCGACGACGGCGTCATGCCGCAGACCATCGAGGCCATCCACCACGCGAAGGCCGCGGGCGTGCCGATCATCGTCGCCATCAACAAGATCGACGTGCCGGGCGCCGACCCCAGCCGGGTGCGCACGGAACTGCTGCAGCACAACGTTCAGGTCGAGGAAATGGGCGGCGACGTGCTGTCCATCGAGGTCTCGGCCCTGAAGAAGACCAACCTGGACAAGCTGGAGGAGGCGATCGTCCTGCAGGCCGAACTGCTCGACCTCAAGGCCAACCCGAACCATGCCGCCGAAGGCGTCATCGTCGAGGCCCGCATGGAACAGGGCAAGGGCTCGGTCGCCACGGTGCTGATCCAGCGCGGCACGCTGCGCGTCGGTGAAATCTTCATCGCCGGCTCCGAATGGGGCCGGGTGCGCGCCATGTCCGACGCCCACGGCGAACAGCTCGACGAAGCCGGGCCTTCCGTGCCGGTCGAGATTCTGGGTCTCAACGGCACGCCGCAGGCGGGCGATGACTTCGTCGTCGTCGATTCCGAATCCCGCGCCCGCGAGGTCACGGAATTCCGCCAGCGCCAGGAACGCAACAAGCAGGCCGCCGCCGGCGGCCGCGGCACCCTCGAACAGATGTTCGAACGGATCCAGGAAGGCGAAGCCCAGACCGTGCCGCTGGTCATCAAGGCGGACGTGCACGGTTCGGCCGAGGCCATCGTGGGCGCCCTGGAGAAGCTGTCGACCGACGAGGTCCGGGTGCAGGTTCTGCATTCCGGCGTCGGCGGCATCAACGAAAGCGACGTGACGCTGGCCCGCGCCTCCAACGCGGTGATCGTCGGCTTCAACGTGCGCGCCAACCCGCAGGCGCGCGACCTGGCCAAACGCGACGGTCTGGATATCCGGTACTATTCGGTGATCTACAACCTGACCGACGACATCAAGGCCCTGCTGTCGGGCCTGCTGGCGCCGACCATCCGCGAAAACTTCCTGGGCTACGCCGAAGTGCGCGAAGTCTTCAAC
Organism: Thalassospiraceae bacterium LMO-SO8; assembly: GCA_031655335.1. NCBI lineage: Bacteria > Pseudomonadati > Pseudomonadota > Alphaproteobacteria > Rhodospirillales > Thalassospiraceae > Thalassospiraceae bacterium LMO-SO8. The sequence continues at coordinate 1,450,977 of CP134226.1, read as the reverse complement.
GTGTCCAAGGTCGGCAAGGTCGCCGGCTGCATGATCACCGAAGGCACCGTCAAGCGCGGCGCCAAGGTCCGCCTGCTGCGCGACGACACGGTGATTCACGAGGGCGACCTGAGCCAGCTGAAGCGGTTCAAGGACGACGCCAAGGAAGTCCAGTCGGGCACGGAATGCGGCATGGCGCTCGCCAATTACCAGGACATCCAGGTCGGCGACGTCATCGAATGCTTCGAAACCGAGGAAGTGGCCCGGGAACTCTAGGGTTCCGGGCGCACGACCGCCGATCCGCCCGGACCCGGGCGGGGCCACAGGGTCCCGCCGGCCGGCCAATGGTAGCGCATCGCCATGTCAGAAAAATCCCGTAAACGGCAGGCCGGGGCCAAGCCGCCCTCGCAGCGCCAGCTTCGCGTCGGCGAGGAACTGCGCCATGTCCTGGTGCGGATTCTGGAGCGCCGCGATTTCCGCGACCCGCTTTTGGCCGAGGCCAATCTGACCGTGACCGGCGTCGACGCCAGCCCGGACCTGCGCCGCGCCACGGTGTTCGTGGTGCCGCTCGGCGGCAGCGTGATGAGCGACATCGACACCGACGCGGTTCTCAAGGCGCTCAACCACGCCACGCCCTATATCCGCCGCCAGGTCGCGGGGGAGGTCAGCCTCAAGTTCCTGCCCCAGTTCTCCTTCCGTCTGGATCACAGCTTCGAACATGCGGGGCGCATCGGCGCCATCCTGCATGACCCCCGCGTGCGCCGCGACCTGGAAACCCCGGGCGATCCGGCGGACGACGAGTAGGCTAGGCAGAGGATGGGCCGTCGCCGCAAGGGTCTCGCCATTCACGGCTGGATCAATCTCGACAAACCGTTGGGCGTGACCTCGACCCAGGCCGTGGGCCGGGTCAAGCGCCTGTTCAACGCGGCCAAGGTCGGCCATGGCGGCACCCTCGACCCGCTTGCCACGGGCATCCTGCCGATCGCGCTGGGCGAGGCGACCAAGACCGTGGCCTATGCCATGGACGGGGAAAAGGAATACGTCTTCACCATTCGTTTCGGAATCGAGACGGAAACCGGAGACGGCGAAGGCGCCGTGTCGGCGGAAAGCGACGCGCGGCCCACGGACGCCGAGATCACGGCCGCCCTGCCGGCCTTCACCGGCGAGATCGACCAGGTGCCGCCGCGCTATTCGGCGATCAAGGTGGATGGCGAGCGGGCCTACGACCTGGCCCGCGGCGGCGAGGATTTCGAGATGAAGTCCCGCCGCGTCACGGTCCTCGACCTGACCCTGGAAAGCCGCCCCGACGCCGACCATGCGGTGATCCGCTGCCGTTCGGGCAAGGGGGTCTACGTGCGCTCCCTGGCCCGCGATCTGGCGCGCGCGCTGGGCACCGTCGGGCATGTTTCCGTGCTGCGCCGGACGGCGGTCGGGCCGTTCACGGAAAAGGGGTCGATTTCGCTAGATAATCTGGAGGCTCTGGGGCATAGTGCGCGCGATTCCGGGCACCTTTTGCCCGTCGAGACCGCGCTGGACGACATCCCGGCGCTGGCCCTGACGGAAGCCGAGGCCCGGCGGCTGGCCCAAGGACAGGCCATCGCGGCCCTTCCCGTCGCCAGCCGTTCGCCGTTCAAGAACATCCGCCAAGGCGACATGGTTTCGGCCATGCTCGGCGACCGGCTGGTGGCTCTGGCGGAGATCAAGGGCGGCGAAATCCGTCCTGTACGGGTTCTGAACCTGGATGGTTCGGAAACCTGATCTTCAACAATCAAGAACAGGAGTATGACGATGTCGATTACCGCTGAGCGGAAGCAGGAACTTATTGGCGAGTTCCAATCGGGCAACGGCGACACCGGGTCGCCCGAAGTTCAGGTCGCCATTCTGACCGAACGGATCGCCAATCTCACCGAACACATGAAAACCCACAAGCGGGATTTCCATTCCCGCCGGGGCCTTCTCATGATGGTCGGCCAGCGCCGGCGTCTGTTGGACTATCTGAAAAAGAAGAACGACGGCCGCTACGAAGAGCTGGTCAAGCGCCTGGGTATTCGGCGCTAATTTACAGGAATGGGCGTGCATCCGTCATGTGACGGAATGTTCTCCGTGGGCGGCCAGGGTACGGATGCCGCCTTTCGCCCCGCCGTTTTCCGCCGCCGTCATGGCCGTGGAAACAACGCTTCGGGGCCGGGCCGCCCGGCAGGGTGCCGGGGGTCCAACGGGCAGGGGTCCGCGATTGGCGCGGGCTTCCGGTCCCACGTACGTTTGTAGGAAGAGTAGAAAATGATGTTTCAAGAGTTTCGTAAGGAAATCGACTGGGGTGGGCGCAAGCTGATCCTGGAAACCGGCAAGATCGCGCGTCAGGCCGACGGCGCCGTGCTTGCCACCTATGGCGACACCAAGGTGCTGTGCACCGTGGTCGCGGAAAAGACGCCCCGTCCGGGCATCGATTTTTTCCCGCTGGCCGTCCATTACGTTGAAAAGGCCTATGCCGCCGGTAAGATTCCGGGTGGTTTTTTCAAGCGTGAAGGCCGTCCCGGCGAAAAGGAAATTCTCACCTCGCGCCTGATCGACCGGCCCATCCGGCCGTTGTTCGCGCCGGGCTACAAGAACGAAGTGCAGGTCATCTGCACGGTCCTGACCCACGATCTGGAAAACGACCCGGACGTGCCGGCCATGATCGGCACCTCGGCGGCGCTGTGCATCTCGGGCGCGCCCTTCATGGGCCCGATCTCGGGCTGCCGCGTCGGCATGATCGACGGCGCCTTCGTGCTCAACCCGACCTGTGACCAGATGACGGAAACCAAGCTCGACCTGTTCGTCGCCGGCACCCAGGAAGGCGTGCTGATGGTCGAATCGGAAGCCCACGAGCTGTCGGAAGACGACATGCTGGGTGCGGTGATGTTCGGCCATAAGGCCAACCAGGACGTCATCAAGGGCATCATCGAGCTGGCCTCGGCCTGCGCCAAGGACCCCGTCGACCTGCCGGCCGAGCCGGAAGGCAAGAAGGCCCTGGCCGACAAGGTCAAGGCGCTCGCCGAAACCGGCCTGCGCGACGCCTACAAGGAAACCGTCAAGCAGCTGCGTCAGGAAAAGATCTCGGCCGTGAAGGCCAAGGTCGCCGAAGACCTGGCGGCCGACGACAGCATCGACCAGGACCTGGTCGGCGCGGCCCTCGGCGGCATCCTGAAAAATCTGGAAAGCGACATCGTGCGCCGGGACATTCTGGCGACCGGCAAGCGCATCGACGGCCGCGACACCAAGACCGTGCGCCCGATCGCCGCGGAAGTCGGCGTTCTGCCCCGGACCCACGGTTCGGCCCTGTTCACCCGCGGTGAAACCCAGGCCCTGGTGGTCGCCACGCTGGGCACCGGCCAGGACGAACAGATCATCGACGATCTCGCCAACGACCATCGCCGCACCTTCATGCTGCACTACAACTTCCCGCCGTTCTCGGTCGGCGAAGCGGGCCGTTTCGGCTTTACCGGGCGGCGTGAAATCGGCCACGGCAAGCTGGCTTGGCGGGCGCTCAACCCGCTGATGCCGTCGAAGGACGAATTCCCCTATACCATCCGCGTTGTTTCGGAAATCACCGAATCCAACGGCTCGTCCTCGATGGCCACGGTCTGCGGCACCTCGCTGTCGCTGATGGACGCGGGCGTTCCGCTGCCGCGTCCGGTGGCGGGCATCGCCATGGGCCTGATCAAGGAAGGCGACGAATTCGCGGTCCTGTCGGACATCCTGGGTGACGAAGATCACCTGGGCGACATGGACTTCAAGGTCGCCGGCTCGTCCGAGGGCATCACCTCCTTGCAGATGGACATCAAGATCACCTCGATCACCGAGGAAATCATGAAGATCGCCCTGGGCCAGGCCAAGGACGGCCGCCTGCACATCCTGGGCGAAATGTCCAAGGGGCTGACCTCGGCCCGTGAAGGGGTCGCGGACACGGCACCGCGGATCACCCAGTTCACCATCAACAAGGACAAGATCCGCGAAGTCATCGGCCCGGGTGGCAAGATGATCCGCGAAATCTGCGAGGTGACGGGTGCGAAGATCGACATCGAAGACGACGGCACCGTGCGTGTCGCCGCCGTCGATGCGGCCGCCGGCGAAGCCGCCATCGACTGGATCAAGTCGATCACCCAGGAACCGGAAATCGGCGCCATCTACAACGGCAAGGTCGTGAAGGTCGTCGATTTCGGCGCTTTCGTGAACTTCATGGGCGCCAAGGACGGCCTGGTCCACATCTCGGAACTGGCCAACGAACGGGTCGGCCAGGTCACCGACGTCGTCAACGAAGGCGACCAGGTGAAGGTCAAGTTGATCGGCATCGACGACCGCGGCAAGGTCAAGCTGTCCATGCGGGTCGTCGACCAGGAAACCGGCGCGGACATCACCGACCAGGTCGGTGAACGGTCCGGCGGCGGTGGCCGGGGCGGCAAGCCGCGCGAGACGCAGGACGCCTAAGCGGCATCCGGTCTGCATACGAAGTGCCTCAGGGGGCGGTGCCGGAAGCGGCGCCGCCCTTTGTCATCGGGCTGTTCGCCACGGTTGCCTTGGGGCGGATTCTCTGGCTATTGTGCGGCTGAGATCAAGCACAAGAATCCGGTTCTAAACGGCCCGGACAAAACAGAAACTTAAAAGCCGTGTTGCCGGGGGGATGCCCGCATTCAAGACGGCTTGCCCAAGGGAGGCGGGCAGGAATGGCCGCAAGCGTGTGACCAAGAAAAACGCCTATTCCTATGAAGATTTGATCGCCTGCGGGAAGGGCGAATTGTTCGGTCCCGGCAATGCGCAGCTGCCACTGCCGCCGATGCTGATGTTCGACCGCATCACGGCGATTTCCGACGAGGGCGGCGCCAACGGCAAGGGCTTCGCCGAGGCGGAATTCGACATCAATCCGGACCTGTGGTTCTTCAAGTGCCACTTTCAGGGCGACCCGGTGATGCCCGGCTGCCTGGGCCTCGACGCCTTGTGGCAGCTGTTGGGCTTCTACCTGGGCTGGACGGGGGCACCCGGCCGCGGCCGGGCGCTGGGCGTCGGCTCGGTCAAGTTCACGGGCCAGGTTCAGCCGGATGCGAAATTGGTCCAGTACCGCATCGATATCCGGCGCGTCATGGCGCGTCAGATCACCCTCGGCATCGCCAACGGCGTGATGCTCGTGGACGGCAAGACCGCCTACGAGACCGAGGACTTACGCGTAACCTTGTTTACCGACCCCGAAGGGTAGTAAGAGAAGCCCATGAGACGTGTGGTCGTTACCGGAATGGGAATCGTGTCACCGATCGGCAGCAACGTTGCCGAGGTGACGGACAGCCTGCGCGCGGGGCGCTCGGGCATCGTGTTCTGCCCTGAGTATGCGGAGCGCGGGTTCCGCTCGCATCTGCATGGTGCTCCGACGATCGACATGGACGACAAGATCGACCGCAAGCTGCGCCGCTTCATGGGCGACGGGGCGGCCTACGCCTATATCGCCATGAAGGAAGCCATCGCCGACGCCGGACTGTCCGACGCCGACGTGTCCGACGAGCGCACGGGCCTGGTCATGGGCTCGGGCGGGCCGTCGACCTCGGCCCTGATCGACGCCGCCGACACGGCCCGGGAAAAGGGCGCCAAGCGCATCGGCCCCTACGCGGTGCCCAAGGCCATGTGCTCCACCGTGTCGGCCAACATGGCGACCGCCTACCACATGCGCGGCCTCAGCTATTCCATCTCGTCGGCCTGTTCGACCTCGGCCCATTGCATCGGCAACGGGGCGGAGCTGATCCAATGGGGCAAGCAGGACGTGGTGTTCGCCGGCGGCGGGGAGGAACTGCATTGGTCGCTGACCGTGCTGTTCGACGCCATGGGGGCCCTGTCCTCCAAATACAACGACACGCCCGAGCGCGCGTCGCGTCCCTTCGACGCCGGCCGCGACGGCTTCGTCATCGCCGGCGGCGCCGGCGTGGTTGTGCTTGAGGAGCTGGAACGCGCCCAGGCCCGGGGTGCCAAGATTTACGGCGAAGTGGTCGGCTACGGCGCCACGTCGGACGGCGTCGACATGGTCGCGCCCTCGGGCGAAGGGGCCATGCGCTGCATGCGTCTGGCCACGGCGGCCCTCGGCAACACCAAGGTCGATTACATCAACGCGCACGGGACCTCGACCCCGGCCGGCGACATGACCGAGCTCAAGGCGATTCAAGAGGTGTTCGGCGCCCACAAGCCGAAGATTTCCTCGACCAAGTCGCTGACCGGCCATTCCCAGGGGGCCACGGGCGCGCACGAGGCGATTTATTCCCTGATCATGCTGAACAACGATTTCATCGCCGCCTCCGCCAACGTGGAAAACCTCGACCCGGAAGCGGGCGGCGCGGACATCGTTACAAAACGCATCGACGACGCGGGACTGAACTGCGTGCTGTCCAATTCCTTCGGTTTCGGCGGCACCAACGCCACGTTGGCGTTCAAGCGGCTCGAGGCATAATCGGCGGGCCCCCGCCGGCCCGCGCAGGAGAAGTCCCATGAACGGCCCCGTTGACGGATCTGGCGTGCCCCCGCAGGACACCCCCGATGCACCTCAGTTGCATTCAAATATCATGGCCGGCCGCCGGGGCCTGGTTCTGGGCGTGGCCAATGACCACTCCATCGCCTGGGGCATCGCCCGCACCCTGCGTCAGCACGGCGCGGAACTTGCCTTCACCTACCAGAACGAAGCCATCGCCAAGCGGGTGACGCCGCTCGCGGCCGAGCTCGGCTCGACCCTGGTCATGCCCTGCGAGGTCGAGGATCAGGCCTCGATCGACAGCGTGTTTCAGCGCCTCAAGGCGGAATGGGGCGGGCTCGACTTCGTGGTCCATGCCGTCGCCTATTCGGACAAGGACGAGCTCAAGGGCAAATACCTGAACACGTCGCGCGACAACTTCCTGCGCACCATGGACGTCAGCTGCTATTCCTTCACGGCCCTGGCCCGCGCGGCGGCGGACATGATGGGCGAGGGCGGCTCCCTGATCACCCTGACCTACACGGGCTCGACCCGTGTGATGCCCAACTACAATGTCATGGGCGTGGCCAAGGCGGCACTGGAAGCCAGCGTTCGGTATCTGGCCGCCAACCTGGGGCCGCAGGGCATTCGGGTCAACGCGATCTCGGCCGGGCCCATGCGCACGCTCGCCGGCAGCGCCATCGGCGGCGCGCGGCACGTCTATAAATGGAACCAGCGCCACGCGCCGCTGAAGCGCACGGTGCGGCTCGAGGATGTCGGGGGGGCGGCGCTCTACCTGCTGTCCGAGCTGTCCGCCGGCGTCACCGGCGAGGTCCATCACGTCGATTCCGGGTACAACATCATCGGCCTGCCCAATCCCGAGGACATGATCGACGATTGAGCGCGCCCGCGCGGAATTTCCACCCGTCCAGGCGTAACAATTAAGCCTGGAATAAACGTTAGACATCTTTATATAATCATTCTAATTCTGAGGACGGCGCCCGGGAGGCGCCGCACAGCAAAGGTGCGCGACCGAATGATGAAGATGCACATCCCTCACGACACGCGATCCCAGGACACGCGCCAGGGCGCCCGGCCCTTCAGCCATATCCTGGACCGGCTGCGCGGCGCCGGCCTGCGCCCGACGCGCCAGCGCATGGCCCTGGCCAAGCTGCTGTTCGAGGGCGGCGACCGCCACCTGACGGCGGAAATGCTGCATGCGGACGCGCAAACGGCCAACGTGCGGGTGTCCCTCGCCACCGTGTACAACACCCTGCATCAGTTCCACCGCGCCGGCCTGCTGCGCGAGATCGTCGTCGATTCCCAGCGCACCTACTTCGACACCAACATGTCGGACCACCACCACTTCTATTTCGATCAGTCGGGGGAACTGGCCGACATTCCCGGCGACCAGGTCGAGGTCGCGGCCCTGCCGGCGGCGCCGGACGGCATGGAAGTGTCGCGCGTCGACGTGGTCGTGCGGGTGCGCCCCCAAGGCGCCTGACGAGGGCGCCTGACGGCCGCGCAACGCACGCGGCCTTTGCGATACAGCCTGATTCCCTGTGTCCCGCCCCTTTCCAGGGGCCGGGGACGCCTGCCTTCATCAGATTAAAATAATTCTAAACTTGACAGCAAATGGCTGTCATTGCATAACCTTTATGCTTAAAAATCCTTGTCCACCAAACATACCAAGGGAGTTGCACACATGAGCCTCAAAGGCAGCCAGACCGAAGAAAACCTGAAAGCCGCGTTCGCCGGGGAATCCCAGGCCAACCGCCGCTATCTCTATTTCGCCCAGAAGGCCGACGTCGAGGGCTACAACGACGTCGCCGCCGTGTTCCGGTCGACCGCCGAAGGCGAAACCGGCCATGCCCACGGCCATCTGGAATTCCTCGAAGAAACCGGCGACCCGGCCACGGGCGAGCCGATCGGCCCGACCGGCGCCAACCTGAAGGCCGCCATCGCCGGGGAAACCCACGAATACACCGACATGTATCCCGGCATGGCCAAGACGGCCCGCGACGAAGGCTTCGACGAAATCGCCGATTGGTTCGAAACCCTCGCCAAGGCCGAAAAGTCCCACGCCGGCCGCTTCCAGAAAGCGCTCGACAGCCTGGACTAATCCGCCTGGATTGAATCCGCACGATCCGGTTGCGGCGCGGACGGTTGCCGTCCGCGCCGGGCCGGGTTCGGCCGCAACGCGCCGCGCGGCGAGACCGCGCGGGGTGGTTGCGGTGTTCCGACAGCTTGAATACCCGGTCAGACCGCTTTCGGGGGAGGAAGCGCGTCTCTGTCGATCCGCCGCCCGGATTTTCGCCGGGCCGCATGAAAAGGACATGACATGAGCGAAGGCAGCCTGGAAGCCCCGATCCGCCACGCGATCCCCTGGCAGGACCCCGATTTCTACGACGAGGAAAAGCTCGACGCCGAGTTGCGCCGGGTGTTCGACATCTGTCACGGTTGCCGGCGTTGCTTCAATCTGTGCGACAGCTTCCCCCGCTTGTTCGACCTGATCGACGAGTCGGAATCCGGCGAGCTCGACACGGTCGACAGCGCCGCCTTCAAGCCCGTGATCGACGCCTGCACGCTCTGCGACATGTGTTTCCTGACCAAATGTCCTTATGTGCCGCCCCATGAATTCAACCTGGATTTCCCGCATCTGATGCTGCGCGCCCGCGCCATCGATCAGAAGAAGGGCAAGGTGCCCTTCGCCGCCCGCGAGATGACCAAGACCGACCGCAACGGCAAGCTGGCCGCCGCCGTGGCCCCCGTCGTCAACTGGGCCTGCAAGTGCGACAACGGCCTGACCCGCCCGGCCATGGAAAGCCTGGCCGGCATTCACCGCGACGCCAAGCTGCCGGAATTCCATTCAAAGACCTTCCAGGACCTGGCCAAGACCCCGCCCGCCGTCGATACCGCCGCCCCGGCCCACGGGCGCAAGGCGGTGCTGTACGCCACCTGTTTCGCCAACTTCAACAATCCCGGCATCGGCACCTCGGCCCAGGCCGTGCTGGCCAAGAACGGGGTCGAGACGGAAGTGGTCTATCCCCGCTGCTGCGGCATGCCGCAGTTGGAACAGGGCGACATCGCCGCCGTCGCCGAGGCCGCCCGCGAGGTATCGGCCGAGCTGTGCCAATGGATCGACAAGGGCTACGAGATCATCGGCCTGGTGCCGTCCTGCGCCCTGATGATGAAGTTCGAATGGCCGCTGATCCTGCCCGAGGACGACAACGTGAAAAAGCTCGCGGCCCATACCTCCGACATCACCGAATATGTCGTCGACATCGCCAAGAAAGAGGGTCTGGCCCCCGGCCTGAAGCCGCTCTCCGGCGGTGTCACGGCGCATATCGCCTGCCACGCCCGGGCCCAGAACATGGGCCAGAAGGGCGCCGACATGCTGAAGCTGGTGCCCGATACCGAGGTCAAGGTGATCGAGCGCTGTTCCGGCCACGGCGGGTCCTGGGGCGTGACCAAGGAATTCTTCGAGGTCGGCCTCAAGGTCGGCAAGCCCGCCGCCCGCCAGGCGGCCAAGAACGAAACGCCCTTCGTGGTCTCCGAATGCCCGCTCGCCCGCGACCATATCATCCAGGGCATGGAGCGCCTGGATACGGACGTCAGCGGCATCAACCATGCCCAACACCCCATCGAACTGATGGCCATCGCCTATGGTCTGAAAGACTGATCGCATGCCCAAAAAGCACGAAATCACCCCCGCCGACATCCTGCCCATGGACGTCTACGGCCGCGAACGCGCCGCGCGCCGCAAGGCCATGACCGGGATCAAGCGCAACCGCCGCGTCGCCGTCGGCCCCGACGCCACGTTCTATTTCGAAAGCTTCGACACCATGTTCCATCAGGTGCATGAAATGCTGTTCATCGAAAAGGGCGGGGCGGATCAGATTCCCGACGAACTGTCGGCCTACAACCCCCTGATCCCCAAGGGCCGGGAACTGGTCGCGACCCTGATGTTCGAAATCGACGACCCCGTGCGCCGGGCGCAATTCCTGAACGGCCTGGGCGGAATCGAGGAAACGGTGACCTTCGAATTCGCGGGTGAAACCGTGAAGGGCGTTCCCGAAGCGGACATCGACCGCACCACGGCCGACGGCAAGGCATCGAGCGTGCAGTTCCTGCATTTTCCCTTCACCGACGCCCAGGTCGCGAAGTTCAGGGACCCGGGCACCCAGGTCCAGTTGCAGATCGCCCATGAAAAATACGGCCACATCGCGATCCTGCCCGCCCCGGTGAAGGACGCGCTGGCCAGCGATTTCGACTGATATTTTCCGGAATTCGGAAACGGCGCGGCGGGCCTTGGGCCCGCCGTTTCGTTATTCGACGGCTTCGTCCTTGCGCACGCCCCACAGCTCGACCCGCCGTATCCAGCCTTCGAATCCGGCGGCGCGGACCCGGCACCAGCCGCTGTCCTTGGGGCAGGCGGCGATGCGCACGATGACGTCGGGCTCGAGGCGCGCCAGGGCGCGGGCGTTGGCGTCGGGATCGGCGCGCAGCGTGCGCGTGCGGCCCAGCACGATGGCCGTGCGCTCGCCGTCCAGCATGGTCTGATGGACCCAGCCCTGGGTGCCCTGGTGGTCGCGCACCTTGCGCCAGGTCTGGAACTCGGCGATCACCTCGATGGGCAGGTGGCGGCGCCGGTAGACCCAGTCGACGGGATACTGCACGCCGGGGCCGGACCGCATGTTGACCTCGCCGGCGCGCAAACTGACGAAGCGCGGCAGCGGCTGGCCCGAGGGGGTGTTGGAGGTCGTGCCGGAGGCCTGTCCCGGCGCCTGTGCCCACACGGCCTGGGGAAGCAGGGCGGCGGCCAGCATGATGGCCGCCAGCGCCACGGCTCGGCGCCAGATGGCGATGGGGCGTGCGGTTTGGCTGCGGCGGGCGAAAAGCCGGTTCATTCGGGTCCTCGGGTCCTGGGGCGCTGGGGGGAATCAGCGAATGCGCCCAAGCCGGTCCTTGGCGTCGGTCTTGCAGGACTTATCGCCATCACGGCGCAGGCCGTCAAGGCCCTTCCCGGATATGCAGCCCCGGTCGCCGACCGCCGTTTCATGATGCTATAGACAAGGGATGTGATAACTTGCTATGGCCCAGCGGAACGGAGAAAACCCGCCATGCCCAACAAGAAACCCCGCGTCGTCGTCACGCGCAAACTGCCCGACGCCATCGAAACCCGCATGATGGAACTGTTCGACGTGCAGTTGAACCTGGACGACAAGGCGATGACCAAGGCGCAGCTGATTGCCGCCGTCGCCAATGCGGACGTCCTGGTGCCCACGGTCACCGACCGCATCGACGCCGCCATCCTGGCCCAGGCCGGCGACCGCTTGCGCCTGATCGCCAATTACGGCACCGGCGTCGACCATATCGATCTGGCCACCGCGCGCCAGCGCGGCATCACCGTCACCAACACCCCCGACGTCCTGACCGAGGACACGGCCGACATGACCATGGCGCTGTTTCTCGCCGTGTCGCGGCGCATCGCCGAGGGCGAGCGCGTCATGCGCACGGGCGGCTGGCCGGGCTGGTCGCCGACCTGGATGCTCGGCCACCGCATCAACGGAAAGCGTCTCGGCATCATCGGCATGGGCCGCATCGGCCGCGCCGTGGCGCGCCGGGCCCGGGGTTTCGGCATGGCGGTCCACTACCACAACCGCAAACGCGTGCACGAATCCGTGGAAAACGAGCTGGAGGCGACCTATTGGGAAAGCCTGGACCAGATGCTGGCCCGGGTCGATCTGGTCTCCGTCAACTGCCCGCATACCCCGGCCACGTACCATCTGCTGTCGGCGCGGCGCCTGCAGCTGCTGCAGCCTCATTGCATCATCGTCAACACGGCGCGCGGCGAGGTGATCGACGAAAACGCCCTGACCCGCATGCTCGAGGCGGGCGACATCGCCGGCGCCGGCCTCGACGTGTTCGAGCATGAGCCAGCCGTGAACCCCAAGCTGCTGGCCCTCGACAACACGGTTCTGCTGCCCCACCTGGGCAGCGCCACCGTCGAAGGCCGCATCGACATGGGCGAAAAGGTGCTGATCAACATCAAGACCTTCGTCGACGGGCACAAGCCGCCGGACCGCGTGCTGGGCGACGCCTTCTGATCCCGCCCGGCCCGCCCTGGGCCGGATCGCAACAGGGAACGGGCCGCGCCGCGGCGCCGATACCGCCATGCATATCGCCCAACCCCTCCACGTGCAGCCGATCCCCTTCGTGGATCCCGTGGACGCCTTCGAAGCCTTCGCGGACGACCCCGTCGCGGCCCTGCTCGACAGCGCCGACGCGGTCGGCGGGCGTGGGCGCTACGCCTTTCTGGCGGGCGACCCCTATCATGTGCTGGAGGCCGGGGCCGCGGACGACCCCTTCGGCCAGTTGGCCCGGGAACTGGCCCGCGTGCGCACGGAAACCGTGCCCGGCCTGCCGCCGTTCCAGACCGGCGCCGTCGGCGTGCTGGGGTACGAGCTGGGCTCTGCCCTCGAACGCCTGCCCGCGCGCAAGCCGGGGGGCCTGAATTTCCCCGACATGGTCATGGGGTTCTACGACACGGTCGCCGTGTTCGACATGAAGCTGCGCATGGCCTGGGTCCTGGCCAGCGACGTCACGGGCACGGGCGGCCGCCGCCGGCCGGGGCGCGAGGCCCGGGCCCGCGCCATGGCGGCGCGCATCAAGGACGCCCGCCCGGTGGCCGAGCCGCCGCATCCGGATCTGACCTGGCGCGCCGATCAGACCCGGGCCGAGATGGAAGCCCGCATCGCCCGCGCCATCGACTACATTCACCTGGGCGACATCTTCCAGGCCAACATCGCGCAGCGTTTCCTCGCCGACCTGCCGGCGGGCATGCGGCCCTATGACGTGTACCGGCGGCTCCGGCGCATTTCCTCGGCCCCCTTCGCGGCTTTCCTCAACTGCGGCAAGGGCCGGGCGGTGATCTCCGCCTCGCCGGAACGGTTTTTGTCGTTGGGCCCCGGCGGCGTCATCGAAACCCGGCCGATCAAGGGGACGCGCCCGCGCGGCGTGACCACGGACGAGGACCGGGCGCTCGCCGCCGCCCTGATCGCCTCGGAAAAGGACCGGGCGGAAAACCTGATGATCGTCGATCTGTTGCGCAACGACCTGTCGCGGGTCGCGCGCATCGGCTCCGTCCGTGTGTCCAAGCTGTTCGAACTGGAAACCTTCGCCCGCGTCCATCATCTGGTGTCCGAGGTCCAGGCCGACATCGCCGAGGGCCTGGACGCGGTCGACCTCCTGCGGGCGACCTTCCCCGGCGGCTCGATCACCGGCGCGCCCAAGATCCGCGCCATGGAAATCATTCACGAGCTGGAGCCCGTGTCGCGCGGGCCCTATTGCGGGGCCGTGGCCTGGCTCGGGTTCGACGGGGCCATGGATTCCGCCATCGCCATCCGCACCATGACCCATGTGGACGGCGTGGTCGCGGCCCAGGCCGGCGGCGGGATCGTCGCCGACAGTGACCCGGCGGACGAATACGAGGAAACCATGACCAAGATCAAACCGCTGCTGGCGGCCCTCGACGGCCGGGTGGCCCTGCCATGATCATTGATCTCAACGGCGATCTGGTCACGCCAGCGGACGCGCGCCTCGATCCCTTCGACCGGGGCTTCACCCTGGGCGACGCCATTTTCGAAAGCCTGCGGGTGCGGGACGGGGGGCCTGAATTCGCCCCGGAACATCTGGCGCGGCTGACCCGGGCCTCCGCCGTCACCGGCATTCCCCTGCCGTTCTCGGAAGCGGACGCGATGGTGCGCATGGCGCGGCTGATCGCGGCCAACAAGATGACCGACGCGGCGCTGCGCCTGACCGTCAGCCGGGGCGCCGCCGCCCGCGGCGTCGCCGCACCCAAGGCCCAGGACTGCCGGCCCACGGTGGTGATCTCGCTCCACCCCCTGCCGCCGACGCGGGGCGCCGTGGTGGGGATGATCACGGCAACCGTGACCCGGCGCAACGAGCATTCGCCCTTTTCCCGCGTCAAGGCGACGCCCTACCTGGACAGCATTATCGCGCTGGAGGAAGCCCGTGCCCAGGACGCCCAGGACGCGGTGTTGTTGAACACGGCGGGCCGCGTGGCGTCAGCCTGCTACGCCAATCTGTTCGCGGTGATCGACGGAACGCTGGTGACCCCGCCGCTCGCCGACGGGCCGCTGCCGGGGGTGACGCGGGGCCGCGTGCTGGCGGCGCTGGGCGGGGCGGAAGAAAGCCTGATGCCCGAGGACCTCGCCCGCGCCACCGAAATCTTCCTGACCAACAGTTTCGGGGTGCGCCCCGTGGCCGTGCTCGACGGGCGGATGCTGGCCCCCCTGCCCGGCCCGATGACCCAGAAGGCGCAGGCCCTGGTCGGCTAGCCCATTTCGGCTAGATGAACAGGACCGCGCCGTCCTTGGAGGCGTCTTGTCGCAAAACCCACGCGGGCCCATCGGGGGCGCGACGGTTGTTTTGCGCATCAATCAGATAAAAATGATGGCGCCGTCCTTGGAGGCATCATTGAGGAAGGTCACGAGCCCGCCCGGCTGCACCGGCACGTCGTCGCGCAGGGGCATGGCCTCCAGCCCGCGGGCGCGCAGGCCCATCTCGCAGATCATGAAGGCGACATCCATTTCCACGCAGGCGGCAAGCAGGGTCTCGAACGTGGCGACCCCCTGGGCCTCGTAGCGGTCGTCCAACGTGCCGCCGGGCTGCACATGGTCCTGGCCGCCCAGGCCCTGGCCCACGGGCAGGTCGCGCCAGGCGTCGTCGGCGCCCAATGCCTTGCAGGCGTCCATGGTGAAAAACAGGGTCACGGCCCGGCCGATGGCCGCCGCCGCCGCCGCCGTCGCCAGGGCGTAGTGGATCTTGTCGTACTCGCCCGCATAGACGATGACGGAGAGCTTGTCCGGCGGTGTCGTGTCAGCCGGCGGCGCAGGTTCGGCCATCTGCGGCCCCCTCGTGGCTGGTGAGGTCGACGATCGTCGGATTGTCGCCGCACAGCGGGCAGCCCGGATCGGCCTTGACCTTGATCTTGCGGAAATTGGCGGCAAGCCCTTCATAGACCATGAGGTGGCCCGACAGGCTGTCGCCGGTGCCGAGAAGCTCTTTCAGGATTTCCGTCGCCTGCAACGATCCCATGGTGCCGCACAGCGCCCCCAGCACGCCGGCCTCGGCGCAGGACGGAATCTGGCCCGGCGGCGGCGCCTCGCGGAAGATGCAGCGGTAGCAGGGCCCGTGATGTCCCGCGCCGTCGGTTTCATGGGCCTTGAAGGTCGCCAATTGGCCGTCGAAGCGCAGGATGGCGGCGGTGACCAGGGGCTTTTTCGCGAAATAGGCGGCGTCGTTGATGAGGAACCGGGTCTCGAAATTGTCGGAGCCGTCGGCGATCAGGTCGTAATCAGCCATCAGGTCGAGGGCGTTTTCCGGCGTGATGCGCTCGAAATGAGGGACCAGGGTGACGTCCGGGTTGATGGCGGCGAGCGTCGCCTTGGCACTTTCCACCTTGGGCATGCCGACGGACGCCGTCTGATGGACGATCTGGCGTTGCAGGTTGGACAGGTCCACCGTGTCGCCGTCGATCACGCCGATGGTGCCGACCCCGGCGGCGGCCAGGTACATGAGCACGGGTGAGCCGAGCCCGCCGGCGCCGACGACGAGAACGCGGCTCGACAGCAGCTTGGCCTGCCCGATGCCGCCGACTTCCTTCAGCAGGATGTGCCGGGCGTAGCGGTTGACCTGATCCTCGGTGAAATCCGTGAATTCCATGCGGACCCCTATTCGCCCAGGCCCGCGAACAGGTCGGTGGACAGGTAGCGTTCGGCGAAGCTCGGCAGGATGACGACGATGCGCGTGTCCACCAGCTTGTCCCGCGCGGCCAGCTCCAGCGCCGCCGCCACGGCGGCCCCGGACGAGATGCCGCAGGGCAGGCCTTCCAGCCGTGCGATCTTGCGCGCCGTCTCGATGGCGCGGTCGTTGCCGATTTGCAGAACCTCGTCGATTTCCTTGGTGTCCAGGTTCGCCGGCACGAAACCGGCGCCGATGCCCTGAATCTTGTGCGGCCCCGGCAGGCCGCCGGACAGGATGGCCGAATCCTCGGGCTCGACGGCGACGACCTTGAGCTTGGGATTGTACTTGCGCAGAACCTGGGCGCAGCCGGTCAGCGTGCCGCCCGTGCCGACGCCGGACACCAGCACGTCGACCTTGCCGCCGGCATCCGTCCAGATTTCCTCGGCCGTGGTGGTGCGGTGGACTTCCGGATTGGCCGGGTTTTCGAACTGTTGCAGCATGATCGCCCCCGGCGTGGCATCGACGATCTCCTTGGCGCGCTCGATGGCGCCCCGCATGCCGAGGGGGGCCGGGGTCAGCTCCAGCTCCGCGCCCAGAAGATAGAGCATCTTGCGCCGCTCCAGCGACATGCTTTCGGGCATGGTCAGGATCAGCCGGTAGCCCTTGGCCGCCGCGACGAAGGCCAGCGCGATGCCCGTGTTGCCCGAGGTCGGCTCGACCAGGGTGGCGCCCGGCTGGATGCGGCCGTCGCGTTCGGCGGCGGCGATCATGTTCATGCCGATGCGGTCCTTGACCGACGACAGGGGATTGAAGAACTCGCACTTGCCGACGATGTCGGCGGCGACGCCCGCGTCCTCGGCCATGCGCTTCAGGCGGACCAGGGGGGTGGCGCCCACCGTGTCGACGATGCTGTCGTAGATGCGCCCCCTGAATTCGCCCTGTTGGGCGGCGTTCTTTGCCGTGTCCATGGGTTTCGTCTCCTCCGGTTGGGTTGCCTCTTAAGATGAGGGCGCTAGATGGTGAAATCCAGGTTGGGGCGGCCTTCGCTGTCGACCCCGGCCTGATGGGCCTTCAGGCACAGCTCGTCGATCGACGTGGCGTCCAGGCGGACCATGGCGGCCTCGCGCAACTCCGCCCACAGGGGCCGCACCACCTTGAGCCCCAGGTCCGAACCGTCGGCGTCTTCCAGAATGTCGTCGGCGCCGTCGGCGCCCGCGATGACGCGCACGATGTCGCCGACGGAGATGCGCCGCCGTTCGCGGGCCAGGCGGTAGCCGCCCTTGGGCCCCCTGACGCCGACCAGAATCTCCGCCTTCACCAACTGTTGCAGGGCCTGTTCCAGATAGCGCCGGGGAATGCCCTGGCGGCGCGTGATGTCGCGGCTCTGCACGGGCTGGGCGCCCATGTGATAGGCCACGTCCAACACCGCCTCGATGGCGTAAAGGGTCTTTTTCGACAGTCGCAGCATGTGGTCAGCTTCCCCCCGTTCCGGTCGACCCGAACCCGCCGGCGCCGCGCGCCGTGCCGTCCAGGTCCGCCCGTTCGTCCCAGGCGATCCGCGTCACCGGGGCGATCACCATCTGGGCGATGCGCATGCCTGGTTCGATTTCAAAGGTTTCGGCGCTTAGGTTCACCAGGATGACCTTGATCTCGCCGCGGTAGTCGGCGTCGATCGTGCCCGGGCTGTTCAGCACCGTAATGCCGTGCTTGGCGGCCAGGCCGGAGCGCGGCCGCACCTGCGCCTCGAACCCCCGCGGCAGGGCGATGGCGATGCCCGTGGGCACCAGGGCGCGGGCCATGGGATTAAGCATCATGGATTGATCCAAGGCGGCCAAAAGGTCCAATCCCGCCGCATCCGCCGTGGCATAGGCCGGCAGGGGCAGGGCCGCGCCATGGGGCAGGCGCTGGACGGGAACGGCAAGCGCGCTCATTCGGCGGTCGTGTCCGTCGTCGCGGCGGATGCCGTGACATGATCGGCGATGCGTTGGGCCAGCCGTTCGCCGACCTGGGCCTTGGTCTGCGGCGGCCAATCTTCGACCCCCGATCCGGTGACCAGATGCACCCGGTTCATGTCGCCGCCGAAGGTGCCCGTTTCCGGCGACACGTCGTTGGCGCAGATCCAGTCGCAGCCCTTCTTTTTCAGCTTGGCGACGGCATGGCCGACCACGTTTTCCGTCTCGGCGGCGAAGCCGACGACCAGGGCCGGGCGGGTTTTCCCGGGCGCCGCGAGGGCGGCCAGGATGTCCGGGTTTTCGGCGAGCGCCAGGGCCGGCAGGCTTTTGCCGTCCTTCTTCATCTTCTCCGGCGCCGCGTCGGCGGTGCGCCAATCGGCCACGGCGGCGGCGCAGACGGCGATATCGGCGGGCAGGGCTTCCGTGCAGGCGGCCAGCATGTCGCGGGCCGTCTCCACATGCACGGTGGCGACGCCGGCGGGATACTTCAGGGCGACCGGCCCGGTGACGAGCGTGACGCGCGCCCCCAAGGCCGCCAGCGCCGACGCGATGGCGTGGCCCTGCTTGCCGGACGACCGGTTGGCGATGTAGCGCACGGGGTCGATGGGCTCATGGGTCGGGCCGCTGGTGACCAGGGCGTGCAGGCCCGCCAGCGGCTGGCCGCCCTTGAAAAATTCGATCAGCGCCTGGGCGATGTCGAGCGGTTCGGACATGCGCCCGGGGCCGAATTCGCCGCAGGCCATGTCGCCCTCCTCCGGGCCGATCACGGTGACGCCCCGCGATGTAAGCGTGTCGATGTTGGCCTGGGTCGCCGCGTGCTGCCACATGCGCACGTTCATGGCGGGGGCGACGATCACCGGCTTGTCCGTCGCCAGCAGCGCCGTGGTCGCCAAATCCGTGGCCAGCCCATGGGCCATCTTGGCCAAGACGTCGGCCGAGGCCGGGGCGACCAGGATCACGTCGGCGTCGCGGCTCAACTGGATATGGCCCATTTCCTGCTCGTCCGTCAGGTCGAACAGGTCCTGATAAACCTTGTCGCCGGAAACCGCGCCGAGGGCCAAGGGGGTCACGAATTGCGCCCCGCCCTGGGTCAGCACGCAACGCACGGCGGCCCCCCGCTCGCGCAGGCGGCGCACCAGATCGGGCGTCTTATAGGCGGCGATCCCGCCCGTGACGATCAACAGGATGCGTTTTCCGGAAAGCATGTTCCTGGGCTGTCCCTTGCTGGCCGATCAATCCCGGCCCCTATAAATACGCAAAGAACAGTGTACTTAAAGTAAATAATACCCCCCGGCAAGATTAAGGGGGCGACCGGTCAGTCCATCAGGTTGTAGGTAAAAATCACCGCCAGCACGGCGACGACGATCCACAGCAGGACCGGCGTGCGGGGTTTGTCCTCGCCGTCGCGCAAGAGGCGCACGGTTTCCGGGTCGAGGGTCAGGCGGCCCTCGGCGAGGCGGCGGGCGCCGATTTCCAGGTCTTCCATGACGCGCGGCAGGCGTTCCGCCGCCTGGGCCAGGCCTTGCAGGGTGTCCATGACCTTGGCTTCCGGCCCCAGGTTGGCGCGCATCCAGTCCTCGATCAGCGGGCGGGCGAGCACCCACATGTTGGTGTCGGGGTAGAGTTTGCGGCTCACGCCCTCGGCGGTCAGCATGGTTTTTTGCAGCAACAGAAGCTGCGGCTGGGTTTCCATGGCGAAGGTTTCCGTGACCTGGAACAGCTGGCCGAGCAGGCGGCCGATGGAAATCTCGTGCTGGGGCTTGTCCAAAATCGGCTCGGCGATGGAGCGGCAGGCCTGGGTGAAGGCGTCGACGGATTTGTCGCGGGGCACCCATCCGGCCTCGAAATGGACTTCCGCCGCGCGGCGGTAGTCGCGGGTGAGGAAGCCCAGCAGCATTTCGCCCAGGTTGCGCCGGGTCTTTTTATCCACCCGGCCCATGATGCCGAAGTCGACGGCGCCGATGGCCCCGCCCTCCAGCACGAACAGATTGCCCGGGTGCAGGTCGGCATGGAAGAAGCCGTCGCGGAACACCTGGTTGAAGAAGGCGCGGGCCGCGTTTTCGACCACCGTCTTGGGCTCGATTCCCGCTTTAACAATGGCCTCCACGTCGTTGATGGGAAAGCCGTCGATGCGCTCCGTCGTCAGCACCCGCGATCCCGTGCGCGCCCAGTCGACGGCGGGCACGATGAAAGTGTCGTCGCCTTCGAAGTTGTCGGCCATTTCGGCGGCGGCGGCGGCCTCGAACCGCAGGTCCATTTCCAGTTCGACCGACTGGGCGATGGTTTCCACCACCTCGCGGGGCTTCAGGCGCTTCAAATCCGGGCGGGCGCGTTCCATCACGCGGGCGGCCCAGCGGAACAGGTCGAGGTCGCGGCGGAAGCGGGCCTCGATCCCCGGGCGCAGGATCTTGACCGCGACCATGGCCCCCTCGGTCGTTTCGGCGAAATGAACCTGGGCGATGGAGGCGGCGGCCACGGGTTCGTCGTCGAAGGACGCGAACAGGGTGTCCACCGGCACCTGGAATTCCTGCTCGATGGTCTGGCGCGCCAGGTCGCTGGAAAACGGCGGCAGGTCGTCCTGCAACTGGGCCAGGTCTTCCGTGATCTCCTCGCCCAGCAGGTCCGGGCGGGTCGACAGCGCCTGCCCCAGCTTGATGAAACTGGGCCCGGCTTCGGAAAGGGCGTTGGCCAGGCGCTCACCCGGCCGGCCCGGGACCGAGCGTTTGGACAACAGCTTGGCCGCCTTGGCCACGGCGGGCGCGACGCCCAGGTCCTCCAGCGGGAACAGGGCGTCGTGGCGCGCCAGAAGGCGGGCGATGGCGAACAGGCGCCAGAGGTTGGAAAGATGACCGCTCATGAATGCGTGTTCCGGTTGGGCGTCAGGTGCGCCAGGCGGAATGGATGGCCGCGATCCCGCCCGTCAGGTTGCGGTACTCGGCCCGCGCCAGACCGGCGGCGCCGATCATGGCCTTGAAGTCGTCCTGCGGCGGGAAGCGGCGGATGCTTTCCGCCAGATACTGGTATGAGGCCCGGTCGCCCGCGACCTTTTCGCCCAGCACGGGCAGAACCTTGAACGACCAGCGGTCGTAGATTTCGTCCAGCAGCGGCAGCACGACCTTGGAAAATTCCAGGCAGAGGAACCGCCCGCCCGGCTTCAGCACGCGCCGCGCCTCGGCCAGGGCGTTCTCGGGATGGGTCACGTTGCGGATGCAGAAGGCGGTGGTATAGGCGTCGAAGGAATTGTCGGGAAAGGGCAGGCGCTCCGCGTCGCCGGTGACCCAGTCGATGCCGCCCTCGTCCCGGCCCTTCAGCATGCCTTTATCGATGGCCCG
Source organism: Thalassospiraceae bacterium LMO-SO8 (assembly GCA_031655335.1). Lineage (NCBI taxonomy): Bacteria > Pseudomonadati > Pseudomonadota > Alphaproteobacteria > Rhodospirillales > Thalassospiraceae > Thalassospiraceae bacterium LMO-SO8. Next base: position 1,429,483 of record CP134226.1, on the reverse strand, counting down.
CGCCTTGCCGACCTTCAGCATCTCCGTGTTGATGTCGCAGACCGCAACCGGCCCGCCGCCGCGTTCAAGGAACCGGAACGCGATGTCGCCCGTGCCGCCGCCGACGTCGAGCAGCGTCATGCCCGGGCGCGGCCGCAGCCAATCCAGCATGGCCGATTTCCACAAACGGTGGACGCCCAGCGACATCAGGTCGTTCATCAGGTCGTATTTGGAGGCGACGCTGTCGAACACGCCGCGCACCATGCCGGCCTTCTCGTCCTCGGCGACCTCGCGGAAGCCGAAGTGGGTCGTGCCGGGTCCGGCGCCGGGGCGCGCGGATGTGTCCGCGTTATCAGGGGTTTCGGGCGTCTCTTTGATCATGGCGATGGAACATAGCGTAACCGGCCGGGACAGGCTACGTTCCTTGGGCCTTCCCCGTCGTTTCCTGCCAAAGCCGCACGCCATGCCCGAATTGCCTGAAGTCGAAACCGTCCGCCGGGGGTTGATGCCCGCCATGCAGGGCAAGCGCCTGGATGCCGTGATCCCGCGCCGGCCGGACCTGCGCTTTCCCCTGCCCGACGGCTTCGGCCAGCGGCTCACGGGGCGCACGGTGGCCGCGATCCGCCGCCGCGCCAAGTTCCTGATGTTCGATCTGGACAGCCCGGACGTGCTGATCGCGCATCTCGGCATGTCGGGCAGCTTTCGCCTGGGTGCGGCGGCCTTCCCGGAAGAAAAGCACGACCATGTGATCTTCAAAATGTCGGGCGGCGGCGAGGTCCATTACAACGACCCGCGCCGCTTCGGGTTCATGGACCTGTGGCCGGCGGCGGATCTGGCGGCCCATCCCATGCTGGCCAGGCTGGGGCCGGAGCCTTTGGACGACGACGCCTTTTCCGGCCCCGTCCTGGCGGCCCGGCTGAAGGACAAGAAGACGCCGATCAAGGCGGCGCTGCTCGACCAGGGCGTGGTCGCCGGGGTCGGCAACATCTATGCCTGCGAGGCGCTGTACCGGGCCGGCATTTCGCCCAAGCGTCTGGCCCATACGGTGCAGGGGGCCAGGGCCGACCGGCTGGCCCAGGCGGTCAAGGCGGTGCTCAAGGACGCCATCGCCTCCGGCGGCTCCAGCTTGCGCGACCATATCCGCCCCGACGGGGAATTGGGCTACTTCCAGCATTCCTTCGACGTCTACGGACGCACGGGCGAGGCCTGCGCCAACGCGGCCTGCGGCGCGCCCATCCGCCAGATCCCCCAGGCCGGGCGGTCGACTTTCTACTGTTCCCGCTGCCAGAGGTAGGGTATCACCGGGCCATGACCTTGATAGCCCGCCTGCGTCCCGGTTTCGTCGCGGCCCTTTTGTGGCTGGCGGCGGCGCTGCCCGCGGCCGCGCAGTTCGTCGGCGGCATCGACGACCTGCCGCTGATGCCGGGCCTGACCGACATCCCCGACGCCGGCGTGGTGTTCGAGACGCCGGCCGGGCGCATCGTCGAGGCCCAGGCCCTGACCGGCGCCCAAGCCCGCGCCCAGGTCCTCGACTTCTATGACGCCAGCCTGCCGCAGCTCGGCTGGGAAAAGATCAAAAGCGGCCAGTACCGCCGCGAGGGGGAAACCCTGCATCTGGAATTCCCGGACGGCCCCGTGCCGACCGTGCGGTTCCGTCTGGCGCCGGGTCCCTGACCGGCCCGCGCCGCCGCCACATCGAGACCACTTCTTTACAAGGAACGGAAGCGACACCCATGGCTTACGAAAACATCATCGTCGAAACCCGCGGCGCCGTCGGGCTCATCACCCTCAACCGGCCGAAGGCGCTGAACGCGCTGAACAAGGCCCTGGTCGGCGAACTGCGCGCCGCGGTCGACGCCTTCGAGGCCGATGACGCGATCGGCGCCATCGTCGTCACCGGATCGGAAAAGGCCTTCGCCGCCGGCGCCGATATCAAGGAGATGCAGGGCCAAAGCTGGATGGACGCTTATAAAAGCGACTTCATCACCGTCGATTGGGAGCGTCTGGCAAGCTGCCGCAAGCCGACCATCGCCGCCGTGGCGGGCTATGCCTTGGGCGGCGGCTGCGAGGTCGCCATGATGTGCGACCTGATCATCGCCGGGGACAACGCCAAGTTCGGGCAGCCGGAAATCACCATCGGCACCATCCCGGGGGCCGGCGGCACGCAGCGCCTGACCCGCGCCGTGGGCAAGGCCAAGGCCATGGAGATGTGCCTGACCGGGCGCATGATGGACGCGGAAGAGGCCGAACGGTCGGGCCTGGTCGCGCGCATCGTGCCCGCGGCCGATCTGGTCGAGGACGCGGTCAAGACGGCGCAGGCCATCGCCGGCATGTCGCGGCCGCTTGCCATGCTGGCCAAGGAGGCCGTCAACCGGGCCTTCGAGACGACGCTTTCCGAAGGCGTGCGGTTCGAGCGGCGCATGTTCCACGCGACCTTCGGGACCGAGGACCAGAAGGAAGGCATGGCCGCCTTCGCCGATAAACGGAAGCCGGAATTCAAGAACCGCTGAGCGGACGGCGCGGGGCCCGGAAAACGCTTGCGCGGGACCTTGTTTTCCGGGCTTGACCTGGCCCCGGCCCGCCGATATAACCCGGCCTTCCGAATTCAGACCCAGAGTTAGAAAAGGGTGTCCAGATGGCACATCATGCCTCGGCCAAGAAACGCATTCGTCAAACGGCCCGCCGCACGCAGGTCAACCGCACGCGCCTGAGCGCCGTGCGCACCTCGATCCGCAAGGTCGAGGCGGCCATCGCCGGCGGCGACGCCGCCGCCGCCCAGGAAGCCTTCAAGAACGCGCAGCCGCTCGTCATGCGTGGCGCGCAGAAGGGCATCCTGCACGCCAACATGGCGTCGCGGAAGCTGTCGCGCCTGGTCAAGCAGATCAAGGGCCTGTCCGCCTGACGGCTGTCCCCGACCGCGACCAAACACCGAAAGGGCCGTGCTGAAAGCACGGCCTTTTTCTTTGCCCGAAGGGGCTCTCAACCCATTGCTGAGACTCGGAAAAACACGCCCGCCGCGGCCCGCCGCGAAGGGCCCTCGGGGGACTCTCGGGGCCATTTTTGTCAAGGGAATTATTTTGCAAATTTGGGGGGCGTTCGCGATTCGTCTCATTGCCATCGGCGGCGCGCGTCCGTAATATCCCCGTCGTCGTTGGGGGCTTCGCGCCCGCCAGCGGACTCATTAAGACGACGTCCGGCCGATACAAGCCAATAAAAAGAAAGGAGCTTTGAGAGAAAGATAAATCCTTTTTCTTTGCGATCCCGCGTGACTTCAATAATTTATAATAAAATTACTTGCTATTACTGATGTGCCTAAAAAATTCGTTATTTAATAATAGGCTAAAAAGCCAAATCTAAGGGGGGTGTGTCGCGGACAAGGTCTAACGTGTTCGCCGCTCATGCGGCGTCGGCTCTCGCGGCTCTAGAGAGGCGGCGGCGTGACGGAACCGCATTCAGGTTCCCGACATGGCGGCGGGCGTGAAGAAAGACAAGCCGCGACAGCGCCGGCCGGTGGTTGTCCCCACCGGGCCTTATCGCCTCCCAACACCCAGGGAGGGGGAACCTTGGCCGTGTGGCCGCCGGTCCCCCCTGATAATGAAAACAAGCACCGCCTGAATGGGCGGGACCGAATGTTGGTGGCAAAATGACGGAACAGCAGAGCCGAAACGTAGAGCCCTGCCAGGACCTGCAGGAAACCTGGTTGGAAATTTGTGAATCCCTGCGCGCCGAGATCGGCGAAGCCTCCTACCAAAGCTGGATCAAGCCCATGCGGCTCATCGGGAAGGACGGCAGCGCCGTGCGCACCGGCGTCCCGACCCGTTTCATGCGCGAATGGATTCAGGCCCATTACCAGGACCGATTGTCGGAGCTGCTGGACGGCCGGGGGCTGTCGGGCGGGCTCGACGTGGTCATTCATCAGGAACACGCGGCGTCGGGCCGGGCCGAGACCAAGCCCGCCGAGGCGCGCAAGGAAGACGCGGTCCCCGCCGGTCCGGTGAACGGCACGGGCATCGGCAACGGCCCCCACGCCGACGACATCGGCGCCCCCCTCGACCAGCGCTACACCTTTGACCGTTTCGTCGTCGGCAAGCCGAACGAATTCGCCTATGCCGCCGCGCGCCGCGTGGCCGAGGCCGAGGTCGTGCCCTTCAACCCCCTGTTCCTCTACGGCGGGGTCGGGCTCGGCAAGACCCACCTGATGCACGCCATCGCCTGGCACCTGCGCAAGACCCGCCCCGACCGCTCGGTCATCTACCTGTCGGCGGAAAAGTTCATGTACCGTTTCGTGCGCGCACTCCGCGAACACAACACGGTCGATTTCAAGGAGCAGTTCCGCTCCGTCGACGTGCTGATGGTCGATGACGTCCAGTTCATCTCGGGCAAGGAGTCGACCCAGGAAGAGTTCTTCCACACCTTCAACGCCCTGGTCGATCAGGGCCGCCAGATCGTGATCTCCGCCGACAAGTCGCCCAACGACCTGGAAGGCATGGAAGAGCGCCTGATCTCGCGCCTTAACTGCGGGCTGGTCGCCGACATTCATGCGACCACCTACGAACTGCGGCTCGGCATTCTACAGGCCAAGGGCGAGCAGATGGGCGTCGAGGTGCCGCTGAAGGTGATGGAATTCCTCGCCCACAAGATCACGTCGAACGTGCGCGAGCTTGAAGGGGCGCTTAACCGCGTCGTCGCCCATCATCAGCTGGTCGGCCGGGACATCACCCTGGAAACCAGCCAGGACGTGTTGCACGACCTTCTCAAGGCGTCGGAACGGCGGGTCACCATCGAGGAAATCCAGAAACGGGTATCGACCCATTTCAACATCCGCGTGTCGGACATGCATTCGGCCCGCCGGGCGCGCTCCGTCGCCCGCCCGCGCCAGGTCGCGATGTATCTCTCGAAGCAGCTGACGTCCCGCTCGCTCCCGGAAATCGGGCGTAAATTCGGCGGCCGCGATCACACCACGGTGATGCATGCGGTGAAGAAGGTGGAAGAACTGCGCGAGTTGGATTCCAGCTTCAACGAGGACGTCGAACTGCTGCGCCGGATGCTCGAGGGCTGATCCCTTCGGGGGCCCTGCCGGGTCCGCTTCAAAAGTCGCGACCGTGACCCGAATTTCGGGGAAAAGGCTTCGGAATCCAAGGGCCTCTGCTATAATGCCGCCTTGGTCAGAGGGTGCCCGTCCGGGTGCCTTCACGCTGCTCTCGGTGGGGGCTTTGGATCGGCATTTCAGCGCCCGGGGCGGAGGGTTCCTGCCCCGGTTTCGTTGCCGCCGGACCGGCCCGGAAAAGGGCCGGCCGGACGCCGGAACATCCCGCCGAAAGCGTCATAACGGCATGTAATTTTGAACGGCGATAGACGGCACATATGAAACTGACAATCGAGCGGGCCGCCTTGCTGAAGTGCCTTGGGCACGTGCAAAGCGTTGTAGAGCGCCGCAATACCATCCCCATCCTTTCCAACGTGAAGATCGAAGCCGGCGACGGCAAGCTGGCGCTCAACGCCACGGACATGGATCTCGACATCGTCGAGGCCGTGGCCGCCGATGTCGCCGAAGCGGGTGCGACGACGGCCCCCGCCCATACCCTTTACGACATCGTGCGCAAGCTGCCCGAAGGGGCGCAGGTGGTGATGGAAAAGGAAAGCGGCGGGCAACTGGTGCTCAAGGCCGGGCGCTCCCGATTCGCGCTTTCCTGCCTGCCGACCGAGGATTTTCCCGTTCTTGGCTCGGGCGAACTGCCGCATCAGTTCAAGCTGCCGGTGCACGACCTGAACACGCTGCTCGACCGCACCCGGTTCGCCATCTCGACCGAGGAAACGCGGTATTACCTGAACGGCATCTATCTGCATGTCGCCGAACGGGACGGCACCAAGGTGCTGCGCGCGGTCGCCACGGACGGCCATCGGCTGGCCTCGGCCGAAGTGCCCCTGCCGGACGGCGCCGACGGCATCCCCGGCGTGATCCTGCCGCGCAAGGTGGTGACGGAACTGGGCAAGCTGATCGACGAAAGCGTCGGCGATGTCTTCGTCGGCCTGTCGGAAACCAAGGCGCGCTTCGCCATCGACGAGATCGTCATCACGTCCAAGCTGATCGACGGCACCTTCCCCGATTACGAACGGGTCATCCCGCGCGACAACGACAAGATGCTCGACGTCGACCGCAAGCTTCTGGCCGCGGCCGTCGACCGCGTGTCGGCGATTTCCTCCGAGAAATCCCGCGCCGTGAAGCTGACCCTGGGGGCGGGCGTGCTCAAGCTGTCGGCCTCCAGCCCCGAACACGGGCTGGCCGAGGAAGAGATCGAGGTCGATTACAACGGTGATGGCCTGGAGATCGGGTTCAACGCGGCCTATCTGCTCGACATCACCCGCCAGATCGAGGGCGACACGGCGTCGCTGGCCATGGCCGACGCGGCCTCGCCCACGGTGTTGCGCGAAGCGGGCGACGAAAGTGCGTTGTTCGTGCTCATGCCCATGCGTGTTTGAACGGGTTTTTTAAGGAACGATCCTGTACGTCCAACCCACATTTGCCGCCGATGGGGCATACCCGGAAACCGCCGCCGCCGTTGCGGGCTCTCTTGCGGTCCGCCGGCTGACGCTGAGCGACTTCCGCTGCTATGCCGCGCTGCGGCTTGACGTGCCCGAAGGGCCGGTCGTGCTGGCCGGGCCCAACGGGGCGGGCAAGACGAACATCCTCGAAGCCTTGTCGTTCCTGATCCCGGGCCGCGGGCTGCGCCGCGCGCGCCTGTCGGAAGCCGCTCGCCGCGACCCCGGCGAGGATGCGCCCCCCCGCCCCCGGCCCTGGGCCGTGGCGGCGACGGTGGCCGGCCCGGACGGCGAAACGGATGTCGGCACGGGCCTTGCCGCCGGTGAGGCGGGCGACGCGGAAAAACGCCTGGTCCATGTCGACGGCGCGGCCCAGCGGGCCCAGGCCGTCCTGTCCGAACATGTTTCCCTGCAATGGCTGACGCCGCAGATGGACCGCCTGTTTCTCGACGGCGCCTCGGCCCGGCGGCGGTTTCTCGACCGTCTGGTCTATGGCCGCGATCCGGCCCATGCGGGGCGCGTCGGCGGGTATGAGCAGGCGATGCGCGAACGGTTGCGCCTGCTGACGGCGCGGGGCGGGTGCGACGACGCCTGGGTCTCGGCCCTGGAAGCCACCATGGCGGAACGCGGCGTCGCCATCGCGGCGGCCCGGCTCGACATGGCCGGACGCCTGGCCGGCCAGTTGGAGGCCGCCGGCGACGGCCCGTTTCCGGCCGCCGACCTGGCCGTCGAGGGCGAGGTCGAGGCCTGGCTGAACGGCGGCTCGGCCCTCGACGCCGAGGACCGCCTGAAGGCCGCGTTGAAATCCGCGCGCGGACGCGACGGCGACAGCGGGCGCACGGCCCACGGGCCGCATCGCTCCGACCTTTATGTCGAATACAAAAGCCGGGGCCGTCCGGCGGCCGACTGTTCCACGGGCGAACAGAAGGCATTGTTGATTTCCCTGGTGCTGGCGCAGGCGCGCCTACAGGCGGCGGAACAGGGGCGCGCGCCCATCCTGCTGCTGGACGAGGTCGCCGCCCACCTGGATGCCGACCGCCGCGCCGCCCTGTTCGCCGAGATCGAAGCCCTGGGTTTGCAGGCCTGGATGACCGGCACGGACCTGGATCTGTTCGGCCCGCTTGCCGGACGGGCGGCCTTCTTCCACGTCGCCGAGGCCAAGGTCCGCCGTCAGGACCCATGACCGGCCAACATTGAATTTTCCCGGGCGGCGCTTTTGCCGGCCCCAATCTGAAGAGCGTGAACGACCATGACCGACGAACCCGAAACACCCGAAGCCCCCGAAATCGACGCCGCCGCCCAGCGGCGCGCGGACAACAACGGCGAATACCTGGCGGATTCCATCAAGGTCCTGCGCGGCCTCGACGCCGTGCGCAAGCGCCCGGGCATGTACATCGGCGACACGGACGACGGGTCGGGCCTGCACCACATGGTCTACGAAGTCGTCGATAACGCCATCGACGAAGCCTTGGCGGGCTACTGCGACACGGTGCGGGTGACGCTCAACGGCGACAACTCGGTGACCGTGTCCGACAACGGCCGTGGCATTCCCGTCGACATCCATACGGAAGAAGGCGTTTCGGCGGCCGAGGTCATCATGACCCAGCTGCATGCCGGCGGTAAGTTCGACCAGAATTCCTACAAGGTCTCGGGCGGCCTGCACGGCGTCGGCGTATCCGTGGTCAACGCGCTTTCGGAATGGCTGGAACTGCGCATCTGCCGCGATGGCAAGCAGCATTTCGTGCGCTTTTGCGACGGCGAGGTCGAGGCGCCGCTGAAGGTCATCGGCGACGCCCCCCTGGACGACGACGGCAAGCCGATCTCCGGCACCGAGGTCACGTTCCTGGCGTCCAAGGAAACCTTCACCCAAACCGATTACGACTATGCGACGCTGGAACATCGCCTGCGCGAACTGGCGTTCCTCAATTCGGGCGTGGGCCTGACCCTGACGGACGCGCGCGGGGTCGAACCGCAGACCAAGGAACTGCGCTACGAGGGCGGGCTTCAGGAATTCGTCAAATACCTCGACCGTTCCAAGAACCCGGTGCTGGCCGACTCGATCGCCGTTTCCGGCGAAAAGGACGGCATCACCGTGGAAATGGCGATGCAGTGGAACGACAGCTATCACGAGACCATGCTGTGCTTCACCAACAACATCCCGCAGAAGGACGGCGGCACGCACCTGGCCGGCTTCCGCGGCGCCCTGACGCGCATGATCAACAACTACGCCAACGCGTCGGGCATCGCCAAGAAGGCCAAGGTCGCGATCACCGGCGACGACGCCCGCGAAGGCCTGACCTGCGTGCTGTCGGTCAAGGTGCCCGATCCCAAGTTCTCGTCTCAGACCAAGGAAAAGCTGGTGTCGTCCGAAGTCCGCCCGGCGGTGGAAAACCTGGTCGGCGAGGGCCTGGACCGCTGGTTCGAGGAACATCCCGCGGAAGCGCGCAGCGTGATCGGCAAGATCATCGAGGCCGCCGCCGCCCGCGAGGCGGCGCGCAAGGCCCGCGAACTGACGCGGCGCAAGGGGGCCTTGGACATCTCAACCCTGCCCGGCAAGCTCGCCGACTGTTCGGAACGGGACCCGGCGCTGTCGGAACTGTTCATCGTCGAAGGGGACTCGGCCGGTGGCTCCGCCAAGCAGGCGCGCCACCGCCAGAACCAGGCGATCCTGCCGCTGCGCGGCAAGATCCTCAACGTGGAACGCGCGCGCTTCGACAAGATGCTGTCGTCGGCGGAAATCGGCACGCTCATCGCCGCGCTCGGCACCGGCATCGGGCGCGAGGATTTCAACGTCGAGAAATGCCGCTACCACAAGATCATCATCATGACGGACGCCGACGTGGACGGCAGCCACATCCGCACCCTGTTGCTGACCTTCTTCTTCCGCCAGATGCCGGAACTGGTGACGCGCGGTTACCTCTATATCGCGCAGCCGCCGCTGTACCGGGCAAAGCGCGGCAATTCCGAGGTCTATCTCAAGGACGACGCGGCGATGGAAAAGTATCTGTTCGCCAGCGCCATCGACGAGGGCGCGGTGATGCGGCCCTACGACGGCAGCCAGATCGCCGGCCCGGAACTGCACGCCGTGGTGCGCGAGGCCCGCGACGTGAAGGCCATGGTCGGGCGCCTGTCCCAGCACGTGCCCATGGCCCTGGTCGAGCAGGCGGCGATCCTGGGGGCCTTCAACCCGGACATCCTGTCCGACCAGGAACTGGCGCGGGGCACCGCCGAATACATCGCCAAGCGCATGGACGCCCTGGTGCCCGAGGCCGAACGCGGCTGGACCGGCTCGGCCCTGCCCGGCGGCGGGTTCTCCATCGACCGCACCCTGCGCGGCGTTTCGGAAAGCCACGTCATCGACGGCCAGGTGATCCGCTCTTCGGAAGCCCGCCGGCTCGACGGCATGGCGCCGGCCTTGCAGGCGCGTTACGCCCGCCACGGGGTGCTGATCCTGAAGGAAAAGGAACATGTCATCACCGGGCCCGTGTCCCTGGTCGACGCGGTGATGGACGCCGGCAAGAAGGGCATCGGCGTCCAGCGCTACAAGGGTCTCGGCGAAATGAACCCGGACCAGCTTTGGGAAACCACCCTGGACCCCAACGCGCGGTCCCTGTTGCAGGTCCGCATCAACCATATCGATGACGCCGAAGAGGTGTTCTCCACCCTCATGGGCGACATCGTCGAGCCGCGCCGCGAGTTCATTCAGGAAAACGCGCTGAAGGTCGCCAACCTGGACATCTGACGGCCCCGGCCGGCAACCGGCGGGGCGGTTTACTCCGCCCCGGCCTTCCGCCTATGATCGCCCAACACCGGGCCAACCCGGGGGGAAGGGCGGTCGGGCATTGAACTGGGTTCATGGGGGGATTTCCCGATGGCGGATACGAACACGTCGGTCGCGGCCTTGATCGAGGCGCACGAGGCCTGGCTGCGCGGCGGCGGCGATACCGGCAAGCGCGGCGACATGCTGCGCCTCAACATGCGGGACCTCGACCTGCGGGGGGCGTCCCTCGCCAACGCCAACATCCGGGAATGCGATCTCACGGGCTCGGATCTGTCGGGGGCCGATCTCAGGGGCTCGTCCCTGATCTCGTCGGTCATGGTCGGGGTCAATTTCACCAGCGCGCTGCTCGATTTCACGGACATGACCGACACGGACCTGCGCGGCGCCAACTTCACGGGGGCCTCGCTCAACGGCGTCGACATGTGGCGCGCCAACCTGAAGGGTGCCGTGATCGATCCGATCACGCTGCATACCCTGCTCGACTGCCGCGAACCCGATGAAACCTCCGCCTACTTTGCGTTAACCAAATACTGACGCCCATCCGCCCATAAGACGCAAATGGCCAAATCACCGCGTCCCCGTTCCCGCCCACGGGCGAAAAAGACTCCCGAGCGTGCCCCCGCCGCGCGCCGCCGCGGCCGTCTCGCCACGATCCTGAAATGGGCCGGGGCGGCGGCCGTCTGGGGGGTGATCGCGGCCCTTGGCGCCGGGGTCTGGGTGTCCATCGGCCTGCCGGACCTGGATGAGGCGCTGAAGACCGAACGCCGGCCGACCGTGACGATTCTTAGCCAGGACGGCACGGAAATCTACCGCGCCGGCGATCTGGTCGGCGAAACGGTGGACCTCAAGGACCTGCCGCCGCATCTGATACAGGCCGTCCTGGCGACCGAGGATCGGCGGTTCTATAATCATTTCGGTATCGATCCTATCGGCTTGGGCCGGGCCATGGTGCGCAATATCCGGGCCGGACGGGTGGTCGAGGGCGGATCGACCATCACCCAGCAACTGGCCAAGAACCTGTTCCTCACCCCGGCCCGCACGATCACGCGCAAGCTCCAGGAAATGGTCGTGGCGCTATGGCTGGAATGGGAGTTTTCGAAGGACCAGATCCTCACCCTTTACCTCAACCGGGTCTATCTGGGGGCGGGGACCTACGGGGTCGACGCGGCGGCCCATCGTTTCTTCCAAAAACCCGCCGCCCGGGTCAATACCTACGAGGCGGCGGTGCTGGCCGGCCTGCTCAAGGCGCCGTCGCGCTACAACCCCGTGGCCTCGCCGGAACGCGCCCATGCCCGGGCCCGCACGGTGCTCGCCAACATGGTCGCCGCCGGATATCTGACGGAAACCAAGGCGGCGGAAGCGGCCCGGGGCATCCAGGTCGCCGCCGTCTCGGCGCCCACGGGCAACGCGCGGCATTTCGTCGACTGGGTGCTCGAAGCGGTCTCCGACTACGTGACCGCCGGCGGCCGCGATCTGGTGGTCAGGACGACGCTCGACCCCGCCTTGCAGCGCCAGGCGGAAACGGCCATCGGCCGCGCCTTCCTGGCGGCGGACCGGGCGGGCATGCGGGCGGGCGACGGGGCGCTTATCGCGCTGACCCCGCAGGGCGCGGTGCGCGCCATGGTCGGCGGCCGGGATTACGGCAAAAGCCAGTTCAACCGCGCCGTTCAGGCGCTGCGCCAGCCGGGATCCGCGTTCAAGCCCGTGGTCTATCTCGCGGCGCTGGAGACGGGAATGACGCCCGCGACCCCGGTGGTCGACAGGCCGGTCTCTTTGAGCGGTTGGCAGCCGTCCAATTTCTCCGGCAAGTACGAAGGGCGCATGACCCTGGAATACGCGTTGGCCCATTCCGTGAACACCATCGCGGTGCAGTTGGCGCAGCAGGTCGGCCCGGCCAGGATCATCGACACCGCCCGGGCGCTGGGCATCACCACGGACCTGCCCAAGGACGCGGGGTTGGCGCTCGGCACGGGCGAGGTGTCGCTGCTGGAATTGACGACCGCCTATGCCGTGCTGGCGCGGGCGGGGATGGGGGTCTGGCCCTATGCGATCACGGAAATCATCGGCCCCGGCGGCACGCCGCTGTATCAGCGCCAGGGCTCCGGCCCCGGCCGCGCCGTGCCGGCGGCGGCGGCCCGCACCCTGACCGCCATGATGACCAAGGTGATCGACGGCGGCACGGGCAAGCACGCCGCCATCGGCCGGCCGGCGGCGGGAAAGACGGGGACCAGCCAGAACTACCGCGACGCCTGGTTTGTCGGTTTCACGCCGCAACTGGTGACCGGCGTGTGGTTCGGCAACGACGACGGGTCGCCCATGAAACGGGTGACCGGCGGCGGCCTGCCGGCGCGCACCTGGGCCGGGTTCATGGGCGCGGCGCATCAGGGCCTGCCGGTGCTGGCCTTCGACGACATCGGGGACGACGGCAAACCCGGATCAGGATCATTCTGGGGGCGGTTGAAAAACCTTGTCGGTTCCGGGTCCGAAACAGTTGATCCCGTGGGCGAGAACCGGGCCGGGGATTAGCCCTGGCCGGCCAGCTTGGCGATGGTCGCCGTGGTGCTGTGGCCCGGCGCCAGATCGGCGAGATGCACGCGCCCGCCGGCGGCCTCGACGGCCGCGCGGCCGACCACCTGATCGACGCGGTAATCGGCGCCCTTGACCAGAACCTCGGGCAACAAGCCCTCGATCAGGGCCAGCGGCGTGTCTTCGGCGAACAGGACGACGGCATCGACCCCGGCCAGCGACGCCAGCACGGCGGCCCGCGCGGCCTCGCCCTGGACCGGGCGGTCCTCGCCCTTCAGGCGTTTGACCGAGGCATCGGAATTGAGCCCCACGACCAGCCGGTCGCACTGGCCCTTGGCCTGGCGCAGCAGCGACACATGGCCCGGATGCAACAGATCGAAGCAGCCGTTGGTGAAGCCGACCGTGAGACCCCGGCGGCGCCAGGCGGCGGCCCGGTCGAGCAGCTGTTCGAAAGTCAGCACCTTGGCCTCGGCGTCGCTCAGGTCCTGATGGTGCAATTGGGCGATGAGATCACCCGCGTAGGCGACGGCGGTGCCGACCTTGGCGACGACGATCCCGGCGGCGAGATTGGCGAGCGCCGCCGCCCGGCCCAGATCGGCGCCCGCGGCCAGGCAGGCGGCCAGGGTCGCGACCACCGTGTCGCCGGCGCCGGACACGTCGAAAACTTCCTGCGCCTCGGCGGCCAGGTGGACGACCGCGCCCTCGGCCGGCACCAGGGTCATGCCGTCGCGGGACCGGGTGACCAGCACGGCGGTCAGGCCCAGATCGTCGACCAGCCCGCGGGCGGCGGCGATCACGGCGTCGTCCGTGTGCACGGGCTTACCCGTGGCGGCGGCCAGTTCCTTCAGATTGGGGGTCAGGATTCCGGCCCCCCGATAGCGCCCGTAATCGCTGCCCTTGGGATCGACGATCACGGTCGCTCCGGCCTTGCCGGCGGCGGCGATCACATGGGCCAGGGTGGCGTCGGCCAGGACCCCCTTGCCGTAATCGGACAGCACGACGACCTTGTGGTCGCGCACGGCGGCCTCGGCCTCGGCGGCCAGTTGAGCTTGAAGCGCGTCGCTCGTGGCCCGGCTGGTTTCCCGGTCGGCGCGCAGCATCTGCTGTGTGCCGGCGACGAAGCGGGTCTTGATCGTGGTCTGGCGCCCGGCGTCGGTTTTCAGGTCGCCCGTCACGCCCGCCTCGCGGGCCAGAAGGGTCCGCACTTCCGCGCCCGCGGCGTCGTCGCCGACGACGGACAGGAACCGGGTCTTGGCCCCCAGCGCGGCCAGGTTGCGCACCACGTTGCCGGCCCCGCCCAGCATGCGGGTCTCGCCGGTCACGCGCAGCACGGGGATCGGGGCTTCCGGGGAGATCCGCTCGACCTCGCCATGAACGAAAGTGTCCAACATGACGTCGCCCAGACAGACCACCTTGGTGTCCGCCAGCGCCTCGACCAGGGCGATCAGGTCCGTGCGTTCCGTCATTGTCCCATGTCCAACGTCACCAGGCCCGATTCAACCTCAAGCGCGCCGCAGAGCATCTGGCCCCCAAGGCGCCCGTCACCAAGGATCATCATATCAGACCCAATTCGATTTCAAGCGCGCCGCAGAGCATTTGACCCAAGGTAATATGCATTTCCTGGATGCGCGCGGTGACGTCCGAGGGCACGATCAGCAGGGGGTCGGCGAGGCCGGCCATCTTGCCGCCGCCGCGGCCGCTCAGGCCGGCCGCGATCAGCCCGCCCGCCCGCGCCGCGCGCAGGGCCTCCAGCACATTGGGGCTTTGGCCCGAGGTGGAAATCCCGACGGCCATGTCGCCGGGCTTGCCGAGCGCCTGGATCTGGCGGGCGAATACCTGCTCGAACCCCAGGTCGTTGGCGCCGGCGGTCAGGGCCGACGAGTCCGTGGTCAGGGCGATGGCGGCAATCGGCGCGCGGTCGGTCTTGTAGCGGACGGTCAGTTCCGTCGCCAGGTGCTGGCAGTCGGCGGCGCTGCCGCCGTTTCCGAAGAAAAGCAATTTTCCGCCGTCTCTCAACGACTTGGCGGCGGCGGTTACAAGCGCCTGGAAAGGCGCGGCCAGGGCCCCTTGGGTCGCCTTGGCGACGGCCGCGTGCTGTTCCATTTCGCTGTTAAAAAATGCGGCTAAGTCCATGAGAAAAGCCTGTTTTTCCCTGTGCGCGTGATTTGGCCGGTCACAGGACCCCTTTGAAATAGGCGATGGTCTTGGCCAGACCGTCCTTCAATTGGATGGTCGGCTGCCAGCCCAGTTTGTCCTTGGCGAGCGAGATGTCCGGGCAGCGTTGCGTGGGGTCGTCCTGGGGTAGCGGCATCTTGACGATCTTGGATTTGGCGGCGGTCATCTCGATCACCAGTTCGGCCAGTTCCAGGATGGTGAATTCGTTGGGATTGCCCAGGTTGATCGGCCCGGTCACCGCGTCGGGGGCGTTCATCAGCCGGATCAGCCCGTCGGCCAGGTCGTCGACATAACAGAACGACCGCGTCTGCCCGCCGTCGCCGTAGACGGTCAGGTCCTCGCCTTTCAGCGCCTGGACGATGAAGTTGGACACCACGCGCCCGTCATTGGGGTGCATGTTGGGGCCGTAGGTGTTGAAGATGCGCGCGACCCGGATGTTCAGGCTGTGCTGACGGTAATAGTCGAAAAACAGGGTTTCGGCGCAGCGCTTGCCCTCGTCGTAGCAGCCGCGCGGCCCGATGGGGTTGACCCGGCCGCGGTAATCCTCGGTCTGCGGATGGACTTCCGGATCGCCGTAGACCTCGGACGTCGAGGCCTGCAAAATCTTGGCGCCGGTGCGCTTGGCCAGGCCCAGCATGTTGATGGCGCCGTGCACGGAGGTCTTGGTCGTCTGCACGGGATCGTACTGGTAATGCACGGGCGAGGCCGGGCAGGCCAGGTTGTAGATCTCGTCGACCTCGACATAGAGCGGGAAGGTCACGTCGTGGCGCATGACCTCGAAATGGGGATTGTCCAACAGGCCCAGAATGTTGTCCTTGGAGCCGGTATAGAAATTGTCGGCGCAGATCACGCCGGCCCCCGACTCCAACAGGCGTGTGCAGAGATGCGAGCCGATAAAGCCCGCCCCGCCGGTGACGAGGATGGTCTTGCGTAGGGCCATGAATGAGTTACCCGTTCCGATTTTGCCGCATTATGGGCAAAAAACCGCCAAATCCGCGATCCATAATGCCCGCCAAGTATTAAGAAACCGTCGCTTATGACCCTCAAGCGGGGTCGAGGTCAAGGTGCCTGACCCGGCGCGCCGCCGGGGCTCGGGCGGCCGCGGCGCGGAATCCGAACCGCCGAACCAAGCGCCGGAAATGAAATGACTTTTTTAACGATTTCACTTTAGCATTGGCGCACCTTGCCGATTACGGCGAAACCTCCGGGGCTGCGGGAAGGGCCCCTGGAATGACTGTCGACATCGGGGTTCCGCACACGCGGGGTCCGGGGGCGAACGGGAGCACCATGGCCGAGATTCCTTCACCGGATACGCTCGAGGAAAAACTTCTGCTGGACCGCCTCAACCGAATGGAGGCGGGCGCGCCCGGCTATTACGCCGTGCATCTGCATTTGTCGGAACTGAAAAGTTCCAACCGCAAGCCCCATTTCATCCGTCTGGCGGCGCGCAACTTCGACAATCTGACCAATCAGCACGAAGCGACCTTGTTCCAGATGAAGAACGCGGACCAGATCCTTCTGTGCCGCACCGTGCCCGTGCACGAGGTGGAAAACCCCGTCGAGAAGGTCCGCGCGCTGTTCTCCGAAGACCCGCTGACCCACATCGACGAGACGGGCCTGGGCGAGGACCGCCTGTCGACCTGGTACGATCTGTCGGAGAATGAGGATTTCCGCGCCTTCGTGCGGGTCGTCGGCTCGCTGGTGCTGGAGGCCGAGGAAACCGCCAAGCGCGAGGCCGCCGAGGCGGCGGCGCAGCAGAAATCCGTGGGCCAGCCGTTGACGGCGCAACATCTGACGGCGCTTTCCCAGGTTCTGCCGCGCGTGCCCATCGACGACCTGATCCGCGAACAGCTTTGCCTGCACATCGGCGCCCACGGGCCCGAGGGCGTGATCTTCCGCGAACACTTCATTTCCATCGGCGATCTGAAGAAGCGGGTGGCGCCGGGGGTCAACCTGTTCTCGTCGATCTGGCTGTTCCAGTACCTGACCGAGGGCCTGGACCGGGTCATCCTGGCCAACATGGCCGGGCGCAACTTCGAAAAGATGAACGAGCCGATCTCGCTCAACCTGAACATCGGCACCGTGCTGTCGCGCGATTTCCAGAACTTCCACCGCGCCGTCGCCGGGCACGAGGACAACGTCATCATCGAAATGCAGGTGATCGACATCTTCTCCGACGTCGACGCCTTCACCATCGCCCGCAACATGCTGCAACAGAACGGGTACCGCGTGCTGGTTGACGGCATTTCGCCCGTATCCATGCAGTTCTTCGACCCGGCGATTCTGGGCGCGGACTTCATCAAGGTCGGCTGGGGCTCGGAATTCGAGAACGAGGAAGAGGACGACAGCAAGGTCGAGGACCTGCGCCGCATCATCCGCGATGCGGGCAAGGAATCGATCATCCTGTCCCGGGTCGATTCCGAACAGGCGATCCAATGGGGCCTGAACCTGGGCATCACCCGGTTCCAGGGCTTCCTCATGGACCGGCTGATCGACACCGTGCGCTCGCAAGGGCGGCGCGCGCGCATCAAGAAGGAACGGGCGGCGGCGGCGCGCTGAGGCGCGGACACCGGCACCCGGTAGCGAAACAGGAAACGGCGGAAACATGGCGACGGCGCCCGATGCACAGAAAGCAATCCCCAGCCAGGAAAACCTGCTGCTGGACTATGTGCGTCGCCTGGAAAAGCACCGGGGCGGGCGCCAGGTCGTGCATGTCCATCTGTCGCAGCTGCGCCCGTTCAATCGGCGCGAACAGCATATCCGCGCCGCGACCTCCAGCTTCGATCCCCTGATCTCGACCACCATGGGCCAGTTGTTCGCCCTGCGCAGCGCCGACCTGATCTTCGCCTTCAAGGCCGAAGCCCGGCCCCAGGTGGAAACCGTGGTTCAGAAGGTGCGCTTTCTGTTTTCCGACGACCCCCTGATCGCCGAGGCCTCGACCCACGAAAAGCCCTTCGCGACCTGGTACGACGCGGTCAACGACTACGACGAGATTTTGCGCCTGGCCCGCGAATTGGCCGAGGAAGAGGAAGTGCGCCTGACCAAGGTGCGCTCGCGCATGGACGCGCGCTCGTCCCTGCGCGCCAAGCAGGAACAGGGCGAGCCCCTGACGCCCGATATTCTGGCCCGGGTCGAGGATGCGCTCGGCCGCGCCGACCTGTCGAACTACGTGCGCCGCCAGTTCGTCTGCAAGGTCGACAGCAAGCTGATTCCCGAACAGGAATTTTCCGAACTGTTCATTTCCATCAACGACCTGCGCGAAACGCTGATGCCGGGGGTCAACCTGACCTCCAACCGCTGGCTGTTCTATCACCTGACGGAAACCCTGGATAAGCGCATGCTGTCCATGCTGTCGAAGACCGACGCCATCACCATCACCGGCGAGATTTCCATCAACGCCAACGTAAAGACTCTGTTGTCGGATGAATTCCAGGTTTTCGACGACAACGTCTCGGCCTCGCGCCGGGGGGCGATGGTGATCGAGTTGCAGAAGGAAGACATCTTCGCCGACCTGCCGGCCTTCCTGATCGCCCGCGAGTTCGTGCAGGAACGGGGCTATCGGGTGCTGCTCGACGGCCTGACCATGCAGACCATGTTCCTGGTCGACCGGGAAAAACTGGGCTGCGATCACGCCAAGCTGATCTGGACCCCGGCCCTCGCCGATTCCAGCGACGACGTCAAGGAACGGCTGCGCCAGATCGCCGCCTCGGGCGGCGGCGGCAGGATGATCATGTGTCGCTGCGACACCCGCGAATCCGTCGAATTCGGCCGCTCCGTCGGCATCGACCGGTTCCAGGGCCGGTTCATCGAAGGCCTGATCGCCGAGGACGGCCGGCGCCGCGATTTGCTTAAGCTGAAACACCGTATTCAGCGCGGCACCGCCGGCGACGACGAAGAGGAAATGGTCGACTAGGCGGACATGCCGCTGGACCTAGTCCTTGCCGCTGACGCCGGCACTTTCAAAGGTCGCCATGCCCCGGTGACAGGCCAGGGCCGCCCGCACCAGGGCGACCGCCAACACCGCCCCCGACGCCTCGCCCAGCCGCATGTTCAGTTGCAGCAGCGGCGCCATGCCGAGTTTCGCGAGCAGCCGCCCGTGTCCCGGCTCCGCCGACAGGTGTGCCGCCCGGCAATGGTCGAGGGCCCCCGGCCGGGCCGCGTCGAGACAGGCCGCCGCCGCGCCGCAGACGAAGCCGTCAAGCAGCACGGGGATGCCCAGACGGCGGGCCCTGGCCACGGCGCCGGCCATGGCCGCCAGTTCCCGGCCGCCCAGGGCGCGCAGAACGCCCAGTCCATCTTGGGGCGCGATGCCGTTGACCGCGACGGCGCGGGCGATCACGTCCGCCTTGGCCGATACGCCCGCCGCGGGCAGGCCCGTGCCCGGCCCGGCCCAATCCGCCCCCGTGCCGCCGAACAAGCCCAGGCAGATGGCGGCGGCGGCGGTGGTGTTGGCGATGCCCATTTCGCCGACACAGAGAAGGTCCGCCCCCGCATTGACGGCGTCGGCCCCGGCCTGGAAGGCGGCGGCGAATTCATCCGCCGTCATGGCCGGACCCTGCGCGATGTCGGCGGTGGGGTTGTCCAGATCCAGGGGAATCACGGCGAGATCGACACCGAAGGTGCGGCACAGCTGGTTCACGGCCGCCCCCCCGGCCTGAAAGTTGGCGACCATCTGGGCCGTCACCTCGGGCGGATAGGCCGATATCCCCTGGGCGGCGACGCCGTGATTGCCGGCGAACACCAGGGCCTGGATCGTGTCGGCGCGCGGGGTCGCGCGGCCCTGCCAGCCGGCCAGCCATTCGGTGATCTCCTCCAGCCGGCCCAGCGATCCGGCGGGCTTGGTCAGCACCGCCTCGCGGGCGCGCACGGCGGTCTGTGCGTCCACATCCGGTCCCGGCAGGTCGGTCAGCAGGTCAGCGGGATCACGCGGGGGGTCGATTTGCGGCACGAGGTCTTGTTTCCTTTTCCGGGGTCGGTCACATATAACCCAATCGGCCGTGCTGGTGACGGGAATTTCCCGTGACCGGCGTCGCGGTCCCGCCTGATCCTTCAAGGAGTTGCCCTTTGGCGACGGACGATCCCGATCCTGCCGCCCGGCCCTGGCGCCCCTGGGACGATGCGTTTCTCGCGCTGGCCTTCCTCACGCGGCTGCCGGTGCCCGCGCGTCACGACGGCGGGGCGGGCGCCCTGGCCCGCGCCGGCTGGGCCTTTCCCCTGGCGGGATGCGTGGTCGGCGGCGCCGGGGCGGGCGTGCTCATGGTGACGGCGGGTTCGGGCCTGCATCCCCTCGCCGCCGCTCTGCTCGCCTTCGCCGTCATGGCCATCGTGACCGGCGCGCTGCACGAAGACGGCCTGGCCGATTTCGCCGACGGGCTCGGCGTCGCGGGCCGCGACCGGCGGCTGGAGGTCATGCGCGATTCCCATATCGGCACCTTCGGTGTGCTCGCCCTGGTGTTCGCGACGGGGCTGAAGGCGGCGGCGCTGGCGTCCCTCGCCGGGCCGGGCACGGCGGCCCTGGTGCTGGTCGCCGCAGGGGCCTTGTCCCGGGCGGCCGTGGTGCCGACGATGACCGTCCTGGCCCCCGCGCGGGCCGACGGCCTGGCCAAGGACGCCGGACGGCCGCCCGTCTGGGCGGCGGGGCTGGCCCTGGCATTGGGCGTCGCGGCCCTGGCTCCGCTCCTGCCGGTCCTGGGAGCCGGGGTCGGCACCCTGGCGGCGGCGGGTCTGGCGGCGGGGTTGTTCGCCTGCTGGGCGATGCAGGCGGCGGTCGGCGGCCACACGGGCGACACCCTGGGCGCGCAGCAACAGATCGTGGAAATCGCCGTCTATCTGGCGGCCGCAACGGCGGAGATCAACCTGTGACCAAGACCCCCGAAAACTCCGTGACCCGCTGGTGGTGGGTGCGCCACGCGCCCGTGCCCTCCGTGGTCGGCACCATCTACGGCGGCAACGATGTGCCCTGCGACGTGTCCGACCGGGACAGCTTCCGCGCCCTGGCGACGGCATTGCCCGCCGACGCGGTGTGGCTGACCAGCCACCTCACGCGCACCCACAAGACCGCCCAGGCGATTCGCGAGGAAGGCCTGGCATTCCCCGACCCCATCGCCGAGGAACACCTGGGCGAACAGTCCTTCGGTGACTGGCAGGGATCGACCTGGGACGAGATGGAGGCCCGCGACCCCGACGCCTTCCGCCTGTTCTGGGAAACGCCGGCGCGGTCCCGTCCGCCCGGCGGCGAAAGCTTCGCCGACCAGATCGCCCGCGTGTCCGGGGTGATCGACCGCTACACCGCCGACCATGCGGGCCGCGACATCGTCGCCGTCACCCATGGTGGGACCATCCGCGCGGCCATGGCCCATTCGCTGGGCCTGACGCCGGAAGGGGCCATGTCGTTTTCCGTCTCGACCCTGTCCGTGACCTGCCTGGAACACGTCGCGGGCGGGCTTTTGCGCGGGCGCGGCGGGGCTTGGCGGATCGTGCGGGTCAACGCCCCGCCCCATGCGGTGACGCCGCTGGTCAAGGGGGGGCATTGACGCAAATCCCGAGCGTGCCGACTCCAGGCACGCGACGACGATTTGCGCGAAATAAACACATGGAAATTCGATGAACGAAATTTTACCCCCCGTCACCCTGATCCTGGGCGGCCAGCGTTCGGGCAAAAGCCGGCTCGCCGAAACCCTGATCGAGGACGCGGCCGGCGGCGGGCTCTACCTGGCCACGGCCGAGGCCCGGGACGGCGAGATGACCGACCGCATCGCCGCCCATCGGGCGCGCCGGGGCGCCGATTGGGAAACCATCGAGGAACCCTTGGATATTCTCGAACAGATTCGCGAGCACGCCGCCCCCGGCCGCCCGGTGCTGGTCGATTGCGTGACGTTGTGGCTGTCGAACCTGATGGCCGCCGGGCGCGATCCCGAATCCGAGGTCGAAACGCTCGCCCGGGGGCTCGACGGCCTCGGCGGACCCGTGGTTTTCGTCTCCAACGAGGTGGGCTTGGGCGTCATTCCCGCCAACGCCCTGGCCCGATCCTTCGCCGACGCGGCGGGGCTGGCCAATCAGCGGCTGGCCGCCCGCGCCGACCGTGTGGTATTCACGGCGGCCGGCCTGCCCCTCGTGCTCAAGGGCCGTCCTCTTTAATTCACGTCAGACAAGGTTCCCTGCATTCATGAAAATTCCCGCCACCGTGATCACCGGCTTCCTCGGCGCCGGCAAGACGACCCTCATCCGCCATTTGCTGCAGAACGCGGGCGGGCGGCGTATTGCCCTGGTGATCAATGAATTCGGGGATTTGGGCGTCGACCGCGAGGTCATCAACGGCTGCGCCATCGAGGGCTGTAACGCGGACGATGTGGTCGAACTGGCCAACGGCTGCATCTGCTGCACCGTCGCCGATGATTTCCTGCCGACCATGGAAATGCTGCTCGACCGCGACACGCCGCCGGATCATATCGTAATCGAAACGTCCGGGCTGGCCCTGCCCAAACCCCTGGTCAAGGCCTTCACCTGGCCGGAAATCCGCGCCCGGGTCACCGTCGACGGCGTGATCGCCGTGGTCGACGCGCCGGCCGTCGCGGCGGGCCGCTTCGCCCATGATCCGGCCGCCGTCGCCGAACAGCGCGAAGCCGACGACAACCTGGACCACCATTCGCCCCTGGAAGAGGTGTTCGAGGACCAGTTGCTGTCCGCCGATATGGTGCTGCTGAACAAGGCCGACCTGACCGACGCGGCGGGTCTGGCCGCCGCGCGCGCCGTGGTCGAGGCCGAACTGCCGCGCCAGGTGAAGATCGTCGAAACCCGCCACGGCCAAGTCGACATCAATGTCCTGTTGGGCCTCAAGGCCGGGGCCGAGGACGATCTCGACGCCCGCCCGTCCCATCACGAAGGCGAGGACGACCACGACCACGACGATTTCGACAGCTTCGAGGTGCGGATCGCCGGATCGGCCGACCCGGACGCCCTGAAATCCCGCATCGAGGCCGCCGCCCGCGACCACGGCATCCTGCGCGTGAAGGGCTTCGTCCATGTCGCGGGCAAGCCGCGCCGCCACGTCATCCAGGGCGTGGGATCGCGCGTCGACGGCTATTACGACCGCCCGTGGACGGCCGGCGAGGTGCCGGAAACCCGTCTGGTCGTGATCGGTCTGCACGGCCTGGACCGCGCCGCCGTGACCCGCGCCCTGCAAGGTTAGACGCTCGGGGGTTAGGTTCCCGCCCGCCTCCTCCTATATAAATGTCCGCCCCTTTCTGACCAGCGGAGCCCGCCTTGCATCTTCTCGCCGCCCAACCTGGCCTCGTCGACGACGGAACGGAAGCCCTCGACCTGGGTCAGACGCCGGGCGACATCGTCGTGCTGTCCGCCGCCGACACGGAACTGGCGGCCTTGGCCGACGCCCAGACACGGCGGCTGGCGGACGACGCGGCGGCGCCGTCCCTGCGCCTCGCCAACGTCATGCACCTGTCCCATAACATGAGCGTCGATCTTTACGTCGACGCTGTGGTCCGCCACGCGCGGCTGATCTTGGTGCGGCTTCTGGGCGGGCGGGCCTATTGGCCCTACGGGGTGGAACAGATCGCCCAGGCGGCTATGGCACAGGGCATTCCGCTGGCGATTCTGCCCGGCGACGACGCGCCCGACGCGGAACTGGCCGACTGGTCGACCCTGCCGCGCGAGGCTCAGCATCGCCTGTGGCAATATCTGGTCCAGGGCGGGCCGGCCAACGCGGGCCGGTTTCTGGATTACGCCGCGTCGCTGATCGGCGGCGGCGATGATTGGCTGGAGCCGGAACCTTTGCTCGCCTGCGGGCTCTACTGGCCGGGTGCCGCCGCGCCCGATCTGGACGCGCTGCGCGCCTTTTGGCGGGACGATGCGCCCGTGGCGGCGCTGGTGTTCTATCGCGCGTTGATGCAGGCGGGGAATCTGGACGCCGTCGATGCGGTGATCGCCTCCCTCGGCCGGGCCGGGCTCAACGCGCTGCCGGTCTACGTGAAAAGCCTGAAGGACCCGGTTTCGGCGGCGACGTTGGAAGGCTTTTTCGCCGATGCGCCGCCCGCCGTGGTCCTGAACACCACGGGTTTCGCGGTGACCGCGCCGGGCACGGACAAGCTCGGCGGCGGGCGCGCGCCGGGTCCGCTGGACAAACCGGGGGCGCCCGTGTTGCAGGCGGTGTTCTCCGGCGGCAACCTGGAAAGCTGGCAATCGGGCACCTTCGGCCTCGGCCCCCGCGACATTGCCATGAACGTGGCCCTGCCGGAAGTGGACGGGCGCCTCTTCACCCGCGCCGTGTCGTTCAAGGGCCGGGCCCGGCGCGACGCCGCGACCGAGACGGACATCGTGCGCTACGAGCCCGTGCCCGACCGGGTCGATTTCGTGGCCGACCTGGCGGCTGGTTGGGCGCGGCTTGCAGGGAAAGCGCGGGAAGACCGCCGCGTCGCCCTGGTGCTCGCCAATTATCCCAACCGGGACGGGCGCATCGGCAACGGCGTCGGGCTGGACACCCCGGCGGCGACGGTCAAGGTGCTGGGCGAGATGGCGGCGGCGGGCTACGCGCTGCGCGATCTGCCCGCCGATGGCGACGCCCTGGTGCAACGGCTTTTGGCCGGGCCGACCAACGACCTACGGGCGCTGGCGTCCCGCGCCTGGGACGAAACCCTGCCCTTCAACGAATACCAGATGTTCTTCGGCGGCCTGCCCCGCGCCGTGCAGGACGCGGTCACGGACCGCTGGGGTCCGGCGGAAACCGATCCCTTCTTCCGCCCGGGGGCTCTCGACTGCGGCCATTTCGCCGTCGCGGCCTTTCGCTGCGGCAACGTGGCGGTCTGCTTGCAGCCGGCGCGCGGCTACAACATTGATCCCAAATCAAGCTACCACGACCCGGACCTAGTGCCGCCGCACAGCTACTTCGCCTTCCACGCCTGGATGCGGGAAGCCTTCCGCGCCGACGCCGTGGTGCACATGGGCAAGCACGGCAATCTGGAATGGCTGCCGGGCAAGTCGCTCGCCCTGTCGCAGGACTGCTTCCCGGAAGCCGCCCTGGGCCCCCTGCCCAACATCTATCCCTTCATCGTCAACGATCCCGGCGAGGGCACCCAGGCCAAGCGCCGGGCGGCGGCCGTCGTCGTCGACCACCTGACCCCGCCCTTGACCCGCGCCGAAAGCTACGGGCCGCTCAAGGATCTGGAGGCGCTGGTCGATGAATATTACGAGGCCGCCGGGGTCGACCGCCGGCGCCTCAAGGTGCTGGAAAAGGACATTCTCTCCTTGTGCGCCGCCACCGGCATCGGCGCCGACTGCGGCATGACG
Source organism: Thalassospiraceae bacterium LMO-SO8 (assembly GCA_031655335.1). Taxonomy (NCBI): domain Bacteria; kingdom Pseudomonadati; phylum Pseudomonadota; class Alphaproteobacteria; order Rhodospirillales; family Thalassospiraceae; species Thalassospiraceae bacterium LMO-SO8. The sequence goes on along the minus strand of CP134226.1, from coordinate 1,404,183 downwards.
GCGGACGACGCGTCCGGCGACCAGTTGGCCAAGCTCGACAATTATTTGTGCGAGCTGAAGGAGATGCAGATCCGCGACGGCCTGCACATCCTGGGCGTTTCGCCGACGGGCCGCCTGCTCACGGACCTGCTGGTGGCGCTCGCCCGCGTGCCGCGGGGCGCCGCGCCCGAGGACGCGTCCCTGCTGCGGGCGCTGGCGGCGGACCTGGACCTGGGCCGGGCGTTCGATCCCCTGGACTGCGACATGGCGGCGCCCTGGACGGGGGCGCGTCCCGCCGTTCTGGACAATGCCGAGGGCCCCTGGCGCACGGCGGGGGATGCGGTGGAACGGCTGGAGATTTTGGCGGCGTCCCTGGTCGCGGGCGACGCCGTGGCCGATCCGGCCTGGACCGCCGCCCCGCCCGTGCTCGATTTCATCCGCGATCACCTGCGCCCGGCCGTTCAGGCTTCGGGCGACGCCGAAATCCGGGGCGTGCTGGCGGGCCTGGACGGCCGCTTCGTGCCGCCGGGGCCCTCCGGCGCGCCGACGCGCGGGCGTCCCGACGTGCTGCCCACGGGGCGCAACTTCTATTCCGTCGACACCCGCACGGTGCCGACCCCCGCCGCCTGGCAACTGGGCTGGAAGGCCGCGTCCCTTTTGGTCGAACGTCACGCCCAGGACCACGGCGACTGGCCGAAATCCATCGCGATCTCCGCCTGGGGGACGTCCAACATGCGCACGGGCGGCGACGACATCGCCCAGGCATTGGCGCTCTTGGGCGTGAAGCCGCAATGGGACGGCCCGTCCCGCCGCGTCACGGGGTTCGAGGTTCTGCCCGTCACCGTCCTGGGCCGCCCGCGCGTCGACGTCACCCTGCGCATCTCGGGCTTTTTCCGCGACGCCTTTCCGGGCCTGATCGACCTGTTCGATTCCGCCGTGCGCGCCGTGGCGGCCCTGGACGAAGGCGAAGCCGACAACCCGCTAGCCGCCCGGGTGAAAGCGGACACAGCGGCATTGGGCGGCGACGACGCGCTGCGCCTGGCGACCCATCGGGTGTTCGGCTCCATGCCGGGGGCCTACGGGGCCGGGCTGCAGGCCCTGATCGACGAAAAGGGCTGGGAGACGGAGGATGATCTCGCCAAGGCCTATGTCGCCTGGGGCGGCTATGCCTACGGCGCGGGCGCGGAAGGCAAGGCCGCCCACGGTCTGTTCGAGGCGCGGCTGCGCGCGACCGACGCGGTGGTGCAGAACCAGGACAACCGCGAGCACGACCTTTTGGATTCCGACGACTATTACCAGTTCCAGGGCGGGTTGACCGCCGCCGTGCGCAGCCTGAAAGGGGCGCAGCCCGCCATCTATTTCGGCGACCATGCGCGCCCGGAAAGCCCCCGTGTGCGCACGCTGGACGAAGAAATTTCCCGCGTGGTGCGCGCCCGGGCCGCCAATCCGAAATGGATCAGGGGCGTCATGCGCCACGGCTACAAGGGCGCGTTCGAGATGGCGGCCACGGTCGATTATCTGTTCGCCTTCGCCGCCACGGCGCGCTGCGTCGCCGACCACCATTTCGATGCCGTATTCCAGGCTTATCTGGAAGATGCCGAGGTTCTGGACTTTCTGGCCGAGCACAATCCGGCGGCGCTGAAGGACATGGCGGCCCGGTTCCTGGAGGCCCAGGACCGGGGGTTGTGGAGCCCGCGGCTCAACTCGACGCGCCCGCTTCTGGAGCGTCTGGCCCGTGACGGTTGACGGCGGGTGCCGGAAGCCGGGATAAGTTACGATCAGCCGACAGATGAGGCATTCCCCGATGGACGGAAAACCCAAGGATTCGATGACCGAGGCGGAGCTCGACGCCCGCCACGCCGAGAAGATGCGCAAGAAGAAGGCGGCGCGGGACAAGATTCTGGCGACCAAGACCGAGGAACGCGGCCTGCTCATCGTCCATACGGGCAAGGGCAAGGGCAAGTCGACCGCCGCCATGGGCATGGCCATGCGCTGCGTCGGTCACGGCATGCGCGTCGCCATCGTTCAGTTCGTCAAGGGCGTGTGGGAAACGGGCGAGCGCGACGTGCTGGCCAAGTTCCCCGATCAGGTCACCATCAAGGCCATGGGCGAGGGCTTTTCCTGGGAAACCCAGGACCGTCAGCGCGACCTGGCCGCCGCGCGCCAGGCCTGGGACGCGGCCAAGGAACTGATGGCCGATCCCAGCTACAAGATGGTCATCCTGGACGAACTGAACATCGTGCTGCGCTACGACAACCTGCCGCTGGACGAGGTGGTCGAGACGCTGAAGAACAAACCCCGCGACCTGCATGTCGTGGTCACCGGGCGCAACGCCAAGGAGGCGCTGATCGAGGCCGCCGATCTGGTCACGGAGATGGAGATGATCAAGCATCCGTTCCGCGCGGGCGTGAAGGCCCAGGCGGGGATCGAATTTTGAACGGGCGGGGGACAAGACGATGACCACAGGTATTCGCGGACTGACGGCCCTGGCCCTGGCCCTCATGGTGCTGGCCGGCTGCACCCGCCTGGAATCGGAGCCGCCGGTGGCGGCGCGCCACATCGTCGCGGCGGCGACGGCGACGGTCGAACGCTTCACCACGGTTCCGCAGTTGGCCGAGGCGGCCAAACATATCCCGACGGCGCGCGCCGTGGTGGTGTTCCCCGATCTGGTCAAGGCCGGGTTCATCGCCGGCGGCGAGGGCGGCAACGGCGTGCTTTTGGCGCGCGCCCCCGACGGGTCCTGGTCCGCCCCGGTGTTCCTGTCCCTCGGCGTCGCCAGCTTCGGCTTGCAGGCGGGCATTCAGCAGACCGAGGTCGTGCTGGCCATCCGTTCCGACGGGGCGCTGAAGGCCGTGCTGGAAAACCAGGGCTCGATCGGCGCCGACAGCGGCATCACCATGGCCGTCTACGGGGCCGGGATCGAGGGGGCGATGACGACCAACGCGGGGGCCGACATCATCGCCTTCGCCAATTCCAAGTCGGGGCTGTACGCCGGGTTCTCCCTGGAAGGGGCCGTGTTCATCCGCCGACGCGACCTGAACGAAGCCTTCTATGGTGCCGGCGCCACGCCGGACAGCATCCTCGCGGGACGGCAGTCCAACCCCGCCGCCGATCCTCTGATCCAGGCTCTTGCCGCTCATAAATAACCCCGCCGCCGGTCCAATCGGGCCGGCCAGGGCCCTGATGGTTCAGGGCACGGGCTCGGACGTGGGCAAGTCGCTGATCGTCGCGGGTTTGTGCCGGCTGTTCGCCAACCGGGGCCTGCGCGTGCATCCCTTCAAGCCGCAGAACATGTCCAACAACGCCGCCGTGGTTCCTTCGTTGAACGGCGGCGACGGCGGCGAGATCGGCCGCGCCCAGGCGTTGCAGGCGATGGCCGCGCGCCAGCCGCTGTCGGTCCATATGAACCCGGTGCTGCTGAAGCCGCAGACGGACATCGGCGCCCAGGTCGTCGTGCAAGGAAAGGTCAAGGGCAACGCCAAGGCGCGGGACTATCACGCGCTCAAGCCCGAACTGCTGGCCGCCGTGCTGGAAAGCTTCGCCGTCGTGCGGGACGGCGCTGACCTGGTCATCGTCGAGGGGGCGGGCAGCCCGGCCGAGGTCAACCTGCGGGCCGGCGACATCGCCAACATGGGCTTCGCGCTGGCCGCCCGGGTGCCCGTGGTGCTGGTCGCCGACATCGACCGGGGCGGCGTGATCGCCAGCCTGGTCGGCACCTGGGAATTGATGACCGAGGAGGAGCGCGCCTGCGTGCGCGGCTACGTCATCAACAAGTTCCGCGGCGACGTGACGTTGTTCGACGATGCGATCCAGATCATCAAGGACCGCACCGGCATGACCTGCTTCGGCGTCGTGCCTCATTTCGCGGCGGCCCGGCTGCTGCCGGCGGAGGACGCGGTCGCGCTGGACGCGGGCGCCACCCAAAAAGGACCCGCAGCGGACCGCGTCCGCATCGCCGTGCCGCGCCTGCCGCGCATCGCCAATTTCGACGACCTGGACCCCTTGAATGCCGAGGACGGGGTCGCGGTCGTGATCGTCGAGGCGGGGGCGGTCATCCCCGCCGACGCCGACGTGATCCTGATTCCGGGCTCCAAGGCGACGCTGTCGGATCTTGCCGCCTTGCGCGCCGAAGGCTGGGACATCGACATCCTGGCCCACCATCGCCGGGGTGGTGTCGTCGTGGGATTATGCGGCGGTTATCAGATGCTGGGGCGAACCGTCGCCGACCCGGACGGCATCGAGGGCGCGGCGGCGGCCGTGCCGGGGCTGGGGCTGCTGGACGTGGAGACGGTGATCGGCCGGGCCAAGACCCTGTGTCCGGCGACGGGCCGCGATACGGTTTTCGATCAGGCCATCACCGGCTACGAGATGCACATGGGCGACACGACGGGGCCCGGTCTGGCCCGGCCTTGGTTGACGCTGGCGGACGGCACGGACGGGGCGGTTTCCGCCGACGGTCGGGTGATGGGGGCTTACGTCCACGGGCTGTTCGCGGCGGACGGCTTTCGCCGTGCGTTTCTTTCGGCCCTGCGGGCGGGCGATTACGCGGCGGCATCTCACGCGGCCCGGGTCGAGGAAACCCTGGATGCGTTGGCGGCTCACCTGGAAACCCATCTCGACATGGAGGCCCTGGCGGCAGCCTTTACTTAAACCCTTGGGCGCCTAATCCTCGGGCGGGGCGTCGCCGTCCGTTTCCTGCAACAGAAACTGCCGCGCCTTGGTTTCGTGATGCGGCTTCAGATAGGGGGCAAGCAGCCGCCAGGCGCCGTAGAACACGGTGGCGTCGTCCGTATATCCCAGGGCGGCGATGAAATCGGGCACCACGTCGACGGGCACGATGAAATAGGCGAGCGCGCTCATCACGGCGACCTTCACGCCCGTCGGCGTCGCCGGGTCGCGGGCCGCGTAGAACGCCGCCACGGCGTCGCGGGTGAACGGCACCTTGCCGATGGTCCGGCGCACCTTGCCGCCCAGGTCCCGTTCCACCAGGTCCGCGTCGCCGTCGTCTCGGTCTTCCGGTTTGCGTCGCACGTTGTCGGCCTCTTCCTGCTTTGCTAGAAGTCGATCCCTGCCATCCGGCTTCCAACGACGGAGGACTTCCATGGACATTTCCGGTCACGCGGCCCTGGTCACGGGCGCGGCCTCGGGCCTGGGTGCGGCCACGGCCCGCGCCTTGGCGGCCAAGGGGGCGAAGGTCGCCTGCCTTGATCTTAATTTGGCCGGCGCCGAGGAAGTTGCAAGCGCCATCGGCGGAAAGGCGTTCCAGGCCGACGTCGCGGACGCGGCCTCGCTGGAAGCCGTCGTCGCCGCCGCCGCCGATGTCCACGGCCCGGCCCGCATCGCCGTCAGCTGCGCCGGCATCGCGCCGCCCAAGCGCATCGTCGGGCGCGACGGGCCGCAGGCCTTGGACGTGTTCGCCCGCACCATCCAGATCAACCTGATCGGCACCTTCAACCTGATGCGTCTGGCCGCCCACGGCATGCAGGGGCTCGACCCCCTGGCGACGGGCGAACGGGGCGTCATCGTCAACACGGCCTCCGTCGCCGCCTTCGAGGGCCAGATCGGCCAGGCCGCCTATGCGGCGTCCAAGGGCGGCGTCGCGGCCCTGACCCTGCCGGCGGCGCGCGAGTTCGCCAAATCGGGCATCCGCGTCATGACCATCGCCCCCGGCGTGTTCAAGACGCCCATGGTGGCGGGCCTGTCGGACGAGGTGCAGGCGAGCCTCGCCGCCAACGTGCCGTTCCCGCCGCGCCTGGGCGACCCGGCGGAATACGCCGACCTGGTGCTGGCGATCTGCGCCAACGCCATGCTCAACGGCGAGGTCATCCGCCTCGACGGCGCGCTCCGCATGCAGCCGATTTGACGCAAATCCCGAGCGGGCCGGTCAGGTCCGCGACGACGATTTGCGCGAAATTAAAAAAAAGCCGATCAGCGTTGTCAGCCGGCCACCTTGTCCATGAAGGCGGCGAGGTCGATGTCCTTCTGCGTCACGCCGCCGGCGTCGTGGGTCGCCAGGGTGACCTCGACCCGGTTGTAGATGTTGTACCATTCGGGATGGTGATCCATCTTCTCGGCCTTCAGGGCGGCGCGGCTCATGAAGCCGAAGGCGGCGTTGAAATCCTTGAAGGTGAAGGTCTTGACGATGGCGTCGCGGCCCGGCACCTCGACCCAGCCGTCCAGCTGGGCGATCGCCTTTGCACGCGTGTCTCCGGTCAGTTTTTCGGTCATCTCGGCTCTCCCTGTTGGCGTTTCACTCGTCGGCGATTGGCGCTAGCTTAGCGCATGACCCTGACCGCACCCAATCTTGCCGATTTCGAGGACATGGCCGAGGACGCCCTGGCCCTGATCCCCGACCATCTGCGCCGCCTCGCCGCCGACGTCATCATCCGCATCGAGGACTTCCCCGACGAAGAGACCGAGCGCGAGATGAATCTGGACAGCCCCTTCGACCTCTTGGGCCTCTACCGCGGCATCGCCCTGACGGACAAGAGCGTGAGCGACCCCGGGGGGACGCCTGACATGGTGTTCCTCTACCGTCGGCCGATTCTGGATTACTGGTGCGAGACGGGCGAGGACCTGACACACCTGATCCGCCATGTCCTGATCCACGAGATCGGCCACCACTTCGGCTTTTCCGACGCCGACATGGAGGCCCTGGAGGCCCAGGCCGACGCCGCCGGCGAGGGCTGAGTGCCGCCGCCGTTTCGGCTTCCCGCCCGGACGAATTCGGGTATGCTTTTTTCCTGCCTTAATCGGGGCCTCGACCGGGGCCGGGGCAACATTGTTAAGGGGGCATCCATGAACGACGTCGAAAAGACCTTGGAACAGAACGTCGAGCAGGTCGCCAAATGGGTCGACGTGTTGATCCAATTCGGCGTGACCTACGGTTTCCAGATTCTGGGGGCGCTGCTGTTCCTGATCGTCGGGCTCAAGGCCGGCGGCTGGATGTCACGGCGAATCCAGGCGGTCTGCGAGGCCAAGGGCATCGACGTCACCCTGTCCCGCTTCATCGGCAACGCGGTCAAGATTTTGATCCTGACCATCCTCGCCATCATCACGCTGGGCAATTTCGGCATTTCCATCGCGCCCCTGATTGCGCTCGCCGGGGCGTCGGCCTTCGGCGCCACCATGGCGTTGCAGGGGCCCTTGTCGAACTACGGCGCCGGGCTGTCGATCATCCTGGCCCGGCCCTTCGTGGTCGGGAACACCATCACGGTCGGCGACACCTCGGGCGTGGTCGATGAGGTCAAGATGGCCCATACCCGCCTGCTCGGCGAGGACGGGGAGCGCATCACCATCCCGAACAAGGACATCGTCGGCCGGGTCATCGTCAATTCGGAAACGCGGCGCGTGGTCCAGACCAAGATCGCGCTGGCCGCCGACGCCGATCTGGAGCGCGCGGCCCAGGCTGTGCGGAAGGCCGTCATCGATGCCCTGCCCCCGGCCGAGGAAGATGCCGGCGGCGCGCAGCCCCAGGTCGGGTTGCACGATTTCACCTTCGGCGGGCTGGTTCTGGGCGTGCGGTTCTGGGTGCCGTCCAGCCGCTATTACGAACTGCGCTATGCGGTCAACCGGGCGATTCTGGAGGCCCTGCGCGGGGCCGGGGTGGCGCTGCTGTCGGGCGTGCAGCCGGCGGTCTTGGGCGACAGCCTGTCGGGCGACGGCATGCCCGAAGGCCGACGGGAAGACGCCTGACGCCCGCCAGGAAGCTAGGGCCAGGCGGATAGGGCCAAGCAGATAGAGAAAGGCGTCAGACCGGCTGCGGCCGCGGGGCCGGTTCGTCCTCGCCCGCCAGCAGGGTGCCGACCACGGCGAGAAGATCGAGCGCGGAAAACGGCTTGGACAGGGTCTTTCTGGCGCCCATCTTGGTGGCCATGGCGAGGGACGAGCCTTCGCTGGTGCGCGGGTCGGCCGATACGGCGACGATCGGCAGGTCGGGGCTGTCTTCCAGCAGCGAGCGGATCAGGCCGATGCCTTCGCCGTCGGCCATCAGGATGTCGGTGATCACCATCTGATGGTGCCCGGCCTTGAATTTCTCAAGGGCTTCAAAGCCGCCCGACGCGGTTTCCACGTGGAAACCGACTTCCGTCAACGGCATGGCGATCAAGTTGCGCGCCAGCTCATTGTCATCGACAACCAGCACACTCGGCATTTTTTTCTCCAATTCCGCCGCGCGCTCCATTCCCCCGCACGCGGCAGCCAAGCCATTTATGGGGCGGGATGGTATTGCATTTGCGAAACAGCCTCAATTAGGCCGAAAGTCTGGGATGCCGCGCGTGGCGCCGGCGCGCCTTCGGCCAAGGGGCGGTTCCGGGTGGCTTGCCACCCGAAGCCCGCGGGGCGAAGGGTGGTGGAGCTGAGGGGAATCGAACCCCTGACCTCGTCATTGCGAACGACGCGCTCTCCCAACTGAGCTACAGCCCCTTGAAGATTCCCGGCCTGACGGGGATCCCGGGTCAACCGCCCGTGCGCGGTCGAAACCGGACCGGCGGTCGTTTTGGGAGGCCGGATAATGCTTCCGCCGATCCGCACTGTCAAGCCGCGGTTTCAGCCTAAAACCTTGCGGCGGCGAGCCCTTGCCCCTACGTTTGTGCGGCCTCGGCCCGCACATTCGGAGACCAACATGGACGTCATCACCGGCCCCGTCATTTCGATCCTTCTGATCGCCCTCAACCTCTACACCTGGGTCGTCATCATCGGCGTGATCCTGAGCTGGCTGGTCGCCTTCAACGTGGTCAACACATCGAACAAGTTCGTCTACATGGTCGGTGATTTCTGCTACCGGGCGACGGAACCCCTGCTCGGGCGGATTCGCGGCTTTCTGCCCAATCTGGGCGGCCTGGACATTTCGCCGGTGGTGCTGATCCTGGGGCTCGTGTTCCTCAAGGAATTCCTGATCCGTCTTGCCCACAAGATCGTCTGACGCTTCCCGGCCCGCGGCGGCCCTGCCGTTCCGGGCGGCGGCGGAGGGCGTGCGCGTGGGGCTCAAGGTCACGCCCAAGGCGGCGGCCAACCGGCTCACCGGCCTTGCCGCCGATGCGGAGGGCGGACAGGTTCTCAAGGTTTCGGTCACGGCCCCGGCCGACAAGGGCAAGGCCAACGCCGCCGTGATCAAGCTTTTGGCCAAGGAATGGGGGCTCGCGAAATCCGACCTGGAAGTTCTCCAGGGCGCGGCGTCCCGGACCAAGACGCTCTTGATCCGGGGCGAGGGGACAACCTTAATGCGCCGGCTTACCGACTGGTGCGAAAGCAAAGGACTGAAGACACAATGACCATTGCTGCGATCATCGACGGCAAAGCCCATGCGGACCGTTTGCGCGAAAAGGTCACGGCCGAAGTCCGGCGCCTGAAGGACGGTCCGGGGATCGTGCCGGCGCTCGCCGTGGTGCTGGTCGGCGACGACCCGGCCAGCCAGGTCTATGTCGGCGCCAAGGGCAAGCAGACCGTCGCGGCCGGGATGGGGTCCATCGAACACCGCCTGCCGGCGGCGACGCCGGAGGCCGAGCTGCTCGCTCTCATCCATGCGCTCAACACCGATCCCGCCGTCCACGGCATCCTGGTGCAGCTGCCCCTGCCGGATCATATCGACGCGGGCGCGGTGATCGCCGCCATCGACCCGGCCAAGGACGTCGACGGGTTCCACCCCGTCAACGTCGGCCGCCTGTGGTCCGGCGATCCGCGCGCCCTGGTGCCCTGCACGCCCTACGGCTGCCTGTTGATGCTCAAGGAAACCTTGGGTGACATGACGGGCAAGCGGGCCGTGGTGCTCGGCCGTTCCAACATCGTCGGCAAGCCCATGGCGGCGCTTCTGATCGGCGAAAGCTGCACGGTGACGGTCGCCCATTCGCGGACCCAGGACCTGGCCGCGCGCTGCCGGGAAGCCGACATTCTGGTCGCCGCCGTTGGCCGTCCGCGCATGGTGCCGGGCGACTGGGTCAAGCCGGGGGCAACGGTGATCGATGTCGGCATCAACCGCATCGACGCACCGGAAAAAGGCCCCGGCAAGACGCGCATCGTCGGCGACGTCGACTTCGACGCGGCGGTCAAGGTGGCCGGTGCCATCACGCCGGTGCCGGGCGGCGTCGGGCCGATGACCATCTGCTGCCTGCTGCGCAACACCGTGGTCGCCGCCTGCCGCCAGGCGGGGCTGGACGCGCCGGCGCTTTAGGCCCGGTCCCGGCGCCCCACGCCGTTTCCACGATATGAAATCCCGGCACAGGTTGCCCCTACGGCATCTGCGGGTTTCGGTTGCGTTTCATTCATTACCGTATGATGATAATCACGGCATCGCTTGGGGAGTCCCGGATTTCGGGCGGCGAAGGGGGGTATCTTTCGTTGGGCCGAACCGGACCTGGGCGCGCCGGCCATGGAACATGGCACGGCCCCAAAAAGGCGAAGATCCTGGGGGTCTGTTACTCCACTCGACAAAGGAAGTTGATCAAAGATGCCTACTGGAACCGTGAAGTGGTTCAATGTAACCAAGGGATTTGGCTTCGTTACGCCCGATGAGGGCGGTAAGGACGCTTTCGTGCATATTTCCGCTGTTCGTGATTCGGGGATGGAAACACTCGCCGAAGGACAGAAGCTGGAATATGAACTGGTGCCTGGGCGTGATGGCCGTGAAGCGGCCGCAAACCTGAAAGCCATCGGATAAAAATCTCCTGACACCGCCCCGATAATTTCTTGGTCGGCCGGGCGGCGGCCGTTTCCGGGCTCTGTCCGGCGACGGGCGGGAGATATATCGCAGAAGCGGGCGCCGCGTTCGCGCGGCGTCCGTCCCTGCGCTTTTCGTGCCGATTGTTAATATTATCTGGGAGCGTTTGGCCCATGGCCAGGGAACTCTATCCCGTGTCCTGTCCGCAGTGCGGCGAGGCGCAAAACGTCATGCCGGGCGGCTTCGACCCGGACCGCGCGCCGTTCGGGCCCGTGACCTGCATGGTCTGCGGCAACAACTTCACGCGCGATGACTACCTGAGCGGCCTGGCCCAGGCCACGGCCCGGCGCAAGCCGGGGTCCAACGTGGTGCCGCTGCGGCGCAACTGACGGCCCGATCCCAAAACCGTTCCATCATCCCATCGGCAGAGACCGGATGCCGGCCCGCGCCTCTTCGGCGACGGCGGCGCGCAGCGCCTGCGCCGCCGGCGTAAGGGGTTCACCCGCCATCAGGCGGAAGGCGACCCGGTCCGGGTCCAGGCCGGGCAAGGGGGCCGCCGGCGGCGACAGCCCCGGCGCCAGGGACAGGGCCGTGCGCAGGGTGATGCCCAGCCCCGCCCGCACCGCTGCCAGAACCCCCGGCAGGGACGGGCTGGTCATGGCGATTTCCCACGGCAGGCCGGCGTCGTCCAGGGCTTGCAGGGCGGCGTTGCGGAACGGGCAGGGTGCGTCGATCACGGCCAGCGGCAGGGGCCGGCCGGCGGGCATGCGCCAGCCGTCGCCGGCGATCCATATCAGCGGCGCCTCGATGCGGGGACCGTCCCGCCGGTCGCCCGGGCCGCTGGTGACGAAGGCCATGTCCTGCGCGCCGCGCGTGACCTCGGCCCGTAATTGGGCGCTGCCGGCCACGGAAACGGTCACCTTGACCGCGGGATGGGCCTGGGAAAACCGCCGCAGCGCGCCCGGCAGAAGGGTTTCCGCCAAGTCCTGTACGGTTCCGAAACGAACCTCGCCGGCCATCGGCCCCCGGCGCACGGCGGCCAACGCGGCGGCGTTCAGCTCCAGTATCCGCCGGGCATAGCCCAGCAGGGTCTCCCCGGCCTCGGTCAGTTCCATGAGCCGCCCGCGGCGGCGGAACAGGGCCGCGCCGGCGCGGTCCTCGAGCCGCCGCACCTGCAGACTGACCGCCGCCTGGGTGCGGTGGACGCGGTCGGCCGCCGCGCCGAAGCGGCCCGTGTCGGCGATGGCGACGAAGGTGCGCAGCAGATCGGGATCAAGATCACTCATACATAATTAATACTTATCAATATGGTTAAAACAATAAAATTTTATTGTATGTTATCGCCTGCTACATCCCGGGTCACCCCCTTCCTCGACAGACAGGAGACCCGTCATGCCCTTCATCGCCATCAAGACCTCGGGAAAAACCCTCGGCCCCGCCGACATTCAAACCCTGCACCAGGAGACCACGGCCCTCATGGCCAAGATCATGGGCAAGAAGGCCGAGGTCACGGCCGTGCTGGTGGAAGACGCCCCGGCGTCCCGCTGGTCGGTCGGGGGCCGGGCCCTCGCCGGCTCGGGCGGGGTCACGGCCCACGCCGACATCAAGATCACCCAAGGCACCAACACGGCGGCGGAAAAGGCGGCCATGATCGCCGCCATGCGGGACTTGCTGCTGCGCGTCCTGCCCGGTCTAAGCGAGGTCGCCTATGTGGTGATCGATGAAATTCCGGCCACGGACTGGGGCTACGGCGGGCTGACCCAGGCCGAGCGCAAGCGCCGCGCGGACGCGCCCTAGGTTCGCCGCACCATGGCCAGACCGGCGCCGGCGGCGATCAGCATGCCGCCGGTGATCCGGTTGCGGATGCGCTGGGCGCGTTCGCTCTTGACCGCCCCCAGCAGCCGCCCGCCGATCACCGCATAGCCGCTGTCGAACAGGACGGCGATCGCGAGAAACGCGCCGCACATCGCCCACAACTGCGGGCCCGCGGGCAGGGCGGGGTCGAGGAACTGGGGAAAGAACGCGGCGTAGAACGCAAGCAGCTTCGGATTGGTCCAGGCCACGAATGCGGCCTGAAAGAACATGCGCCCGGTGCCTGGGGCGGTGACGGCGGCGGCTTCCGGCGGGACCGGCTTTTCACGGAAGGCCTGCACGCCCAGATAGACCAGATAGGCCACGCCCAGCCAGCGCAGCACCTCGAACCCGTCGGACAGGACCGCCATGGCCGAGGCCAGGCCCAGCGCCGTGATCGCCAACTGCTGCGCCAGGGCGAAGGCCGTGCCGGCGACGGTGATCAGCCCGGCCTTGACGCCGAACCGCATGGACCGGGAAATCACCAGCATCACGTTGGGTCCGGGGATGATGATCAGTACCGCCGTGGCGGCGATGAAGGCGGAAAACAGCGTCCAGTTCATGGTGGGCCGGTCCTTGTCCAGTCGTCTCCGATTTGCTTAGCAAAGGCGGGGGGCGCCGTAAATGCGATTCCCCTTTGCTACGGCCCGCCGCCGATGCTACATGACGCCCGCCATGACCACCGATCTCAGCCATATCCGCAACTTCGCGATCATCGCCCACATTGACCACGGAAAGTCGACGTTGGCCGACCGTCTGATTCAGATGACGGGCGGGCTGACCGACCGCGAGATGTCGGAACAGGTGCTCGACAGCATGGATATCGAGCGCGAGCGCGGCATCACCATCAAGGCGCAGACCGTGCGCCTGGACTACACGGCCAAGGACGGGGAAAAATACGTCCTCAACCTGATCGACACGCCGGGCCATGTCGACTTCACCTACGAGGTCTCGCGCTCGCTGGCCGCCTGCGAGGGCTCGCTCCTGGTCGTCGACGCGACCCAGGGGGTCGAGGCGCAGACGCTCGCCAACGTCTATCTCGCGCTCGACGTCGATCACGAAATCATTCCCGTGCTCAACAAGATCGACCTGCCGGCGGCCGAGACGGAACGGGTCAAGGCGCAGATCGAGGACGTGATCGGCCTCGACACCTCGGACGCCCTGGAAATTTCCGCCAAGACCGGCATCGGCATCGACAGCGTGCTCGAAGCCGTGGTCACCCGCCTGCCGGCGCCCAAGGGCGATCCGGCGGCGCCGCTCACGGCTCTGCTGGTCGACAGCTGGTACGACCCCTATCTCGGCGTGATGATCCTGGTCCGGGTCGTCGACGGCACCCTGAAACGCGGTCAGCGCATCCGCATGATGGCGAACAACGCCGCCTATCAGGTCGATCAGGTCGGCTATCTCCGGCCCAAGCCGACCAAGGTCGACGAACTGGGCCCGGGCGAGGTCGGCTATTTCACGGCCGCGATCAAGCGGGTCGCCGACACCAACGTGGGCGACACCATCACCGACGACCGCAAGCCGGCGGCCAAGCCGCTGGCCGGGTTCAAGCCCTCGGTCCCCGTGGTGTTCTGCGGCCTGTTTCCGACCGATGCCGGCGATTACGAGGATCTGCGCGATTCCCTGGAAAAGCTGCACCTGAACGACGCCAGCTTCCATTTCGAGGCCGAATCCTCCGCCGCCCTGGGCCTGGGATTCCGCTGCGGCTTTCTCGGCCTGCTGCATCTGGAAATCGTCCAGGAACGGCTGGAGCGCGAGTTCGACCTCGACCTCATCACCACCGCGCCCAGCGTGGTCTACAAGGTCCACCGCACCGACGGCGTGATGCGCGAACTGCACAACCCCGTGGACATGCCGGACCCGTCGGCCATCGATTTCATCGAGGAGCCCTGGATCAAGGCCAGCATCATGGTGCCCGACGAATATCTCGGCGCCGTGCTGCAACTGTGCACGGACCGCCGCGGCGAACAGGAAACCCTGACCTATGTCGGCAACCGGGCGCTGGTCGTCTACCACCTGCCGCTCAACGAAATCGTGTTCGACTTCTACGACCGGCTGAAATCGGTCAGCCGCGGCTACGCCAGCTTCGATTACGAACTGGAAGGCTACCGCGAGGGCGATCTGGCCAAGGTCTCGATCCTGGTCAACCTGGAGCCCGTGGACGCGCTGGCCTTCATCGTCCACAAATCCCATGCCGAGGCGCGCGGCCGCCAGATCTGCGAAAAGCTCAAGGACCTGATCCCGCGCCAGCTGTTCAAGATCGCCATCCAGGCGGCCATCGGCGGCAAGGTCATCGCCCGCGAGACGCTCGGCGCCATGCGCAAGGACGTCACCTCGAAATGTTACGGCGGCGACATCACGCGCAAGAAAAAGCTTCTGGAAAAGCAGAAGAAGGGCAAGAAGCGCATGCGCCAGTTCGGCAACGTGGAAATCCCGCAGTCGGCCTTCCTGGCCGCGCTCAAGACCGGCGAATAACCGGGCCGGGGCGATCCGACATGCTGCCCAATCCCAAGGCCCCGATCCGCTCGTTCCTCACCGGCTGTCTGTTCCTGGCGGCCCTGGTCACGGCGGCGCTCATGGTCTGGACCCTGCGTCAGGCTGACGAGGCGCAATACTGCCTTGAGGGCGGCGGCGAAGTGTTCGGCCTGTGCCGCCCGACGGCGGAATTCCTTCTCAACGGCCTGGTCTGGTACGCCCTGATTTTCGGCGCCCTGGCCCTGCCCATCGTGTCCGTGGTGGCGATGCGCTGGGCGGCCAGGCGGCGTGGCGGCCCGGGAACGCCCGGTCAGCCCTAGCGGCCGGCCCCCGGCGGCGGCGGCAGGCTGTCGACGTCGATGTCGAAATCCGCTTCCGATTCCGCATACGTCAGCCCCGCTTCGTCCAGGAAATGCTGGGTTTCGTGGCTCGGCGCCATGTCGTCGCCCTCGCCGTAGCCGTCGCGCATGGCCTGCTCGGCCAGCTCGTCATACAGAAACAGGGAATCCTCGCGCTCTTGCAAATCCCGCGCCTCGTCCGCCGTCAAGGGCCGCCGCGGCCGGCAGAACCAGGTCAGCAGCCCGCCGGGCGCGCCGGTCAACAGCCAGGCCGGCAGGTCGAGCAGGGGGCGGATCACGGCGGACCACAGTTCGGGCGACAGGCGTTCGATCCTGATCTGCGTGATCACCAGGTTGCCGGGCCAGGCCGTGTACCAAATGTCGTGGGCGGAGACCAAATGCAGGCCGCGCCCGGGCTCGGCCTTGACCAGGGCTTCGGCCGCGCCGGCGGCAAAGGCCGTCAGCAGCAGGGCCCAGCCCAGGTAGAACGCCACGCGCTTTATGGTCCAGCCGGTCATCATGGTTTTGTTATGGGGCCGGCACACAATCCGGGCAATGATTATCGGGACACGATGCCGTGCGCGGTTTACGGACGCCGATGCCGCTTTAACCGTTGCATGCCACCCCGCCGCCCGCTATTTTCCGCCCCCTGTTCCCCGGGGGCCGCCAAGGCCCCGGTGGCGGAACGCGCGGAGGGGTGGCCGAGTGGCTGAAGGCGCACGCTTGGAAAGCGTGTATAGGGGAAACTCTATCGAGGGTTCGAATCCCTCTCCCTCCGCCAAATTTCCCTAAATCCGGCCCTGCGGCCCGGCCCGGCGCTAGAACGCCAGGGTGAACAATGCCGGCGCCCAGGCCTTGGAGCCCATGGACACCGAGTGCCCGGCGATGTTGGCGCAGCCGATGTCGCCGTGCCGAAAGGGCGGACATGACCCAGGTCAATGTTTCGGCCCGGCCCGCGTCCTACAATCGCAACCAGCCGTGACCGCGCACCGGCGATGGAACACCGGGCGGAGAGGTGGCGGCATCGGGTAAAAGGAAACATTCCGATGAAAGCAGTAACTGCCGTCGTGGCAGCCGCCGCCACCTGGGCGATCGTCCAAGGAGCGCCTCTGCGGGCTGCCAACGCCGATGACATTTCCGAGACGGAACTGTTCACCATCTCCAGGGGCGGCCAGATTTACGACAACTGGATGTCGGCGCTCGAAGCCGACAAGCCGTCCGGCACCCATCCCGCCTATCCCCCCGCGGGCAAGCAGAAGGGCGCCAGCACCTGGCGCTGCAAGGAATGCCACGGCTGGGATTACAAGGGCAAGGACGGCGCCTACGCCAAGGGCTCCCACGCCACCGGCATCAAGGGCCTGCGCAGCTGGGACGGCGGCGATCCGGACAAGGTGGTCGCTACTCTGCGCGGCAAGCTGCACGGGTATACGCCGGCGATGATCTCGGACTCGGCGGCGCGCAAGCTCGCCCTGTTCGTGACCAAGGGGCAGATCGAAATGGACACCTACATCGACCGGGCGACCAAGAAGGCCAAGGGCGACATCCGCCGTGGGGCCGGCTTCTACCAGACGATCTGTTCGATCTGCCACGGCGTCGACGGCCGCGCGATCAACTTCAAGGAAGCGCCCAAGATCGAATACATCGGCACCGTGGCCCAGGCCAATCCGTGGGAGACCCTGCACAAGATCCGCAACGGCCAGCCCGGCATTCCGATGGTCGCCCTGAGCGCCCTGTCGGTCCAGGACCAGGTCGATATTCTGGCCTACTCCCAGACCCTGCCGGCCAAATAGGCCCGCCCAATGCCGTCCGGGCGTGGCGCCGTTCATGCCCGCCCGGACCGCATCCTCACTTTCGGCCCGCGCCGGGGGGTGCTGGTCTCTGCCCCGCACCCTCCTGCACCCGGTGCCGCCGCCCGGCGTATACGGGCGGCGGCTGGGCGGGTTACATCACTTCGTAGGCCGATGAATCGGCCAGGATCCCGTGGATCGCCTGTTTCACCGCATCGACGGAGAAATCGGCGTCCTGGTAGATCTTGTACAGCTTGAAATCCGACACCCGCGACAGCACGAACCAGGCCAGCTTGGCGGCCTTGGGCGAGTCCGGGTCGACGCCGATATCCTTGGCGACCAGGCGGATCCACTTATGGGCCGATTTGCCGGCGACATAGTGGGAGAACGACCAGCTGCCGTCCGAATAGGCCGAGAGGAACCACTCGGCCCGGCGCTTGTCCATGTCCATCTGCGGGGCTGCGGTGCCGGCATAGGCCGCGGCCTCGATCATGGCCGCGTTGAAGCCTTCCTTCTTGCCGTCCTTGGCGGTCAGGTCGACATCCCACTGCGGGTCGAAATGGGTCGAGGCGGCGCCGAACAGCAGGCGTTGCGGGGCCTTGCGTTTCAGCAGTTCCGAGTAGACGACGGCGCCGTGTTCGCCCATCCAGCCCCATTTCGCGAGGCCGTCCTTACCGCCCCAGGAGCCGGGAAACCATTCCGGCTTCTTCACTTTGCCGATGCTTTCGTCCCAGTTGTACCAGAGCTTGCTCCAGTCATGCAGGGCGAGCTGGGCGATCACCAGGTCGCGGTCGGAATTGCCGATGCCGTGGACCTGCTCGAAGGTGTTGAGCCAGCCGAGCGCGATCTCGATCACCTCGACCAGATGAACAGCGAGGCCGCCTGGATAATGATGGTGGCCGGGGCCGCCGGTGGCCGGGGCCGTGCGCAGGGCATCGGCGTTCGCCTTGGCCTTGAACACGGTGGTTTCCGGGTTGGTGTACATGTCCAGCACGACATCCCGCAGTTCCTTGTCCTGGATGGAATTGATGTAGCCCATGAGGCGGTCATAGGCGGCCCGCGTCCAGGCGCCGGTCTTGGCCATGTCCGTGGGCGTCATGGCGAGAATCCGATCGACCCGCGACTTTGAAATTTCGGCGGCGGAAACCTGTGTCCCCATGGCCCCAAAGGCCAGGAATACGGCAAGATAAAGCGCTTTCCGTAGCATGTATCGGCACTCCTTATATTTTATGTTGGCGTGAGCCCCCGCGTCGGCGGGGGCCTATGCGGGCCGGTCGTGCCCGGCCGTGGGCGTTTTGGTGTCGTCACTCCCGCCCCTTCGGCTTCGGAGGGGCCGCCTGCACGATGGCGGGAGCTTCTCATCTATTCGACCGACATGACGGTCTCTCGAATATTAGGTAAAAGAAAAATTTCATTTGGACGGCGGAATTGTTGCGGTCCCCCTTCCGGCCCCGGACGGGGGTTGCTAATGTTCCGGCCTTCCATTTCCTCCGCCCCTGGTCGCGGGTTCAGCCGCGCCGGGCGGGCATCTGCCTGAAGGACACCGCATATGACCAACATCGCATTCATCGGCGTCGGCAACATGGGCAATCCCATGGCGGCCAATCTGATCAAGGCCGGGCACGCGGTCGCGGCCTTCGACCTGTCGGCGGACCTGCTGGCCAAGGCGGCACAAGCGGGCGCGCGGGCGGCCGAGAGTGCGGCCGATGCGGCCCAGGGGGCCGAGGTCGTCATCACCATGCTGCCCGCCGGCAAGCATGTGAAGGAGGTCTGCCTGGGCGGTCTGTTCGACACGCTTTCGCCGGGCACCCTGGTGATCGACTGTTCGACCATCGACGTCGATACCTCGCGCGCGGTGCATGCGGCGGCGGCGGCCAAGGGCTTCGCCATGGTCGACGCGCCCGTGTCCGGCGGTGTCGGCGGGGCCGAGGGTGCGACCCTGACCTTCATGGTCGGCGGCGCGGATGACGCCTTTGCCCGGGCCAAGCCGATCCTGGAGAAAATGGGCAAGACCATCGTCCATTGCGGCGGCCCGGGAAACGGCCAGGCGGCCAAGATCTGCAACAACATGATGCTGGGCATTCAGATGGCCTCGGTCGCCGAGGCCTTCGTGCTGGCGGAAAAACTGGGCCTCGACGCGCAGCGCCTGTTCGACGTGTCGTCCACGGCGTCGGGCCAGTGCTGGTCGCTCACGACATATTGCCCGGTGCCGGGCCCGGTGCCGACCTCGCCCGCCAACCGGGACTATGCCCCCGGCTTCGCGGCGGCCCTGATGTTGAAGGACATGGGCCTCGCCATCGCCGCCGCGCACAGCACCGGCGCCGAGGTGTCGGTCGCCGAAAAGGCAGCGTCGCTGTACCAGGATTACGCCGACGCGGGGCAGGCCGGAAAGGATTTCTCCGGCATCATCAACCTGATCCGCGACCGCGCGAAGTAACACCAAAAGCAATACGACCTAAGGAGCATCCATCCATGACCATCAAGACCGGCGACCGCGTGCCTTCCGCCACCATCTTCAAGATGGGCGACGACGGCGGACCCGAAGCGGTTTCCACCGATGATTTTTTCAAGGGCCGCAAGGTCGTGGTGTTCGGCCTGCCGGGGGCCTTCACCCGCACCTGTTCGGCCAAGCACCTGCCGGGCTTCGTCGCCCAGGCGGATGCCATCCTGGCCAAGGGCGTGGACGAAATCGCCTGCCTGTCGGTCAACGACGCCATGGTCATGACCGCCTGGGGCGTGGCCCATGAGGCGCCCGGCAAGGTCACCATGCTGTCCGACGGCAACTGCGCGCTGACCGAGGCCATGGGGATCGCCTCCGACATGTCGGCCAAGGGCTACGGCAAGCGGTCCAAGCGATATGCCATGATCGTCGAGGACGGCGTGATCACCCATTTCGCGCTGGAGACGGAGCCCGGGCTCAACGTCTCCTCGGCGGAACAGATTCTCGCGGCCCTCGGCTGACCCGACACCCCAAGGAGAGACCGATGACCGACGGCGGCAACATGCGCCCGTTGCAGTTCACCCATTTCGGGGCGGCGGGCTGGAAAATCACGGACGGCGAGACGGTGATCCTGCTCGACCCCTATCTGTCGCGGGTGCGTTTTCAGGGGCGGCGCTACGGCCCCCACGACGCGACGGAAATTCCCGACGATCCGCGCCCGGTGGTGAAGATGAGCGAGCCGGCCGGCCACGACACGGCGACCATCGACCGCCACGTGCCCAAGGCCGACTACATCATCCTGTCCCACTCCCATTTCAACCACGCCATGGACGTGCCCTACATCGCCAACAAGACCGGCGCGGTGGTGATCGGCACGGAAAGTACCTGCAACATCGCGATCAACGGCGGCGTGCCGGATGAACAGATCCATGCCGTGCGGGGCGGCGAGGATTACGCTTACGAAAAATTCTCGATCCGCGTGATCCCGAGCCTGCATTCCGCCCTGTCGTGCAAGCTGTACAAGGATTTCGGCACCATCCCGGTGCAGGACACGCCGCTCTGCCTCGACGACTATGTCGAGGGCGGCACCCTCGCCTACCTGATCCGCATCGCCGGGCGCGAGGTTCTGTTGTTCGGTTCCATGAACTTCATCGAGCGCGAGATCGAGGGTTTGCGCCCCGACATCGCGTTCATCGCCGCCGCCCCCCCGCGCCTCGACATCCATGACTACACGGCGCGGCTGATGCGCTGTCTGGGCCGCCCGCCGCTGGTCGTCGCGACCCATTGGGACGATCAGGGCCTGCCCTTCGGTGCGCCCCAGGACAAGGCCCTGGCGCAGACCGACGCCTTCATCGCCGAGGTCAAGGCCGCCGCGCCGGATACGGAGGTCTTCGTGCCGCGGCATTTCGAAACCCTGATTCTCGACGCGGCCGGGCGGATGCGCGTCGCCGGTTAACCGCGCCGGGGCTGTACCGGCGCACCGGCCCGCGTGCTAGGGTCGGCAAAACATTTTTGGGAGGATACCGACATGACCACCATCAACACCCTGCTGCCGACCTCGCTGGTCGGCTCCTACGCCCAGCCCAACTGGCTGCTCGATCGCGCCAAGCTGGCCGGGCGTTTCCCGCCGCGCACGCGGGCGAAGGAGCTGTGGCGCGTCGATCCGGAATATCTGGAAGAGGCCCAGAACGATGCCACCATCCTGGCGATCCGCGATCAGGAACGGGCCGGGCTGGACATCATCACCGACGGCGAAATGCGCCGCGAAAGCTATTCCAACCGTTTCGCCACGGCGCTGTCGGGCGTCGACATCGACAATCCGGGCACGGCGCTGGACCGTTCCGGCCACCCGAACCCGGTGCCGCGCATCACCGGCAAGATCACCCGCATGCACGCGGTCGAGGTCGAGGACGTGAAGTTCCTGCGCGCCAATACGGACCGCAAGATCAAGATCACCGTGCCCGGCCCCTTCACCATGTCGCAGCAGGCGCAGAACGATTTCTATGCCTCCGAGGCCGACCTGGCCATGGACTACGCCGCCGCCGTGAACGAGGAAGTCCGCGACCTGTTCGCCGCCGGCGCCGACGTGGTGCAGCTTGACGAGCCCTACATGCAGGCGCGGCCGGAAAAGGCCGGCGAGTTCGGGCTGGACGCGCTCAACCGCGCGCTCGACGGGATTGAGGGCGAGACCGCCGTGCATATCTGCTTCGGCTATGCCGCCATCATCCACGAACGGCCCGAGGGCTATTCCTTCCTGCCGCAGTTGGCCGCCTGTTCCGTGTGCGATATTTCCATCGAGACGGCGCAGTCGCATCTGGACTGCGCCGTGCTGGAAACCCTGCCGGAAAAGAACATCATCCTGGGCGTGCTGGATCTGTCGACCCACGACATCGAAAGCCCGGAAACGGTGGCCGACCGCATCCGCAAGGGCCTGGCCCACCATCCGGCGGAAAAGATCATCGTGGCCCCCGATTGCGGCCTCAAGTACCTGCCCCGCGACGTCGCCTTCGGCAAGATGAAGGCCATGGCCGACGGGGCCGCCATCGTGCGCGCGGAACTGACCAAATAAACGAAGAAAGCCTGCCCATGACCGAGACCAACACCCGGGTGCTGTTCAACTCGACGCCCGAGGGCCTACCCACGCCCGACAACTTCCGCCTGGAGGAGGCCCCCGTGCCGGAACCGGGCGCCGGGCAGTTCCTGTTGCGCAATCTGTATCTCTCGCTCGATCCCTATCAGCGCATGCTGATGGGCGGCGGCTGGACCTACAGCCCCAACGTGCTGAAGCCGGGCGACCTGATGGTCGGGCGCGTTTTGGGCGAGGTGGTGAAGACGAACCATCCCGATTTTCCCGTCGGGACCCACGTGGTCGGGCGGCTCGGCTGGCAGACCCATGTGGTGTCGGACGGCGCGGACCTGGATTTCGTCGTCGAACCGAAAGACCGCGTGCCGCTCTCGGCCTATCTCGGCGTCTGCGGGTCCACGGGCGTGACGGCCTGGGTCGGGCTCAAGATCACGGGCCAGCCCAAGGCCGGCGAGACGGTGGTGGTGTCCGCCGCCGCCGGGTCGGTCGGCAGTTGCGTCGGCCAGTTGGCCAAGGACATGGGCTGCCGCGCCGTCGGCATCGCCGGCGGGCCGGATAAATGCAAACTGGTGGTGGACGAATTCGGCTTCGACGCCTGCGTCGACTACAAGGCGCCCGACCTTGCGGGCCAGTTGAAGGCCGCGGCCCCCGACGGCGTCGACGTTTATTTCGACAACGTGGGCGGCGAGATTTTGGAAACGGTGATGGGGCAGTGCAACCGCCTGGCCCGCATTCCGGTGTGCGGCGTGCTGGCCCGCTACAACGAAACGGGCGCGGCCCACGGCAACCGCAACATGCACCTGTTCTTCGACAAGTCGCTGAAGATGGAAGGCTTCGTGCTCAACGCTCACAAGGCCATCTGGCCCCAGGCGCGGGCGGAACTGGAAGCCATGGTCGCGGATGGCCGCATGAGGTACCGCGAAACCATCGCCCAGGGCATCGAAACGGCGCCCGAGGCCTTCATCGGCATGTTGCAGGGCAAGAACGTCGGCAAACAGCTTGTCAAGCTGACCTGACGTTTCGCCATCGGCTTACGCGCAGGTCGCGCCGCGCAGGTGCGCCTTGCCGTCGCTGCCGAAGGTGCCCCGGGCGTTGCCTTTGCCGATCTTGGGATGGGTGAACAGGCCCAGGACCTCGGCCCCCGCGATTTCCTCGCCGGTCACGTAGGCCTGGCCCATGGGCGAATTCTCGAGGCGGTCGTCAAGGTCGATCGTGAAGACGAATTTCCGGCCCGGCGCGAAGTTGGCGAAATGCAGGCTCAGTTCTTCCGCCCCGTCGGCGACGACGGGCGCCTTCATCAGGCCGACCTCGCCTTCGACCACCTCGAACTGATAGGGCTCCGACGCGCCGGCGCCGCCCAGGTCGGTGTCGAACACCACGCGTCCGGCGGACTTCTGTGCGCGGAATTCCAGGCTCAGCAGGGTCCAGGCTTCCAGGCTCTTGTTTTCGATGATGAACAGGTCGGGGCTGGAATCGATGAACTGAATGACGACCTCGGGCCCGCAGGCGCGCGCCGTGGGGCCCAGAACCAGGCCCAAGACCAAAGCCAATGTGCCGATGAACGCACGCCGCATGGCGTTGCCTCCCTGCTGGTCTCAGGATGGCGCAAGTCTCAGGCGGCGGCAAGCAGATGGATGGAGAACAGGCCGTCGGCGTCGGTCCAGTGCCGCTGCGCGCGCCAGCCGGCGCCGCCGGCCACGCGGTGGAAATCGCCGACCGCGTATTTGTAGGAATTTTCCGTGTGGATGGTCTCGCCGGCGCGGAAGTCGAAGGCATGGCCGTCGATGTGCACTGTCTGATCGACCGTGCTTTCGAGATGCATCTCGACACGGCCTTCGTCGTCGTCGTAGCGCACACGATGGGCGAAGCGGTCGCGGTCGAAGCCGCCGCCCAACTCGCGGTTGATGCGGTCGAGAAGGTTCAGGTTGAAATCGGCGGTCACGCCCCGGGCGTCGTCGTAGGCGGGCAGCAGCACGCCCAGGTCCTTTTTCAGGTCGACGCCGACCACCATGAAGGCGCCGTCGCCGAGCATGCGCCGGGCGCGGGCCAGGAAGCGGGCCGCCTGCGGCGGTTCGAAATTGCCGATGGTGGAGCCGGGAAAGAAGCCGACCGTGGGCGCATCGTCGAGGGCGGACGGCAGGGGAAGCTCGGCCGTGAAATCGCCGACCACGGGAACGACCTTGAGATGCGGCAGGCGGTCGGCCAAGGCGCTGGCGGCGGCCTCCAGATAATCGCCGGCGACGTCGATGGGCACGTAGCCGTGGGGGGCGTCCAGCGCGTTGAGGAACAGGTCCGACTTGCGGCTGGACCCCGATCCGAATTCCACCACCCAGGCCCGGGCCGGCAGGGCCGATCCCAGGTCGTCCGCGATGTCGGCCAGCAGGGCAAGCTCCGTGCGCGTCGGATAGTATTCGTCGAGATGGGTGATTTCCTCGAACAGGGCCGAGCCGCGCACGTCGTAGAGCCACTTGCAGGGCAGGGTCTTGGTGGCGGCGGACAGCCCCTCGATCACGTCGCGCAGGAAGGCTTCCCTGCCGTCGTCGTCCAATCCTGTGTCCTCAACATCGGCAAAGGCGTCCATCGTCGTCTCACCCATCCTCGGCCAGGCGCAGGCCGGTGAACTGCCAACGCTGATGCGGATAAAAGAAGTTGCGGTAGGTCGCGCGCGCATGGCCTTGCGGCGTGGCGCAGGATCCGCCGCGCAGCACGTTCTGCCCCGACATGAACTTGCCGTTGTATTCGCCGCCGGCCCCGTCCGTGGGCTGGAAGCCGGGATAGGGGGCATAGGCGCTGGCCGTCCATTCCCAGACGTCGCCGAACATCTGCTGCAATCCGTCACGGTCCTGGTCGTGGTCCGGGTTTGGCGCCGGGGCCGGGCGCAGGCGGCCCGTGTCGGCGAAGTTGCCGGCGACCGGGATGTCGCGGGCGGCGGCCTCCCATTCGAATTCCGTCGGCAGGCGCTTGCCCGACCAGCGGGCGAAGGCGTCGGCCTCGAACAGGCTGACGTGGGTCACGGGGGCGTCCGGGTCGACGGGCTGCGGACCCTTGAGGGTCATGGTCCACCAGCCGCCGTCGCGGTTCTCCCAGTACAAGGGGGCGACCCAGTCCTCGGCCTGAACCGTGGCCCAGCCGTCGGACAGCCATAACAAGGGGTCGGCGTAGCCGCCGTCGGCGATGAAGGCCATCCACTCGCCGTTGGTCGTCGGGCGGGACGCCAGACGGAACGGCCGGATGAGCGCATCGTGGCGCGGTGTTTCGCAGTCGAAGGCGAAACCGCCGGCGCCCGTGTCGGCGCCGATGGGCAGGATGCCGCCGTCGAAGGCGATCCACGTCAGGTCCGGCGCACCCCCGCCCGCGGCCAGCGGCTCGGCGGCGCGGTAGGCGGGCCTGAGCGGGTTTTGCGCGAACAGGTGCAGGATGTCCGTCAGCAGCAGTTCCTGATGCTGCTGTTCATGA
Organism: Thalassospiraceae bacterium LMO-SO8; assembly: GCA_031655335.1. NCBI lineage: Bacteria > Pseudomonadati > Pseudomonadota > Alphaproteobacteria > Rhodospirillales > Thalassospiraceae > Thalassospiraceae bacterium LMO-SO8. Next base: position 1,378,616 of record CP134226.1, on the reverse strand, counting down.
TGCAGGCCCAGTTCGATGGTTTTCAGAAGGGCTTCATCACAGTTGCCGCCGGTCATCAGGTCGGCCAGGCCGGCATCGACATGGCGCCGATAGGCGATCACGTCGGCCAGCGGCGGGCGGGTCAAAAGGCCGCGCTGCGGCCGCGGCTGGCGCGGGCCGACGCTGTCGTAATAGGAATTGAACAGATAGGCGAAGCGGTCGTCGAACAGGGTGTAGCCGGGAAGCCCGGGTTCCAGGACGAGGGCCTCGAAGAACCAGCTGGTGTGTCCCAGGTGCCATTTGGCGGGGCTGGCGTCGGCCATGGACTGGGCCGTGGCGTCGGCGTCGGACAGGCCTTCGGTCAGGGCCAGGGTTTCGGCGCGCATCGTCTGAAGCCGCCGCAGGAGGGCTTCCGATGCCTCGGCCGCCGAGGTGCTTTTCAATTCGGCGCGTCGGTTCTGGGATGCCATGAATACGCTGTTCGTGAATGTTTCCGCTTGTTCGGGGCGCGCGGCTTGGGCCACGCGGCAGGGTTCGCCCAAACCTTAACGGACGGGTCCGATCCTGTGTGGATTATTTTTTCACAGTTGCGTTACGGCCGCGTGGCCGGTGTTGGGCGCGGCAAGGTGGCGGAACGGTCAGATCTGATCGTCGCGGAAATACTCGTCGTCGCGGCCGCCGCCCTGCTTGATAAGCTCGTAGTCGCGCCAGTATTCCTCGACATCGTCGCCGGGTTTGGGGCCCGAGCCGATCCCGTACATTTCCCACTTTTCGCGGTCGCTCAGCTTGTCGATGTCCGGCTTCTTGGGCGAGGTCATCTTCAGCAGCACGCCCGCGACGACCGTCGCGACAATCAGCACGATGCCGATGGGCAGCCAGCCCAGTTGTTTGATCAGTTCCACCGTGACCTCCTTTGCGTGGTCCCCGCAGGTTTGCCCCGACGCCGCCTTGCTTTCCGGCGGTGCGCCACGCCCGGGGGCACGATTCCCGGAAAATCGTCACGCGAGCGGAGAAGCTTATACCGCGAAATGCTGACAGACAACTGACACATTAGGGAAATGTGATTGTTTCCAAGGGCTTCGCATATCGATGTTGCCGGGCGTGCGCGGACCTTGCGGCGCCCGCCCCCCGGCGCCTAAAAGGGATGCCAAGATGCGGCATTCTGGGCATGTATTCCGCCGATGGGCTGTGCGAAGCGCGGCCTTTCTTCTGTTGCTGCCGGTCGTTCTGGCGGCGGGCACGGTCGTGTCCGCGCCGGTTCGCGCGGCCGAGGCGGCGGACGTCACCGGCCTGCGTCTGGGCCGTCATGCCGGCTTCCTGCGCCTGGTGTTCGATCTGACGGCGCCCCCTGATTATGACGCCCGGGCCACGGGCCGGCGCACCTTCGAGATCAGCCTGCCGAACGTGGCCCTGCCGCCCGAAGGCCACGCGGCCTTGGCGGGCGATCCGCTCGCGCCCGATCTGATCGTCCGCCCGGCCGAGGGCGACGGGCCGCTCCGCTTTCGGGTGGCCAGCCGCTTCGACGCCTTCATCCGCCGCGCCTTCCTTCTCGACCCGCCCAAGGGCGGCGGGGATGCGGGCGCCGGCCCCTGGCGTCTGGTCCTCGACATCGTGCCGCGGCCGGGACAGCGAACCCCGGCCGAGGACGGCGGCAAGGTGCTGGCGGCGCTGCCGCCGCTTCACGGCATTGTCCCCGATGCAACCGGCGCGCCCGGCCCGGTGCCGCGCCCGGCGCCGTTGGCCGAGGCCCCGACAGCCGTGATCCCCGAAACATCCCCAGAAGCAACGCATGCCTCCGGCCCGGCGCAGGTCGAGGTTTCCTGGGCGCGGGCCAGCCGTATCCTGCGCGAATTGCAGGATCATCAGGCGCCCGAGGCGGACCTGCCGCCGCCGCCGCAACTGGTTTTGCCGCCCAAGTACCGCCGGCCCGCCGTGCCGCTTCGGTGATTCCGGCGGGGCGGCGGTCTCGCGTTCTGCGTCGCAGATCGGTAATGCCGAATAATTTTGTCATCTTGGCCATGTGCCGTGGATGCCGCCGGAAGGCCTGCGGAAAGGCCGCCGGGAGAGAGAATCGCGCGGAACAGAGCCGTTTGTCGACCTTTCCGCCGCCACGAATAAGCTAAGAAATTCAACGGCTTTGTAAGCTTCATGTCAGCTAGGCGTCAGGCTGGTGTCAGGAGGGTCTGGCATAAGACGTGCAACTTCGGTTGCGCCGTTCGGGGGGCTTGGTGCTCTTGCCTCCGGGACGGTTTTCTTGATGGGAAGGTCTTGGGCCAACATCCGCATAACGCATCGGTCGCACGGCGGGCCAAACACGCCGGTGATTGAGTGTCGCGGATTTCCTCGAAACGAAGACGACTTTGCGGAGTGAATTAGAATGACCACCAATATGAAAAAAGTAACTGTGCTCGGCGCCGTCATGGCCGCCGCGTTGTATGCGGGCCAGGCGCAGGCCGCCAATTCCGTTACCGCCGGCGCCAGCGTCGAAATCGCGGCCCCGGTGTCCATCGTGCAGGACACGGCCCTGGCCTTCGGCAACGTCGGCCCCAGCGCCGCTTCCGGTACGGTTACCGTTTCGGTTGCCGGCGCCAAAAGCGTCACGGGCGGCGTCAGCGACCTGGGCGGCTCGCCGGCCGCGGGTGCCTTCACGGTGACCGGCGCCAGCGGCGCGACCTACAGCGTGACCATTCCGGGCACCGTCAGCTTGAGCGGCCCGGGCACGGCGATGACCGTGACCTTGACCGATCCCGGCTCCGGCACCCTCACGGGCGGCACCGACACCTTCAACGTGGGCGGCACGCTCGCGGTCGGCGCCAACCAGACCGCCGGCAGCTATTCGGGCACCTACACGGTCTCCGTCAACTATCAGTAATTCCGCAGCGCATGGCCCGGCCCCGGCGCCAATCCGGGGCCGGCCATGTGTGCGCGATTGCCGATGCCCGTTGATCCCGTGCTAGGTTGAAGGTCGTCATGACCAAGCCACGCACCATTATAAGACGATTGCGCGCGGCCGCTCTTCTGGCGGCCATGTTCATTCTGTCCGCCCCGCTGATCGATGGATTGGCGGCAGGGGTCGTTCCCGGCTGGGGACAGGCCCAGGCCCAATCCCTCAACATCACGGAACGCCGTACCTTGCTGTTCGGCAAGGTCGCGACGTCGAACACCCCCGGCACGGTCGTGATCTCGCCGTCGGGCAACAAGTCCGTGACCGGCGGCGTCATCGACCTGGGCAAGAACCACCGCGAGGCCGAATTCCGCATTACCGGACCGGACAATGCGCTGGTCATCGTGACCCTGCCGACCACGGCGACGGTCACCGGCGGCGGCGGCAGCGGGACCCTCAGCAACTTCACGATGAATCTGACCAATCCCATCGATCTGGGGCGGCGCGGACGCGTCGACATTTCCGTCGGCGCGACCTTGAACCTGGGCACCAACCTGCCGGGTGCGGAGTACACCGGCTCGTTCACCGTCTACGTGGATCCGCAGTGATGGCCGGGCGTGCGAACCGTGATGAAGCAGGCGGCCCTGCCGCGCCGATTATGCTATGCTGCGCCGACGCCATTCCCGGCCGAAGGTTCGAAAGAATAATGACGGCGCGACGTAACCTGAAATCTGCCGGCTTGCGATACGCCGCGGCCGCCCTGCTGGCCGGGCTGGCCCTGACCGGCGTGCCGGGTACGGCCGGTTCCGCCGTTGCCGATTCCGCGGTTTCCTCCCGCGTCACCGTCCAGATCGTGCGCCCCGCGGGCGTGATCGGGTTGCAGGAATTGTCGAATGCGCAAGGCTTTCTGGCGGCGCCGGATGCGGGCGGCACCGATCCCTTGACGCAGGCCGCCAGTCCCGCGCGGCGCGGACCCGTGGCCCCGCCGCCATCGGGCGGCGCGCTGGCCGCGGCAATCGCCATTTCGGGCGCCCCCAATCAAAGCTTTTCGCTGACCCTGACGGACTCCCTGGTGGTGGTGACCGATACGGGCGAACTGGTGGTCACCAATTTCGATCACAACGCGGGAAGCAGCCCGACCATCGGCGGCGACGGCGCCGCGCAGATCGCCATCGGCGCCAAGTCGCAAAGCGGATCGCCGGCGAGCCTGCAGCAGTTGACGACCAACGCGGGCGGCCCGGCCCCCGGCGCGGACGGCGGCATCGATCCGAATATCGTCGCCGTGACCGTGCAGACGGCCGAAGGCCCGCAGGTCATTCAAATTCAACGTCCGGACAACTTCGGGCCGACCATTTTCGGGGAAAAGTTTTTCACCGTTATGGTTTCCTATAACTGAATGTTCGGATAAACCTTGAGCACACGCGGCGCGTTATACAAAACAATGGTTTAGGGGAGTGTCGGCATGCGTCCAACCAGATTGATCCCGGGGATCGCCCTGGCGCTTATGATCGCCGGATTGGCGGGCCATGCCCGCCCCGCGGCGGCGCAGGGTTTCGGCGACCTGGTCGTGTCGCCGACCCGTGTCGAACTTGAAGGCCGAAATCGGTCCGCCACCGTCACGCTGACCAACCGGGGATCGGAAACGGCCCTGTTCCGGATTTCCCTGATCGCCATGGAAATGGATGAAAAAGGCAGCCTGAAGGCCGTCGACCAGCCGCCGGCCGGGATGAAGACGGCCGAGGAACTGGTTCGCTATGCGCCGCGCCAGGTCGATATCCCGCCGGGCGGCACGCAGACGGTGCGCCTGATCCTGCGCAAGCCGACGGACCTGGCGGCGGGGGAATACCGCTCGCACATGTTCTTCCGCGCCGTTCCGCCCGAGGATGCCGGCCGCGCCGTTGACGAAAAAGCCGGCCAGGGCGGCGTTTCCATCAAGTTGACGCCGATCTTCGGGATCACCATTCCGGTCATCGTCCGCCATGGGGACCTTGACCTCAAGGTCGCGATGTCGGACCTCGCCGTGGTGCCGGACAAGGACAAGAAGAAGCTGACGTTCAAACTCACGCGCCAGGGCGCCAAGTCCGCCTATGGCGACGTGAAGGTCGAATACCTGCCCGCCGGCGGCGGCGCGCCGGTCGTCGTGGGCGAGGTCACGCGTCTTGCGGTGTTCACGCCCAACACGGACAGAATGGTGGAGGTGCCGCTTGTCGTGCCTCCGGGAAGCACCCTGGGCAAGGGGATGTTGAAGGTCCTCTATCGTCAGGTGGACGGAGATACGACACTGGCCTCGGGTGAAGTTACGCTGCCATAACCAAGACGACGGGCCCCCGGCGGGGGCGGCGCCAGGTCCCGGAAGCGGGGCGGAACGGCATGACGGAAACACCAGCGAAAATGCGCCGTTTGGTGTGGCCGGTGTGATGCGCCGTCTGCCGGCCCGCCGCAAGGGGGCCTGGGTGGCGTTTCTTCTTGTCTGGGCGGCGATCTGCCTGTCGGCCGGGGCGGCCTGGGCGCAAAGCGGCGACAATCGCCATCGTCTCAACCTGCGCGAACCCCTGATCCTGGAACTGCGTCTCGGCGGCCTGCGGCTCAGTGACGGGTTCCCGGCTCTTTTGTCCGGCTCGTCCCTGGAACTGCCCCTGGGCGATCTTGCCCGGGCGCTTGACTTCCCCATCACCGCCGATGCCCAGGCGGGCATCGCCGGCGGCTGGTTCCTCGCGGAAAATCGCCTGTTCTCCCTGTCCCTGAGCCGCCGGGAAGTGACCATCGAGGGCAAGTCGCGGACCTTCGATCCGGCCCTGGTGCATGCCGCCGACGGGGATATCTACGTCGACGTGCGCCTGTTGTCGCAATGGTTCCCCATCGACATCGCCTTCGACCTGCCGAACCTGACCACGACCCTGACCTCGCGCGAACCGCTGCCCATCGAATCCCGGCTGGCCCGGGAAGACGCGCGCGAACGCGCCTTGCGTCAACGCGGCCCGGACCGCGACTATCCCAAGGAAGAACAGCCGCCGGGCCTGATCTCGGTCCCCCGCGCCGATATTTATGTTCAGGGCACGCGGGCGACCCACGGATCGCAGGCCAAACGCTACACCTATTCCTACAACATGACCGGCGCCGCCGATGTCGCGGGCACCAACGCCAGCGTGTTCGTGAGCGGCCAGAACGGCCAGGCCGTATCCGACATCCGCACGACCTTCGAGCGCACGGACCTGGACGGCCGCCTGGGCGAAAGCCTGTTGGGCGACCTGGGCGCCACGCAGATCAGGGGCGGCGACATCTATACGCCGCAGTTCGCCCTGACCACGCGCAGCCAGGTCGCCAACGGTGCGACGGTCACCAATTTTGACGTCGGCGGCACGCCCGACGAATTCGACCGCATCACCCTGACCGGCGACCTGCCGCTGGGCTGGGAGATGGAGGTCTACCGCAACGAAACCCTGATCGACTTCGCCGAGGCGCGGTCCGACGGGCGCTATGAATTCACCGACGTGCCGCTCTTGTTCGGGGTCAACGTGGTGCGCCTGGTGTTCTACGGGCCGCAGGGTCAGGTCCGCGAGGAAACCCGCCAGATCCGCGTCGGTCTCGACCAGATCAAGCCCGGCGAGGTCAAGTACGAGATCTCCGCCGGCCTGCACGACGACCGTCTGATCGCCAATCAGCGCGTGTCGGGCACCGATACCCGGCGCGACCAGGCGCGCGTGATGGCGCGGGTGCAGACGGGGCTCAGCAAGAACCTGTCGCTGGGCGGCAGCATCGTCGCCATTCCGCGCGACGACGGCGGCCGCGACACCTACGTGGGCACGACGCTGGCGACCTCGTTCGGCAATCTGTTCGGCAAGGTCGATCTGGTCAATCAGCAGGACGGCGGCTGGGCGACGCGGATGATCGCGCAGACCTCGATCCTCGGATTTTCGACGATCCTGGAGCACAACATCACCAAGAACTTCGTCAGCGAACAGTTCACGGGCACGGGGACCTCGAAGCTCAATTCCTCGACCACGATGCGCATCGACGGCGCGATCTCCGTGTTCGACCTGCCGCAGATGCCGGTCAGCCTGACCCTGGACCACGACCGTTTCGTCAACGGCGACAAGACGACCACCCTGTCCAACCGCGTGACCGTGCCGATCGGCCGCCTGTCGGTGACCCATACCCTCGATTATTCGCGGACCAAGACATCGACGGGCGTGGACAAGTCGGCGTCGGGCACCTTTCTTTTGGGCGGGCGGGTCGGCGACGTGCGGCTGCGCGGCACGGTCGGCTACAAGGTGCTGCCGGAAACGGATTACGGCACCATGACCGTGACGGCGGACAAGCGCATTTCCAAGGACCTGGAAATCAGCGTCGGGCTTGAGCGTTCTGCCCCGCCGGACGTGGTCAATTCCATTTCCTTCGGGCTCAACCGGCTGACCGAATGGTCGGCCTGGGGCCTGGATCTGGAATATTCCGACGACGCCGTGTTCCAGGCCCGGGTCAACATGGCCATGTCCTTCGGCGTCAACCCGGTGACGATGCGGCCGACCGTCACCGCCGACCGCATCGCCACCCAGGGGGCGTTGATGAGCCGGGTGTTCCTCGACCACAACGGCAACGGCGTGTTCGACGACGGCGACAAGCCCATGGAAGGGGTGCGGTTGGAAATCGACCGCGGCATTCAGCGCGACAAGACCGATGCCGAGGGCTTCGTCTACATCCCCTCGGTCTCGCCCAACCGCAACCTGGTGGTCAAGCTCGACCCCGACAGCCTGGGCGACCCGTTCCTGGTGCCGTCGAAAAAGGGCGTGTCGATCGTGACCCATCCGGGCGGCACGGCGCGGGTCGATTTCCCCGTGGTCACGACGGGCGAAATCGACGGCACCGTGTTCAAGGTCGAGGGCACCAAGGTGTTTCCCGTGTCCGGCGCCGAAATCCAGATGCTCGACGCCGAGGGCAACGTGGTGCGCGAACTGCGCTCCGCCTTCGACGGCTTCTACCTGATGGAATTCGTGCCTCCCGGCGCCTACAGCCTGCGCATCAATCCAGAGCAACTGACCAAGCTGGGCCTCGTCACCGGGGGTGTGCGCCGGGCGACGATCGAAGGCGACGGCACGGTGATCGGCGGCCAGGATTTCGTGCTGCGGCCGCAGGGCACGGATGTCCCGGCCGGGACGCCGGCGCCGGACCGTGCTCCCGCGACGGCCCCCGACCCGGCCGACCTGCCGCCGCCCCCGCCGGCGGTGCCTGTCGTCCCGGTGACCCCGGCCCCGCCGCAATAGTTCGGCAGAAGGGGGTTGGCAGGCCCCGCCCGCTGGGTTTAAGTGGCGGGACACGCCGCCCGCAACGGGCGGCCTCCAAGAAACGACCGAACGGGAGCCCTCCATGGCCATCCAACGCCACAACGTGACCTTTGACCGCCTGTCCGACGACGTGCTCGCCCAATGGCGCGCCATTCCGCCCGCCATCGTGTCCGACATGATGAACCGGACCCAATGCATGGCCGGGCGCATCAAGCCGGTGAAGAAGGGCATGACGGTCTGCGGTCAGGCGCGCACGGTGACCTGCATGGTCGGCGACAATTCGGCGGCGCATTACGCCATCGGCCTGCTCAACCCGGGCGAGATCCTGGTCATCGACGCCGGCGGCTATGCCGACGTCGCGATCTGGGGCGGCATCATGACCCACGGCGCCGTCGCCAAGCAGGCGGGCGGCGTGGTCATCGACGGGGCCATGCGCGACGTCGCCGAAATCGCCGAGATGGGCCTGCCCGCGTTCTGCGCCGCCCATGTCCCCCAGGGCCCGCACAAGGGCTTCGGCGGGGTCATCGACGGCACCATTTCCTGCGGCGGGGCGGCGGTGTCGCCGGGCGACATCGTGATCGGCGACGACGACGGCGTGGCCGTGGTGCCGCTGGCCCGCGCCACCGAACTGCTGGCGGCCTCGATCAAGAAGATCGCCGACGAGGAGGCGACCATCGCCCGCATCAAGGCCGGCGAAACCACGGCCCAGATGATGGGCCTGCCGGAACCGGAACTGCTTCCCTAAATCCGCAAGGACGCCCGCTAACATGACCGCCGCCGCTTCGTCCTCCGTTGAAACCGTGCGGATCGGCAATGCCGATTTTCCGCGCCGCCGGCTGATTTCCGGCACCCCGCCGCTGGAACGGCTGGCCAACCTGTCCGGCCGGGACGGCCGTGCGCCGATTCTGGTCAAGCGCGACGACCTGACGGGCCTGGGGCTCGGCGGCAACAAGGTGCGCAAGCTGGAATTCTATACCGGCCAGGCGCTCGCCCAGGGCTGCGACACCCTGATCATCACCGGCGCCGTGCAGTCCAATTACGTGCGCGTCACGGCGGCGGCGGCCTGCGCCGCCGGCCTGGACTGTCACATCCAATTGGAAGACCGGGTCGCCGGCATGGACGCGGGCTACCGCACGGGCGGCAACGTGCTGCTCGACCGCCTGTACGGCGCCACCCTGCACCACCTGCCGGCCGAGGCATCCGAGGCCGACGCCGACGCGGGGCTCGACGCCATCGCGGACGACTTGCGGGCCAAGGGGCGGCGGCCCTACGTCATTCATCTGGGGGCGGCGTTCGAACCGCGCGGCGCCCTCGGCTACATCCTGGCGGCCCGGGAAATCCTCGACCAGATCGCCCAGGCCGGGGTCAGGGTGACCCAGGTCGTCACGGCGTCCGGCAGCGGGCAGACCCATTCGGGGCTTCTGACCGGCCTGCGCCTGGCGGGCTCGACCCTGCCGGTGACCGGCGTCTGCGTGCGCCGCGACGCGGTCCAGCAGCACGCCCGCATCACCCAGATCTGCGGCAACCTGGGCCGCCTGATCGGCCGCCCGGACCTGGTCGGGCCCGACGACGTGATCGTCACCGACCGTTTCCTCGGCCCCGGCTACGGCAAGAATTCGCCGGAAACCTGGGACGCCTTCCTGGCCGCCGCGCGCCGGGAGGGCCTGCTGCTCGACCCTGTCTATACCTCGAAATCCTTCGCCGGCGCCCTGGCCATGGCCGATGACCCTGACGCCATGGCGGGTGGTGCTGTGCTCTATCTTCACACCGGCGGCCTGCCGGCCCTGTTCGCTTACGAGGCCGCCATCGACGAGGCTCTCGCCGCCGCGGGCCCGCAACCGCAACCAGAACCAGAACGATGACCCCTTAGGGAAAGACCATGATGGACTGTTTCGCCAAGCCGGGGGCGGCCGCCGTCCCCATCACCCCCGTCGCCGCCAAGGACTTCAAGGCTTGGCTCGCCAAGCAGGACGCGCCGACCCGCGCCTGGGTCACGGGCAACGGCTTCACGGCCGTGGCCGGGGGGCATCTCGTGATCCCCAACGCCAAGGGCGGCCTGGGCCGCGTCGTGCTGGGCCGGGGTGCTGCCGCCAGCATGTGGGATTTCGGCGATCTGCCCAAGAAACTGCCGGCCGGGCGCTATGTGCTCGATGGCCTGAACGCCAAGAAGGACGCGGACGCCGCCACGGCGGCGGCGCTGGCCTGGGCGCTCGGCAGTTATCATTTCGGGCGCTACAAGGCGGGCGGCAAGATCGCGGCCAAGCTGGTCTGGCCGGCAGCCTGCGACCGCGCCAGGGTCGAACGCGAAGCCAAGGGCACGATCCTGTGCCGCGACCTCATCAACACGCCGACCAACGACATGGGGCCGGGTGACCTGGCCGACGCGGCGCGGGCCCTGGGCCGCCTCTTCAAGGCCCGGGTGCGGGTGATCGAGGGCGACCAGCTGCTCAAGAAGAACTTTCCGGCCATCCATGCGGTCGGCCGTGCGTCGGACCGCGCCCCCCGGCTGATCGACCTGACCTGGGGCCCGGCCAACGCGCCCAAGGTGACCCTGGTCGGCAAGGGCGTGTGTTTCGACACGGGCGGGCTCGACATCAAGACCGCGGCCGGCATGAAGTTCATGAAAAAGGACATGGGCGGCGCCGCCCACGTGCTGGGCATCGCCAACGTGCTGATGGCGGCGGGGGCCAGGATCAGGCTGCGCGTGCTGATCCCGGCGGTAGAAAATTCGATCTCGGGCAACGCCATGCGGCCGCTCGACATCGTCGCGACCCGGCGCGGCACCACGGTCGAAATCGGCAACACGGACGCCGAGGGCCGGGTCATCCTGGCCGACGCCCTGTGGGACGCGGCGGCCGAGGCGCCGGACCTTTTGATCGACTTCGCGACCCTGACCGGCGCGGCGCGGGTGGCGCTCGGCACCGACTTGCCGGCCCTGTTCTGCAACGACGACGCATTGGCCGCCGACATCACCGCGGCCGGGCAGGCGGTCGAGGATCCCCTGTGGCGTCTGCCGTTGTGGGACGGCTACCGGTCCATGGTCGAGGGATCGCAGGCGGACCTCACCAATTCGCCCGAAGGCGGCTATGCCGGGGCCATCACCGCGGCCCTGTTCCTGGAACATTTCGCGACCCCGGAAAAGGGCAAGCCCGTGCCCTGGGCCCATGTCGACCTGATGGCCTGGAACCTGAAGTCGCGGCCCGGCCGCCCCATGGGCGGCGAGGCCATGGGGCTGCGCGCCATGGCGGCGATGATCCTGAAACGGTTCGCCTAGGCGGCTTGTCAGGGGCGGCCAAATGAATTAGAAGTTGCGACAACGTAATGAAAGTCGGCGGGCCAGGACGAACGGCAACGGGATGGCCCGGACAGGGGAATTAAGTTCATGGAATTAAACGAACTTCAGGCATTGGACATCTGGCGCCGGGCGATCGTCTCGAGCGTCCGTCTGGACGCCCCGGACCTGTCGGCGCGCCAGATGGCGCTGCTGCTGACCGTCTATCTGACGCCGCCGCCCCATACGGTGCGCGGCATGGCGGATATCCTCAAGGTGTCCAAGCCGGCGGTCACCCGCGCCGTCGACCGCCTGTCCGAACTGAATTTCGTGCGCCGCAAGGTCGATGAAAACGACCGCCGCAGCGTGCTGATCCAGCGCACGGTGCCGGGTTCCGTGTTCCTGCGCGAATTCGGCGAACTGATCACCGCCGCCGCCAAGCTGGGTCTGGCGACGGACGACACGGGGCTGCCGCCAGGGTACTGAGCCGGCCCCCGGAGGGCCGGGGATTCGGCCCGCATCGGGATCAAACCGAAAGCCCATCGAACCGCCACAAGATCGAACGGACCGGAAATCGAACCGGACCGGGATCGAATCCGCCGTCTTGCGCCGTTCCGGCCCCGCGAAGACATTGCGGCGCGAGGATGGGGAATCAGGCGTTTTGCACGCCCTGCCAGGCATTGTTGCGGAACCGCATGAGATAGGTCGGCAGGATCGCCTCGGCCGCCCGGGGGGCGATGCCCAGATTTTTCAGGGTCTTGGCCTTGTCGCCGACCACATTGTCCCGGCGCAGCAACTGTACCTGATCGGACGTCAGCGGCGGCACGGGCAGTAGACCCAGCACGGCGGCCTGGATCTCGGCCGCCCAATAGGGCAGCGGCAGCAGGCAGCGCTTGCGCCCGGTCTGGGTCATCACCAGCTGCATCAGCTCGCGGAAGGAATAGACCGTGGGTCCGCCCAGTTCGAACACCTGGCCGGGGGCCTTGGCGTCGCTCAGCGCCGCCATCACCGCGTCGGCCACGTCGCCCACGTAAACGGGCTGAAACTTCGGCCCGCCGTCCTTGGCCGAGGCGGCGCCGATCACCGGCAGCACCGGCGACAGCCGCGCCATGGAGGCGAAGCGGTTGAAGAAATCGTCCTCGGGTCCGAACACGATGCTGGGGCGCAGGATCGTCGCCTTGGCGAAGGCGGCTTTCACGGCGGCTTCGCCGGCGGCCTTGCTGCGCGCGTATTTGGCGGGCGACGCGGCGTCGGCGCCCAGGGCGGAGACATGAACCAGACGTTTCACTCCGGCGTCGGCGGCTGCCTTTGCCACGTTGCCGGCCCCTTCCTCATGGATCTTCCGGAAGGTCGCGCGGCCGCGCTCGTACAGGATGCCGACCAGATTGACGACCACGTCGGCCCCCTGGACGGCGCCGGCGACCGTGTCGGCCCGCGCGACGTCGGCGGGCCAGGGCACGACCTGGCCGACATCGCCCATGGGTTTCAGGAACAGGGCGGATTCGGGATCCCGGCCGGCGGCGCGGACACCGTAGCCGGCGGCGGCCAGGCGGCGCACCACATGGCGGCCGATGAACCCGGAAGCGCCGAAAACGGTGGCGATGCGTCGATCCATGGATTGTTCCTCCTAAGGGGGAGCCCCCCGCGGGAGGCCCCGGCCGGTTCCGGCGGGTTGTTTTTCAGGGAAAACATAGCAACGCCAAACGGATGTGTCGATTGTCTAAGCGGCCAAAGGGGCCTGAATTCCGGCGTCGGCGGCGGGCCGGCGTCCGGTCCGGGGCGCGCCCCCGCGAGGCGATGCTTGACAAGTCACAGCCCTACCTTTAACGAAGGCCGCTCACGCCGGGGAATTGCTCCGGCGGGTCAAGTTCCAAGCCGTTTTTTCGGCTTTCCCGTGCCTCCCCGGGCGTTTTCGCGGGGCGTTGCGCGGGGCCCGTGCCCAGGTGGCGGAATTGGTAGACGCGCTGGCTTCAGGTGCCAGTTGCCGCAAGGCAGTGGAAGTTCGAGTCTTCTCCTGGGCACCATCTTTCCCCCGTTTCGGGGGGGCGGCTTAAAGATTGATTGAACATAAGGGCGGCAGTGTCATGGACGCGCCAAGTCAATCCGGAACTCCCGTCATTCATCTTCACCAAGGCGATCTGCCCGACGGCGTGACCTTCACCGGATCGGTCGCCGTCGATTCCGAGACCCAGGGTCTGGACCTCGGCCGCGACCGGCTGTGCGTGGTGCAGCTTTCGGGCGGCGACGGGGTCTGCCATCTGGTGCAGATCGCGGCCGGACAGACGTCCGCGCCGAACCTGAAGGCGCTGATGGAAGACGTTTCGGTGGTCAAGATCTTCCACTATGCCCGGTTCGACATCGCGGCGCTGAAACGCTGGCTCGCCATCGACTGCACGCCCGTCTACTGCACCAAGATCGCTTCCAAGCTGGTGCGCACCTATACCGACGGCCACGGCCTCAAGGACGTGGTGCGCGAGCTGGTCGGCGTCGATCTGGACAAGCAGCAGCAGTCCTCCGACTGGGCGCGCGCGACCCTCAGCCCGGCCCAGCAGGGCTATGCGGCCAACGATGTGCTCTATCTGCATCGGGTCAAGGCGGAACTCGACGCCATGATCGCCCGCGAAGGGCGGCAGCACCTGCTCCAGGCCTGCCTTGATTTCCTGCCCACGCGGGTCGACCTCGACCTCGCCGGCTGGGGGGCGGTCGACGTCTTTCATCATTAAGCCGGCGTTGCCGCCGGCGGGTTCCATCACGGACCGGCCCTTGCCGTGCGGCGGCCTCCGGTTGACGCTCGGGAATCGGCGGCGCATATTTAGGCGACGTATTTTTTGCGATTCGCCAGTATATTAGACATATTGGCATGAAGATTGCTGGCGCCCGAGGTCCCGCCTCTGGCGTGGCCTCGGCTGAAACCGATCGGCAACGAACAAGAACGGGATCATGAGCGCGGACCAAGCCAACACCCATGCGACCGCCACCTTCGGCGAAGACCCGGCAGGCGCCGATGACCTGGCCGTGGCGCGCCGCGTCCTGGCCGCCGAAAGCGACGGACTGAAGGCCCTGTCGGCGAGCCTGGGCGAGGTCTTCGTGCGCGCCGTCGCGATCATGGCCGCCGCCCAGGGCCGCATCGTCGTCACCGGCATGGGCAAAAGCGGCCATGTCGGGCGCAAGATCGCGGCGACCCTGGCGTCCACCGGAACGCCGGCGATGTTCGTCCATCCGGCGGAGGCGTCGCACGGCGACCTCGGCATGATCACATCGGCCGACGTCATCTTCGCGCTGTCCAATTCGGGCGAAACGGCGGAACTCGCCGACCTGATCGCCTATGCCAAGCGCTTCGCCATTCCGCTCGTCGCGGTCACCGGCAAGGCGCAAAGCTCGCTCGCCGACAACGCCGACGCGGCGCTGATCTATCCCGATTCCCCCGAAGCCTGCCCCATGGGCCTGGCGCCGACGACCTCGACCACCGTGATGATGGGCCTGGGCGACGCGGTCGCCGTGGCGCTGCTGGAACGCAAGGGGTTCTCGTCCGACGACTTCCACGCGCTCCATCCGGGCGGCAAGCTGGGCCGCCGCCTGATGAAGGTTGCCGACATCATGCACAAGGGCGACGAGCTGCCCCTGGTCGCCCCCGAGATGCCGATGACGGAGGCCCTTTTGGTGATGACGGCCAAGCGGTTCGGCTGCCTGGGCGTGGTCGACGCGGCCGGGCGCCTGATGGGCGTCATCACCGACGGGGATCTGCGCCGCCACATGGCCGACAACGTGCTGGCGCGCAGCGCCGGCGACACCATGACGGCGGGTGGGGCCAGCATCGAGCCGGACCGCCTGGCGTCCGAGGCGCTCGGCATCATGAACGCGCGCGCGATCACCAACCTGTTCGTGGTCGAAAACGACCGCCCGGTCGGCATCCTGCATATCCACGACTGTCTTCGAGCGGGGATCGCGTGACCACGATGGCCATGGACTCCTATTCCGGGTTCGTCCAAGTCGCCAAGGTCATGTTGCCTGTCGCGGCGGTCGGGTTGATCGCCCTGGTCATTCTGTGGCCGCACCTGCGCACCGAGGATCTGCGGTTCCGCATCGGCTTCGCCGCCATCACCTCCAACGTCGACGGCGACCCCAATCTTCTCAATCCGCGCTACGTCGGCACCGACAACGACAACCAGCCCTATGCGGTGACCGCCGACATCGCCAAGAAGCTCGACGGCGAAGGCATGGACATGCGCATCGGCCTGGAACTGCCGAAGGCGGACATCACGCTGAAGGACGGCACCTGGCTGGTGCTGACGGCGGAAAACGGCATCTATGCGCGGCGCGCCAAGACCCTCGATCTCGCCGGATCGGTCAATCTGTTCCATGATTCCGGATACGAATTCCGCACGGAAAAGGCGACCCTCGACCTGGCCGAGGGGCTGGCCCGGGGCGATGAGCCGGTCAAGGGCCAGGGCCCGTTCGGCACCTTGCAGGCGGAAGGTTTCCGATTGTTGAACAAGGGCCGCACGATCCTGTTCACGGGCAAGTCCAAGATGGTGTTGAAGCCCGGCGCCAAGGGGGCGAAATGACGGGGCGGCGCATGTTGACCGCCGCCCTGGCCGCCTGGATGCTGGCCGGCCTGTCCGGCGGTGCCTTTGCCCAATCCCTCAACCTGGGGGCCGGCGACGAGACGCCGATCGAAATCTTCGCCGACAACGGCATCGAATGGCAGCAGGACAATCTGGTGTTCCTGGCCAAGGGCAACGCCAAGGCCGTGCGCGGCGACATCACCGTGCTGGCCGACCAGTTGACGGCGTTCTATACGGAACGCCCCGGCGGCAACACGGAGATCTACCGCCTGGACGCCGACGGCTCGGTCAAGATCAAGTCGCCGAGCCAGACGGCGAGCGGCGAAAAAGCCGTCTACGACGTCGGCCGCGAGATCCTGGTGCTGTCCGGCGGCACGCCCAAGATGGAGACGTCCGACGCGGTGATCACGGCGCACCAGCAGCTTGAATACTGGGAACAGCGCCAGATGGCGGTCGCCCGCGGCAAGGCCGAGGCGGTCAAGGACAAGCGCCGGGTGCGCGCCGACGTGCTCGCCGCCTTTTTCCGCAAGACCAAGGACGGCGAAAGCAAGGTCTACCGGGTCGACGCCTATGACAACGTGTCGGTGCTGACCGAACGCGACCGCGCCTACGGCGACCGCGGGGTCTACAACGTGGAAACGGGTATCGTGACCTTGACGGGATCGGTTAGGATCGAGCGCGGCAAGAACGAACTGAACGGCTGCAAGGCCGAGGTCAACCTGAACACCGGCATCAGCCGGCTGTTCAGCTGTCCCGGCGGCCGGACCAAGGGCACCTTGTTGCCGGGTGCCAGGGATAAAACGGGAAAATAAGAATAACATGAGCGAATTCGACAACGGCCCCGAACGTCCCGCCGCCACGCCGCGCCTGATCGCGGACAACCAGGGCCTGGTCGCCAACAACCTGGGCAAAAGTTTCAAGAAGCGGCCCGTGGTGCGCGGCGTCAGCATCAGCATCCAGCGCGGCGAGGTGGTCGGCCTGCTCGGCCCCAACGGCGCCGGCAAGACGACCTGCTTCTACATGATCACCGGCCTGGTGCAGCCCGATTACGGCACCATCGTGCTGGACGGACAGAACATCTCGGCCCTGCCCATGTACCGGCGCGCGCGCCTGGGCATCGGCTATCTGCCGCAGGAGGCGTCGATCTTCCGCGGCCTCACGGTGGAGCAGAACATCCGCGCCGCCCTTGAGGTGGTCGAAGCCAACCGCGACCGCCGCGAGGCGATCCTGGACGCCCTGCTGGCCGAATTTTCCATCACCCATCTGCGGCGGACGCCGGCCATCGCGCTTTCCGGCGGCGAACGGCGGCGTGTCGAAATCGCCCGCGCGCTGGCGTCGAACCCGCATTTCGTGCTGTTGGACGAACCCTTCGCCGGGATCGATCCGATCGCCGTCGGCGACATCCGCGATCTGGTCGCGCATCTGAAGGACCGCGGCATCGGGGTGCTGATCACCGACCACAACGTGCGCGAGACGCTCGACGTCATCGACCGCGCCTATATCATTCATGACGGCATGATGCTCATGGAGGGCCGGCCGTCGGACATCGTCGGCAACGAGGACGTGCGCCGTGTCTATCTGGGCGACCGATTCAGCCTTTAACTTGACCCCGCTGGCGAGCCGGCGGATGCGCGCGACGGTCGGGGAGGCCGCGTCATGGCGTTGACGCCGCGCCTCGATCAACGCCAGAGCCAGTCTCTGGTGATGACGCCGCAATTGCAGCAGGCGATCAAGCTTCTGCAGCTGTCCAACATCGAACTGGCCGAATTCGTCGAGCAGGAGCTCGAACAGAATCCCATGCTGGAGCGGGACGACGCCGAGGACCGCGGCCCCGAAAGCAATGCGGCCGAGGCGGCGGATGGCGGCGACGGCGCGCCGGACGACGCGGGCCCCGGCGGTGACGGGCCCGACGACGGCCCCGACGACGGCATGTCCATGGATTTCGGCGCCGACGGCGACGGCGGCCCGGCCGACGGCGACATGGATGTGGCGCTCGACGATCTGTACACCCAGGACGGCCAGCCGGATGCCGTGCAGGCCGCCCCCGACGCCGGGTACGAGCCGACCCTGCCGACCTCCGCCGCCGGCGGCTATGACGACGATCTGCCGGGCCTGGATCAGACCCTGTCGTCGGACGTCACCCTGCGCGATCATCTGATGGAACAGTTGGGCATGGATGTCGGCGATGTGGTCGAGCGCCTGATCGGCGCCTACCTGATCGACAGCCTGGACGAGACCGGATATCTGACCATCGACCTCGCGGCCGTGGCCGAGGCGCTGGACTGCGCGCCGGAGCAGGTCGAGGCCGTGCTCAAGCGCCTGCAGCAGTTCGACCCGCCGGGCATCTTCGCGCGCGATCTGAAGGAGTGCCTCGCCCTGCAACTGGCGGACCGCGACCGTCTGGACCCGGCCATGGCGGCCTTCATCGACAATCTGGACCTGGTCGCCCGCCGCGAATTCAAGGCGCTGGCCAAGGTCTGCGGCGTCGATGCGGAAGACATCGCCGACATGCTGGCCGAGCTCAAGTCGCTCGACCCCAAGCCGGCGCTGGCGTTCGGCGGCGAGGTCGCCCAGCCGGTGATCCCCGACGTGCTGATGCGCGCCCGGCCGTCCGGCGGCTGGCATATCGAACTCAATCCCGACACCTTGCCCCGGGTCCTGGTCAACAACCAGTACTACGCCGAGATCAGCACCAAGAAGGCGTCCAAGACCGACCGCCAGTACATCACCGAACAATACCAGTCGGCGAACTGGCTGGTGAAATCGCTGCATCAGCGGGCGACGACGATCCTCAAGGTGGCCAAGGAAATCGTGCGTCAGCAGGACGCCTTCTTCCTCAAGGGCGTGCAGCATCTGCGGCCGCTGGTGCTGCGCGACATCGCCGACATCATCGACATGCACGAAAGCACGGTCAGCCGGGTCACGGCCAACAAGTACATCGCGTCGCCGCGCGGCATTTTCGAACTGAAATACTTCTTCACCTCGTCGATTTCGCGGTCCGACGGCGGCGAGGCGTTTTCCGCCGAGGCCATCAAGGCCCGCATCCGCGCCATGATCGACGGCGAGCCCCCGGCCCAGGTCCTGTCCGACGACAAGCTGGTCGAGATTCTGCGCGCCGACGGCGTCGACATCGCCCGGCGCACGGTGGCCAAATACCGCGAGGCCCTGGGCATTCCGTCATCCGTGCAGCGCCGCCGTCAGAAAAGCCTGAGCAATTAAAGCCGGACCCGTTCAGCCGAGCCGCCGGTGCCGGTCGATCTTAAGAAATTTAAGATCTTAATAATCATTAACGGAACCAAGGAGATTCCCCTCACTGGCCGAATGGGATGGTTGACAGCGGCGGGTGTCGGAACTAATTTCCGGGCCTTCGTCGAGGCGGACCGATGTCCATGACTGAACGGTCCCGTCAATGTCCTTTCGGCCACTTTGGGTGGCCGTACGCGAGCCCGGGGATGGGCCCGTCCGGCAAGGCGCCTAAATGTGCATGTTTCGCCGGCCGGAAAGGCACTGATCGCACGGCTTAACCACTGGAAAGAAGAAACGGCTTAGACCGGGACATGAATATCACCATTAAGGGCAAGAACCTGGACGTGGGCGACGCGTTGCGGACCCACGCCGAAGGCCAGATTACGGATGCGGTCACCAAGTATTTCGACCGCGCGATTGAGGCGAGTGTCGTGTTGTCCAAATCGGGGCACACGTTCCATGCCGAAATTTCGGTGCATCCCATGGGCGGCGTCGTCGTTCACGGACGCGGGGCCAACGACGACCCCTACGCGGCCTTCGATCAGGCGGCGGAACGCATCGCCAAGCAGCTTCGCCGTTACCATCGGCGTCTGACCAGCCATCACGAGAACAAGGCCGCCCAGGAAAGCTTCCGGGCGCAGCATTTCGTGGTGCAGGCGGAGCCCGAACACGAGGAACTGCCCGAAGAGGGGCAGCCGACAATCATCGCCGAATTGCCCACGGAAATTCCGACCCTGTCGGTCAGTGCCGCGGTCATGCGCATGGATCTGGCGGACGTCCGGGTGCAGATGTTCCGTGACAGCAAATCGGGACGCCTGAACGTCGTCTATCGGCGCGAAGACGGCAACATCGGCTGGATCGATCCGGTCGACGGCCGCTCCGCCGACGCGTAAGGGCGCTTTGGGCGCCTCCGGAAGGCGTCCGCGAAAGGCAAAGGACTGGTTATGGAAATCCGCGACCTCCTCACCTCCGACAGCGTGATCGCCAACCTGCGCGTGACCAGCAAGAAGCAGGCGCTTCAGGAACTGGCGGGCGCCGTCTCGCGCATCACCGATCTGGACGAGCGCGCCGTGTTCGACGTGCTGATGGAACGGGAAAAGCTGGGCACCACGGGCGTCGGCAACGGCATCGCCATTCCCCACGGCAAGCTGCCCGGCCTGGACAAGCTCTACGGCATGTTCGCGCGCATGGAAAAGCCGATCGACTTCCAGGCCATCGACGAACAGCCGGTCGACCTGATTTTTCTGCTGCTGGCGCCGGAATCGGCGGGGGCGGACCACCTAAAGGCCCTGGCCCGGGTGTCCCGGCTTTTGCGCGACCGCGCGACCTGCGACAAGCTGCGCGGCACGGACAACGCGGAAGCGCTCTACGCCATCCTCAGCAACTCCGCCGACGTTCAGGCGGCCTGAGCCGCCTGAACACCAAGTTAAATTCAGGCGCAAATCAACCGTCGCGGCAATGCCGCTCGGGATTTGCGGCGGCCAGGCGGCCTGATTTTTCATGAATTGTGACGGCAGGCGCGGGGCCTTTGGGCCCCCGTCCGCGTGTCCGCCGTCGATCGTCGCTAGTGAAGCGTGGCGACCGCGAAGTCGTTCTTGAACGCCGTCGCTTCGGCCAACTCGAAGCTTTCCGCCCAACCCAGTTCCTCGCCCGACGCCGAATAGACGCCATAGGCTTGGCTGCCTTCGGCCGCGACCGGCTTCACGAACACGATCTTGTCCGATCCCAGGGCGAGAAAATCCGTCCCCGACATGCGCCGCAGCGC
Organism: Thalassospiraceae bacterium LMO-SO8; assembly: GCA_031655335.1. NCBI lineage: Bacteria > Pseudomonadati > Pseudomonadota > Alphaproteobacteria > Rhodospirillales > Thalassospiraceae > Thalassospiraceae bacterium LMO-SO8. The sequence continues at coordinate 1,357,627 of CP134226.1, read as the reverse complement.
CATGGCCTTGAAATTGCCGGCGGGTTTGCCGTTCGCGTGAGTGTTGTCCGACATCAGTCGTTCTCCCGACTGGCGGTTCCCGTTTCCCCCGTATTCTCCGGGGCCCGTGATGGGCCTGACTGAAGCCCATTCTTGGGCCCGAGGGAAACCGCATCCATTCCCTATTCTCGGCAAAAACGGTTAACCGATCCTTTAACGGGCGGACAAAACGGGCCTGTCGGCGGGAATAACGGACGTCCGGCTTAGTGAACGGAAAACGGCTCCAGGTCGTTCTGGCGCACGGTCGCCTGGGCGACGGCGAGGGATTCGGCATAGCCGAGCGGCTGCCCGAAGGCGGAAAAGATGCCGTAGACGGGCTTGCCGTCGACCTCGATGGCCTTGACGAAGGCCGCGGTCTCGGCGCCCAGGGCCAGGAAATCCTCGGCCGACAGGTTGCCGGGGGCCGGCGGGACGTGGTTGTCGGGGGCATTGGTGTTCATGGTCTGAAACTCCTTCTGTTGCCGCGCCCCGTTTTCCGGGCACGCGGTTTTAGGATTTCTTCATGCGCCGCCTGGGCAGTGCGGCGGCATCCGGGCGGCGGAGGCGGATGCCGGGACGTATCGTAGGGGCTATTCCTCGGGGGCCACGTCGATGGTGCGGCCCGGTTTCTTCTTCGCCCCGCCCTTTTCAATGGCGATGGTCTTGATCTCGGGTTCCGGGACGTGGCGTTCAAGGTCGATGTGCAGAAGCCCGTTGTCCAGGTGCGCGCGCACGATCTCGATGCCCTCGGCCAGCACGAAGCTGCGCTGGAACTGGCGCGCCGCGATGCCCCGGTGCAGGTAGATGCGCTCGGCCCCGTCGTCCTGCTGGCGGCCACGGATGACCAGTTGGTTCTCCTCCACGGTCACGGACAGGTCGTCGTCGGTGAACCCGGCGACGGCCAGGGTGATGCGCAGCAGGTTGTCGCCCACCTGTTCGATGTTATAGGGGGGGTAGCCCTCGCCGGAGACCTTGGCGGCCTGGTCGAGCATGCGTTCGAAATGTTCGAAACCCAAGAGCAGGGGGCTGTTGAAGGCGCCGAGCCGAGACATGGGCGTTCTCCTCTGATGTCATGAGCGAAAACGGCCGAAGGACCCGCCCAACGGCAGCACCCTTCGTAGTCCTTAATTTGGCAGGAAAAGCGCCCCTGTCAATGGCCGGAGCCGGGCGCGATCAGCCGACGACGCGGGCCAGACGGACCGCCGTCGCCCCCCGGTTGAGGCGCCGCGACGGCATGATCAGCACGCAGTCGTCGTGCGGCGTGACCACGGGATCGTCGCCGTCGTAACCCAGCACCGTGCCCGCCTTGGCGATGGTTTCAAGCCCCCGGTAATCCTCCGCGAAGCGGAAGCGGTCGGACTTGATGGTGACCGGATGGGTGACCTCGACGATCTTCTGCCGGGGCGGCTGCGGCCCCAGATGGGGGGCCGCGAAATCCATGTCGACGGCGCCCGTGTACAGCAGAAAGCGCAGCGCCGTTTCCTTGGCCATGATCTCCGACGACTTTTCCCAATGCTGGCCGCATTCGACCAGCAATGCGTCCTTGGCCGAGGCCTCGTTGCGGAAATCCGCGTAATCGCGCATGCGCCGGCCGGCGGCGTGGCCTTCGTCCATGACCACCAGTTCCGGCACGCCGACGCCCTCGGCCAGCTTGCGCCCCTTGTCGAGCGGCCCGGCCAGCATCAAGGCCCCCGTGGCGTGCTGCATGGAATGGATGTCGAGCAGGCGGTCGACCGTGTCGATGAACGGGCGGACTTCCCGGGCGCGGGTCAGTTCGATCGACTGGCGCGGGCCGTCCAGGGTCTCGGCATCCCACAGGCGGTTGAAATCCTCGTCGACGAAACGCGACGCCAGCGGCGCCGCCGGATCGAACCGCCCATAGGCGGCGACGTTCATGAAGCCGAGCGACAGGCGCCCCCGCTTGGGCCGCACGCCCAGCTTCATCAGCCAGTCGAGGGCGATGGCGCCGCACAGTTCGTTGCCGTGCACGACGGCGGTGATCATCACGTGGGGTCCCGGTTCGGCCGCCTCGAAGCTGGTGATGTAATCGATGCCCGTATTGCCCGCCTTGTAGGGGCTGATGTCGGGGGCCTGAAGCTGGACGGGATATTCGGCGTCGGCGGGCGTCATGGCGGTCCTTATCGGTGGAAAAAGGGCTCACATCGAACGATCAAAGCCCTCTCAGGTCAAGCCCCGAACGCCGCCCGGCGGCGGCGCTTGTCGGCGGCGCGGGTTTGATGCAACATGATTCCCAACACCGGGCATGATGACCCGGATCAAGCAGGGAGCCTAATCGATATGTATTTCCGTAAATCAATGATCGCGGCGGCGGCGGGCCTGTGCCTGACCTTCGCCGCCGGCACGGCCGCCCAGGCCCAGACCATCACCATCGGGCTCGGCACGGAGCCGACCTCGATCGACCCGCACTATCACAACCTGGGCCCCAACAATCAGATCGCCCAGCACATCTTTTCCCGCCTGATGGAGCAGGACCACAAGCAGCGCCTGATGCCGGGCCTGGCCACGGAATGGAAACCGATCGACGACACGACCTGGGAATTCAAGCTGCGCCGTGGCGTGAAGTTCCATGACGGATCGGAATTCAACGTCGACGACGTGATCTTTTCCATGGAGCGCGCGGCCGCCCACCCGAACGCCAAGTCCAGCTTCAAGGTCTTCAGCCACAGCGGCGGCAAGACCTATGAGCGCGTCGACGACTACACGCTGCGGGTCAAGACGCCGGAACCCTATCCCCTGATGGCGGTCGATCTGTCCAACGTGCACATCGTTTCGGACAAGGCCAAGGGCCATTGGGAAGGCGACTTCAACAACGGCAGCCAGGCCGCCGGCACGGGCCCCTACAAGTTCGTCAAATGGATCAAGGGCGAGGTTCTGGAGTTCGAGCGCAACGAGGATTATTGGGGCAAGAAGCCGCACTGGAAATCCGTCGTGATCAAGCCGATCAAGTCGGCGCCGTCGCGTCTGGCGGCCCTTCTGGCCGGCGACGTGGACTTCATCGACCAGGTGCCGACGATCGACGTGGCGGGGCTCAAGAAGAACGACAAGATTTCCCTCAGCCAGGGCATCTCCAACCGCGTGATCTATCTGCACCTGGATCAGTACCGCGACGTCACGCCCTTCGCCAAGGGCCCCAAGGGCGAGGAGATCAAGAACCCGTTCAAGGACGTGCGCGTGCGCAAGGCGATTTCCAAGGCCATCAACCGCGACCTGATCATCGAACGGGTCATGGAAGGCATCGCCGTGAAGGCGGGCCAGCTTCTGCCCGACGGCTTCTTTGGCGTATCCGACAAGCTGAAGCCCGACGAATACGACCCCAAGGGCGCCAAGAAGCTGCTGGCCGACGCGGGCTATCCCAACGGCTTCCAGACGACGCTGCACGGGCCCAACGACCGCTACATCAACGACGCCAAGATCGTCGAGGCGGTGGCCCAGATGCTGTCGCGCATCGGCATCATGACGACCCCGGACACCATGCCGAAAAGCGTGTTCTTCAAGCGCGGCAAGAACGGCGGGCCGGCCAAGCCGCCCGAATTTTCGTTCCTGCTGGTCGGCTGGGGCTCGGGCACGGGCGAGGCCTCGTCGCCGCTGCGCTCGCTGCTCACCACCTATGACAAGGAAAAAGGCAACGGGTCTTCCAACCGTGGCCTGTATTCCAGCGCCAAGATGGAAGCCGTCCTGAACCAGGCCCTGGCCACGGTCGACGACACCAAGCGGGCGGCCCTGCTGGCCCAGGCCACGGAAATCGCCATCGGCGAGGACATGGGCCTGATCCCGCTGCACTATCAGGTCAACACCTGGGCAGCGAAGAAGGGCCTCAAGTACCTGGCGCGCACGGACGAGCGCACGGTCGCCTACGACATCCAGCCCGAGTAGGGGCGCCGCCGGAACAAGGGGGCGGCCAGCGGCGCGCCGCCCCCACGTCCGGCCGGGGGGCAATCCATGACCGTTTTCATCATCCGCCGGATTCTGCAGAGCCTTGCCGTCGTCATGGTGATGTCGTTCATCGTGTTCGGCGGGGTCAACATCGTCGGCGACCCGGTCGAGATGATGGTGTCCGACGAGGCGACGCAGGAGGAGCGGGAAAAGGTGATCCGCTCCATGGGCCTCGATCAGCCGTGGTACGTGCAGTACGGGCGGTTCGTCGCCGGCGCGCTTGAGGGCAACCTGGGCAAGTCCTTCGTCTATGGCGAGCCGGCCCTGGAAATCATCATCCACCGCATTCCCGCGACGTTCGAGCTGGCGCTGGCGGCCTTGCTGCTGGCCGTCGTCATCGGCATTCCCTTGGGCGTCTACGCGGGGCTGAAACCGGACACCGTGGCGTCCAAGTCGATCATGGCGGGATCGATCCTGGGGTTTTCCCTGCCGACCTTCTGGGTCGGGCTGATGTTCATCATGGTGTTCGCGGTGATCCTCGGCTGGCTGCCCTCGACGGGGCGCGGCGACACGGTGCCGCTGATGGGCATCGACGTCAGTTTCCTGACCCTGGACGGGCTGGCGCATCTGTTCCTGCCGGCGCTCAATCTGGCGCTGTTCAAGATATCCCTGGTCATCCGTCTGGCCCGCGCCGGCACGCGCGAAGTCGTCCACCAGGACTACATCAAGTTCGCCCGCGCCAAGGGGCTGCGCAACAGCCGTATCGTCCTGGTGCATCTGATGAAGAACATCATGATTCCCGTGGTCACGGTGCTGGGGCTTGAATTCGGCGGCCTGATCGCGTTTTCCGTGGTCACGGAAACGGTCTTCGCCTGGCCCGGCATGGGCAAGCTGATCATCGACAGTATCCAGTCCCTCGACCGCCCGGTGATCGTCGCCTACCTGATGATCATCGTGCTTATCTTCGTCATCATCAACCTGGTGGTCGATGTGCTCTATTCCATTCTGGACCCGCGCGTCCGCCTGTCGGAGATCAAGTCATGAGCGACGCCGCCACCCCGCCGGCCGGGGCAACCCCGGCCGGGACGGTCAAGGTGGAAACGCCGTTCCGCCGGTTCTGCCGCGATTACGCCGACAGCCGCGTCGCCACGGCGGCGCTGGCCGTGCTGGCGGCGATCATCCTGCTGGCGCTGTTCGCGCCCTGGGTCGCGCCGACGGATCCCTACGACCTGGCCAGCGTCAGCATCCTCGACGGCAAGCTGAAGCCGGGCAGCCAGTCCATGGACGGCATGACCTATTGGCTGGGCACGGACGGGGCCGGGCGCGACCTGGTTTCGGCGATCATCTACGGTCTGCGCATCTCGCTTGGCGTCGGCGTCATGTCGGGGGTGTTCGCGCTGTGCATCGGCACGGCGGTGGGATTGGCGGCGGCCTATTTCGGCGGCCGCGTCGACGCCTTCATCATGCGCGTGGTCGACATTCAGCTGTCGTTCCCGGCGATCCTCATCGCGCTGATCCTGCTCGCCATTCTGGGCAAGGGCGTGGACAAGATCACCATCGCGCTGGTCATCGCGCAATGGGCGTACTACGCGCGCACCGTGCGCGGCTCGGCCCTGGTCGAGCGCAACAAGGAATACATCGAGGCGGCGCAATGCCTGGCCCTCGGTCATAACCGCATCGTGTTCCGCCATCTGTTCCCCAACTGCCTGCCGCCCTTGATCGTGGTCGGTACGATCCAGACGGCGCACGCCATTTCGCTGGAGGCGACGCTGAGCTTCCTCGGCGTGGGATTGCCGATCTCGGAGCCGTCGCTCGGCCTTTTGATTTCCAACGGCTTCGACTTCATGCTGTCGGGCCTGTACTGGATCAGCTTCTTCCCCGGCGTGGCCCTGCTCGTCACCATCGTCTCCATCAATCTGGTGGGCGACCAGCTGCGCGACGTGCTCAACCCGCGTTTGCAGAAATAAGGACGCGATAGCAGATCATGACCGACGGCGCGCCCACCCTGCAGGTCGACAACCTGGAAACCCATTTCTTCACCAAGGACGGCGTGGCCAAGGCCGTCGACGGCGTCAGCTTTTCCGTCGGCCGGGGCGAGATCATGGGCCTGGTCGGCGAGTCCGGATCGGGCAAATCGGTGACCGGGTTCTCGATCCTGGGTCTGGTCGATCCGCCGGGCCGGGTGGTCGGCGGCCGGGTCCTGTTCCAGGGCCGGGACCTGCTGACCCTGGACCCGGAAGGCCTGCGCCAGCTTCGCGGCAACCGCATCGCCATGATCTTCCAGGACCCGATGATGACGCTCAATCCGGTCCTGCGCGTCGACACGCAAATGATCGAGACCGTGCGCGCCCATGACGCCTCCGTCTCCAACGACGAGGCCCGTGCCCGCGCCCGCGACGCGCTCGGCCAGGTCGGCATCCCCAGCCCGGACGAGCGGCTCAAGGCCTATCCGCATCAGTTTTCCGGCGGCATGCGCCAGCGCGTGGCGATCGCCATCGCGCTTCTGAACAAGCCGGACCTGATCATCGCCGACGAGCCGACCACGGCCCTCGACGTCACCATCCAGGGCCAGATTTTGTACGAGGCGCAGAAGCTGTGCCGGGAAACCGGCACGGCGCTGATCTGGATCACCCACGACCTTGCCGTCATCGCCGGTCTGGCCGACCGGATCAGCGTCATGTACGCCGGGCGCATCGTCGAACAGGGGGACTTGGGCGATGTCCTCGACCGGCCCGTCCATCCCTACACGCGGGGGCTTCTGGGCTCCGTCCCCGGGCACAACACCCGGGGCAAGCGGCTGTACCAGATTCCCGGCATGACGCCGTCGCTGCTGAATCTGCCCCGGGGCTGCGCCTTCAAGGACCGCTGCCCCCATGGCGACATGGCCTGCGACGTGGCGCCGGAGATCACCACCCCGCTGCCGGGCCGGGCGGTGCGCTGCGCCCATCCGCAACTGGACGCGGGGGCGCGCGCATCATGACCGCGATTTTGGAACTGACGGACGTCACCAAGAACTTCGTCAAGCCGCTGGACGCGGCGGCCAAGCTGGCCCGCTATCTGGGCGCCAACGTCAAGGAAGAGGTCGTGCACGCCGTTGACGGCGTGTCCCTGAAGATCGCCAAGGGCGAGGTCGTGGGCCTGGTCGGCGAGTCGGGCTGCGGCAAATCGACGCTCGGGCGCATGGTCGCCGGCATCATGGAGCCGACGGCGGGGGCGATCCACTACAAGGGCGATCTGGTCTCCGCCATGGACAAGGACGCGGGGCATCAGACGGCACTCGCCATCCAGATGATCTTCCAGGACCCCTTCGCCAGCCTCAACCCGCGCATGCGGGTGCAGGACATCATCGGCGAGGCCCCCGTGCGTCACGGCATCGTTCCCAAGGCCGGGGCCGCCGATTACGTGGCCGAGGTCATGCGGCGGGTCGGGCTCGACCCGGACTACCGCCGACGCTACCCGCATCAGTTTTCCGGCGGTCAACGTCAGCGCATCGGCATTGCCCGCGCCCTTGCCGTGAACCCCGAATTCCTGGTCTGCGACGAGGCCATCGCGGCCTTGGACGTATCCATCCAGGCCCAGGTCATCAACCTGTTCATGGACCTGCGCGAGGACCTGGATCTGACCTATCTGTTCATCAGCCACGACCTTTCGGTGGTCGAACATATTTCCGACCGGGTCGTCATCATGTACCTGGGCCGGGTGGTCGAGACGGCGTCGACCGAAGACATCTTCGCCAGCCCCAACCATCCCTATACCCAGGCGTTGTTGAACGAAGTCCCGCGCCTCGACATCCGTGGGCTCGATTATCAACCGATTTCGGGGGAAATCCCGTCGCCGCTCGATCCGCCGCCGGGCTGTCATTTCCACCCGCGCTGTCCGCACGCGACGGCGCGCTGCCGCGAGGAGCGGCCCAAGCTGCGTGAAATCGCACCCGGCCGCATCGCCGCCTGTCATTTGAACGACGACCCATGACGGCGCTTCCAGGCCTGGAGGTTCCCGGCGTTCTGCGGTTCCACGCGGCGGCGGAACCGGCGATTCCCCTGGTGTTCGATTCCCCCCATAGCGGGTCGATCTATCCCGAGGGTTTCCGCCCCGCCGTGGCCATCGCCGCCCTGCGCCCGGCCGAAGACGCCTTCGTCGACGATCTTTACGCGGCCGCCCCCGAAAAGGGCGCGGCCCTGCTCGAGGCCCTGTTCCCCAGGCTCTACGTCGATCCCAACCGCAACGAGACGGATATGGACCCGGCCCATGTCGACGGGCCCTGGGGCGGCCCGCCGTTGCAGCCCGGACCGAAGGCCGAACTTGGCCAGGGGCTGGTCTGGATGCGCCGCCCGCCGGGCCTGCCCGTCTATGACGGCAAGATCGCCGCCGCCGATCTGCGGGCGCGGATCGACGATTACCACCGGCCCTACCATGCGGCGCTCGGGCGCATGCTGGATTGGGCGGCGGGGCGGTTCGGCGGCTATTACCATATCAACTGCCATTCCATGCCGGCCGTGGCGACGGCCATGTCGGCGGAACCGGAGGGTACGGTGCGCCCCGATTTCGTGCTCGGCACGCGCGACGGCACGACCACCGGGCCCGCCCTGGTCGATTGCGTCGGCAACTATCTGTCCGCCCGTGGCTACGACGTGCGGGTCGATCATTGGTACAAGGGGGTGGAGATCGTCCGCCTGGCCGGCGACCCGGCCCGGGGGCGTCACAGCCTGCAGATCGAAATCAACCGGCGCCTTTACATGGACGAACAGAAGATCGAGAAATCCGCCGGCTATGCCGACATGAAAACCGTAATCACCGACTTGATCGATGAATTGGGGCGGTTTGCCATGGCTCACCCCCCTGGACCTAAGTAAGCGATGAAAAATACCGGCAGGCCTGTAAAATCGGCGCGGACGACCTGGGAGCGCCCATGACACCGACCATCGCGAACCACTCCATGGCCGTTGATATCGCGGCATGAAGGCCCCAACACGTCAATTTCTGGCGGCCACCTTCCTCGGGCTTTCCCTGGGGGCGGTGTTGGTTTTCGCATCGCACATCGTCTATCAGCGCAACGTCGAGCAGGCCCGTGAAACCACGGTCCGAAAGTCGCAACAGGCGGCGTACCAGATCGAACTTTTGGTCAGTGCGCGGTTCGGCGTCGGCCAGTACCTGCAACAACTGTGGCGTGACGGCGGCATATCGACCGAACAGCAATTCCGGCGGCATGCCCGGGCCCTGCTCGGCACCTATTCGGGAATCCGCTACATCTCGCGGCTTGACGCCGATGGGCGGTTCACCTGGATCGAGCCGGAAACCATCGGCGCGGACCGCCTCGGCGGTTCCTTGCGTGACGATCCGGGGGCGCGCGAAACCTATGATTACGTCTCCGGCGGCGGTGCGGCGGCGTCCAGCCCGCCGTATGACTTTCCGGACGGCGCCAACGGGTTCGTGAATCTGTCGCCGCTCGACACGGCCGACCGCCGGTTCGGCTACGTCAACGTGGCGTTCCATACGGCGCCGATCATCGACCGTGCCCTGGGCGATGGCATCACGAAGCGCTTCAGGGTCGAGGTCCGGTACGGCGATCGCCTGATCCACGCCGCGGGCGTCGCCGCCGACACTGCGTCGGCCACGGTTTCCGCCGCCACGGATGTCCGTGTGCTGGGCCGTGAATGGGCGGTGACCCTGCGGCCGTCGGTGACGGTGCTTGCGATGCAGATCGGCAATGCTCATGTCGCGGTGCTGGCGGTCGGCCTGCCGGCGGTCCTTCTCATATCGCTGCTGGCGGGCATGTTCCTGTCGCGTCACGAAGCGCTGCGTGCCAGCGAGGCCATGGCGGCGGCGCTGATCGAAAACGTGCCGTCGTCCCTCAACATCAAGGATCTGTCCGGGCGCTATCTGCGGGTCAACCGGACGTTCTGCGAATGGGCCCAAAGACCGATGTCCGAGGTTATCGGCAAGACAGAGAACGAAGTTCATGGCGACCGTGACGGCACGTCGGATTTCGTCCGCGACCAGGACGCCGCGGCGATCGACCAGGGGGCGCCGGTCTATCGGGAACGTTACGGCCCGTTCCGCGACGGCGTCATGCGTCATGTGCTGGTCGCCAAATTCCCCATCACCGACGGCGCCGGCGAGGTGGTCGCGCTCGGCACGGCGGTTACCGACATCTCGAAGCAGAAAGAGGCGGAGGACATCTTGCGCCGCTCCCACGAGGAGTTGGAAAAGCTGATCGCCGACCGGACCCGCGAACTGCGCAGCGAGATCCGCGTGCGCGAAATCGCCGAAACCTCGTGGCGGGAAAGCGAGGAGCGCCTGCGCGATATCGCGGAATCGGCCTCGGACTGGTTCTGGGAAATGGACCAGGACCTGCGCTTCACCTATATCTCCGACCGCTTCTTCCAGATCACCGGCCTGGACCGCAGCGACGTCCTCGGCAAGACGCGCTGGGAATTCGCCGGCAACATGGACGCCGGGGACCGTGCGCGCTTCGCCGACCACCGCGCCGACATGGAAGCCCACCGTTCGTTCCGCAATTTCGAATACACCCTGTACAGCAAGTTGGGGGCGGAGATTTCCGTGCGTCTCAGCGGCCGCCCCGTGTTCGACGTGACCGGGGCCTTCATCGGTTACCGCGGCGCGGGCACGGACGTCACGGCGACCCGCGCGGCCGAACGCGCCCTGGTGCGCGCCAAGGAGGATCTGGAACGCCGGGTCGACGAGCGCACCAAGGAACTGCGCCAGGAAATCACCGTCCGGCGCCGGGCCCAGGAACTGGCGGACCAGGCCAGCCGCGCCAAGACCGACTTTCTGGCCAACGTCAGCCACGAATTCCGCACGCCGCTCAACGGCATCATCGGGTTTTCGGAGATCATGGCGAGCGAGGTGTTCGGCCCGCTCGGCGCGTCCCGCTACCGGGAATACGCCGAGGACATCATCCGTTCGGGCCGCCACCTGCTGGCGCTGATCAACGACGTGCTCGACGTGTCGCGCATCGAGGCGGGGGCCATGTCTCTGCACGAGGAGCCGGTCGATCTGGCCCGCGCCGTCGAGGAATGCACGGCCATGGTCGAACAGCGGGCCGAAGCCAAGGAGATCTCCTTGGTCAAGTATGTGCAGCCGGGCCTGCCGGCGATGATGGCGGATGTCACGCGCATCAAGCAGATTTTGCTCAACCTGGTGACCAACGCCGTGAAGTTCACGGAACAGGGCGGCGACGTGCGGGTCGAGGCGACCTGGTCGGCGGACGCGGGCCATGCCCTCGTCGTGAGCGACACGGGCATCGGCATCGATCCCAAGGACATCCCCAAGGTTCTGATGCCGTTCGGCCAGGCCCACCGCGCCTTCACCCGCGCCCACGAGGGCTTCGGGCTGGGCCTGTCGCTGGTCCACTCCCTGACCGAGGAACACGGCGGCAGCCTGGAGATCGACAGCGCCCCCGGTAAGGGCACGACGGTCACCGTGCGCTTTCCCAAAAGCCGCACGGTCGGCGACGCCGACGCCGGGCAGTAACGCCGCGTCCCCCGTCCGCGCCGCCGCGCCGCCGCTTACATGTAGTGGTGGATGATCTTCTCGCCGAAGAACCGCGTGCCTTCCATGGGCGGCATGGGCTGGAACACGATGTGGTTGACGCCGGCGTCGATCCATTGATCGATGCGGTCGCGGACCTGGGCGACGTCGCCGATCAGGTTCGATTCCATGACGTCGTCGACCGTGGGCGGGATGGGAAAACGGTGCTTGCGCTCCTCGGCGTACATCTCGGCCCATTTGCGGGTTTCCTCGGGCCCCTTGTCGGCCAGGCCGACGGCGGAGATCGCGACCTCGAACGGCCGCTCCGTCAGCTCCGCCTTCATGCCGTCGACGAGTTCCTTCACCACAGGGGGGGCCTTTGAATACATGAACCAGACGTCGCCGTGCTTTTTCATCAATTCCTGGGTCGGCGGCGAATCGCCGGCGATCCAGATCGGCGGATAGGGTTTCTGCGGCGGCTTGGGATGACAGAAGGCGTCCTTCAGCTGATAGAACCGGCCGTCGAAGGAAAACCCGTTCGCATCCTCGCATTCGATCAGGCCGCGGTAGATGGAAAGCCCTTCGTCCAGACGCGCGATGCGCTCCAGCCCGTCGTCGGACCATTCGGTGAAGCCGTAGGACTTGGCCTCGGCGGCGAACCAGCCCGACCCGGGGGCCAGGATCACGCGGCCGCCGGTGATGTGATCCAGGGTGCAGGCGATCTTGGTCGTCAGGCCCGGATGACGGAAGGTGTTGTTGATGGAATGGCCGCCCAGGCGCACGCGCTTGGTCAGGGCGCCGATGGCGGTCATGGCCGTCCAGTATTCCAGGATCGGCTTGGAACGGTCGAGATGCGCGTTCTCCACATGGTCGGGGATCCACACGGAATCGAAGCCCAGATCCTCGGCCACGCGGGCCATCTCCAGGGCATAGTCGAAACCGGACGACGTCGCGCCCATTTCGCCCTGCACGGTCAGGCGCACGCCGAATTTTACCTTGTCGGTCATTGAAGTCCTCCCAGTCCCCGCCGTTACGGTCCCGGCGGGGATTGGTCCCGGCCGGGCTGGCGGCTCTTGCTGCCGCCCCCCTTGGGAATCGACGATAGGGGGCAAGCGCCGACCAATCAAGGCGAAGGGGTCTATGGACGGCGAGGCTAGCGGGATTGTGATGATGGGGCCCGCCCGCCGGGCGTTCAGACATCGGGGCTCGCCGACGTACATTTCCTGCCGATACCGGAACGCGGCGCCGATTGCGGCATCGGCCAGGACGCATTATGTCTTGTACATGTGGAGACGACTGCTTTTCGCCGGAATCGCCGCGGCCGTGCTCGGCGCGCCGCCCGTCCGCGCGGCGCCTGTCGATGCCGCCATCGCCGACGCCGCCCGGGCCTGGCAACAAGCCATGGGCGACAAGGCGGCCGCGGGGACGTTCGCGTTCACGGAGGATGAGCGGTTCGATTGGGCCTATACGCCGGGATACCGCAAGGGCGTCCCGATCCGTGACATGACGCCACCCCAGCGCGCGGCGGCCGCGGCCTTGATGCGCAGCACCCTGTCGGCGCCGGGCGTGGCCAAGGCCGAGGCGATCATGGCGCTCGAGGCCGTTCTGGCCGAGGTCGAAGGCTCGTCCCTCGACTACCGCGACCCGGAAAAATATTTCATATCGGTATTCGGCGTGCCGGGCCGGCATCCCTGGGGCTGGCGCCTGGAAGGCCACCACCTGTCGGTCAACGTCACCGTCGCCGCGCCCGGCGCGGTGTCGCTGACGCCGGTCTTCCTCGGCACCAACCCGGCGGAAATTCCCGGCGGCCCCCGCAAGGGCGAGCGCGTGCAGCGCGATGAATATGTCCTGGCGCTGCGCTTCGCGGCCAGCCTTGATGCGGGCCAGCGCGAGCGGGCCCTCCTGAGAGGACGCTCCCTCGGCAACGTGGTCGCCGGCCCCGGCCGGGGCGATGCCCTGGCGGTGCCCGAAGGCCTGCCCACCGAGGCCCTCAGCCCGCCGCAGCAGGCCTTGCTGACCGATTTGATCCGCACCTACGTGGGCCTTGCCCGCGACGAGGTCGGCCGCCCCTACATGGACCTGGTGCGGGCCGGCTGGGCCGACACCCGCGTCGCCTGGGCCGGGCCCATGGCCGAGGGGGCGGCTTTCTATTACCGCATCCACGGCCCGCGTCTGCTGATCGAATTCGACAATTCGCAGAACGCCGCCAATCACATCCACAGTCTGTGGCGCGACCCGGCGAACGATTTCGGCCGCGACGATCTGCATCATCACTACAAGGGGGCGCCGGAAGCCCACGGGCACCGGCCCTAGCGTCGGCGCGGGCAGGGAGACCCGGCCGTCTAGATGCCCAAAAGAGGCTGGACGAGGCGCGCCGCCAGGGACCGGAACCGAAGGGGCGCATCCGTTATTGCCAGGCAGATACAATCTTCCCCAGGCGCCGCATGGGGCTGATGCTTGATATGCTCGTCCGCTTCCTGAAAATCCCCGGCTCCATAGTGTCCGGTCTGATCGGAGAACGCCCCCCGAAGCACCAGAGTCAATTCCTGGCCGCGGTGGGTATGTTCGGGCACCGGCCGGCCCGCCGGGATCCGCAACAGCCGGGCCGTCACGCCGTCTTCCGTTCGGACAAGGCATTGGTAGGCGCCCAATCCCAGACGCTGCCAAGGGACGCCGTCGAGATCGGCGCCGATATATCCGCGCAAGGGGTCCGGCAGGACGGGGGCGGGCCCCGCTGTTTCATGCAGGGTCTCGCGCGGGACGGTGATCGGCGCCGCGTCGGCGCCATCCGTCAGCCGCGCCAGGACCGCGTCGAACGCGGCGTCCGAACAGGCGGTCGGCGTCAAGGCGTCCAACAGGCCGCCGCCCACGGCTTCCATGCGGGCGACCTCGTGGCGGCATTCCGGACACAGCGCCAGGTGGGTCGCGACCGCCAGGCTCCAGGATTCCGTCAGGGCGCCGCTGGCATAATCAAGAAGGAGTTCTTCGCTCGGGTGATGCGCGATGGTCATTGGTCTTCTCCAAGCTCCGACCGAACACGTTTGAATGCCAGCCGGATACGCGATTTGACGGTGCCCAGTGGAATGCCCAACTGCTCGGCGATTTCGGGATGGGTCTTTTCCTCAAAGAACGCCAGGTGCAGGACAACCCGCTGATCATCCGGCAGCACCGCGATGGCGGCCCGCAACCGTTCCGCTTCCTGCGCCTGCGCCACGTGGGCGAACCCGCCGGGTTCGGCGTCGGGCACCATCGCCGGGTCATCGGGGTCCGGTTCAGGTCTGTAGCTCTTACGCAGAAAGTCGATGCGCAGATTTCGGGCGATCGTGAAAATCCAGGTCGAGGCCCGCGCCTTCGACGGATCGAACTGCTGCGCCTTTTGCCACACGCGGACCATGGCTTCCTGAGTCACCTCTTCGGCCATCTGGCTGTCGAGGCCCTGGCGCATGACGAAGGCTTTCAGCCGGGGGGCGAAGTGATCGAACAGTTCGCGGAACGCAGCACGGTCCCTGTGCTGCGCGACCGCGACGATCAAATCATCCATCGACTGCAAAGCGCCCCCTAGGTTCTGCCGCGGACCGCGGCGCCCTTGCCGGATGTGAACGGGACAA
Source organism: Thalassospiraceae bacterium LMO-SO8 (assembly GCA_031655335.1). NCBI lineage: Bacteria > Pseudomonadati > Pseudomonadota > Alphaproteobacteria > Rhodospirillales > Thalassospiraceae > Thalassospiraceae bacterium LMO-SO8. Next base: position 1,342,616 of record CP134226.1, on the reverse strand, counting down.
GTGTGCGCGGGCCGACCCATATCTTCGGACAAACCTGCACCACACGCGGCGAAATTACCATCCATGACGACTTGTACGCGGCATGCGGCGGGGCGGATCACTCGGTGTAATTTTCTGCTCATCGGGGTGATCCATGAACGACCGGGGACCGTAACTCCAGATAACAGTTCTTGCAGCCGCGCCCCTATCATCAGAATGGCGCGTGAATCCAGAAAGGCAGCGCCGGTGTTCGATAGTCCGTTGGTAAATGGTCAACGCCTGAATATCGCTGTGATCGGCACCGGCATCGCCGGCATGTCGGCCGCCTGGCTGTTGAGCCAGGGGCACAATGTCACCGTCTATGAAAAAGAGCCCCACCCGGGCGGCCATTCGAACACGGTCGACGCCGCGACGGCGGCGGGGCCGGTTCCCGTGGACACGGGTTTCATCGTTTACAACGAACGGAATTATCCGAACCTGACGGCCTTGTTCCGCCATCTCGGCGTGCGGACCAAGGACAGCGACATGTCCTTCGCCGCCTCCTTGGACGGCGGCCGACTGGAATACGCCGGCACCGATCTCAACGGACTGTTGGGTCAGCGGCGCAACCTCCTGCGTCCCCGGTTCTGGCGGATGGTCCGCGACCTTCTGCGGTTTTACCGGGACGCGCCGGGGCATCTCGATGATGCGCCGTCGGCGGGCCTCAGCCTCGGCGACTACCTGGCCGCAAACAGATATTCCGACGCATTTATCGAAGACCATCTACTGCCGATGGGTGCGGCCATCTGGTCGACCACCGCCCGGGAGATGCGCGCCTATCCGGCGGTGGCCTTCATTCGCTTTTTCGTCAGCCACGGCCTGCTGACCCTGACGGACCGCCCGCAATGGCGCACCGTCGACGGCGGATCGCGGGAATACGTCAAACGGCTGACCGAACCCTACCGCGAGCGCATTCATTACGGCGGTGTCCGCGAGGTCACGCGGCACCCCGGAAAGGTCCTGGTCGTGGCGAACGACGGCGAATGCCGGGCCTTCGACCATGTCGTCATGGCCGCCCACGCCGACCAGACCCATGCGATGCTGAGCGACCGCGACGCACGGGAAGAAAACCTGCTTGGGGCATGGTCCTATACGGACAACCGCGCGGTTCTTCATACCGATCCTTCCCTGATGCCGAAACGGCGGCGCGTGTGGTCGAGCTGGAACTTCATCGGCGGCGAACAAACAGCAGCAGAGAGCGATCCCCTTTGCGTCACCTATTGGATGAACCCGTTGCAGGGCCTGGACCCGAACACGCCCTTGTTCGTGACCCTGAACCCGGTGCGTGAGCCGGCGCCGGGCTCCGTGCTGCGGGAATTTCAATACGCCCATCCGTTCTTCGATCAAGCGGCCCTCCGCTCGCAGGAAACGTTGTGGTCGCTGCAGGGGCACCGGCGCACCTGGTATTGCGGCAGCTACTTCGGATACGGCTTTCACGAGGACGCCTTGCAATCGGGTCTCGCCGTGGCGGAACAATTGGGCGGCATGCGCCGGCCCTGGACGGTCGACGACGAGAACGGTCGGATAACGGTGACCCGACCGGCGGAGGTTGCGGCGAAATGACGTTGGCATCGGCAATCTACGAAGGCGACGTGGTGCATCAACGAAAACGGCCGAAGCCCCATCGGCTCCGCTATTCGGTGTTTTCCATGCTGCTTGATCTGGACGAACTGTCTGCGCTCAGCAAGGTGACCCGCCTGTTCGGCCACAACCGATTTGCGCCGTTGGCTTTCCACGACCGGGATCACGGGCCGGCGGACGGCAGCGCCCTGCGCCCCTGGGCCGAACGGCACCTGCGTCAGGCCGGCATCGATCCGGACGGCGGGCCGATCCGCCTACTCTGTTATCCGCGTATCTTCGGATATGCCTTTAATCCGCTCAGCGTGTTTTTTTGCTACCGGCGATCGGGCGCGCTGACCGCCATCCTTTACGAGGTCTGCAACACCTTCAAGGAACGCCATACCTATGTGATTCCAGTCGCCGATCAAAGCCGCCCGGTCATCAAGCAGTCCTGCGCCAAGGCACTCTATGTTTCGCCCTTCATCGGTATGGACGCCTCCTATCAGTTCCGCATCGTGCCCCCGGGCGAGACCGTCCGCATCGTCATCCGCCAGGAGGACAGCGACGGGCTGTTGCTGGCGGCGTCCTTCGCGGGGGACCGCCGTCCGTTCTCTCCGCGCGGCCTAACGCGTGCCCTGATCCGGTTTCCGCTGCTGACGCTGAAGGTGATGGCGGGCATCCATTGGGAGGCCTTGAAGCTGTGGCTCAAGGGCCTGCCCGTATTCAAGCATTCGCCGGCCGTGCGCCGTGTCCAATTCAGCATTGAAGAGAATGGAACGTAACGAGACATGAGTGACGCCATTGCGAAATCGGTTTCTGACTCCGTCTCGGGTGCCCGCTCCGCCGAAGAGACCCTGTCTCCCGGTGTCCGCGAGCGGCTGTTGCGCCGTGCCTTGGCGCGGTTGCAGGTCGGCCGGATGGATGTCGTCCTGCCGTCGGGCCGGCGGGTGACCGTCGACGGCGCCGCACCCGGACCGGAAGCGACGGTGCGCATCCGAAATTGGCGCCTGGTCAATCGCATGCTGCTGGGCGGCGACATGGGGGTGGCCGAAGGCTACATGGCCGGGGACTGGGACAGCCCGGATCTGGCGGCGGTTCTGGATCTCAGCCTGCGCAATGAACGCGCCTTGACCGAAGTCCTCCGCCAACCCTGGCCGGTTCGTTTGTTGAGCCGCCTGCACCATGCCCTGCACGCCAACACGCTGCGCGGCAGCCGCCGCAACATCGCTGCCCATTACGACCTGGGCAACGCGTTCTATGGCCACTGGCTGGACGAGACGATGTCCTATTCGTCGGCTCTGTTCGAGGCGCCGGACGAACCCATGGCGGACGGGCAACGGCGAAAGTATGAACGCCTGGCGCGGGCCCTGGACCTGCGGCCCGGTGACCACGTGCTTGAGATCGGATGCGGCTGGGGTGGCTTCGCCGAGATCGCGGCGCGCGATTTCGGCTGCCGCGTCACGGGCCTGACCCTGTCCGTCGAGCAGGCGGCCTTCGCGCGGGCGCGCATGGCGGATCTGGGCCTGGCCGACCGGGTCGACATCCGGATCGAGGATTACCGCGCCACACAGGGCATCTATGACAAGATCGCCTCGATCGAGATGTTCGAGGCCGTGGGCGAGGCCTACTGGCCGACTTATCTCAACACCCTGAAAGCGCGCCTTGCGCCCGGCGGCCGCGCGGGGCTGCAGATCATCACGATCGACGACGCGTATTTTGAAAGCTATCGCCGCTCTCCGGATTTCATTCAGCGCTACATCTTTCCGGGCGGCATGCTGCCGGGCCCGCAAGCCTTCGCCGACGCGGTCGCCCGGGCCGGCCTGCGGCTGACCGACGTGTTCTTCTTCGGCCCGTCCTACGCGGAAACGCTGCGCCGCTGGGACGCGGACTTCCTCGCCGCCTGGCCCGAGATCAAGAAGCTGGGCTTCGACGAACGCTTTCGCCGCATGTGGCATTATTACCTGAAGTACTGCGAGGCGGGATTCGATGCCGGGCGCATCGACGTCGGCCAGTTCGTGATCGACGCCGGGTGACGCGGGACGCCGCCACGCCGCTGCCCCGGCGCATCCTGCTGGCCTATGCCTTGCCGGCGGTCGTGGTCTCGCTGCCGGTCATCCCGGTCTACATTCACCTGCCGACGCTGTACGGGATCGAGCTCGGCCTGGGGCTGACGGCAGTGGGATGGATTCTTCTGGCCGCGCGGCTGTTCGATACGGTCACCGATCCGCTGATCGGCGCCCTGAGCGACCGGACGCGGATCGCCGGCTGCCGCCGCAAGCCCTGGATCGCCGTGGGCGCCGTCATCGCCGGCGGCGGCCTGTGGCAGGTCCTGATGCCGCCCGACGGCGCCGGCGCCGCGTATCTGCTGATCTGGTCGATGGTCCTTTATGGCGGCTGGACCATGGTCGCCGTGCCCTATCTGACCTGGGGCGCCGAACTGTCCGGCGACTATCACGAACGATCGCGCGTCACGTCCTGGCGGGAGGCCATGGGCCTGATCGGCATCGTCGGCGCGGCGGCCCTGTCCTCGTCCCTGACGGAGGCCGGGCGCAGCGAACGGGACGCCATGGCCGCCATCGTCTGGGTCGCCGTGCTCGGCGGGGTCGCCGTGATCCCGCTTTTGCTGTGGGCCGTCCCGGAAAAGGCCGCCCCCAGCAGGCTACCCGTTCCCGCGAGTCCGGCCCGCATCGCGGCCGCGCTGGTTGGGCTGGTCCGCAACAAGCCGTTTGTCCGGCTTCTTTTTGCCTGGTTCGCCAACGGTCTGGCCAACGGTATCCCGGCGGTTCTGTTCCTGGTGTATCTGCAATATGGCTTGGGGGCCGGCCCGGACCAGCGGGCGTTATTCATCCTCGTCTATTTCCTCGCCGCCGTGATCTCGATCCCTGCTTGGTTGATGCTCGTCCATCGCATGGACAAGCATCGGCTGTGGTGCCTGGCGATGATCGCCGCCTGTCTTGCCTTTGCCGCCGTGCCGATATTGCCGGCCGGTGCTTTCGCGGCCTTCGCCGTGGTCTGCGTGGTGACCGGGGCCGCCTTGGGCGCCGACCTTTCCCTGCCGCCGTCGATCCAGGCGGACGTCATCGATTACGGACGCCTGCGTGGGGGCGTGGACCGTGCCGGCCTGCAATTCGCCTTCTGGGGGATGAGCACGAAACTGGCGCTGGCGGCGGCGGTGGGGCTCGCCCTGCCGGGCGTCGCCGCGCTGGGGTTTGATCCGGATGCGCCCAGCCGCGGCGGAATCCTGGCGCTGACCGTGATCTATGCCGTTGTTCCCATCGTAATAAAGGGTGTGGCGATCGGAACCATGTGGCGGTTTCCTCTGACCGCCGACAGGCAACGGGCGATCCGCCGCCGGCTCGCTTGAACCACAGACCCGGGATACCAAACCATGGTTGGACGCATCGTCACCGCCGTTGCCGCTTTTCTGATGTTGAACGGATGTACAAAGATGAAACCCGTTGAGTTCAAGGACCAGTCCCCCGTCCTGTTGATCGAGGATTACTTCCAAGGGTCGACGAAAGCCTGGGGCATTTTCGAAGATCGGTTCGGCACCCTGCGGCGGCAGTTCGTGGTGGAGATCACGGGCACCTGGGACGGAACGGTCCTGCAATTGGACGAACGCTTTCAGTATTCCGACGGCGAGACCGACCGCCGCGTGTGGCGCATCCGCAAGACCGGCGATCACAGCTACGAAGGCGAAGCCGACGACGTGATCGGCAAGGCCAAGGGCGAAGCCTACGGCAACGCATTGAACTGGCGGTACGACATGGACCTGAAGGTCGGCGACGGCACCGTTCGCGTCCAATTCGACGACTGGATGTTTCTGCAGCCGTCGAACGTTCTGATCAATCGCGCCAAGGTCAGCAAGTTCGGGATCGAGGTGGGGTCGGTCACCCTGGCCTTCATCAAGCCCGAGAAGGCCCTGCACATGTCCGGGGCGGTTCTCAGCGAATGGCTAACCGCCCACGAATCCGCGCGAGGAGCCATCCAATAACCGGCAGCCGCTCGTAAAACGCCGCCGCCGCATCCCAATGATCGACGTGGCAGGTGACTTTTCCGTCCGCTCCCAGGGTGATGACGCTGGCCCCGTCGAACGCCCATTCCCGATTGCCCAGCCGGCCCGCGAACCGCCAGTTCATGAAACAGGTTGTGCCGTCCAGCGCCATGTCATGCACGGTGAAGCGGATGTCGGATACGTTCTCGAACATATGTTCGAACACCCGGCGCATGGCGTCCCGCCCGCGGACATCGTTGAAGGGGTCCTTGAAACGGACATCGGCGGTGACATGATCCCCCAGGGCGTCGAGCGTCTGCGGGGTCAGCGTTTCCAGGTAGCGCCGGTAACGGTCGGCGGCGTCGGTCGGGTGCGGGATCATGGGCGCAGCATGCGTCGCGTGACGGCGAAGAACAAGCGATCGGGCAGCAGCCGCAGCAGCTTCATCAGCAGGGCGAACCGCCGGGGAAAGGCGATGTCGAAGCTGTCGCCGTGCAGTCCGTCGATGATGCGGTCCACCGCCTCCTCGACGTCGATCAGGAAGGGCATGGGAAAATCGTTCTTATCCGTCAGCGGCGTCTTCACGAACCCCGGATTGATGAGGCGCAGGTCCACGCCCGCCGCCGCCAGCTCCGGGCGCAGCGCCTCGCACAGATTGATGAGCCCGGCTTTCGACGCGCCGTAGGCGGCCGCCCCGGGCAGCCCCCGATACCCGGCGAGGGAGGCGACCACGGCGATCTGGCCCGCACCGCGCGCCATGAACCGCGCCATGACCGGCGCCAGGCAGTTCAATGTTCCCGACAGGTTGGTGTCGATGACGCCCCGCGCCTCGGCCGCCGAAAATTCCATCGCCGGGGTTGGCCGGTGGGTCCCCGCATTGAGGACCACGAGGTCCAGCGGACCCAGCCGGTTTTCAATAACCTCGACCATGACGTCCGCGCGTCCGGCATCGGTGATGTCCAGAGGGAACCCGGTGATGCGGCCGCCATCCGCAACCTGCTCCAGGGAGATCAGGTCCTGCTCCGACCGCGCGCTGGCGGCGACGGCATGGCCTTGGCGCGCCAGGCGCAGGGCCAGGGCGCGCCCGATACCCTTTCCGGCGCCGGTGACCCAGGCCACCTTGGGACGGTCGGTCTCGATCATCCCGCTGTCCTCTTGCCGGCGCCGGCCTGGCATTGGCGGCAGACATAGTCGATCAACGAGCCGTCCCGGCCCTGGAACCGCATTTTCACCCAACGCCCCGCCGCGTCGTACCAGACGTCGGTGTTGAGATCGCCGGTATAAGCATAATGGGTCGCGGCGACGGGCCCGCGTTCCGTTTCCACGCGCGCGGGCCCGCGCGCCTCGATCCGCACTTTGTTGACCTGTCCCGTCAGTGTGTTGAGGACCCGGTCCTGTCCAAGAACCCTCGCGTTCCAGTGGTTTGTCGGGAACAGGGGTGCGGCGGTCTCATAGGCGGCGTCACCGGCCGCAACATAGAAGCGCCCGCCGATCCGCCGGGCCTGCACCTCCAAGACGGCGCCATCGTCATCGACGGTTGTCCGGATCGCGGACAGGCTGCCATCCGTCCACAACGCCTTGGAATCGTATCGATAACGATAGACGGTGATGCCCAGAAACGTGACCTGGATCTCGAACTGCGCGTCGACGGTGAGCCCGCCGTCTCCCGCCTGAAACCCCACGCGGTGAAAACCGACGCGGGTTCCGTTACGATAGACGTCGAAGCGGATCTCGTCGCGGCCATCGGCCGCCTGACCCGCCGTGCCGGCATGACGCGTGGCCGCGTCCGAAGCCCCGGGCTTCGGGATCGCGACGATGAATAAGGCGGCAAGAACAGCGGAAAAAATCACACGCACGCGTCACCAGGACCTAATCGTTTGATTGGTTACTCGACTCCTGGGTTGTACGCGCCCTGCGCCGGGATGGATCACAAGCCCCCGGCACGCCCCCTGACCGCGACCGGCGGCCTGCGGGCATGTTTTCGGCACAGGCGGCGAAAGATGGAGAAAGCTGGAGGGCGGCCGGCAGACCGGCAAACGAAAACCCCTTGGTTGCCCAAGGGGTTGAAATGGTGGAGCCGGACGGATTAAGTCCGATAATCCTAAAGCCATTGTTATTGCAGTAGGTTAACTGACTGCGCTACACCCTAATCGTACCCCGAAAGTGTAGCAGATGGAAGCCCTAAGTTCGTCTTGGCCCACCGTCGACAGTCCCGGAAAGGGCGCTGAGAGGCCTTCTGCGGGCCGCTGAGGGGGGTGGAAGGTGGTCCGGGTGGCGTGGGGTAGCGGGGAGTGCTGGTACGTGCCCAGGGGAGTCATCGCGCCTGGGCTGCACCCGGTGAGACTTAGCCCACCTTCCGAAGGTCAGCGACGATCTCCGTACACAACGCCATGACTTGATCGTACATCTGCAGGTGACGCGCAAGCATGTCTGCGCGGCGCTCTGGCGTCTGGGTGTTCCAGTCACCCCGGTCCATACGCTGCCGATCCACGACGACTACTTGAAAGGCCCCCGCTCCCCGGATCAGCTTACTAGTGACGTTCTCGGGCAAGATGCCGATGCGGGGCAAGTTGGTGTAGTAGACACTTCGGCCCCCGTCCCATTCGTACCCATAGTTGGGCATCGGCTCAGGTTGCCCCGCCTTGATCTGGTCCAAACATCTCTGGTACTCGGCGCGGTACCCAACTTCCTGTTCAATGTGGATCAGTCCTTCGAGCTCTGCGATCAGGGCGGCGGCAAGGTTCTGCCGTTCACGTGCCTCCCGTTGCCTCTCTAGGTAGGCGGTCCCCCAGAGAGATATGAAGCCACCCACTACTGCACTTAGAAGTGCAATAGCGGCAGTTGCCAAGCTGTTTAGGTCGATACTAGACGTCACTTCCGGATGACGCTTATGAGGTCAGCAATGGGCTTCAACTGCTTCGATACGGTCTGAACAAGGTGGTTCATCGCATGTTCATCATAGATCGACGTACCATCCTGGGCCTCACCATGACCGAAGAAGCGCTTGCTTAACTCCTTCTTCAGTTCCTTCTGGATTTCGGGATCGAGTGATTGAACATAGGGGTCGATCGCCGCCATCTCCAAGGCGAAGCGTCGGTTCTGAACCTCTACGGCCCGGTGACGAGTGGATTGTTGTGCTGAATACGCCGCCCCGAACAACAAGACGCCTGTCATGGGAAGCACGCCGAGTGCGGCCTCCCAATGGATAGCTACCCCTGCCCCAGGATAGCTGTGGAAGAGCCAGCCCACGGCCCCGAGGATGAACCCGACTGTCGCCAGGCGCCATCTACCAGCCGCTTCCCCCTCTTTCTTGGCATTGCTCACGTATCCGCCAGCGACACTGTCTTGAGCCGACAGTTCATGCAGCTTACGGATGGCATCATGGTTCTCCTTGGCTTTCGCCAAATACCCGTCGACTTGCTGAACGTAGTTGTGATGCTTCTCTTTCAACTGGTTATCGACCCCGTCGACGACAGACTTCACGGCGGCGCTGGATTCCTCCGCTAGCTTTTTGGACCACTCCCCATACTCAGTTTGGCGCCGGTCCTGCGCCTCCGAGAACTGCTGTTGCCACTCTGATAGGCGCTGGTCGGTCTCTTGCCTTCTGGTCTCGATGTTGGCCTCGAGGTCTTTAAGTTCCTGCACCTTGGCAGCAAGTCCTTTGACCAACTCCTGATCCTTCTCAGCGACCGCCTTACTAGTGGCAGCTAGCTGTGCTTCAAGATCCTCCCGCTTCTGTGCAACGCGTTTCGCAAATGCATCAACTTGCTCGTCTAACTTCGTGGTGACATCACTTACTGGTCCTTGTGATGCTCCGATAGCTAAGAGAATGGCCAGTTCAGTCAATTGCGTCGTGAGGTTGTCGTTGGCCGCCGTTAGGCTCGAGAGGTTGCCCGAGTTGGCGTATTCCTTTGCTTGGGTCAAGGCGTGTTGAGCGAGGTGGTTGTTAAGATTGTCCAGCCGCTGCATATGAACCAACTCAGGGTCTACCTTCGTCAGTATATTGCGCCACGCTTGTATGACCTTAACAAGACGACGCCTCTCGGTGAGTTCCACTTCCGTGTCTCCCTTGAGGTCGCCTTCAATCGCCTTCTCAAGCTCACCCAGGGTCTGGTGAACCGCATGGCTGTCCAAAAGGTCTTTCCACCTACTCATTGACCGCCCTCCAAGTTAGACTGCAACCTATGAGTTGTAGCACCGCGCCCACCCCGGGTGTAGTCATTGAAGCAAATGGGGCCATGGCCTTGAGTGATAATTCACACGAACCATTCGACCCACTCGCTGTAGAGAACATCGGCGTGACGCTAGCCGTTGAGCTTCTAGAACAGCCGGTGGCTGCAGTACCGCCAGAGGAAGTTTTCAGGGGCCCTGGTATCTACACACTCTATTACACGGGCAACCATGAAGCGTATCAATCGCTCCAGGCGCTTGACGCCGGTCGGTTCATCTTCCCGGTTTACGTCGGAAGGGCATTGAGACGTAACGCAAGACAGGGCTTCTCGCCCACCCCCTCAACAGCATCGGAACTCCGTTCCCGCATCGGCACACACGCGCGGTCCATTGAGCAAGCTGCAAACCTTGAGGTCACCGACTTTAAGTGTCGCTATCTGGTGCTTCAAGACGCCTACATTGCTTTGGCAGAGTCGATCCTGATTATGGCCTTTAGGCCACCTTGGAATGGAATGGGCATTGGTAGCAACGCCGTCGGTGGCCCGCGCATGGCGGGGCTAGCGTCGTTATGGGACTCGCTTCATCCAGGGCGCGGTGGACGTCCAGCCGGACTTGAGGATCGAGCTCGCGAGGCCTTCGACAAGATACGGGAGACTGCGGCTCAATTGATTGATCCGCCACTCGACCCTGTCTCTCGTCGCATCTACGACAAGATCATGCGGTTCGTTTAAGGCTTTTCCGCACACTCCCCACGATGACCTCGGCGAGTTCCACCGGTACAGCGTTACCAAGCTGGCGCATGGTCTCCGTCCAGGAGCCGTGGAACACGTAGTCATCGGGGAAGGTTTGCAATCGAGCGGACTCCCGAACCGAGAAGTAACGGATACTTCCATCCGGACGACGCAGCATGTTCTCCCCCCCAGGGACCCCATGAACCCCGGCCTTAAGGGTCTTCGCGGGCTCGTCGAGCGGGCTCCCCGTATGGCCAGGATAGGAACGCGCTCCAGGCTGGAACCGGTGATCCAAATACTTGGCGGCGCCGTCAGGGTCGAACTCTGGATCGGGCAAGTCCGACAGGGCGTCCCTCACCGTCCGCCATGCGTCCAAGTTGGGCTTGCCGGATAACTTGAGGGCTCGTTGCTGGCCACGTCCACCCTCGGGCCGGTCCTTCTTGGCCACCCGGTGGAGGTCCCAGTAAACGCCATCCCGCCACTGAGACCAGAGGAGAGCGTCGTGGGAGTGGGTCTCGTTGGGGAACGACCATCGCACACCCGTATCGTTCCTAAACCCGACGATGAACACACGCTCGCGCTTCTGCGGAACACCGAAGTCTGCGGCGTTCTTCACCTCCATCACGACGTTGTAGTGAAGCCCGCCGGCAACGCCTCCGGTCTCCTCGCGCTCCAACCGATGCAAATGATCAATCCAGGACTCGCCTCGCCCTATAACCAGTTCCGGGTGCTTGAGTTGAAGTTGGATATACTGGGTGTAATTGGCGAACGTCGCCCGAGTCAGGCCCTTCACGTTCTCGATCACGAACGCCTTGGGTCGAAGTTCCCGCACCGCGCGGATCGCCTCGGGAAACATGTCGCGATCATCAAGGCGATTGCGGTGCCTGCCGCCCAGGGAGAAGGGCTGACAGGGAGGTCCGCCGGTTACAAGGTCGATGGTGCCCTCAAGGGAGCTATAATCGAACTCACGGACATCACCAGCGAACAAGGGCCATTGGGTCACGGACTTATGGCCCCGAGCTTTGTTCTCGCGGATGGTATCGCAAGCCCACCGGTCTCGCTCGATCACGGCCGCCGCCTTGAAGCCTGAGTGGGCCACCGCCATGCCAAGGCCACCCGCACCCGCAAACAACTCCACCGACTTCATCCGAGGAACTCCCTAATCCGTGCCCCGAGGGCTTCACGATCTCGGAGTTGACACTCCCACACGACCATCACGTTCCATCCCTGGTCCTCTAACTTCCGTTGAGTCCTTATATCCCGTTCTCGGTTGCCGTCTAGCTTGGGCTTCCAGAAATCCAGGCGGCTCTTTGGCATCCGCGCCAGGGGGCATTCGGGATCGGGGTGTCGGTGCCAAAAGCACCCGTGAACGAACATAACCTTGCGCTTGGGCCGGAATACCAGGTCGGGCTTGCCCGGCAGCCCCTTGCCGTGCAGGCGGTACCTGTATCCCATGCCGTGAACCATGCGTCGAACCGTCATCTCGGGCTTGGTGTCACGCCCTCGGACACGGCTCATGCGGTCACTACGTTGTTCTTGGGTTAGCGAGTCCATGTAGATGTTGTGTCCCTGTGTCTCCTTTGGACACAAGATACGCAAGATCGCATCTACGTTCTAGAACAAAATGGGAACTTTGGCCGTAAGCTTCAGCAGCCTGACGGGGGTGAAGGCGCCGTGCTACTGCAGGCAGTCTCCAGGCCGAGGGGAATTCTCCAGGCGTCGGGCCGACCTAATGTAGCCATCCCTGTCAGATAGCTCCAAGTCGCCGCTACCTTCGGAGATGCGGTACTGGTCTCCGGTGTTGCTGTCGACGACCAACAGCCTACCCCCTGATAGCTCGGACAGTTGCCGCGCCTTCTGTGATCCGTCCGGGAACCGTACCGTCGCGGCCTTAGACCCTCCGCTCGTGGAGGTGATGGTGATCTCGCTTCTAATCTTGGTGTTCCCAGGAACCATCGTGTCGCACCAGCGCCCGACAGTCCGAGGCCCCATTGGGGCCGTCGTTGGCGGGCTTTGTCGAGTGGCAACGGCCTTCGGCTCCCCGCCGGGACCGGACTTCATCGGTCGGCAATGTTGCCCATGTTCGGACAGGGCTTGGCAGAGGAACTCGATCTCCAGTTTGGGCTTCGGCGGGGCGACGAGGAGGCGGAAGAACGTACCCTTCGCTCCAAGGTCCGCCTTCCTGATCTCAGGCGTTTTACCTTGGAGTTGGTCTGGGAAGTGGGACCGCAGAACCTCCCAGCCCCGTCGGGCTTGTTCGGCGCTCTTGTACGAGGCGACATGCGCGACGTACCCAGGGTCGGCCATCGCGTTACACGGTGCCATGATAAGCATGGTGCACAGCCCAGCCAGCCCAATGGCCATTGTCGTTACTTGCATCGCACCATAACGCATAGTTCGCCTCCCTCCCCGGATAACAAAGTCTAGTTCTACTTGCTGGTACCTTATTAAATTACACTTCATGGTCAAGCGTATGCTCCGAAGTGACACTTTGGTTCATGACAACGGACCTAAAGCAGACGTTGGGCAGGCAGGTGAAGGCCGCCCGGGAGGCCAAGCGGCTGACCCAGGAGCAGTTGGCCGGGCTGGTTGAGCGGACCCCGGAGGCGCTCAGCAACATCGAGCGGGGCCATTCTGTCCCGTCCCTCGACACGCTGGAGAAGCTGAGCATCCATCTGGACGTACCCATCGCCGAGTTCTTCGAACAGGCGAAGGCCATGGAGGGGCAGTCTCCCAGACGGGTCGGCCTGGAGACGGATGCCCGCCAGGTCATCAAGCGCTTGTCGGACATGAATCTGGAAGTCGCCCTAAAGCAGCTCAAGGCCCTGGCCGACTCACAGAAGTAGGCCGAGTGAAATTAATTTCACTGGCACAGGGGCGGGTTGTTAGGCTCCCTGCATGACCGCAATCCTAGCCATCGACGCAGCGTGGACGACGACGAACCCGAGCGGGGTCGCCGTGGTGTCGCACCACGGAGGCTCGTGGCGCTGCCGGGGTATCAGTCCCAGCTACGAGGCATTCTACCGCCTGCCCGACGGTGAAGCTCCGGACTGGTCCGCCAAGCACGTGGACAGAGGCCCCGAGCCGGACAGGCTCATCTCCGTGGCCCAGCGGATGGTGGGGAACGTGGCCATCGAGGTAGTGACCGTCGATATGCCCCTGTCTCTCGCCCCCATTATCGGACGTAGGTCTGCGGACGATGCCATCTCCCGTGCCTTCGGCGGGAAGGGGTGCTCTGCCCATACTCCGTCTACTTCTAGGCCGGGGAAGATCGCCGAGACCATCCGCGACGGCTTAAGCGAGTACCGGCTTGCCACTGCGGGAACCAGCGCGGGTACGAGGCCCGCCCTCGTCGAGGTCTACCCACACCCCGCGCTCCTGGCCCTCACGGGATCGGACTACCGCCTCCCTTACAAGGTGGCGAGGTCGGGCAGGTACTGGCGGGGCGCGTCTGTGACAGAGAAGAAGGCTCGCCTGCTTGAGCAGTACCGCCTGATCCTGAGGGCCTTGTCCAAGCGGATCGAAGGCATCCACGTTCCCCTCCCGGAGCCTGACAACGTCACCCTGACCGGGCTCAAGACCTACGAGGACGGGATAGACGCCCTCGTATGTGCCTGGGCGGGCATCGAGTACCTGGAAGGTAGGGCGGCAGCCTACGGTGATGCCGATGCGGCCGTATGGGTGCCGACCGATGAGTAGAGCCTGCGCCCTCCTCCACGAGTGGTTATCGGGCCTACCGCGCCACGGGGCGGACTTCAGCGCGGATCAACTACCGTCGGACGGTATCTACGTCATGTTTGAAGCTGAGGAGGAAGCGCACGAGACAGACCGCATCGTTCGCATCGGCACCCATCACGGGGATGGTGGTCTTGCCGGTCGTCTGAACGAACACTTCAGGGTGCCGCGCAGACGCCGCAGCATCTTCCGCAAGCATGTTGGTCGGGCACTGTTAGCCCGATCCGTCGACCCGTTCCTTGAACAGTGGAACAGCAAGGCTACGAGCCGGATAGATGAGGCGAAGCTCTCAGCGACGGAGGATGAGGTCAGCACCTACTTGGCCGGGCAGATCACCTTCATAACTCTACACGTCCCAGATGAGAGTCAGCGGCTGGTCATTGAGAAGGCCCTCCTGTCAACCATAGCCGGTTGCCAGGACTGCCGAGCTTCGCCGTCTTGGTTGGGCGTTCATCACCCAGACCAAAGGGTTTGCCAATCGAGTCTATGGAATATTAAAGGGTTGAGGGGAGAGCCATTGTCGGAACGTGATGTTAGACGCTTGATGGAGACCGTCAGGCCGTGAGCGGAACGGAGGCCCGTTCCAGAAGGCGGCGCACTTGAGTTGCTGTCCAGGTCCCACCTCGACGTGTCGGAATGCCCCTATCGTTTAGGGCGCGGGCAAGGGCCCCGTGCCCGGCGACGCCCTCGGCCTGTAGATCGCGGATCGTGGGCCCCATCAGGGTGGCGTAGCCGTCGGCGGACTCCCTGCGGGCCCGTGCGCCCTTCTCGGCGCCCCGGCGGCGTCCGGCGGGGGTCAGGTTACCGGGAGAGCCCAGGCGGACCCCACGGGCCTTGGCGGCGGCAAGGGCGGCCTTGGTCCGCTCGGAGATCAGGCGCCCCTCCTCCTCGGCGACCATCGCCATGATGCCGACGGTCAGGCGGTTGGCGCTCGGCATGTCGCAGCACACGAACTCGACGCCGGCCTCCTTGAGCCCCAGCAGGAAGTGGGCGTTGCGGGCGAGGCGGTCGAGCTTGGCGACGACGAGGACGGCCCGGCGCACCCGACAGGCGGCCAGGGCCCGCTCCAGTTCGGGGCGGGCGTCGTTCTTACCGCTCTCAACTTCGGTGAAGGTCTCGGCGAGGGTGCCGCCGGTCCCGGCAAGGAAGTCAGCCACCGCCTGCCGTTGCGCTTCAAGCCCGAGGCCGGATCGGCCCTGCCGGTTGGTGCTCACGCGGTAGTAGGCGACGTAGGAGACCGCTGACTTCATATATAAGTGACAGGTTGTTAAACCACCGTTCAAGTAAACGTAACCCCCTGGTGGGCCATGTCAACGTTGAGCATGTGGGGGGAATCAACACATAGCAAACCTGTTTCAGGAGTTGTTTATCTGTCCGCTAATGACCATCCCTGCCATCACCACCGGCAACTCCCGCCAATGCGTCGTGAACCGTCGCGAGCAATGCTCCTGCGTCATGTACCAAGTGCGATGCTTCGGGATTTCTCCGTAACAAATGGTGCCCGCACCGTGCTTGCCGTTCAGCGTGTCCATAGCCTGCATCAGCCGCGCACGACGCGGATCAGGACGCCCGAACAGGTCGGGGGGATTGTGATGCCGGTTACGCAGGTCAAGCAACAGGACGCCAGCCTTCTTGTAGGGGATGCTGGGGCGGTAAACCTGGTCTAGCCCCCGCAGGACCGCGCGCAGGATGAGCCCCGTGTCCGAGGTCGGCAGGTCAAGCCCGACCGTAACGCTGTTAGTATACTGCGGCAGGTCAGGGCGGAATGGGTTACCTCGGACATAGACGTTGACGGCCCCCGCCAATAAATCCCCCTGGCGTAACTTTTCCGCCGCCCGCGCCGTGAAGTGGTGAAGCCGTGCGGCGAGGCCCTCACGTGTGCGGACCGTGGTCCCGAAGCTGCGGGAGACACAAAGGGTCTGCTTGTCCGGCGTGACGTGTTCTAGGACGACCGTGGGGCGGCCGTTCAGTTCATCGACCGTGCGTAGGCCGACCACCCCCATGACGCCGCGTACCCAGCATCGGTCCGCCTGTGCCAGGTCATAGGCGCTGTCGATACCGTGAAGACGTAACCGGGCGGACCAACGCCGCCCGATGCCCCAGACATCGCCCACGTCCGTCCGCTTGAGAACGCGTTCCACCGTTTCACGGTCGAGCATGGCGAACACCCCATCTGGCGCCGTCTTGGCCTGACGGTTAGCGACCTTGGCGAGGGTCTTGGTGGCACCCAGCCCGAAGCTGACAGGCAAACCCGTCCACTGCAGGATCATCGCCCGCAGCGCCCGTGCCCGACCCGCCGCCTCGTCGGCCCACGTGTAGTCGATGAAGCATTCGTCGATGCTGTACACCTCCATGTCCGGGACGTTGGCAGCGATTATGTCCATGACGCGGCGGCTCATGTCGCCGTAGAGCGTGAAGTTAGCGGAGCGCACACGCACGTCCCGGCATCCGGGCTGCTCCCGCAGCTTAAAGAACGGCGCCCCCATGGCTATGCCCAGGGCTTTGGCCTCCGGCGAGCGGGCAATCACGCAGCCATCGTTGTTGGACAGCACCACCAGGGGCCTGCCCCGCAGTTCAGGCTGGAATACCCGCTCACAGGATGCATAGAAGTTGTTGACGTCAGCCAGGGCGAAGACGCGGTTCACGTCAAGCACCGGATCACGTTCTTGACCACGCCCCAGACTTCCGCCTCCTCGTCCATCTCCACCGCCTGATAGCGGTCCGGCTCCTGCGCCTCGGGGACCAGCCACCAGCGCCCGGCCTTCCGGCGCAGGCGTTTCACCACCATTTCCCCACCCAGGGCCGCGACGGCGATATGCCCGGACCGGGGCTTTATACTGCGGTCCACCAGCAACAGGTCGCCGTCGAGGATGCCCGCTGCCGCCATAGACCAGCCAGATACGCGGACAACGAAGGTCGCCGCCGGATGTTCAATCAGGTCGTTGAGGTCAAGAACACCATCTGCGAAGTCCTCCGCCGGACTAGGGAATCCAGCAGGGACACAGGACGCAGCCAACGGCAAGGATATGTGCCGGGTCACCACGGGAACTAGAGGGCGATGGGTTTGACGGAATGTGAACATAAAGAGAACACTAGTGCCCTCACCACCAAGGACGCAAGAGCCTCTTATGGGGTTCACTCACAAAACCCCGTGGGGACGATAAGATCGGTCCCGGCTAATCGCTGGATAGGCTGGAGCTAATCGTGTGCTGTTGCAGCCCTTGCGTAAACAGACGCGAAACCACAATAACTAGACCCGCGTTTAGAGTCCGTTTTCTCGAGGCTCTACGACCACCTAATCGAGGCAAGCCCCTGGACAGACTCCCTAAACAGACACACCCGGCGCTTAGAGAAAACGGACTCTCAGTTTAAGTCAGTGAAGTTAATTTCACTGGCAGTTACGGGGCCAATAGACCTGCTTTCTTGAGGGCTAGCGGCCAGTGCTTCCAGACGCTGTCCGCGTCCCACCAGCCCGCCTTGGAGGCAAGAAGCTTCTTCTCGTACTTGGTCCTATAGGCCGGGGGCAGAGACGCCACCGCCCGCTTGTAGCCCCGCATCTGGGCCATGTTGCGGAAGGCGGGGTAGCGGTAGAGTGCGTTGGGGAAGTCCTTCGGGTTGGGTGCGTACACGGAGATACCGTCGAGCGGGTTCTTCATGTCCAGAAGGTCGGAGACAGCGATGTCTGTCCGTAACCTCCGTTCAAGCCGCGTGATCGGCTTCTTGGGCACGGGCTGTACTTCGAGGTCGTACTTCGCCACCTTGTTATCCTGCTTTATCTTGGCGACCCTGTCATAGACGACCGTCTGGTTGCTCTCCTGGGCCCCTAGGTAGAGGGTCTCCGTCTCCCCCTGGGCGTTGGTGTACATCGCGAGCTTCTTGGCCCACTTAGACCAGACGACAACGTCATCGACCTTGACCCCGATGAAGTCGCAGGCGATGTCGACGCGGGTCACCTTACCGTCCTTCTGTATCCGCTCCCGCCAGTCCGGGAGGAATTGGTTGAAGTCCTGCTGGAGGGAAGCCAGCCCCGCCGCCCCGACTTCGGCAGGGTTCCACTCAAGTCGCATGAAGCGCTTGCCAGTCCCCCACGGCATCGCCTGTAGGTGTAGGAAGGTGCCCCGCTTGAAGCCAGCATCGGGCCCTAAGTACATGCGAACACCACGCCTATACCCCCCTCCACTACCCCAGAGGTATCCGTTCGGCGGGCCTGCCGCGTTCATGTCATTGATGGCTTGAACGATGTCGTCTTGAAGGTGTTTCCCAACGATAGGGACCGTGATGGATATCTTGTCGAGCTTTGGCTTGTAAGCGATGGTCACGCCTACCTCTCCCTCCTTGGATGTAGACTGTGACTATAGTAGTGGGGTGTGTGCCCGTACACTTTAAGGTGCTTATAAGGAGCGCCTGGCGACGCGGAACGGCACCTAGCTCGAGTAGAGGTGCGAGAGGTCCAGGCCAGGGTAGGTGATCTGGTTCAGGTAGCGGGCAAGGTGATCCACATCGAAACCAGCGCCGTAGCTAGCCTGCACTGATCTGTCCCGCCAGCCGCCCAAGCGGTCGGTGATCTCCTTCGGGGCCTCGATGCGGCGCAGGGCGTCGCGGAAGTTATGGCGGAAGACGTGCGAGCCGTCGCCCGGTTTCTTGGCGTTGACCGACGGCAG
The DNA here is from genome assembly GCA_031655335.1 of Thalassospiraceae bacterium LMO-SO8. Classification (NCBI taxonomy): domain Bacteria; kingdom Pseudomonadati; phylum Pseudomonadota; class Alphaproteobacteria; order Rhodospirillales; family Thalassospiraceae; species Thalassospiraceae bacterium LMO-SO8. The sequence continues at coordinate 1,323,747 of CP134226.1, read as the reverse complement.
GAAGCCCGCGCAGAACCACTTGGAGAAGTTGTCACTCCGATACCCCGTCGATGCGACGGTCAATTCCGGGAAGAGTTGCTTATGTCCCGCCTTGGCCATCTGGCGGTGGTAGGCAAGCAAGCCCATGCGGACTAGGTCGGGGTGGATCGGCATGCTGCGCCGGCTGCCCAGGTTCTTCAAGCTCATGCCGTCCTCTCCCTCGGTGACGGCGAGGTAAGGCGTTCCGCCTTCCGTCTGCTGGATGTCCAGGACCCGAAGCTGGCACAGTTCGTTTAGGCGCATGCCGGTGTAGAGGGCGATCAGCGGCACCCAGTAGCGGCCACGCTTGGGCCGATGCGGGCCAGGCTTCTTATAGTTCCATCCGTCATCGACACAGCCGGTATACAGAGGGGCGGTGAAGATGCGCGTTAGCTCCTCGGTCGTGAACGGCATGCGCCGGTCCTCGGCGGGCGTCTTCTTGGCGATCACCTCCAGGCCCTGAGCCGGGTTGTTCGTAATGACGCCGTCGGCGACCGCCTGCGCCAGGATGTTCTTAAGCGGGCCGAGATGCTGGCTCTGGGACTCGTAGGAGATGGGTGCGAGGTTCTTGCTCTCGGCGATCTGGAGCACCTGCTTGAGGGACTTCTTCGGGTAACGCTTGTGTCTATGGGGCGGCAGCTTGTTGAGCATGTCGCGGTAGTCCCTGCACCGCTTCGAGGTCAGGTCAATGACGAGTGTGTCCGCGCCGAAGAACTCCAGGATGAGACTGATCGTGCCGTCCACCTTCGCCATCCTCTTGGCCTTCACCTTGTGGGTGGTCTGGTACTCGGCCAACCAGTCGTCCGCCGCCTGCTTTAGCGTGACGGCGTCGGCTTTCGCACGAGGGTCGAACAGGGCATCGATATGGGTGAAGGACTTGTCGCCGTTCAAGCGTCGGAGCCGACGGTTATGAAGTTCGACTAGGGCCAGACGCACGTACTCAAGCAAGGTGTCGTACTCGGTGCTCGCCTGCTCGGTGGCCTGTGCAGTCATGGCGAGGGCTTCACGTACCGCCGCGTCGATGGTTTGTAAGTGGTGAGGGTGTTTCGGGTTCTCCAACTCCATCAGGGCCATTCGCTCGTCATCCACCTGGTTCTCGATGGCGTCCGTGTCCGACAGCGGGCCTACGTCGATGTTGTCCGCGTCCTTGCGGGCGACGTAACGGCGCACGAGTTGGAGCATCTGCGGTTGGGAGAGGGGCCGGAGGGCAGCAGGACCGTTCTCGCTTAACTCCTTCCGGCGGGCGGCGAAGTAGTCATCGAACTCCGCCCACTTCGACAGGTAGAGACGCCGCGCCTCGTCGCGGTCGGCGGTGCCGAGGCTGATGAGGACTTCACGCTTCTGCAGGTGATCGCGGAGGTCGGTCGGTACCACCCGTCGGAGGTACCAGACGCCGCTCTTGCCTCGCTGCCTTAAGCCGGGGAACTTCGCCATATCGGTCATGCCCAAGTGTAACACAAAAGTGTAGCACCTAGCCAAACCAACCTACTGATATATGGAGACTTTTAGGAGTTTCCGCCCCTTACGGGGGAGATGGTGGAGCCGGACGGAATCGAACCGACGACCTCTACAATGCCATTGTAGCGCTCTCCCAACTGAGCTACGGCCCCACGGGGTCCCGCCGGCAGATGCCCTGGCGGGAAAATTTGGGAACGCCGGCGAACCGGGACCCGGAAAATACGTCTGCCGGGTCCCCCGGTCAACCGGGACGCGGAACATAAAGACGGTTGGGATCGGATGGCAAGGGGAAAATGACGCGGCGCCCGCATTAGGGCGCTGAGGACGCCGCATCGTTTCCGAATTCGTGCCCCGGCCGTGCCCCGGCCCTATTCCTTGACCGGACCCTCCGTCTCGATATGTTCGCGGACCTCGTCCAGGTCGTCGTCGTCCTCACCCAGGTCGGCCGTGTCCTCGATGAGGTCGTCGTCCTCATCGTCATCGAGCACGTCTTCCACGTCGTCATCGGCGAGATCGTCGTCGTCATCGACATCGGGCAGGACCGCGTCCAAATCGTCGTCATCCTCGTCGGGAAGAACCTTCGCCGCCTTGGGCTTGACTTCCTTCTGAGGTGTCGGTTTCGCCACGGCGCCGCGTTTCGGGCGGAACGCCTGAAGCGGGTCGTTGGTGGCACCGCACGACGGGCACGTCGCGGGTTCGCGTCTCATGTCGTAAAACTTATTGCTGCAACTGGCGCAGGTGACCTTGCGGCCCCATTCGGGTTTCGCCACGGGCTGCCTCCCGCTGTCTGGAGTTGTGCCTGATTCCCCCCAAGGGAATGCCGTTTCTTATCCGTTTCTTGCCGTGCCCAATGCCATGAACGCCGCGCCCTGTCAAAAGCAAAATGCCGCCGATTTCACATTCCGTGGATGATTGGCGGCGGGCCGCCCGATATGCTAGAGACCTGCGGCGGCAAAGCGCCGCCCACAGCCCTTCTTTTTCAAGGGGAGACCCCGTTTCCGTGAGTGATGAAAACACCACCAAGACGCCGCTTCGGGCGGGCCCCTCGGGAGCCCTGGCGGGCGCCGTGCGGGTCCCCGGCGACAAATCGATTTCCCACCGCGCCTTGATGCTGGGGGCGCTCTGTGTCGGCGAGACCCGGGTCACCGGTCTGCTCGAGGGCGAAGACGTCCTGGCCACGGCCGCCGCGGTCAACGCCATGGGGGCCCGGGCGGAACGATACGCGAGCGCGCCCGGGGGCAATACCTGGCGCGTCATCGGCTGCGGCGTCGGCGGCCTGTCCGAGCCCGAGAACGTGATCGACATGGGCAACGCCGGCACCGGCGTGCGGCTGATGATGGGCGTCGTCGCCGGCCACGACATGACGGCGACCTTCACGGGCGACGCGTCGTTGTGCCGCCGGCCCATGGGCCGGGTCACGGAACCGCTGGCGCGCATGGGCGCCAAGTTCACCGGCCGCGACGGCGGCCTGCTGCCGATGACCGTCAAGGGCGCGGCGGAGCCGCTGCCCATCGAATACGCCCTGCCCGTGGCCTCGGCTCAGGTCAAGTCGGCGGTGCTGCTGGCGGGCCTCAACGCGCCCGGCGTGACCACGGTGGTCGAACCGCAGCCGACCCGCGACCATACGGAAAACATGCTGCGCTGGTTCGGCGCCGAGGTCACCGTGCAGGACACGGCGCGCGGCCGGCGCATCTCGCTGGTCGGGCGTCCCGAACTCGTCGCCCGCGACGTCGCCGTGCCGGCCGATATTTCGTCCGCCGCCTTCCCGCTGGTGGCGGCCCTGCTGGTCCCGGGTTCGGACGTCACGCTGAAGGATGTCGGCCTCAATCCGCTGCGCGCCGGGATTCTGACGACGCTGCGCGAGATGGGCGCCGCGATCGAGGTCTTGAACGCGCGCGAGGAGGCGGGGGAGCCCGTCGCCGACCTTCACGTCACGGCGGGGCCGCTCACCGGCGTCACCGTGCCGGCGGACCGCGCCCCCTCGATGATCGACGAATACCCCATCCTCGCCGTCGCCGCGGCCCTGGCCGAGGGCGAGACCCGCATGGAGGGGCTGGAGGAACTGCGCGTCAAGGAAAGCGACCGCCTGGCCGCCGTGGCGCGCGGGCTGAAAGCCGCCGGGGTCAAGGTCGAGGAAGGGCCCGACTATCTGGTGGTCACGGGATCGGGCGGCAGGCCGCCCCGGGGCGGCTGCACGGTGACGGTCGATCTCGATCACCGCATCGCCATGGCCTTCCTGGTTCTGGGCATGGTCGCGGAACAGCCGGTCACCATCGACGACGGCGACGCCATGGCGACCAGCTTTCCGGGTTTCGCCGCGATGATGCGCGGCCTCGGCGCGGACATTCAGTAGGGAGTAGGGGGCATGATCATCGCCATCGACGGGCCCGCCGCGGCGGGCAAGGGAACCCTGGCCCGGCGCATCGCCCGCGATCTGGGTTTCGCCTATCTCGACACGGGTCTGCTGTACCGGGCCACGGGCAAGCGGGTGCTGGAGGCCGGGGCCGACCCGGAAGACGCCCAGGCGGCCGAGGCGGAGGCCCGGGCGCTGGAGCCCCGGGACCTGGAACGCCCCGATCTGCGCACGGACGCGGTCGCCCAGGCGGCGTCCAAGGTCTCGGCCGTGCCGGGGGTGCGGGCGGCGCTTCTGGACTTTCAGCGCGGCTTCGCGGCCCAGCCGCCGGGGGCGGCCAAGGGCGCCGTTCTCGACGGCCGCGACATCGGCACGGTGGTTTGCCCCGACGCCGACGTGAAACTGTTCGTCACGGCGTCCGACGAGGTCCGCGCCCGGCGCCGATTCAAAGAGTTGCAGGAAAGCGACCCCGACGTTATATATGCGCGCGTTCTCGAAGAGATGCGCGAGCGGGACGCCCGGGATAGATCTCGGGCCGTCGCGCCGCTGGAGCCGGCCGAAGACGCGATCCTGCTTGATACAAGCGACCTGAATGCCGATGAGGTGTTCGCCAAGGCCCTTGATATCATTCGGAAATAACAGGATTCCTGGGCCCGGCCGGCCCCGTTCCAAATCTGTTCGAAACGAACCGCCCATACATCACCGCCAGGAAAAAGGCGGGGTGCCGTGGGCATTTGTGCAACCGCAGACCGCCGGAACCAACCGGCCGGCCAGATAAAATCGAAAGGTTTGAACCCAATGGCCACTAACGATGCCGCCACGGCGGCCCCTACCTCCAACGAAGATTTTGAAGCCCTGTTGAACGAGTCCTTCGGCGACGACGAAGGCTTTGAAGGCCGCGTGCTGCGCGGCATCATCGTCAACGTCGACGGCGATTTCGCCGTCATCGACGTCGGACTCAAGTCCGAAGGCCGCGTGCCGCTCAAGGAATTCATGAGCCCCGGCTCCGACGAGGTTCTCAAGGCTGGTGACGAAGTCGACGTCTATGTCGAACGCTACGAAGACCGTGACGGCCTGGTCCGTCTCTCGCGCGAGAAAGCCCGCCGCGAGGAAGCCTGGGTCGGCCTGGAAAAGGCCTTCGAAAAGGGCGAGCGCGTCAACGGCGTGATCTTCGGCCGCGTCAAGGGCGGCTTCATCGTCGATCTCGACGGCGCCGTGGCCTTCCTGCCCGGCAGCCAGGTCGACATCCGTCCCGTGCGCGACGTGTCCCCCCTGATGGGCATGCCGCAGCCGTTCCAGATCCTGAAAATGGACCCCCAGCGCAACAACATCGTGGTCTCGCGCCGCGCCGTGCTGGAGGAAACCCGCACCGAAGCCCGTTCCGAGCTGATCTCCTCCCTGCAGGAAGGCCAGGTTCTGGACGGCGTCGTCAAGAACATCACCGATTACGGCGCCTTCGTCGATCTGGGTGGTGTGGACGGCCTGCTGCACGTCACCGACATCGCCTGGAAGCGCATCAACCACCCGTCCGAGGCCCTGTCCATCGGCGAGACCGTGAAGGTGCAGATCATCCGCTTCAACGCCGAAACGCAGCGCATCTCGCTGGGCATGAAGCAGCTTGAGGCCGATCCCTGGGACGGCGTCGCCGCCAAGTACCCGGTCGGCACCAAGTTCACCGGCCGCGTCACCAACATCACCGACTACGGCGCCTTCGTGGAGCTGGAGCCGGGCGTCGAAGGCCTGGTGCACGTGTCGGAAATGTCCTGGACCAAGAAGAACGTCCACCCGGGCAAGATCGTCTCCACCTCTCAGGAAGTGGATGTCATGGTGCTCGACGTCGATCCCGACAAGCGCCGCATCTCCTTGGGTCTCAAGCAGTGCAACGCCAATCCGTGGGAAGACTTCGTGGTCAAGTTCCCGGTCGGCGCCGAGGTCGAAGGCGAGGTCAAGAACATCACCGAATTCGGTCTGTTCATCGGCCTCGACGGCGAAATCGACGGCATGGCCCACCTTTCCGATCTGTCCTGGGACAAGTCGGGCGAGGAAGCCCTCGCCGACTACACCAAGGGCGACATGGTGAAGGCCAAGGTGCTGGACGTCGATGTCGACAAGGAACGCGTCTCGCTCGGCATCAAGCAGCTGTCCGGCGACCCGACCGAAGGGGCGATGGAAGGCCTGAAGAAGGGCTCCGTCGTGACCTGCACGGTGACCCAGACCAACGACGGCGGCGTCGAAGTCATGGTCAATGACGCCGTGCTCGGCTTCATCCGCAAGTCCGACCTGTCGCGTGATCGTTCCGAACAGCGCCCCGACCGCTTCGCCGCCGGCGAAAAGGTCGACGCCAAGATCACCCAGATCGACAAGTCCGGCCGCAAGCTGTCGCTGTCCATCAAGGCCCTTGAGGTCGAGGAAGAGAAGAAGGCCATGCAGGAATACGGCTCGTCCGATTCCGGTGCTTCTCTCGGCGACATCCTGGGTGCTGCCCTGAAGGAAAAGCAGGCGCAGGCCGCTGCCGAAGGCGACGACGAAAAGCCGAAGAAGGCCGCCGCCAAGAAAAAGGCCGCCAAGAAGGACGAAACCGAAGAAGCGGAAGAAGGCGCGGAATAACCCGCCTTTCCCGTTGCCCTGCCTTGGGGCGGGCGTGATACATTGGCCGGGAGCCCTCGCAAGGGGGCTCCCGGTTTTCTTTTGCCCGGGACTTTGAAATCTTAGCCAGCCCTTGAATTTTCGACGGACACTCGCCCCGCCATGAGCCTCGACGCCGACATCATCTTCGACCGCCGCCGCCTGAAGCGTGCCCTGACGTTCTGGCGCGTGGTGGCGCTTGTCGCCTTCGCGGCGCTTGCCGTGGTTGGCGCCGGCCGGTTCGGCGGCGGGGATCTGCTCACCCGCGACCACGTCGCGCGCATCGCCATCGACGGCATTATCTTCGACGACGACGAACGCAGCCGCGCGATCAAGGATCTGGCCGACCGCGACGACGTCAAGGCGGTGGTGGTCCGGGTCGATTCCCCGGGCGGCACCTTCGTCGGCGGCGAGGCCCTGTTCACGGCGCTGCGCCGGGTCGCCGAGAAAAAACCCACCGTCGCCGTCATGGGCGGTACCGCGACCTCGGCCGGTTACATGGTGGCCATCGCGGCGGATCATGTGGTCGCCCGGCGCGGCACCCTGACCGGGTCGATCGGCGTGATCCTGCAAACCGCCGACGTGACGCAGCTGTTGGACAAGCTGGGCATCAAGCCGGAAGTGTTCAAAAGCGGGCCGATGAAGGCCCAGCCCAATCCGTTCGAGCGCCTTAGCGATCCCGCCCGCAAGGCGACCCAGGACATGCTGATGGAGCTTTACGGGCAGTTCGTCGACATGGTCGCGGACCGTCGCAAGCTGCCGCGCGACAAGGTCGTGGCGCTGGCCGACGGGCGCGTCTACTCGGGCCTCGCGGCCAAGGACAACGGCCTGGTCGACGCCATCGGCGACGAGGATGCGGCCCGCGACTGGCTCGCCTCGGCTCATGGTGTGGCCCGTGACCTGCCCCTGCGCGACCTCAAGCTGACGGACGAACCTCTGCCGTGGCGCGACGCCCTGACTTCGCAGCTGCAAAAAGCATTGTTTTCAGAACGACTTAGACTTGACGGCGTGTTCTCCCTTTGGCACCCTTCCTTGTAGATTTTCACCTGTGAGGGAAAGGTCCCCGGCCGACCGCGTTATCGCGCCGCCGCCTGGGGTTGGCAGCATGACCAAATCCGAACTGATCGCCCGTTTGGCGGCGGACAATCCGCATCTCTACCAGCGTGACGTGGAACGTATCGTTTCCACCATTTTTGACGAGATCACCGGCGCATTGGCCCAGGGCGACCGGGTCGAACTGCGCGGTTTCGGGGCCTTCTCCGTGAAGCAGCGGGGCTCGCGCACGGGCCGCAATCCGCGCACGGGGGCCACGGTCGAGGTCGATTCCAAGCACATTCCCTATTTCAAGACCGGCAAGCAGCTGCGCGAAAAACTGAACGGCAGCTGATCCCGGCCGGGGCCGGATCGCGGCTTCCGGAATCTCCAACCGTCAGGTGTCGCGCGTGGGCAAACTTCTTTCCTGGATACTTTTGACCCCCCTCGTGCTGGGGCTGATCCTGTTCGCTGCCTCCAATCGCGCGGATGTCGTGCTGCGTCTGTGGCCCTTCGATTACGAACTGACGACCCCGGTGGCGCTGGTCGGCGTCGGCGGCCTGTTCCTCGGCTTTCTCTGGGGGGCGGTCATGGTGTGGATTTCCGGCGGTGCCGCCCGCGGCCGCGCCCGGCGCGAAGCCCACCGCGCCGACGGGGCGGAAAAGGAAATCCTGCGCCTCAAGACCGATGTCGACATGCTGGAAGAAAAGCTCCGTGCCGCCGACGCCAAGGCCAAGGCGGCGTCGCTGCCGGTTCCGGCATCGGACGCACAGACGTCCGGTTCGCGCCATATTCTCTAGTCCGGGGCCGCACGCGCCGTCCGGCGTTTTTGAGGATGGCCGCCCGGGGCCGGGATCAGTATAAATGACGGAACGGCCAACTCTGGGACCAACCTGATGACGTCTTCGACCCCCGCGCCGGGCATCAAACGCCCCGCCGACCGCATCCTGGTCGCGCTCGACACCACCGACGCGGCGGGCGCCCTGGCGCTGGCCCAGGGGGTCAAGGGCGCCGTGGGCGGGGTCAAGCTGGGCAAGGAATTCTTCACGGCCCAGGGACCCGAGGGCGTGCGCAAGGTCGCCGCCGCCGGCCTGCCCGTGTTTTTGGACCTGAAATTCCACGACATTCCCAACACGGTCGCGGGTGCCGTGCGCGCGGCGGCGCCGCTTCAGCCCTTCATGCTGAACGTCCATGCCTCCGGCGGCCGCGCCATGATGGAGGCCGCCGCCCAGGCCGCCACCGACGCCGCCCAGGGGGGGCACCGTCCGCTGGTGCTCGCCGTCACCGTGCTGACCAGCCTGTCGGACGAAGACCTGATCGAGGTCGGCATCAACAACGAGACCAAGGCCCAGGTCGCCAAGCTTGCCAAATTGGCCCAGGACTCCGGCATGGACGGCGTCGTCTGCTCGGCCCATGAGATCAAGGTCATCCGCTCCGTCTGTGGCCCCGACTTCACCCTGGTCGTGCCGGGCATCCGCCCCGAATGGTCCGTCAAGGGCGACCAGAAACGCGTGGTCACGCCGCGCGACGCGGTCTCTCTCGGCGCTGACTATCTGGTCATCGGCCGGCCCATCACCCAGGCGAACGACCCCATCGCGGCGGCCAAACGCATCGCGGACGAGTTAGGCTAATCGTCACTCTTGAAGAAGAGCCGCTTGAGGTGCTTCCCGATTGCAGAAAAGGTCGGGGCAAAAACTAAGTACAGAAGAGACACAATTAACGCGCTCACTGTTCCCACGAATTGAAAATCGTCGATCATCATTCTTTGCAACTTCCAAATTGGCGCATGTCGTAGGCTGTTAGAATCTTGAAGGCCGCCTTCCCGTTCTAGGGAATTATGGCCGGAACACCCTGTGAACATGTCGTTCTCGCGCTGCTGAACCAATCAGAAGGGCGGCGGACGGCAACGATTACCGGGGATAAAATTCACTCCTTTTGGTATGGCTGTGAATATGTGGATGGTTTGTGGATGAAGCCGCAGCGTGGGTGGAGGTTGAGTTGGTTCAGGTCAAGATCTGCGGGCTGAAGACGGCCGACGCCGTGGACGCGGCTGTGGCTGCCGGGGCCGATCTGGTCGGTTTCGTGTTCTTCAAGAAATCACCGCGCCATGTCACGCCGGCCATTGCCGGCGGGCTGGCGGCGCGCGTGCCCGTGGGTGTGCTCAAGGTCGGTCTGACCGTGGATGCCACCGACGACGAGTTTGCCGCCATCACCGGCAACGGCGCGGTCGATATCCTGCAACTGCATGGATCGGAAACGCCGGAGCGGGTCGCCGAGGTCGGGCGCAGGTTCGGCCTGCCGGTGATGAAGGCCCTGCCCATCGCGGACCCGCGCGACGTTGAGGCCGCCCGCGCCTATGAAGGCGTGGCCGACCGGCTGCTGTTCGACGCCAAGCCGCCATCGGGGGCCGACCGCCCCGGCGGCAACGCCCTGGCCTTCGACTGGGGCCTACTGGCGGGCACCCGCTGGAACGTGCCCTGGCTGCTGGCCGGCGGGCTGACGGCGGACAACGTGCAGGCGGCGATCCGCCTGTCGGGCGCCCCCGGCGTCGACGTGTCGTCCGGCGTGGAAACGGCGCCCGGGTTGAAGGACGCGGGCCTCATCGAGGCCTTCATCCGGGCGGCCAAGGCGGGCTGATCTCATTTTCCCTCACCCTGTCCCTCCCCCCCAAGGGGGCGAGGGGACTCTCGCCGACGAACCACCCTCTCCCCCGCATGGGGGGAGAGGGCCGGGGTGAGGGGGCGCTTCCGGTGGGGTTTCTGCTTGGGTTCCCCGGGACCTTGTGCTTTATTTGCGCCGCCCTTGGAGGCTCACGCCGTTAACCATAAAACGGCATAAACCCAAGGCAATATGAGGATTGGTTCATGTCGAAGTTGAATACCTACCGCGAAGGCCCGGACGAAAACGGACATTTCGACATCTACGGTGGCCGCTATGTGGCGGAAACCCTGATGCCGCTGATTCTGCAGGTCGAGGCCGCCTGGGAAAAGGCCAAGAACGACGCGGCTTTCTGGGACGAGTTCAACCGTTACATGAAGCATTACGTGGGCCGGCCCAGCCCGCTGTACCTGGCCGAGCGCCTGACCGAGGAATTCGGCGGCGCCAAGGTCTACTTCAAGCGCGACGAGCTGAACCACACGGGTGCGCACAAGATCAACAACACCATCGGCCAGATTCTGCTGGCGCGGCGCATGGGCAAGAAGCGCATCATCGCCGAGACCGGCGCCGGGCAGCACGGTGTCGCGACGGCCACGGTCTGCGCCCTGTTCGGCCTGCCCTGTGTCGTCTACATGGGCGAAACGGACGTCAAGCGCCAGCGCCCCAACGTGGTGCGCATGAAGATGCTGGGGGCGGAAATCGTCCCCGTCACCGCCGGCACGGGCACGCTCAAGGACGCCATGAACGAGGCGCTGCGCGACTGGGTGTCCAATGTCGAGGACACCTTCTACATCATCGGCACCGCCGCCGGCCCGCATCCCTATCCGGCCATGGTGCGTGATTTCCAATGCGTCATCGGCAACGAGACCAAGGAACAGATGATGGAGATGGAGGGCCGCCTGCCCGATACCTGCATCGCGGCCATCGGCGGCGGGTCCAACGCCATCGGCCTGTTCCATCCCTTCCTGGACGATGAAAGCGTGCACCTGATCGGGGTCGAGGCCGCCGGCCACGGGATCGAGACGGGCGAGCATTGCGCGTCCCTCAACGGCGGTCGCCCGGGCGTGCTGCACGGCAACCGCACCTATTTGTTGCAGACCGAGGACGGTCAGATCCTCGACGGCCATTCCATTTCCGCCGGCCTGGATTATCCCGGCATCGGGCCGGAACATTCCTGGCTGCGCGATACGGGCCGGGTCGAATACGTTTCGGCCACGGACAAGGAAGCCCTCGCCGCGTTCCAGCTCTGCACGCGCAAGGAAGGCATCATCCCGGCGCTGGAGCCGAGCCACGCGCTGGCCTATGTGGCCAAGATCGCGGGCGGCCTGCCCAAGGATCACCTGATCGTCATGAACATGTGCGGGCGCGGCGACAAGGACGTCGACGCCGTCGCGGGCTATCTGGGGATGGACTGAGCCGATGACCACGCAGACCGGGCCCGAGACCCGCATCACCCGCAAGTTCGCCGCCCTGAAGGCCGAAGGCCGCGCCGGCCTGGTGACGTTTCTCACTGCCGGCGACCCGACGCCCGGGCTGTCGGAGGAGATCATCCTGGAGATCGCCGAGGCGGGCGCCGACCTGATCGAGATCGGCATGCCGTTTTCCGACCCCATGGCCGACGGCCCGGCGATCCAGGCGTCCTCGCTGCGCGCGCTGAAGGCGGGCATGACCCTGCCGAAAACCCTGGATATCGTGCGCTCGTTCCGCAAGCGCGACGACCACACGCCGATCGTCCTCATGGGGTACTACAACCCGATCTATATCTACGGCGTCGACCGCTTTCTGAAGGACGCGAAAGAGGCCGGGATCGACGGGCTCATCGTCGTCGACCTGCCGCCGGAGGAAGAGGGCGAGCTTTGCCTGCCCGCGATCAAGGCTGGTATTAATTTCATCTATCTGACGGCCCCCACGACCGACGACGCGCGCCTGCCCAAGGTCGTGCGTCATGCCTCGGGCTTCGTCTATTACGTCTCGATCACCGGCATCACGGGCACCAAGTCCGCCGACGCGGGCGACGTGGCGGCCAGCGTCGCGCGCATCAAGAGGCATACGGACCTGCCCGTCGCGGTCGGATTCGGCATCAAGACGCCGGACCAAGCCGCCGCCATCGCGCGGGTGTCCGACGCCGCCGTCGTGGGATCGGCCCTGGTCGGGATCATCGCGGAAAACCGCGATTCGTCCGGCGCGCCCCTACCCGGCACCAAGGACAAGGTGCTAGACTTGGTGAAGGCGCTGGCGGCCGGTGTGCGCGCGGCGCGGGATTGACGGGCAGTGAAGGCGGGAGAAGCAATCACATGAACTGGCTGAGGGAATTCGTCCGGCCCAAGCTGAAGCGTCTGGTCGGTGCCGGCAAGGAAATGCCCGACAACCTGTGGCACAAGTGCCCGGGCTGCAGCCAGATGATCTTCCACCGCGATCTGGAAAAACACCTCCATGTCTGTCAGCACTGCGGCCATCATCTGCGCATCGGGGCCCATCAGCGTCTGGCCATGCTGTTCGACGACGGCGCTTTCGAAAAGATCGTCTGGGACGTGCCCAAGCCGGACCCCCTGAAATTCAAGGACACGGAAACCTATGCCGCGCGCCTTAAATCCGCGCGGTCCAAGACCGGCGACCAGGACGCCCTGATCGCGGGCGTCGGGCGCCTGGGCGGTCTGCCGGTGGTCGTCGCCGCCCTCAACTTCGCCTTCATGGGCGGCTCCATGGGGCAGGCCATGGGGGCCGGGCTGCTTGCCGCCGCGCGCAAGGCCGTCGATGAACGCGCCGCGTTCGTCGTCATTCCGTCATCGGGCGGGGCGCGCATGCAGGAAGGCATTCTCTCCCTCATGCAGATGGCGCGCACGACCATCGCCGTGGACGAGGTCAAGGAAGCCGGCCTGCCTTATATCGTGGTGCTGACCGATCCGACCACGGGCGGGGTCTCCGCCTCCTACGCCATGCTGGGCGACATTCACATCGCCGAACCCGGCGCCGTCATCGGCTTCGCCGGGCAGCGGGTGATCGAGCAGACCATCCGCGAAACCCTGCCCGAGGGCTTCCAGCGCGCCGAATACCTGTTGGAACACGGCATGGTCGACATGGTGGTGCCGCGCGGCGAGCTGCGCGATACCCTGGCCCGGGTCATCGACATGTTGCTGAATCCGGAGCCGGGCCGCCGGGTCGAGGGAACGGACCAGGATATCGACCTTCTCGAAGGCGAAATCCTGCCGCCGGCCCGCAGCCACCGCCCGGGCGCCGCGCCCGTTCCCGGCGACGACTGACCTTTTCCCGACCTTGGCGGACCGACCCGTCCATGACTGATCCCCTCGGCGCGGATATCCCCGCGCCCCATCCCTGCGACGAAATCCTCGCCCGCCTGCTGACCCTGCATCCCAAGGTCATCGACTTGTCGCTGGACCGGGTTCACCGGCTGCTCGACCGGCTGGACCACCCGGAACGCAGCCTGCCGCCCGTGGTCCATGTCGCGGGCACCAACGCGAAGGGATCGGTCATCGCCATCCTGCGCGCGATGCTGGAAGCGGCGGGAAAACGCGTTCATGTTCATATCTCGCCCCATCTGGTGCATTTCAACGAACGCATCCGATTGGCGGGCGACCTGATCCCCGACGCGGACCTTCAGGCGCTGCTGGAGGAATGCGAGGACGCCAACGGCGGCGCGCCCATCACCTTTTTCGAGATCACCACGGGGGCGGCGCTGCTTGCCTTCGCGCGCACGCCGGCCGACGTGCTGATCCTGGAAACGGGCCTGGGCGGGCGGCTGGACGCGACCAACGTGATCGATGCGCCCCTGGTCACGGCGATCACGCCGATCTCCCTCGACCATCAACAGTTCCTCGGCGATACGCTGGAGGAGATTGCCGCGGAAAAGGCCGGCATCCTCAAGCCGGGGGTGCCTTGCGTGATCGGCCCGCAGCTGCCCGGCGTGATGGCGGTGCTGGACGACCGGGCCCAGGCGCTGGGGGCACCGGTGCTGGCCCATGGCCGCGACTGGACCGTGGCCGAGGCCGCCGACGGCCGGTCGTTCGACCTGACCCTGGGCGGGGTGACGGAAACCTATCCGGCGCCGTCCCTGGCGGGACGGCATCAGTTGCTCAACGCGGCCCAGGCGATCGTCTGCCTCAAGGCCATGGCCGGGTTCGCGGTCACGGCGGACCAGATCGTCCGGGGTCTCGGCGCCGCCGAATGGCCCGCCCGCCTGCAACGCCTGAGCAAGGGGCCTCTGGTCGGCAATCTGGCGCCCGGCTGGTCGCTGTGGCTCGACGGCGGCCATAACGCCGCCGCCGGCGCCGCCATCGCGGCCCATGCGGCGGAGGCCTGGGGCGAAAAGCCCCTGCACCTGATCTGCGGCATGATCAATTCCAAGGACCCGCGTACGTTCCTGGCCGCCCTCGCCCCCGCCGCGGCGTCGCTCACCGGCGTCGCCATCCCGGGCGAGGCGAATAGCCTGACGGCGGACGACATCGTGGGTGCGGGCGCCGCCGCGGGCATTCCCGCGCGCGCCGCGCCCTCGGTCCAGGCGGCGCTCTGGGGTCTTTTGGAACGCGCGCAGGGACCCGCCCGGGTGCTGATCTGCGGCTCCCTCTATCTCGCGGGGACGGTGTTGCGCGACAACACTTGAACATCTGAACAATTGTTCATATGTTTTGCCCATGACCACGGACACCAAAGCTGCAAACCCATCCGTCGCCCCGGCCTTGTTGCCGGACGGCGCGCTCGACCGCGACCGGGCGGAGGAAATCGCCTCCATCTTCCATTTGTTGGGCGAGCCCAACCGGCTGGGGATCCTGGCCGCCTGCATGGCGGGGCCGCGATCGGTCAACGATCTGGCGGCGCTGACCGGCATGTCGCCGTCCCTGACCAGCCACCATCTGCGCCTGCTGAAGGCCGCGCGGCTGGTGCGGGCCCGGCGCCAGGGCAAATTCGTGCATTACGCGGTGCACGACCACCATGTGACCTCGGTCCTGCTGGACATGATGGAGCACGTGGCGGAACCGGAACACAGTCACGACGAGGAGGCCTGATCATGTCCGCCTGCTGCGACCACGGGCACGGCCACGGGCCCTTCACCGACGCCGCCACGTCCCGCGCCTACCGCCGGGTCCTGTGGTTCGCGTTGATCGTCAACGGCGGCATGTTCTTCGGCGAAATGGCCGGGGCCTATCTGTCGAAATCCGTGGCCTTGCAGGCCGACGCCCTGGACTTTCTGGGCGATGCCGCCAATTACGGCATTTCCCTCGCCGTGGTCGGGATGCATCTCGTCTGGCGGGCGCGGGCGGCCATGGTCAAGGGCCTGTCCATGGGCCTGTTCGGGCTTTGGGTGATCGGCACCATGGCCTGGCGCTTTGCCGAGGGCGGCGTGCCGGAGGCGCACATCATCACCGGCGTCGGGGTTTTGGCGCTGGCCGCCAACGTGGCGGTCACGGTGGCTTTGTTCAAGTTCCGCGAGGGCGACGCCAACATGCGCTCCGTCTGGCTGTGCTCGCGCAACGACGCCATCGCCAACGTCGCCGTCATCGCGGCGGGGGGCGGGGTCTGGTTGTCGGGAACCTTCTGGCCCGACGTGGCCGTGGGCGGGATCATCGCGGGCTTGGCGCTGTTTGCCTCGGTCGAGGTTATTCGCCGCGCTCTGGGCGAACTGAAGCAGGCGAACGAACCGCTGTCCGGCGCCGCCGACTGAATAGTCCTGAAATTTAGAAGTTGTCCTTGAGCCGCCGGGTTTCGGCGAAGACCTCGACGTAATCCCGGCCGGCAAGGCCGATGGTCTTTTGCAGGTCCGGGCTGTCGGCGCGCAGGAAGGGGTTGGTCTTCAGCTCGATGCCGATGGTCGACGGCACGGTCGGGATGTTCTTGGCCCGGGCCGCGTCCACGTCCCGCATGCGCTGGACCAGGGTGGCGTTGTCGGGCTCCACCGACAGGGCGAAGCGGCCGTTGGACTGCGTGTATTCATGGGCGCAGAACACCCGGGTTTCCGGCGGCAGGGTCTTGAACTTGTCAAGAGAATTGACCATTTGCGCGGGCGTGCCCTCGAACAGGCGCCCGCAGCCCATGGCGAACAGGGTGTCGCCGCAGAACAGGGCGTCCGATCCCTCGAACCAATAGGCGATATGGCCCCGGGTATGGCCGGGCACGTCGTAGACCACGGCCTCGGCGTTGCCGAGTTTGTAGGTGTCGCCGTCGCCGACCTCGATGTCGATGCCGGGAATGCGGTCACGGTCGGCGCGCGGGCCGACGATGGTGCAGCCCGTGGCGGCCTTGATTTCCTGGTTGCCGCCCGTGTGGTCGCCGTGGTGGTGGGTGTTCAGGATATGGCTGATGGTCCAGCCCTTGGCCCGGGCCGCGTCCAGCACGGGCCCGGCCACGGCGGGGTCGACCACGGCGGTCGCCCCCGTTTCCGGGCAATGGGCAAGATAGACGTAGTTGTCGTTCAGGACCGGGATCTGGTGGACGTCCAGCCGGCTCATGATACGCACCTCATTGTTTATGCTGACGTTTTCGCAAATAAGCCGCTGCGGGCGCCGTTACCGGCGCCCGCTCGGAATTCGCGACGTTAGATGTTCTGCTCAAGCCATTCCTGCAGCTTGCTTTTCGGCAGGGCGCCGATCTTGGTCGCCGCGACCTCGCCGTTCTTGAACAGCATGAGGGTCGGAATGCCGCGCACGCCGTACTTGCCGGGGGTCGAGGGGTTGTCGTCGATGTTCAGCTTGGCCACCGTGACCTTGCCGGCCAGCTCGCTGGCCAGTTCCTCAAGCGCCGGGGCGATCTGCTTGCACGGGCCGCACCATTCGGCCCAGAAATCGACCAGGACGGGCTCGCTCGATCCAAGAACGTCGGTTTCGAAGGAGTCGTCGGTTATCTTTTTCGGCATATCGCTCACCTTGGGATCTGTGTCGGGGTACAGTTTTTTTATGGAATTTCAGTTTCTGGGACATGCCGCCTGGGTTCTCTTGCGGCCCGGGGCGGGAACCTTCGGCCCCTCACCCTGTTCTTGAATCTAGGGTCGCGCCCCGGCCCCGTCAAGCGGCCCGGACCCGCGCAAAATTTCCCCTTGCTTTCTCCGAGGCTTAGGGACCCGCGTCGTCCAAAAGGGCGTCCGGCAGGGTCATCAGGCGGGCGCCCAAGGTCCAGATCAGGGCGCAGCGCACGGGCCGCCCCGGGTACAGATCGATGAGGGCGCGGCGGTATCCGGCCATCTGCGCGAGATAGCCGGGGTGGACGTCCTCCAGGCGCTCCGGCGGCGGCCGGTTGGTCTTGAAATCGGCGATCAGGACCTCGGTTTCCGTGACCAGAAGGCGGTCGATGCGGGCGGAAATCACCCGCCCGCCGATTTGCGCCACCAGGGGCACCTCGGCCCGGCTGCCGGGCCCGAACAGGGGGGCCAGGGCGGGGTCGTTGAGAAGGGCCAGGGTTTCCGTGAGAATCGCGGTCTGTTCGGCCGCCTCCAGGTCATGGCCCGGGCGGGCCAGGAAGCGCCGGGCCGCGGGTTCCCGGTCCTCGGCGGCCAGGTCCGGCAGGCTTTCCAGCAATTTGTGCACGATCAGACCGCGCTTGAACCGCGCCCCGTCGTCCGGCCCCAGCGGCGAGGCGGCGGCCGGGCTGTCCTCGGGCCTCGAGGGGGCGAGGGGTTTGGGCGGGTCCGGCTCGTCCGCCGGCGGCGTCGACAGCCAGGCGGGCGGGCCTTCGGCCTTCTGCGCGGGGGCCTGGTCTTTGGCATCGACGGGGGCCGTCTGCGGCCAGTCGAGCAGCAGGCCCGTCTCCTCCTCGCCACCGCCGTCTGGCGCCGCGGCATTCAGCGCCACCGCCCCGGCCCGCGTCATTCCGTCCCGGATCAGATTGTACCAGCAGCCTTCGGGCCGTTTCTGCCTGCCGTCCCATCCGGTCACGTAAAGCCGGTCCTTGGCGCGGGTCATGGCGACGTAAAGCAGGCGGCGTTCCTCGGCCTCGCGCGCGGCCTCGACCCCGGCGCGCAATGCCGCCGTCACCTCGCAATCATCGTCCTTGCGGACCGGCCAATAGACCGCGCCGCTGTCCGTTCCTCCGTCGCCGTCGTCCCATAACAGGCCGATCGGCTTGCCCCGGCCGCCGCCCTGGCAGGTATCGGGCAGGAACACCACGGGCGCTTCCAGACCCTTGGCGCCGTGCACGGTCATCACCCGGACATGGCCGGCGGCCTGGTCCAGGTCGCGCTTGATGACGGTCTCGCTGCCCCCGGTCCAATGCAGGAACCGTTCGAGGGACGGTGCGTGTTCGCGCTCGAACTGCAGGGCGAGCGCCATGAACTCCTCGATCGGGTCCGCCGCGTCCGGCCCCAGATGGCGGAGGAACTTTCGCCGCCCGCCGAGCGGCCCCAGGACCCGGGCGAAGAACTCATAGGGCGGCGCGGCGTCGGCACCGGCCAGCAGACCCGCGAGGGTCTCCGCCGCTTCCCGCCAATGCGCCTGCTCGCCCGCGCGGTCGCGCAGTTCCGACCACAGGGATCCCGCCCGCCCGTGGCACAGCGGCGTCAGGTCGTCGTCGTCCGTGAAACCGAACAGCGGCCCCTTCAGCACCGTCGCCAGCGTCAGATCGTCCTCGGGCAGCAGCACGAACCGGCCCAGCGCCATCAGGTCCATGACCGCCATCTGTTCGGTTAGCACCATGCGGTCCGTGCCGGCGACGGGGATGCCGCGCTGCTTCAACTGGCGGACCATTTCCTCCATGAAGCGTCCGCGCTTGCGGACCAGGATCAGGATATCGCCCGCTTCGATGGGCCGCCCCTGGGAGACCAGCATCTCGCGGTTCTTGGTCCAGCCGTCGATCGTCGCGGCGATGGACTCGGCGACCTGGACCACGGGGGCCCTCGGCCCCGGCCGGTCGACGGGCGCGTCCCAGGCGTCGGGCTGGTCTTCGTCCTCGGGTTTGACGGGGGGCCAAAGCTCGACCCGTCCGCCGTCTTCCGAGCGGTCGACAAGATGACGCACGACCCGCGACAGGCTGCTCAGCGAGGCGCGCAGGTCCTCCGGCTGGAAGGTGGTGTCGACGGCTTCCAGCACAGGCGTGACCGAGCGGAAGGAAACGGCCATTTCCTGCGATGCCTCGAGCGACCCGCCGAGCCCCGCCGCCCGTGCTTTCTCGGCGAAATGGGCGCGTGTTTCCTCGAACCGCGCCGGCTCCGCCCCCTGGAAGCTGTAGATCGATTGCTTTTCGTCGCCCACGGCGAACACCGTGCGGGGGCCGTGGCGGTCCATATCCCAGGCCCCTTCGCCGGAAAAGAACTCATCGGCCAGGGACTTCAGGATCTCCCATTGCGGCGGGGCGGTGTCCTGGGCTTCGTCGACCAGGATATGGGCGATGCCGCCGTCCAGCTTGTAATGAACCCAGGCGACCGCCCCCGGCGAATGGCGCAGCAGGGTCGCCGTCTTCAGGATCAGATCGTCGTAATCCATCAGGGCGCGGCTGTCCTTGAGCTCGGCAAAGGCATCGGCCAGCGCCGCCGCCAGATCCATCAAGGCGGCCGTGTTCTCGGCGATGGCCAGGGCGCGCAGCTTTTCGTCGATGGCGGCGACGCGCGCCTGTTCGGTTTCCAATACCGCCTGGGTGCCGGGGGCCTGCTTTTCCACGTCGTTGGTCAGAACCTTGGCGAGCGGCGTGCGCTTCTGGGTCAGGAAGGCGCGGCAGTAGTCGGCGAACAAGGCCGCCCGTTCGTTATCGTCCGCCGCCGCAAGCCAGGGGGCCATCAGGTCGGCCCGTTCCTTGTCCGTCTTCTTGCCGCCGGAAAGCGCCTGGACCGCCTGGCGCAGGGCGGCGGCGTCAGGCGCGGGCGCGCCCAGAATCACCGAGGCCCGGTCGTCCTTGGGCGCCAGGCCCAGCTTGCGGCGCGTCGCCATGGCCAGGCCCGCCGTGCCCTGATGGTCGCGGAACAGGCGGGTGAGACGCCCGCGCGCGAAGTCCAGCGCCGTCATCAGGTCGTCGAAGCCGCTTTCGTCGAGCAACCCGGCCAGATGGTCCATGGCGCGGGCGGCGGGATTGTCCGGGTGTTCGGCGGCGTCGTTCAGCACGCGGTCGCGGGCCTCGCGGCGCAGTTCCGCCGCCGTGCGTTCGTCCATCACCTGGAAATGGGGGGCGACCCCGGCCTCCAGCGGGAATCTGCCGAGCAGCGATTCGCAGAACGAATGGATGGTGCGGATGTTGGGGCCGTCGGTGGTGTCCGCGACCTCGGCGAACAGCCTGCGCACGCGGGCGAGGTCGTCGCGGTCCAGCGGCACGCCGGTCTGCTCGCGGTAGTCCGCGGCCAGGACGTCGTCGTCCATGACCGCCCATTTGCCCAGCAGCCGCGCCAGACGGTTGGCCATCTCTGCGGCCGAGGCCTTGGTATAGGTCAGGCAGAGGATATGGCGCGGGCGCACGCCCTTCAGCAGCAGCCGCACGATGCGGTTGGTCAGGACATGGGTCTTGCCGGTCCCCGCGTTGGCGGAAACCCAGGCCGACTCCTCGGGCCGCGCGGCGGCGACCTGGACCTCGTTGGCGCTCTTGCGGGTTTCCTTCATTCGCCGTCCTCCCCGCCGGCGGCGCTCCAGGCGCGCACGCGGGCCAGGTGGTCGTAATCGCCGAGGTCGCTCTCAAACATCGGCTTCACGCGGGGCGCGTAGGGCGTCTGCGGGTCCGAGAAAAACACCACCCGCCGGGCCAGGCCCGCCGCCGCGTCCTCGGTCAGTTGTTGGACGCCGTCCAGGGATGTGACCTTGCCGGCCTCGCGCCCGCCCGACATCTTCCAATAGGCCAGGGCCGAAACCTCGCCCGCCGCCAGCTTGTCGAATCCGCCGGCGCGCAGCACCGCGGCCTCCAGCGGCAGTTGCGGGGAAAAGCCGCTTTCGACCTGCGGTCTGGTCGGCGTGCGCCCGGTCTTGTAGTCGATGATCTCGAACCCTTCGGCCGGGTCGCGGTCGATGCGGTCGGCGATGCAGGTCAGGGTGAAGGGCCCCGCCCCGGTCTCCAGGGTCAAGGATCCCTTGGCCTCCCAGGCCACGGGACGGCAGCCGCGCGCCCGGCGTTCGCGCTCGACCTCCAGAAACCAGCGGGCGACGCGCAGGAACCGCGGCCACCAGAAGGCGCGCACGGCGGGCCGGTCGGCGTGCTGGGCGAAAACCTCCTCGCCGAATGCCCGAAGCCGTGTTTCCGCGTCCGCCGGCAGATCGCGGGGGTGGGCTGCGATAAACAGTTCCAGCGCCCGGTGGATGATCTCGCCCCGGTCGCCGGCCCCGGGGTCGGCGTCGATGGGATCAAGCGGACGCAGCCGAAGGATGTTCCGGGCATAGACGGCATAGGGGTCGCGCACCCATTTCTCGACCTGGGTCACGGACAGGCCCTTGGGCCGCATCGCCACCGGCGGGCGCGGCAGGGGCCGGGCCGGGATGACGGCGCCGCCCGGATCGTCCAGCGCGGCGGCCCAGGATTTCAGATGGCCGCGCGTCTTGAGCGCGTCCTCCATGGCCGTCCCCGCAACCAGGTTGCCGAGCCGCAGCAGCCAGCGCGCCGGCACGCTGGGCGCGCCCTCGACCCGCTCGGCCCGGGTCAACAGGACCTCGGGCGCCATGGCCGCCTGGACGAAGTCATGGGCGGTCTGACCGATCCGCCGTTCCGGCAGGGGCAGGCCGAAATCGGCCAGCATGGGGCGGCTCATCCAGGGGCTCGGCTTGGCTTCCGGCGGCCAGCTGCCTTCGTTGAGGCCGCCCAGAATCATCAGGTCCGCCTGCTGCAACCGGGCTTCGAGCAGGCCCCAGATGTTGAGGCGCGGATGCGCCCCCCAGGCCGGGCGCACGGCGTGACCCGCCATCAGACTGTCGAGCAGGGCCGGATAATCGCGGCCCCGCACGGGGCCCAGACCCGGCAGGGCGTCCAGCACCTCGTTCATGAAGCGGGCGGCGGCCTCGCCGTCCTCGCCGGCCCACAGGCGTTCGGCGCCTGTCTCCTCGCCGCTCGCCGCCAGGGCTTCGGCAAAGGCGAGATGGGCCGAGGCGAGGCTCTTGGGGTCGGTCTCCGGGGACCTGATCAGATCGGCGAAGGGGGCCGCCGCCCGTTCCAGGCGATCGACCAGGCCGGGCAACGGCCCCGGTTCCTTCAGCAGCCGGACGGCGGCGCGCAGGCCCGCGATGCCCGGCGCCGGGCGGATGCCGCGCAAAATCTTCGCTGTTTCCAGCCGCCGGGCAAGGACGCGGAGATGCGCCGGGTCGCCGGCGAGCGCCGCCTTGGGATGCTTGAGGACGGCGAGCAGGGGCACTGGCGCGAAATCCTCCGCCGCCAGGGTGGCGGTCAGGCGCAGGAACGCCCCGGCGGGCGTTTCCGCCAAAGGCGTGCCGGCGGAATCGTCCAGCGCCACGCCCCAGCGCGCCAGTTCCGCCTTGACGCGGCGGGCCAGGGCCCGGTCCGGTGTCACCAGGGCCGCGGTCTTGCCGGGGGTTTCCAACGCTTCGCGGAGCGCCAGGGCGATGACCGAGGCTTCCTCGGCCAAGGTCGCGCAATCGATGCGGGCCAGGCCCGCGACCGCCGCCGCGTCCGTGTCGTCACCCGGCGCCCCGGCGGCCCCCGTGACGGCGGCCGGACGCAGTGCCAGGCTGAACAGATCGCCCCGCGCCTTGCGGGCGGGTGCCGTTCCGCCGATTTCCGGCGCCCAATCGGCGACGTTGGTCCGGTCGCAAGCGAACCGCGACAGCAGATGCTTCAGGCCGTATTGCGGATGGTGCGGCTCCAGCGCTTCCCAGGCATCGTCGGGCATGTCGCGGTCCAGGCCCGGCAGGATCACCGCCCCCCTGGGCAATTCGGCGATCACGGCCAAGAGGTCCGCCGTCGCCGGGATCGAGCCCGTGGAGCCGGCGGCGATCACCGGCGTGGCCGGCGGCTGCCGGCGCCAGGCCTCGGTGCGTTGCTGCAAAACCCGGTTGCGGCGCTCAGCGCCGTCCAGGCATCCGGCCTCGGCCAGGTAGACGGGCCAGGCGTCGGCGACGATGTCGAGGAACCTGACCGTCTTCTGCCAATGTTCGGCCAACTCGTGATCCGGCGGAATCAGGTTCTTGATCTCCCGGAAGTCGAGCCGTTCCGTCGCCACCTGGTCCATCAGGCGGGCCAGCTCCTGGGCCAGGCGCAGGGCCTGGTCCGGCGTTTCGGCGCGGCCGGGAACGGCGCGGATGAGCGAGGCTAAAAGGGTTTGGCGGCGCATGCCGGGGAGCGCCGGCGCCAGGTCGAGGCCCCCCGTTTCGGCGCTTTCGCCGTCATCCAGTTCGTCGATGTCGACATCGCCCAGCGGCGTCAACTTGGGCAGCAGCACGGTGCGCCCGCCGGCGGCGCGCAAAAAGGCCTCGGTCAGGGCGCGGATGGCGCGCCGGGTCGGCAGCAGAACCTGATAATCGGCAAGCCGTTCCGGGTTCCCGCCTGTTTCCGCCAGCAGACTTTCCGCCAGCACGTCGACGAAGGGCCGACCCGGATGGATCGTGAAGACCTTGGGGTTGCCGGAGCCCCCCGGGGGGGTCATCGATAGGTCCGCCCGGCGAAGCGTTCGGACATGTAATCCTCGGCCTCGGCCAGGCCGTCGGGGGTGCCGACGTGGAACCATTCGCCGTCATGCATGACGCCGTAAAGACGCCCGTCCTCGATCGCCCTGTCGTAGAGGACGTTGAGGGAGAACGCCCCCTCGGGCGCGCCGTCGAACAGGCGCGGGTGCAGGATCTGCACGCCGGTGAACAGCCAGGGCGCGATCTCGGCCTCGGGCCGGCGGGTCAATTGGCCGTCCGGGTCGGCGCAGAAGTCGCCGCGCCCTTCGTAGCCGAAGGCCTCGACCGTGGAATGCAGCAACAGCAGCCCGTCCATCTTGTCGTCATCCCAACAGGACGCCAGACGCGGCAGGATGGCGTGCGGGCCGTTGAGCAGAAGCGCGTCCGAATTGGCGACGTAGAAGGGGTCGCCGCCGAACAGATGCAGCGCGTTCTTCACCCCGCCGCCCGTCTCCAGCCGTTCGGCCTCGCGGATGATGGTGATCTTGGGGCTTGGGCGCCCGGCGAGATGGCTTTCCAGCTGTTCGGCCAGATGGAACACGTTGACCACGGCCTCCGTCACGCCCGCTTCTTCCAGGCGGTCGAGCATGTGGTCGATCAGGGCCCTGCCGTCGACCTCGATCAATGGTTTCGGCCTGTTGTCCGTCAGCGGACGCATGCGCGTGCCCAGCCCCGCGGCCAGGACCATGGCCTTGGCCGGCCCCGGCGCCGTGGCGTCCGGGGTCTTGCTCACGCCGCGGCCTCGGGCTGGGACGGCGACGGAACGGTGCGGGTTTCCTGGGGGATGGCGGTATCGATCCAGGCCTTGACCTCGGCCAGGGCCGGATGGGCCAGGGAGCGTTCCAGCATGCGCCAGACATGGGGGATGTGTTCCAAGTAGCGCGATTTGCCGTCGCGGTGGCTGAGCCGCGTGAAGATGCCGATGACCTTGGCGTGGCGCTGGGCGCCCAGGATGGCGTAGCTGGCGCCGAGCGCCTCGTGGTCCATGTCCGGGAAGGCGGCGAGATAGCGCGCCAGCATGTGCGCGGTCAGCACGGGATCGACCTCGCGCCGGGCGTCCTCCAGCAGCGACATCAAGTCATAGACCGGCGAGCCGGCGACGGCGTCCTGGAAATCCAGCAGCCCGCAACGCTGGATGCCGGCGCGGTCCTTCAGCCAGATCAGGTTATCGACGTGGAAGTCGCGCAGCACCAGGGTCTTGGGCTGGGCCAGAACCTGGCGAAAGGCGGGGCGCCAGGCCTCCTGATAGGCCTCGCGGGCCTCGTCGTCGATCTCGGCCCCGGTGACCGCCGGCAGGTACCAGTCGGTCAGCAGGCTGGCCTCCTCCATCAGCTTGCGTTCGTCATAGGGCGGCAAGGCACGGGGGATGGCGGCCTCGGGCGCGCGGTCGTGGATATGGATCAGCACGTCGACGGCGCAGGCGTACAGCGCTTCGGCGTCGGCGCCGTCGGCCAGCATGCGGGTATAGGTGTCGTCGCCCAGGTCTTCCAGCAGCAACAGGCCGGCGGCCGCGTCCTCGGCATAGACCTCGGGCGCGCTCAGACCCAGCTTCAGCAGGTGCCGGGCGACGGAAACGAAGGGGCGCACGTCTTCCTTGGGCGGCGGCGCGTCCATCAGCACGGCGCGGCGGTCGCCGTCGGCAAGGCGGTAATAGCCCCGGAACGAGGCATCGGCGGCAAGCACGCTGCGCGCGGCCCCGCCCCAGCCGTGTTGGTTCAGGAAACCGGCAATCAGGTCGTCACGTTCAGTCATGGAGCTCCGCTCGTTTCAATCGTTCAGTCCAGTCGCCGCCGCCGGACAGGCGCACCCGCCGTTGGGTTTCGCTTTCGCCCGGCGACAGCTTGATGTCGAGCCGCCCGGCCGGCAGGTAAGGTCCCAGGCGTTCCGGCCATTCGATCAGGGAAATGCCTTCGGCGAAGGCGTCCTCGATATCCAGTTCGAAGGCTTCCTCGGGGTCGTTCAGGCGGTAAAGGTCGAAGTGGTACAGGGTGGCGTCCGGCCCGTCGTAGGGCTGGACCAGGGTGAAGGTCGGGCTCGGCACCTCTTCGTCGGGGCCCAGAAGGGCCTGCACGAAGCCACGGGCGACCACGGTCTTGCCCATGCCCAGCCCGCCCCATAGGGCGATCACATCGCCGGGCCGGCAGAGCGCCGCCAGGCGCGCGCCAAGGGACAGGGCCGCGTCCTCTCCCGCCAGGGTCAGGACGAAGCCGGCCGGTTCCTCGCTTGCATGCGCCATCGCAACCATCGCCGCCCTTTTAACGAAAATACCCTTGCGGGGACAAGGCTTGACCTGACCCGCGTGGCCCGCCATGTAAGGAATCCCGAATAACAGCCCGAAAAAGACCGAAGGAGCAGGCGCAGGTGTCCCAGACGCCGGAACGGACGGATGTGGTGATCATCGGCGCGGGCCCCGTGGGCCTGTTCGCGGTGTTCGAATGCGGCATGCTGGGCCTGAAGTGTCACGTGGTCGACGCCCTGGAAATGCCCGGCGGGCAGTTGAGCGCACTCTACCCGGAAAAACCCATTTACGATATCCCGGGATATCCCCGGATCGGCGCCCAGGACCTGGTCGACCGCCTGACCGAACAGGCCGCCCCCTTCGACCCCGTCTATCACCTGGGCAGCCCGGTCACCGGCCTGACGCAGCATTCCGGTCTTTGGCAGGTCGAAACCGCCCGGGGCACGGCGGTCGCCGCCCCCACGGTCATCATTTGCGCCGGGGTCGGCGCCTTCGGGCCCAACCGCCCGCCCTTGGACGGCATCGAAGCCTATGAGGACCAGGCCCCCGGCCTGGGCGTCAAATACATGGTCGGGCGGATCGAGGATTTCCGGGGCCGCCGCGTGGTCATCGCCGGCGGCGGCGACAGCGCCGTCGACTGGGCCTTGTCCCTGGCCGATGTCGCCGAAAGCCTGGCCGTCGTCCACCGCCGCGCGAAATTCCGCGCCGCGCCCGACAACGTGCGCCGGTTGGAAGACCTGGCGGCGGCGGGCAAGGTGGATCTGGTCATTCCCTATCAGCTGGGCGGGCTCGAAGGTAAGGGCGGGCGGCTCGACGCCGTCATCGCCCGCGATCTCGACGGCAACGAACGGCGGCTTCCCGCCGACGTCCTGCTGCCGTTCTTCGGCATGTTGCAACAACTGGGGCCGATCGCCGACTGGCAACTGGATCTGCGCGACAACCATATCGCCGTCGATCCGGCGACCATGTCGACGGATCGCCCGGGGCTGTTCGCGGCCGGCGACATCGCGACATATCCCGGCAAGCTGAAACTGATCCTGACCGGTTTCGCCGAGGCCGCCGCCGCCGCCCACGGCGCCCATGCGGTGGCGCGGCCGGGCGAGATCCTGCATTTCGAATATTCCACGACCAAGGGCGTGCCCGGCGTGGGGGACGACTAGGCCATATCGGCGGAACTCAGGGGAAAAGACGGTTGCGCTTGGGGAGATTGTTGAAAAGCGGCCTGACCGCCGGGGGCCTGTTGGCGGCCGCATTTCTGAACGGCCCCGCCGCGTCGGATGAACCGCCGCTTTCCGCGGCCGTGACCTGCCTGCCGTGCCACGGGCGTGCGCACCTTCACGAGAAACCCCAGGTACCGTCGATCCTGGGCCAGGACGTCAGGTATCTGATTCATCAGATCACCGCCTTCCTGCGGGATTTCTGTCCGTCCTGCAGTGGGTTCACGCGGCTGGAACGCAAACACCCGGTGATGAGCGCCGAAGCGCCCAAGGTCGTGCATGAGGATATCGAGGCGGTCGCGGACTATTTCTCCCGCCAGGCCTGCGTCAACGCCCACGACCTGGACGGCGGCCCGGCGGACCCTTTGCCCCCGACCCCGCTCGCGAAGCGCTGTTTTCTCTGCCACGGTGAGGCGGGCCGCAGCCGTCACGCGTTCATCCCGACCCTGGCCGGACAGCGGCGGGCCTATCTGAGCGCCCAATTGAAATCGTTCCGCGATACCCGTTGGATCGACCTGACCCGGCCAGGCCCGTCGCGCGTGCACAGCATGATGACCCGCCAGGGCAGTTATCTGAACGACGCGCAGATCGAGGATATGGCCGCCTATTTTTCCAGCCAGAACTGCCGCTAACCGCCGCTTCCCGTGTGTCGACATCCATGTCTTTCGTCCGGGTCGTGCGAGACATGTCTTAATGTTAGACTTATGCCATGTCGCGCGGCGCCCCTCGCTAAAGGGGACGAGGAAGGGGATATCGGGTGAATCCATCGACCATTGCCGGGATCGTCATCGGCTTTTGCATCGTCATCGCCGCCGTCGCCTTCAGCACGGATAGTTGGGGCGTGTTCGTCAACCTGCCGGGTCTCATTCTGGTTCTGGGCGGAACGGTCGCGGCGACCCTCATCAGTTATCCCATGCGCGAGGTGCTGCGGGTGCTGAAGGTCTTTCTTGTCGTGCTCAAGAATGAGCGGATGTACGAAAAGGAAGACGTCGAGGAACTGGTCGAGGTCGCCAAGCTGATCTCCACCGGCCAGGCGCCCAAGATCGAAGACCAACTTCTGCGCGTCAAAAGTCCGTTCCTGCGCACGGGCATTCAGCTTGTCGCGGACGGCGTGCCGCTTGCCGATATTCAGGACCTTTTGGAATGGCGGATCAACCGCCTGCGTATCAAGGAACGGGCGGAGGCGGCGATCTTCCGTTCCATGGGGGCCTATGCGCCGGCATTCGGCCTTGTCGGCACGCTTCTCGGTCTGGTCAACATGCTACAGAACCTGGGGGCCGGATCCATTGACGTGATCGGCGCGAACCTGGCGCTTGCGCTGGTCACGACGTTCTACGGCATCCTTCTGGCCAATCTCGTGTTCGTCCCGGTCGCGGTCAAGCTCGAGGGGCGGACCGAGCAGCGGATCGCGCTGCTTAACATGGTGATGGAAGGCATCCGCCTGGTGAAGGAGGAACGGTCCCCCAGCTACATCCGCGAAACCCTGCGCTCGTTCATGGAAAATCCCGGTGACGAGGTTGCCGGCAATGACAAGACCAAGTACGGCGTCGGATTCGCGAGATGACGTACCGTCCGCACAAGCGTCCGGTGGCCGGTCCCGCGGGCAAGGGGCGCCGGTCGCGGTGGGTCGCCGCCGATGTTCCGCCGCCGGGCGGCGACCAGGGCGCCGTCGGCCCCTGGTTGCTCAGCTACGTGGATATCAT
Source organism: Thalassospiraceae bacterium LMO-SO8 (assembly GCA_031655335.1). Classification (NCBI taxonomy): domain Bacteria; kingdom Pseudomonadati; phylum Pseudomonadota; class Alphaproteobacteria; order Rhodospirillales; family Thalassospiraceae; species Thalassospiraceae bacterium LMO-SO8. The sequence goes on along the minus strand of CP134226.1, from coordinate 1,294,924 downwards.
CAGCCTTCTGGTCGCTTTGTTCGTCGTGCTGCTGTCCTTGTCCCAATTCGACAAACCGGCCTATCGGTCGATGATCGATTCCCTCCAGGGTGCTGCGCGCAGCGCGCCCACGGTCTCCCGCCCGCAGAAGGCGACGCCGTTTCCACCGCCGTTCCGGGCCGAACCGGAGAGCGACGGCCGCGACGCGCTCATCTCGTCGTTGCGCGACAGCGTCGCCGGGGCCGGCATGTCGGAAGACGTGGACATCCGCCAGCGCGAGGGCGGCGTCGAAATCTCGATCCGGGAAAGCGTTCTGTTCCCCTCGGGCGTGGCCGATCTGGTCGCCGATGGCGAGACCCTGCTCGCCGCGCTGGCACCCGTGTTCGCCACGGGCGATTATGCTCTTTCGGTCGAGGGTCATACGGACACCGTGCCCATCGCCAGCGACCGTTTCCCGTCCAATTGGGAGTTGTCCTCGGCGCGGGCCAGCAGTGTCGTCCGCTTTCTGATCGGCAAGGACATCGACCCGGCGCGCCTGACCGTGGTCGGCCATGGCGAAACGCAGCCCATCGCCGCCAACGACACGGCCGAGGGCCGCGCGCGGAACCGGCGCGTGAACTTCATCCTACAAGTGCCGGGGAAATAGGCCGGAGGGGGCGGGCTCAATTCCTGAAGTCGCCCCAGCGGAACCCCTCGTCGCGGATCATCCGCAGGCATGTATCGGCCACCGCCGGATCGTAGGCGGTGCCGCGGCCCCGTTCGATCTCGGCCAGCGCCATGTCGATCCCCAGGCCGGGCCGGTAGGGGCGGTGGGAGGTGATGGCGTCCACCACGTCGGCGACGGCGATGATCTTGGCCTCTTCGATGATCTCGTCGCCTTTGAGGCCTTGGGGATAGCCGGTGCCGTCGATCCGTTCGTGGTGCTGCACGACCATTTCCTTGATGGGCCAGGGAAAGGATGTGTTCTCCAGTATATCGTAGCCGACCTGGGGGTGGGATTTGACCATGCCGAACTCGCTGTCCGTCAGGCGGCCGGGCCGGTTGAGGATTTCCGACGGGATATAAATCTTGCCGATGTCGTGGATCGTGGCGCCCAGACGCAAGCCATCGATCCGGCTGCGGGGCCAGCCCAGCTTGCGCGCAATGGCGACGGATATGGTGGCGACGTTTTCCTGGTGGCCGCTGGTATAGGGGTCGCGTTTTTCGATGGTGGCGGCGATCGCCCGCACGGCGCCGAAGGCCGCGTCTTCCAGGGCGGAATGCAGGGACGTCGTTTCCCGGCTTAGGCGGATCGACCGCAGGGCGAGGCCGATGTTGTTGGAGAACTCGGTAATCAGGTCGATCTCCACGTCGTCGAATGCCCTTTCGATGGAACTGTAGACATAGAGGATCGCCGCCGTCTCTTCGCCGCAGTGAATGGGCGCGACCAGGTACGACTTGAACCCGCGCCGCTGGGCCTCTTCCGCCCAGGGTTTGCCGGCCATGATTTTCCTGAGGTCGTGCGCGACCTGCACCTTGCCCGTGCGCACGGCGGTGGCGGTCGGCCGAAAGGCGAGGTCCTCGCCGCCCTCCCAGCGGATATCGAGAAGATCGACATAACCGGCGGCATCGCCCGCCCGGGCGGCCAGCGCGACCCGCTTCCCGTCGTCCGGCAGCGGCAGACCCAACCACACCAGGGTGTATCCACGGACTTCGACCAGGACATCGGCGACTTTCTGGAACAGACGGGTTTCATCCTGTTCGCGCAGGATCGCCGCGTGGCAGCGCAGCAGCGCGTCGCGCACGATGGACAGGCGCTGCGCATGCTCTTCGGCGCCCTTGCGTTCCGTCACGTCCGTATGCGTTCCGGACATACGCAAGGGCTTGCCGTCGGCGGCCCATTCCACGACCTTGCCGCGGTCCTGGATCCAGACCCAATGCCCGGCCTTGTGACGCAGGCGAACCTCGCAGTCATAGTAGTCGATGGCCCCCTCGAACGCCTGTTGCAGCAGTCGGTTCGACTCCGCAAGGTCGTCCGGGTGGGCAAGGTCGATCCAGGTCTGAATCGATACGGGCGCCAGTTCGTTCAGGGTATAGCCGGCGATTCCGGCCCAGCGTTCGTTGATCGTCAGTTCGCCCGTCTGCACGTTCCATTCCCAGGTGCCGACGTTGGTGCCCCACAGGATTTCCCCCAGGCGGCGGCGTTCCTCGGCAAGCTGGCGTTCCGATTCCTGCTGCGCCGAGATGTCGACGATGGTGACGGGAACCCGGCGCGCCGCGGCTTCCGTGTGCGGAACGGGCATGGCGTGGATGCAGGCGATCGGCCGTCCGTCCCGGGCCAGATAGGCGGTCTTGACGGTGAAGGTTTCGGCACCGTTCCACATGGCGCACAGGCTGTCGATGAACGCCTTGCGGGTTTCGGGGCCGAAAAACTGATCGATCTCGCGCCGGAACGCGCGTTCGGATGAGACGCCGAACAGGCGCAGCGCCGCGGGGTTGACGCGGACCACCCGGATGCCGTTGATCAGGTCGCTGACCAGATCGGGGTTGTCCGCCAGAAAGGCCCGCAGGTCACTCACCCCGGCCTCGCGCAGTTGCCGCACTTGGCAGAAGACCGTTGCCAAATTCACTTCGAAGATGGCGACCGTCGCGGAGTTGAACAGGGTGCGGTAGCGTTCCCGGCTATCCCCGAGGATTGCGTCGAATCCCCGCGCACTCTCTATCTCCCGCAACAGCAGCCCCATGGCGACGGACGCCAGGGTCAATACCACCACATAGGGCAGAAAGATCGGCGTCAGCCTGTCATGGATGGCAGCCATGGGCAGCAGATGGAACAACCCGACCGAAGTCAGGTGGACAGCCAAACCGAGGAAGAACAACTGAGGCATCCCGATCCGGTCCGGTTCGGACGCGCTGAAGCGCCGGCAGGCGAGGCCAAGCGCAAGCGAGACGGCGATGACGCCGAGACCGACAAGCATGCCGGCCCCACCCAGGTGCACGCGGTAGGCGGCGGCCATCGCACCGGAAACGGCGGCGACCACCGGGCCGCCGAACAGGGCGCCCATGGACAGCACGACCGTCCGTGAATCGAAGATGATGCCGGGCGCGAACCGCACCGCCATCGCCATGGCGAGAACCGCCGCCCCGCCGAACAGAACGCCGGAAGCGATCCGGGCCTGAAATGGATGCCTGTTTCCGTAGGCGCTGATGAACCGCTGAGCAAAGCATAACGCCAGCAGAAGCGCGGCGTTTTGCAGCAGTTCCAAAAAAAGCATTTACACGCCTCATTGTGTTGACAAGGAGGCCTAGCGCGCCCCCGGCGCAGCGACATTCAATCCATACGGGATTTTAGACCCCGGGCTGCGGGCCCACAATTTAGACTAAGGCCATATACCAATGCAGGAGCTTAGATCGGCTTCTGCCCGGGGGCGGCCTCAGTTCATGGGGTGGCGGTAGATCAGACGTCCGTCGTCGTCGACCGTGAAATAGTCCGGCAGGTCCGGGTGGTCGATCAGCTCGTCCGAATCCTCAAGCTCCAGGTTCTGCTCCGACACGTAGGCCACATAGGGCGACTTGTCGTGGTTTTCCGCAAGCAGGTGATAGAACGGCTGGTCCTTGCGCGGGCGCACCTCGGCGGGAATGCTGTCGTACCATTCCTCCGAGTTGTTGAATTCGGGGTCGATGTCGAACACCACGCCGCGGAATCCATAGACGCGGTGGCGGACGAACTCGCCGAGCGGGAATTTCGCGAATGATCTACTCATGACCTTGTGGTCCTTTTATTGCCTTCTTCCGAGGACGGCCGTTCGCAGGCGCATCCTCAATATAGTGCGTCGGCGGGCGGAGTCAAAGTCAGCCGAAAGTCAGGGGTCACGGGTCAGGCGTCGGGGGTCCCGTTCGCCCGTGTTTCCGCATAGGCGATCAGCACCCCGCCGTCGGGCAGGGGCGTGTTGACGAATTCCAGCCGCCGGCCGTCGGCGCATTCGATGGCGTCGCGGGTGACCTCGCGCCGGGTCATGGCCGACAGGATCTGCGCCTTCTTGGTGTCCCAGTCGCCGCCGGGCGCGGCCAGCGGGCGGGTCGCCTCGACGAAGTCGCTGACGTGGGTGCCGGCGGTCAACCCGTCGCCGCCGACATCCCATAGCCGGGCGAAGGCCGGGTTCCAGAACTTCAGCCGGCCGTCCGATCCGAACACGGCGATGGCCTCGCTGAGGTTTTCCAGGCTGGCGCGGTAGACGGCGTCGCGCGCGTTGTTGGCGCTTTCCAGGTCGAGCTGGTCGGTCACGTCGTCGTAGCCGAAGGCAAGCCCGCCCGACGGCATGGGATATGCCACGGCGCGCAGGGTGCGCCCGTCGGGCAGATGCATGAGATCGCCCATGGGGTCGCCGGCCTCTTCGAACAGGGCCAACTGTTCCATCTTGTAGGCGCGGAAGTCGGGAACCTCGGGCAGGCGGCGCTCGGCGCGCAGGTGTTCGAGGATTTCCGGAAAATCGCGGCCTTCGTCCAGCCAGGCGCCGTCAAGCCGCCACATGTCGCGGTAGGCCTCGTTGAAGAACGCCAGCTTGGCCGAACGGTCGAAGATGGCGATCCCGGTGCCGAGGCCCTTGAGCACGGCCGCCGCCATCTGCGCCCAGGGCGGCAGGGCGGCCGGCTCGGCCGCCGGGGGCGGCGCCGGGTTCTCGCCGGATCCATGGGGGAAGGCATATCCGATCAGGCCGCTGACGGCGCTGTCCGGCGCGGCCTCGCCGTCGCCGCCCCCGTCGGTGGCGAGCGGGCATTCGGTGACGTCGAAGGACCTGGTCTCGCCGGCATTTTCCAGGTCCTGGACGCGGGTCACCGCGCGGGCCTCGTCGCGCGCCGTTTCCGCCTGGCCGTCGTCGGGGCCGGCGACGCGCTGGTTGAGCGCCGCCTGATTGGTGAACACGACGCGCAGGTCGCCGTCGCGCAGCCAGATCGGGAACGGCAGGGCGTCGAGCAGGCCGCGCAGGTGCAGGTCGCGGGCTTCCGGCAGGTCGCCCTCGCCGGTCAGGTCGATCAGCAGCTTGGCGGCGGCGGAAATGTCGCGCATCCACACCATGTCGGCGAGCGCCTTGCCGTCCTTGGCGCTGGCCCGCGCCCCCACGGCCTGGATCATGCGCCGGCCGCCCGAATCGGCGGTGGTCAGCACGATCTCGAAACGCCGGCCCTCTTCGTGCAGGAAAGTGACCGACGCCTTCAGCCGTTTTGCCGAATCGCCGTCGAAGCGGGCGATGACATCCTCGAACTTGGCGTTGGTGCCGTCGGCCAGCGACAGCAGCGACGCCAGCTTGCGCGAACAGGTGACGCCGCCCGATCCGCGGTCCCACAGGAACAGGCCGTCGGGCGATCCGGCCAGGATTTCCCGGGCTTTGACGGCCACGGCCTCGATCCGCCGGCGTTCGTGTTCGGCCTCGCCCGCGCGGCGCCGGAACATCCAGGCGACGATCAATAGCAGGCCGGCGCCGAGGAGCAGGCCGGCGCTGAACGCGCTGATGGGGGTGATATTGCTTAGCACGCAGGGATGTTAATCATTGAACTGCCTGATAACAAAGCAAAAGGCGGCGCTTGCGCGCCGCCTCTTAACCTTTTCCGGCGGAACGGCCGGATTAGTAGCGATAGGCGTCCGTCTTGAACGGGCCTTTGACCTCGACGCCGATGTAATCGGCCTGGTCCTTGCGCAGGGTCGACAACTGCGCCCCCAGCTTTTCCAGGTGCAGCATGGCGACCTTTTCGTCCAGGTGCTTGGGCAGCACGTAGACCTCGTTCTTGTATTTGTCGCCGCGGGTCCACAGCTCGATCTGGGCCAGCGTCTGGTTGGTGAAGCTGGCGGACATCACGAAGCTGGGGTGGCCGGTGGCGCAGCCCAGGTTGACCAGGCGGCCTTCGGCGAGAAGGATGATGCGCTTCTCGTCGGGGAAGGTGATCTCGTCGACCTGCGGCTTGATGTTGTTCCACTTGAAGTTCTTCAACTTGGCGACTTCGATCTCGTTGTCGAAGTGGCCGATGTTGCAGACGATGGCCCGGTCCTTCATGGCGCGCATGTGGTCAAGGGTGATGACGTCGATGTTGCCCGTGGTGGTGACGAAGATGTCGCCGCGGGGTGCCGCGTTCTCCATGGTCACGACTTCGTAGCCTTCCATGCAGGCCTGCAGGGCGCAGATCGGATCGACCTCGGTGACCAGCACGCGGCAACCGGCGCTGCTCAAGCTTTCGGCGGAGCCCTTGCCGACGTCGCCATACCCGGCGACCACGGCGACCTTGCCGGCCATCATCACGTCGGTGGCGCGGCGGATGCTGTCGACCAGGCTTTCGCGGCAGCCGTACTTGTTGTCGAACTTGGACTTGGTGACCGAATCGTTCACGTTGATCGCCGGGAACATCAGGGTTCCCTTCTTCTGCATCTCGTACAGGCGATGCACGCCGGTCGTGGTTTCTTCGGTCACGCCCTTGATGGCCTCGCCCTGGCGGGCGTACCAGCCGGAATCCTCGGCCAGCTTCTTCTTGATCGAGGCGAACATGTATTCGGCTTCTTCCGAGCCCGGATTGTCGAGCACCGACGGGTCCTTCGCCGCCTGGATGCCCAGATGGATCAGCAGCGTCGCGTCGCCGCCGTCATCCAGGATCATGTTGGCGGTGCCTTCGGGGAAGTCGAAGATGCGGTGGCAGTAGTCCCAGTATTCCTCCAGGTTCTCGCCCTTGTGGGCGAACACCGGCGTGCCGCCGGCGGCGATGGCGGCGGCGGCGTGATCCTGGGTCGAAAAGATGTTGCAGGAGGCCCAGCGCACGTCGGCGCCCAGGTCCTTCAGGGTTTCGATCAGCACGGCGGTCTGGATCGTCATGTGCAACGAACCCGCGATGCGCGCGCCCTTCAACGGCTGCTGGGCACGGTATTCGTCGCGCGTCGACATCAGGCCCGGCATCTCCGTTTCGGCCAGGCTGATTTCCTTGCGGCCCCAATCCGCAAGCGACATGTCGGCAACCTTGTAATCGTCGAAGGGCATATAGAACTCCTGTTCGTTGAATCCGTTCGGCGCAAACCTCGGACGTTGATGTCCGAAGGTGCTGCACTGTGAAATAATTTCGCCGGGCGGGGTCCCGCCCGGTCCGGCGTGGTGACCGGGATGTAGCAGCCTCGGGGCCAATCTTCAAGGGGCGGGCCTGGGGCGGCCCGGGATCGGGACCAAGTACAATGCGGAGAAAATCTCGACCTTGGGCCTAGAATTTCGCGATTTTCCAGGGCCTTGGCCCAAGGCATACTGCGCGCTGCTCAACAACTGGCCACCTGAAAGGGACCTTCCCACATGACCGACCCGGACATTCTCAAGCGCGAAATCAAGATTCTGGTGTTCGACCAGTACGGCACCATCGTCGACATGCAGAAGGGCCTGACGGAAATCGCCACGCCGTTCCTGAAAAAGAAGGGCTGGGACGGCAACCCCCACAGCTTCGTCACCTGGTGGCGGCGCACGCACTTCGAAAACTCCATGATCGATGCCTTGTGCGATCGCGGCCATACCCCCTATCGGCAGATCGGCCACCGGGCCGTCTCCGTGGTCATGGACCGGGCCGGCATCGAGTACAGTCAGGCCGAGGTCGAATGGCTGGTCTCCGAGATCGAAAAGCTGAAGCCCTTCCCCGACGTCATCAAGGCCTTGGGCAAGTTGCGCAAGGCGGGCTACAAACTGGCGATCCTGTCCAACGGCGACCCGGACATGCTGGCCAACGCCGGACCGCACATCGGCTTCAAGTTCGACCACGTCATCTCGGTCGCCGAAGCGGGCTACTTCAAGCCCCATTGGGCGACCTACGCCACGGCCTGCGACATCACCGGCTTCGACCGCACGTCCTGCCTGTTCGTCGCCAACCACGAATTCGACGTGGTGGGCGCGAAAAGCTTCGGCATGCGCACGGCCTTCATCGACCGGCGCAAGCGGCCCTTCGGCGCCTGGCCGGAACAGCCCGACCTGATCGTTGAAAACTTCAAGGAGATGGCCGATACACTCTGTGGATGACCACCGAGCCATCGACCCCTTCCCGCCATTTCATTCTTTGCCCCGGCTTCATGACCGACCGCGCCCTGTGGTCGCGCATGGAGCCCGGGCTGGCGGCTCTCGGCACCTGCACCTTCGCGGACCTCAGCCGCACCGACGATCTTGAGGCGACGGCCAGGGAGATTTTAGAGGGCGCCCCGGAGCGCTTCATCCTCATCGGCTTCTCGCTCGGCGGCTTCGTCGCCCGGGAGATCCTGCGTCTCGCGCCGGACCGCGTCGCGGGGGTGGTGCTGATGAACTCCTCGGCCCACCCGCCGCGCCCTGAAATCACCAAACGCAACGCCTTCCTGATCGCCCATACCCGGGAACGCGGCTTCAGGGGCCTGTCCTCGGACGCCGTGAAGAAGGCCTTCCACCCGGACCGGCGCGACGACGAAGCCCTGATCCAGGAGGTCAAGGACATGGCACTGCGGATGGGCGGCGACGCCTTCATCAAGCAGCTTTCCATCCAGCGCCGCGACGGGCGGCCGGACCTCGCCAACATCGCCTGCCCGGCCCTGGTCATCTGGGCGCATCAGGATGAACTGCGTTCGATGAACGAATCAAAAGAGATGGCGGACGCCATTCCGGGCGCGCGGTTCGAGATCATCGAGGACTGCGGCCATATGACGCCGATGGAGGCGCCGGAGGCGGTCCTTGGCGTGATCGCAGGTTGGCTCGCCGACGCCGGGGTTTAGGACAGCCCGTTGAAATCGTCGAGCAGGGCCGCGATGCGGCCCGGGTCGACCTGGCCCATGATGGCGTCGGCGCGGCGGGTGGCGGCGGCGATGTCCAGCGCGCGGATGCGCTGTTTCACCAGCGGGATGTTGGCCGGCACCATGGACAGCTCGCGCAGTCCCAGGCCCAAAAGCAGGGGTGCATAGCGCGGATCGCCCGCGATCTCGCCGCAGAGTGAGATCGGGATGCGCGAACGCAGGGCGGCCTGGGTCGCGAACTGGATCAGACGCAGCACCGCCGGGTGGAGCGAGTCGAACAGATGCGCGACGTGTTCGTTGGTGCGGTCGGTGGCCAGCGTGTACATGGTCAGGTCGTTGGAGCCGATGGCGAAGAAGTCCGAAACCTGGGCAAGCGCGTCGGCGGCCAGCGCCGCCGCCGGCACCTCGATCATCACGCCCAAGGGCGGCAGGGGGTTGGGCACCTTCTGTTTGCGGCGCTTGAGCCGTTGCACGGCCCTGTTGAGGGCGTCGCGCGTCTGGCGGACCTCCGAGACGGTGGAGACCATGGGCAGCAGGATGCGCACGGGCCCGTGGCAGGCGGCGCGCAGGATCGCCGTCAGCTGCGCGTCCATGGTCTTCGTGTGTTTTAGCGACAAACGAATGCCGCGCAGGCCGAGCGCCGAAGCGGCCGCCTCGCCGAGGTCGCCCAACAGCCCCCGGGCCGGTTTCTCGCCGCCCACGTCGAGGGTGCGGATGGTCACCGGCTTGCCGTCCATGGCGTCGACGATTTCCCTGAGCGCCGCGTACTGTTCGTCCTCCGTCGGCGTGTCGTCGCGGCTCATGTACAGGAATTCCGTGCGCAGCAGGCCGATGCCGGCGGCCCCGTTGCGCTTGACCATCTCAAGTTCGATGGGCAGTTCCAGGTTGGCGGCCAGGGCCACGGTCACGTTGTCGCGGGTGACGGCGGGCACGGTGCGCATATGGCCCAGGCGTTCGGCGACCTTGCGGGCGTCGATCTTGAGCTGCTCGTAAACGCCCAGCGTGCGCGCCGTCGGGTTGACGATGACCGTGCCGCGGGTGCCGTCGATGATGACCTGGGCGCCGGTCGTCACCGCGTCGGCCAAATCGGGCACGCCGAGCACCAGCGGGATGCCCAGCGCCCGGGCCATGATCGCCGCGTGCCCCTCGGCCCCGCCCAGCGCCGTCGCGGCACCCGCGATGCGCGCGGGGTCCAACTGCGCCGTGTCGGCGGGCGACAACTGATCGGCGATAATGACCGATCCCGGTGCGGCCTGGCTGAACGGCTTCAGGGGTTCGCGCATGAGGTTGCGGATGATGCGGTTGCCGACGTCGCGCACGTCGTCGACCCGGGCCGCGATATAGGCGTTGTCCATGGCCTGAAAGGCATGGACGATGCCGGTCAGGGTCTTTTGTACCGCCGCCTCGGCGTTCAGGCCCTTGCCCTGGATCAGGTCCTGGGCGCCGCGCACCAGGCGCGAATCCTCCAGCATCTGAAGGTAGGCGTCGAACAGGAAATGCATTTCCTGGGTGACGGTGTCCTTCTGGGCCTGGGCCTTGAGGCGCTTGATCTGGCGGCGGGCCAGGATCACGGCGGCGGTCAGGCGCTTTGCCTCGGCCGGCCGGCCCTTCTTGGCGACGTGCCGTTCGGGGACTTCCAGGGTGCCGGCCTCGCGCACGTGGGCCGGGCCCACGGCGATCCCGGGCGAAACCCCCATTCCTTCGAAACGTTTTTCCATGTCCCCCCTCATGTCACGGGGCTCATTTGTCCGGCGCCGGGATGTCCGACAGTTCCTCGTCGAAGCCGTCCTCGACCAGGGCGGCCAGGGCGTCCAACGCGGCCGCGTTGCCATCGCCGTTGCAGGCGATCTCGATCTCCGTGCCGGGGGCGGCGGCCAGCATCATCAGCCCCATGATCGACCGCCCGCCCACGGTCTGGCCGTCCTTGGAGACCAGAACCTCGGCTTCGAACTCGCCCGCCAGTTTGGCGAACTTGGCGGCCGCACGGGCGTGCAGGCCGCGCATGTTGACGATGGTGACGGTACGCGACGGCATAAGTCTTCCCGGCCGGGCGCGCTAGCGCGCTTCCTGGGTCAGCAGGCGCGACGCGATGTTGATGTACTTGCGGCCCGCTTCCTGGGCCGCCTCGACGGCCTTGGCCAGAGGTTCGGTCTTGCGCACGCTGGCCAGCTTGACCAGCATGGGCAGGTTGATCCCGGCGATGACCTCGACATTGGCGCGATCCAGAATGGAAATCGCCAAATTCGACGGCGTGCCGCCGAACATGTCGGTCAACACCACGACGCCCTCGCCCGATTCGACCTGCTCGACCCGCTCCATGATCTCGGCGCGGCGTTCCTCCATGTCGTCCTCGGGCCCGATGCACACGGCGGCCACGTCGGGTTGCGGCCCGACCACGTGTTCCAGGGCGGAAATCATTTCCGTCGCCAGATTGCCGTGGGTTACGACGACCAATCCGATCATGACAGGCATTCCATCATTCGTGTGTGTCCCTCAAGAAGTGGCGGCTCCCCGGCCGGCGGTTTATTTGGTCCGCTTCGGTATCTTTCCGGAAAGGGATATTGGTACGAATCTCATCGTTTGTCCAAGTCGCGATGGCGCACCCGCGCCTTTTCTCCTTGGCTGCCCAGCCAAGCCCCCAGGCGTTCGGCGACATAAACGGAGCGATGGCGCCCGCCGGTGCAGCCGACGGCGATGGTCAGATAGCTTTTCCCCTCGGCCGCATAACGCGGCAGCAGCGGCCCCAGCAGCGCCGTCAGATGGCCGAAGAACTCGTCGAACCCGGGATCGCCCGCGACATGCCGGCCGACCTTTTCGTCCAGGCCGGTCAAGGGCCTGAGATCGAGGTCGTAATGGGGGTTCTTCAGGAACCGCACGTCGAACACCAGGTCGGCGTCGCGTGGCAGGCCGTTTTTGTAGGAAAAGGAAACCACGAACACGGGCAGGCCCGGATCGCCCTGAACGGCGAAATGATCTTCCATGGCCGCCTTTTGCGCGCCCAGGGACATGTCGGAGGTGTCCATCACCACGTCGGCCTGTTCGCGCACGGGGGCCAGAAGGGTGCGTTCCTGGCGGATGCCGTCGGCCACGGGCCGGTCGATGGCGAGCGGATGGCGCCGCCGGGTTTCTGCGTAACGGCGGGTCAGCACCTGATCGTCGCAGTCCATGAACAGAACCTTGACGTCGACATCGGCGCGCGCGCGCAGTTCCGCGACCTGTTCCAGGAACGCCTCGGCCCCGAATTCGCGGGTGCGGATATCGACGCCGGCGGCGATGGGATGGGGAAAGTCGCCGGGGGCGACCAGCCGGCCCATCAGCGACAGCGGCAGGTTGTCGACGGCCTCGAACCCCATGTCCTCGAGCGCCTTCAGGGCCGATGACTTGCCCGCCCCCGACACCCCGGTGACCAGAACCAGGGGCAGTTTCCCGGCTGGCGCCGCTTGTTCGCCGCCGGACGTCATGATTGTTCTCCGATCCGTCCGGCGATGATATCGGCCTCGCCGTCCACGGCTTCCCAGGGCAGGCGGCGCAGTGCCAGGCGGATCTTGGCGGGGGCCGAGGCCTCGAACGGGGCCAGGCGGATGAAGGGGATGTCCAGGTCCAGGACCGGGGTCGTCACGACCTCGGGCAGGCGCTCGACCAAAGGCGGCGCGACCAGATCGCAGACCAGGGCGATGGCAATTTCGTCCAGGGCCTTCATGGGCATGATGCCGACGCCGCGGACTTCCAACAGGCCCTTCAGCGGCCCAGGGGCCTGCGCCCAGACGCGGCCGGCGCGCAGGGTCAGGTCGACCCGGTCGTCGGCGACCAGACGGGGGCCGTCGGCGCCGCCGCCGTCGATCAGGCGCAGCGCCAAATCCGACTTGCCGGCCCCCGACGGGCCGCGCAGCAGCACGCCCGCGCCGCCGATGGCGACGCAGGTGGCATGGACTTGTTCGTGAACCATCCGCATAAGCGGGGAGGTTGGAATGGCGGGCCGGTCCTGTCCAGCCAATTCTTGAGGCCGACCCGTGACTTCCGGCGACGGCGGCGTATTTTTGTCCCGGTTTTTTGCAAACCGCCCGTGGGCGGGAAAAATTCGCCGTGCCCTTGTGGACGGGTCCATTCCGCTGCGCCATGCTGCGCGCAAGCGGGGGCACCGCAGAACCTCATGGGAGGACAAACAACATGGATTTCGAACTGAAGGGCAAGACCGCCTTCGTCACCGGCGGCTCGCGCGGCATCGGCCGCGCCATCGCGCTGACCCTGGCGAAACAGGGCGCCAACATCGCGCTGTGCGGGCGCACGCCGGACAGCCTGGAGGCGACGGCGGCGGACATCCGCGCACTCGGGGTCGAGGCCTGGCCGTTCCAGGCCGACGTGTCGAAGCTGGAGGACGTGGAGCGGTTCGCCGAACAGGCCCTGGCGGCGGCCGGCGGCGTCGACATCCTGGTCAACAACGCCGTGACCTCGACCGCGGCCCCCTTCGACGAGCAGACGGACGAGCTGTTCCGCTACCACATCGACGTCAAGCTGATGGCCTATATCCGCCTGGCGCGCATCCTGCTGCCGCGCATGGAGGCAAAGGGTTGGGGCCGCATCGTCAACATCGGCGGCATGACGGCGCGCATCGTCGCCCCCCTTCGCGTGACCAACGGCGTGGTCAACGCGGGCGTCGCCAACTTCACCAAGCAGCTGGCGACCCGCGCCGCCAAGGGCGGGGTCACCATCAACTGCGTGCATCCCGGGTTCACGGCGACGGAGCGGGTCATGCAGATCTTCCAGCGCGAGGCCGACGACGCGGGCATCAGCCTGAAGGACGCCATGGCCAAGCGCGAGACGGAAATTCCCATGGGCCGGCTGGTGGCGCCCGAGGACATGGCGAACGCGGTCCTGTTCTTCTGCTCGCCCCTGGCGGGGATGGTCACGGGCCAATGCATCGCCGTCGACGGCGGATCGGGCGAATCGGTTAATTACTGACGGCAGCCAAGAAGGTATAAGGGCGGCCATGACCGCCAAATGCCCCGTCTGTTCCGGCCCCGGCGCCGTGATCCGCCGCCTTGGCGCGGACGAAATCGCGCGCGGGCTCGCGGCCGTGTTTGGGCAAAGCCCGCCTGCGGACGCGGTGCCCGGCGATTACGACATCGTGCGCTGCGCCGATTGCGCCCTGGTCTATGCGGACCCCATGCGGGCGGGGGGTGCCGTGCTCTACGATTGGCTGACCTCGTTCCCCAAGTACCACGCCCAGGGGCGCTGGGAATGGGCCCGCATCAAGGACGTCCTGGCGGCGGAGGCGCGGCCGCTTCGCCTGCTGGAGCTGGGTGCGGGGCAGGGCGATTTCCTGGAAACGCTTAAGGACCTGCCCCAGGTCACGGCCGAGGGCATCGACCTGTCGGAAAGTTCGGTGAAAAAGGCGCAGGCGCGGGGGCTCGACGTGCGCCGCGAATCGCTGGAACAGGTGATCGTCGAGGCCGCGGGCGCCTATGACGCCGTGGTCCTCAGCCATGTGCTCGAACATGTCGCGACGCCGGGGGCCCTCATGGGCGCCGTGCGCAATCTGCTGGCGCCCAAGGGACGTATCCTGTTTTCCGTGCCCTATTCGCCGATGAGCCGCGAATACCTGCATGATGACGTCATGAACCTGCCGCCCCATCACATGACGCGGTGGAACATCGCCGCCCTCGAAGGCTTGGCCCGGGTGCTGGGGCTGGACTTGGAAACCTGGATGCCCAAGGCCAAGGCGCCTTGGAAACGGGCGCTCAAGCATACCTGCGACAAGGTCCGGGGCGAGGGCCGGGTCCGTGGCCTCGCCCGCCTGCCGGTGGTGCTCGCCAACTGGGAGGAATTCCGCCGCGTGCTGGCCGACCACCGGGGCCGCGAACGGGTCGGCGGGCAGATGGCGGCGGATACGATCCTGGTGAGTTTGAAGAAGTCCTAGGCCGCCGGCAGGGTGACCGTGAACCGGGCGCCGAGGATTTTACCGTCGGCGCCCAGGCGGTTGGAGGCGCGGATGGTGCCGTCGTGGGCGTCGACGATCTGCTGCGAGATCGACAGCCCCAGACCGGAATGGGTGCCGAATTTCTCGCCCTGCGGGCGTTCCGTATAGAAGCGCTGAAAGATCGCCTCTTCCTTGCCGGGAGGGATGCCGGGACCTTCGTCGTCGATGGTGACGACCGCCGCCTTGCGGTCGCGCGACGCGGTGATGCGGATGGCGCCGCCCGGCGGGCTGAAGGTCACGGCATTGGCGATCAGGTTGCGGAACACCTGGACCAGGCGGCCTTCCATGCCCTGCACCGACAGTTTCTCGCCGTCCATGATCTCCAACACCAGTTTCGGCCCGCCGTCCGCCGCCGTCGTCGCATGGACATCGGCCAGGGTCGACAGCATGCCGGCCAGATCGACCGGCTCGCGGTGCGAGCGCGACAGTTCCGCATCCAGGCGGGACGCGTCGGAAATGTCGGAAATCAGGCGGTCCAGGCGGCCGACGTCGTCCTGGATGATCGACATCAGCTTGCGTTGCTGGTCCACGTCCTTGATCCGGGCCGCGGTCTCGACCGCGCTGCGCAGGCTGGTCAGGGGGTTCTTGATCTCGTGTGCGACGTCGGCGGCGAACCGCTCGATCGCGTCCATGCGGGTCCAGAGCGCTGCCGTCATGCCGCGCAGCGCATGGGACAGGTCGCCGATTTCGTCGTTGCGGGTGGTGAAATCGGGGATTTCCTCTTCGCGGCTGTGGTCGCGGCGCACGCGGTCGGCGGCGGCGGCCAGACGCTTCACGGGCCGCGCGATGGTGCGCGCCAGATAGATCGACAGGAACGTGGTGATGGCGATGGCGACGCCGAAGATCTTCAGGATATCCAGGCGCACGTCCAGAAGCGCGTTGTCGATGCTGGCCGACGGCTTGGTCAGCATCAAGGCACCCAGGATGCGCTTGTAGCGCTGCACGGGCACGGCGACGGACAGCATCATGCTGTCCTGGGAATAGGCGCGCACGATCCTGCTGTCGTCGCCCATGAGAGCGGACATGACCTCGGGATAATCGGCGGCCGAGGGCTCCGGGATTTCCCGGTAATGGCTGAGCGGCAGGGTTCCCGGCAGCCAACGGGTGAGGCGGTCGTAGATGTCGAACACGGCGTCGGCCGTGCCGCCCTCGTCGGTGCCCGGCGGCGGCAGCTGTTCGACCTCCACCGCCTGGCGGGTCTTGCCGAAATAGCGCGAGTCGGCGGCCAGTTCGCCGGCCCGGTTGAACAGGCGCGCGCGCGTGCCCGTGGCCTCGACCAGCCGGCGCAGCATCTGGTTGCGGATGTTGGTGGCGACCTGCTGTTCCGACGACTGGTCCAGGTGCATGGCCCCTTCGGCCAGGGCCACGGCGAACAGTTGCGCCTGGGTGCGCAAGGCCGACAGTTCGGCGCGGATCAGGCTTTGCCGATAGTCGCCCAGGTACAGCACACCGGCGACCAGGATCGACAGGGCCAGCATGTTGATGGCCAGGATATGAACGGAAATGGGCGAAATCAGGCGCCGCTTGCGCTGACGCTCGCCGCCGCGCGGGGTCTCTCCCACCGGCGCGGCGGACGTCTTGCCGCCCGCCGGGGTTTTCGGCGCGGCCGGGCCGTCCTCGGGATAGGTTCCGTCCTTGGCCATGGGCCCCCTTAAGCCCCGGAACAGGGCGGCAAACGCGGCGACCGGCGCGATGTGCAAGCTATTCCGCCTTGTAGCGGTAGCCGATGCCGTACAGCGTTTCGATCTCCGAAAAGTCATTGTCCACGGCCCGGAACTTGCGGCGCAGCCGCTTGATGTGGCTGTCGATCGTCCGGTCATCGACATAGATATTCTCGCCGTAGGCGGCGTCAATCAACTGGTCGCGGTTTTTCACGTGGCCGGGGCGGCGGGCCAGGGCCTCGACGATCAGGAATTCGGTGACCGTCAGGTTCACCTCCTTGCCTTGCCAGGTGCAGAGATGCCGGCCTGGGTCGAGCACCAACTCGCCCCGGCGCACGACATCCTTGGAATCGGGCTCCTTGCCCTCCAATTCGCGGCGGCGCAGCACGGCGCGGATGCGCTCGATCAACAGGCGCTGGGAAAACGGCTTCTTGATGTAGTCGTCGGCCCCCATGCGGAGCCCCACGACCTCGTCGACCTCGTCGTCCTTCGAGGTCAGGAAGATCACCGGCAGATTGTCGCGCTCGCGGATGCGGGACAACAGCTCCATCCCGTCCATGCGCGGCATCTTGATATCGAGCACGGCCAGGTCCACGGGGGCGCGGCCCAGGCCTTCCAGGGCCTCGGCCCCGTCGGAATAGGTGGTGACGTTGTAGCCCTCGGCCTCCAGCGCCATGGACACGGAGGTCAGAATGTTTTGATCGTCGTCGACCAGGGCGATGGAACTCGGCATGGAAATCTCCTTGCGGGTCGCCGGCGGGGGCATCGGTGGGCCCGCCGGGCGGCGAATGACGATACGCCGGATTTGCCATAAGGCCCCTCCGGCGGAAGGCCACTCTCGTCCGCCTTTATGGCAGAATTTTAACGCGAATGGGGCGTCTTTGACCAATCCCAAGGGGGAAATAAGGCAAAACCGGCGGCGGGATGGTCGCAATCCGTTGACCGCCGCCGCCCTTGTTCCTTATAGTCCGCGCCAGGTGGTTCCCCGATCAAGGGCATGAGGCCCCGGGGCTAAGAGGGAACACGGAACGGAGCAGACCCAATTCGGGGGCTCCCGCGCCGTGGCTGCCCCCGCAACTGTGAGTGGCGAGTACCGTTCACCGTCGCGCCACTGGACGCCGGATTCTTCCGCAAGGAAGGATGGGGTGCCCGGGAAGGCCGGACGGTACGACGACCCACAAGCCAGGAGACCTGCCGCCTGTCACCGCGATACCCAAGGGACGGGGGTCCTGTAGGGGCGGAAAGCCGCCAGCGGTGAAACCTTAACGCGACGTTTTTGAAATCGGAGGTTTCACGCAATGACCACTCAGACCAACCGGATCGTCACGACGACCGCCGCCGAACGGGCGATGCCCGCGGCCCTCGCTCTTCTGTTCGGGGTTTTCCTGCTGTTCGGCACGGGCTTCGCCCATCCGGAGGCCATTCACAACGCTGCCCACGATACCCGGCACGCCTTCGCCTTCCCCTGCCACTAAGGAGGGCGCCATGATCGGACGTATCTTTACGGTCGCGCTGCTGGCCGGGCTGGCGGCTGGGCTCGTCATTTCCGTGGTGCAGCACTTCACGACCACCCCCATCATTCTCCATGCGGAGGAATTCGAAAACAAACCCGCGGCCTCCCTGGGCGGTCATGCGCGGTTGGATTTGACGGCGCGCGGGCTGACCGGCGGGCGGCTCTATCTGGCCCATGCCACGGGAGAGCACGCGCCGGGCGCCGAAGCGGAAGGCTGGGGGCCCGAAGACGGGTTGGAACGCACGCTGTACACCACCCTCGCCAACGTGTTGACGGGAATCGGCTTCGCCCTGGTGCTGACGGCGGCGATGTTCATGCGCGGCCGGCCCGTCGATGGGCGGCAGGGCGTGATGTGGGGTGTCGCCGGGTTCGCGGCGGTGTCGCTGGCCCCGTCCTTGGGTTTGCCGCCCGAGGTGCCGGGCTCCATGGCCGCCGAGCTGGTCGCCCGCCAGGGATGGTGGATCTTCGCGGCCGGCGCGTCGGTGGCGGGTCTGGCCCTCATGTTCCTGGGCCGTGACCGCTGGATGCCCTTCGGCGGCGTCGCGCTTTTGATTCTGCCCCATCTGGTCGGGGCCCCCCAACCGGACGCCATCGGCGGCGCCGTGCCGCCGGAACTGGCGGGCCATTTCGTCGCGGCCTCCCTGGTCACGGCGGCGGCCTTCTGGGCCTTTCTCGGCTGGGCCACGGGAACCCTGGCGCAGCGTTTCCGCCTGACCTGAGGCGGCATTGATCGCGGTCATTGATTGACCGCACGGCCTTCGGGCAATCTTGAACACGGGCGGCGGGATGGTTCCGCCGCCCGCCGTTCAAGGAGGTTCCGCCGCGATGGTCCGCCCCCCTTCCGTTCCCCGCGATGTCCTGATCGCCGAGATCCGCAGTCTGCTGATGGGCGGGCGCGCGGGCGTCTTGTCCACGACCTTCCGGGGGAAGGCGCATTGGCCCTACGGCTCGCTCGTGACCTACGCGCCGGATACGGACGGCGCCCCCATATTTCTGTTTTCGGGCCTGTCCGATCACACGGGCAATCTCGCGAAAGACCCAAAGGCGTCGCTTCTGGTCGAACGCGCCCTGCGCAAGAAGAACCCGCAGCAGGGGCCGCGCATCTCGGTCCTCGGCACGGTCGCCCCGACCACGTCGAAGCGCCACCGCGCGCGGTTTTTGGCCCGCCATCCGGGGGCGGCGCGCTATGCCGATTTCGGCGACTTCGGATTCTACCGCATGGACATCGACCGGGTGCATCTGGTCGGCGGCTTCGCCCGCGCGCAATGGCTGAAGGGCGACGAGATCGCGCCGCCCGCGGCCGCCGTGCGCGCCGTCGCCCAGGCGGAAGCGGGCGTCATCGATCACATGAACGGCGATCACGGGGCGGCGCTCGACCTTTACGCCAACAAGCTGTTGCGGCGAAAGGGCCAGGGCTGGCGCGCCGTCGCCTGCGATCCCTGGGGCCTGGACCTGATGCGGAACGACGTTCCAGCGCGCCTTGAATTCGACGCCATGGCGGCCGACGCGGGCGGCCTGCGCCGGGCCCTGGTCGATCTCGCGGCGAAGGCGCGGGCCGGGGCCTGACCCCGCCCGGTGGTTCGGCGACATTTTGGCTGCGATAATGTGAAAGGAATGTTGCCCCGTCCTGCCGGGAAGGTTACGTTTTGCGGGAAACCTTGATTAACAGGGCGCAGGGAAACACCAGGGACACAGAGCGTGATGGACCGCCGGGGGGCGGGCTGTCGGCGGTCATCCTTCATATTCAACGAAACGGGCAACGGGCCGCATCGCCGCGGTCGGTGGGCGCGGACTTTATCCTCAAGGAGTTTATTGTGGAGAACGCAGGACACTTCATTTCCAGCTTCGGATTGGACAACCACGGATTGGCGGGGGTCAAGCGGGCCTTTTGGAACCTCGACGCTCATCATCTGTTCGAAGAGGCGGTCCGCCGCGGCGAAGGCCGGATTTCGGCCGGCGGCGCCATCGTCACCGAAACAGGCCAGCACACGGGCCGTTCGCCCAACGACCGCTTCATCGTCGAGGAAGACGCGACCAAGGGTGAGATCTGGTGGGGCAAGGTCAACCGCCCCATGTCCGAGGCTCATTTCAACGGCCTGCTGGACAAGATGCAGAAGCATTACCAGGGCAAGGACGCCTTCGTGCAGGACTGCTACGCCGGGGCCCATCCCGATTACCGCCTGAAGGTGCGGGTGGTGACCGAGGAAGCCTGGCACAACCTGTTCGCGCGCAACATGTTCATTCAGCCGCCGCGCGATGACCTGGCCTCCTTCGAACCGGAATTCACCGTCATCCAGGCGCCGTCGCTGACCGCCGACCCGGCACATGACGGCACCACCTCGGGCACCTTCATCGTCGTGCACCTGTCACGGCGCATGATCATCATCGGCGGATCGGCCTATGCCGGCGAGATCAAGAAGTCGATCTTCTCGATCATGAACTTCCTGATGCCGGCCCGCGACGTGCTGCCCATGCATTGCTCGGCCAACCAGGGCGCCGACGGCGCCACGGCCATCTTCTTCGGCCTGTCGGGCACCGGCAAGACGACCCTGTCGGCGGATTCCTCGCGCACGCTGATCGGCGACGACGAACACGGCTGGGGCGATGTCGGGGTCTTCAACTTCGAAGGCGGCTGCTACGCCAAGACCATCAACCTGACCCACGAGGCCGAGCCGGAAATCTTCGATCTCTGCCACACCTTCGGTTCGATCATCGAGAACGTGGTGATGGACCCGGCCACGGGCGGGCTCGATTTCTTCGATCCGTCCCTGACCGAGAACGGCCGCGTCAGCTACGACATCTCCAAGGTCCACAACGCCTCGGCCAGCGGCTGCGGCGGCCAGCCCAAGGACATCGTGATGCTGACCTGCGACGCCTTCGGCGTGCTGCCGCCGATCAGTCAGCTGACCCCGGATCAGGCCATGTACCACTTCCTCAGCGGCTATACGGCCAAGGTCGCCGGGACCGAACGGGGCCTGAAGGAGCCGCAGGCGACGTTCTCGACCTGCTTCGGCGCACCGTTCATGCCGCGCCATCCCACGGTCTACGCCAAGCTGCTGGGCGAAAAGATGGCCAAGCACAACGCCAAATGCTGGCTGGTCAACACCGGCTGGTCCGGCGGCGGCTACGGCGAGGGCGAACGCATGAAGATCGCCTATACCCGGGCCATGCTGCACGCGGCGCTCGACGGCAAGCTCGACGCCGCCGGCTTCACCCCCGATCCCAATTTCGGGGTGCTGGTGCCCAACGCCTGCCCGAACGTGCCGACGGACGTGCTCAACCCCAAGAACACCTGGGCCAACGCCGGGGCTTACGACGCCCAGGCGCGCGACCTGACCCAGCGGTTCGAAGCCAACTTCGGCCAGTTCGAAAGCCATGTCGGCGACAGTGTGAAGGCGGCCGCCATCCGCGCCGCCGCCTGATCCCGTCCCGCAGCCCGACCGGAAAACCGGCGCCCCTGGCAAGAGGCGCCGGTTTTTCTTTGGCCGGGCGATCCGTTCGGGCAGACTGGTCGCGAAAACAGACCAAACAGTCAAGGGAGCGAATCATGAGGGTGCTGGCATTTCTATTGATGGCGGCCACGGCCATGGCCGTGGCCTCCCCTGCCGCGCGGGCGCAGTCGACGGCGCAGCCGTCGGTCACGGACATCGTGTTTTCGGAAATCGAGAAACGGATTCTGAAGGAAGTCCTGGGGGATGGGCGCTATGAGGCCAACGGCGACGGCACCTACCGCAAGACCGGGCACGACGGCAAATACGACGACCTGGAACAGGGCCGCGACGGCAAGTTCTACGGCAAGAAAAAAGACAAGGGCGAGCCGGGCCGCGGCAAGGGCCTGCCCCCCGGCCTGGCCAAGAAAGGCAAGCTTCCGCCGGGGTTGCAAAAACAGCTGGAACGCAACGGCCGTCTGCCGCCGGGACTTGCCGCCAATCCGTTGCCTTACGAAGCGGTGGTCAACCTGCCGCCGCCGGCGAACGGCACGGAACGCGTCATCGTGGATACCTCCGTCGTGTTGCTGGAAAAAGGCACGGGCCTGATCCTCGACGTGCTGAAGGACGTGCTGTCCCGCCCCTGACGGTCTTTCCCGGAAATTCGTCCCCGCCGTTTGCCGCAAAAAGGACGGGTGCCGCCTTTTCGCTTGACTTGCAAATGCGAATGAATTGCAATTGCGATGCATCGATCATGAACAGGCAGCATACGGGACGGCATTGATGGGACATATGGGATACGGCGGTGGCGGACATCGGGGCGGTCGATCCGGCGGTCGATCCGGCGGTCGATCCGGCGGTCGATCCGGCGGTCGATCCGGCGGTCAATCGGACGGCGGCCGGTGGGGTGCCGCGGGCCCCGCGGCGGATCAAGGGCCCTGTCCCGACGCGGCCACGGGTCTGCGTCAGGCGACGACGGCCTGCGGCGCCGCCGATCAGTCGGCGGAACGGCCCCGGCGGCTCGATTTTTCAGATCTCGACCTGCCCGAATGCCTGCTGATCAAGCCGATCCGCCTGTGGCTGCACGGGCCGGAAAACTGGACCCTGGTCGGCATGCAGTACCGCGCCCATTTCGGCGATCTGCGCACGACCCGGGCCATGGTCGCGCTGCGTGGGGTGATCGAGACCCTCAACGCCGGCGGGCGCCGCATGATGCATTTCCACAAGGCCTGGAAGCGCACGACCACCGGGGACGAACGCGCCCTGGTCGCCCTTGCCGCCGCCGTGCAGGCGGGGGACGGGGGCCGCGCCCGGGCCATGGCGCTGCGTCTGGTGGGGCTTGATTGGCAGCAACCGCTGCTCGACGACATGGCGGCGCTGACCGAGGCCTTCACCGCCCGGGGCCACCGTTTCGTTCATCTGCCGCCCCGGGGCGCGGGTGTCCGCGCCGCCGCGACCGTCAGGGGCGTGCGCGGAACGCCGTCACGGCAAGCGCCAGCCAGCCGGCCATGAGGGCAAAGCCGCCCCAGGGGGCGAGAAAGGTCAGTCTCCACAGACCGAGCGCCGTCGCGGCGTAAAGCGCGCCGGAAAACAACAGAATGCCGATTGCGAACAGGGCCGCCGCCCCAGCGGCCCACGGCGCGGCCCTGGTCCCCGCCCGATCCCGGACCAGGGCCGCGCCGATCAGGGCCAGGCTGTGCCACATGTGAAAGCGGTTGGCGGTGGCGAACTGGTCCTTGAGGACCGCGTCGCCCTCCAACCCGTGGCTGCCATAGGCGGCCAACGCCACGGCGAGGGCGCCCGACACCCCGGCCAGGACGATCCACCAGCGCCCGGTCACGACAGTGGTCCCGGTTCAAGGTCAAGCGGCTCAAGTGCCCGCAGTTCGTCCAGCAAGGCCGTTTCGAACGCCCCGGCGCCATCGTCCAGGGCATCCAGATAGGCCTTCACGTCCTTTTCGATGATGCCGATGGTGTTGCCGGGATCGTATCCCTGGCGCGACCAGTCGATGGCGTCGATGTTGTCGCCGTACCAGGTCGACCCGGACGACACGGCCATGACGTCGAGCAGCCGCCGTCGGTCGAGCCCCAGGGCCTGGGCCGAGGCCAACGCCTTGCGCACGGCGACGACGCCGACCACGCCGACGAAATTGTTCAACACCTTGCAGGTCATGCCCGCCCCCACGGGGCCCAGGTGGTGGATGCCGTCGCCCATGGCCTGTAACAGGGGCATCAGGCGCCCCACCGTCGCCGGGGCGCCGCCGACCATGAAGGTCAGCGTGCCACGGGCCGCGCGAAAGGGCGCCCCCGACATGGGGGCGTCGGCGAAATCCACGCCGTCCGGCATGCGCGCCGCCAGATCCGCCACGGCGCGGGGCGACAGGGTGGAGCAGGTCACGAACAGGTCCGGCCGGTTGGGGCGCAACAGGATGCCCTGGTCGCCGAAACACAGGTCTTCCGTTTGCCGCAGATCGCGGACCACGGACAGCACGATGTCGCAGCGCGCGGCGAAATCGCCCGCATCCGCGATCATGCGCGGCGCGAAGACGCCGAAGTCGTCAATATTCCTGACGTCATGGCCCCAGACGTCGTAACCCGCCGCCAACAGGCATTCCGCCATGGGCAGTCCCATCGCGCCGCAGCCGGCGATGCCGACGGTTGCCGTGCCGGAAGATGGAATGCTCACCGCGCCGCCTCGACCAGGGCCCGGAACAGGGCCTGATTGGGGTCGCGGTCGCCCAGAAAGAATTCCGGATGCCACTGCACGCCCAGGCAGAATTTGCTGTCAGGCCGCTCCGCGCCCTCGATCACCCCGTCCGGCGCCACGGCGTTGACGATCAGCGTCGGCGGCAGCGCGCGCGGGGCTTCGTTATGGGCGGTGTTGACCATCATCTCGTCGCGCCCGACGATCTTGTGCAGCAGGGTGCCCGGCGTGACGGCCACCGCATGGGCGGTTTCCTCCGCCGGTTTTTCGTTGAGATGGTCGATGGGCCCCGCGATTTCCGATTTCAGGTCGCGGATCAGGCTGGCCCCCTCGACCGCGGCGAGAACCTGCAGTCCGGCGCAGATGCCCAACAGGGGAACGTCCCGGTCGATGGCGGCCCGCACCAGGGGCACCTCGGCGGTGTGGCGGGGATGCGGCGCTTCGGCGACGACGATTTCGCCGCCGTAGTAAACCTCGGGAAAGGGGTAGAAGCCGCCGGGCACGATGACGCCGCCGATCGCGTCCAGATAATCGTCCCATGCCTGCGCGATATAGGGCAGGCCCACGGGCAGGCCGCCGGCCGCCCAGACGGCATCGAAATAGGCGCAGCGCAGGGCATGATGCGGGCGTTTGGAAAAGCTGCCCTTTTCCTGATAGTCGAGCAGAATGCCGATGACGGGGCGCGTCGTCATGGGACGCCAAGACTGTCAGCGGGGCGATTTTCGGGCAATGGTTGATCTCCGGTCCGATAGAGGCCTAACCTTTACAGGGATTTATACCCGAAGGGGAACGGATGGTCGAACAGAAGCCTCGGATGGAAGCACTTTCCATCTCCCCCCAGGTGATGGAACCTAGGCTGGCGGTGCTGTTCAACTACTGGGCAGGATTGGCGACCCCACCCGACCTGCCGCCTTGGGGCGGCGCCATCGGGGAGGGGTTCCGGCTGATCGACCTGGATCCGGACATTCTCGCGATTCTGACCGTCGTCGATGCTGGCCCGGCCCCGACCGATTTTGTTTACCGATTCTGGGGCACGGGGCGGTTTCTGTTTCTCGGCAATCGCCCGGACCCCACGGGCAAGCCGGTCATCGAAGGACTCAGCGAATTGAACGCGCCGGATGTGCTGGCGCAATATCAGGCGGTCTACGACACGCGCCGTCCCATGCTGATGCAGAACTCTTGGACGCTTGAAAGCGGACTGGTCGCCGAATGCCATACCCTGCGGTTGCCGCTTGCCGCCGATGACGGGCCGGGGGTCGGCAAGATCGTCGCGGCGACCAAGTTCCTGCGCCATGCCGACAAGATTCAGCGTCTGCTCGAAGACCGCCCGTAGCTTTTTGCATACGCCTGCGTGCATGCCAGTCATGGCATTCGGCGACATGGCCAAGACAGTCTGGATTGAATACACTTCGGGCGGAGCGTGACATGATTGAAATCCCGCACGACGCCGGCATGGTGACATCGACCATGGGCTATCTGGAGTATATGCAGCTCCCGGTGGACACGGCGTTGATGCCGGACGGCATGGCCGAGGTTCTGGCCTACTGGGAAACACAGCGCGGCGACCGCTGGGCGCCGCCGTGGGCCGAGTTCAAGTTGTACGAATTGCCGCCCTTGATCATTCCCATGTGCGTGGTGGTCGATGTTCTGGACGAAGACCCGGACCAGCCGCGGTTCGTCTATCGGTTCTGGGGAACGAACCGGGCGGAATTGTACGGCCGCGACGGCACGGGCCGCGAGGTGCGGGACATTCTGCCCGACAAGTCAGGGCCGATCATCGCCGAACAATGCGGCCTGGTTCTGGAATCGCGGGCACCGACCCTGTTCCGCAACGTCTATCCGTTCAAACCGGCGGAAGCGGCGGTATGCATCACCCTGCGTCTGCCGATCGCGTCGCCGGACGGCGCGCGCGTGGACAAGATCATGACGACGGCGATCATTGTCGATAATCCGGACGCCTTCGTGGGATTCGTCGCGGCACCCGGCGCCGTCCCGGCGCAGGGACGCTAGAGCCAGTCACGATCAGCGCGGCAGGTCGCTCGTTCCCATCAGGAATTCGTCGATCGCCCTGGCGCACTGACGGCCTTCGCGGATCGCCCAGACGACCAGGGACTGGCCCCGGCGCATGTCGCCAGCGGCATAGACCTTGGGCAGGGACGTCGCGTACTTGTCCGTGTCGGCCTTGACGTTGCCGCGGGGGTCGAGATCGACGCCCATGGCTTCGATCATGCCGTCGTGGATGGGATGGACGAAGCCCATGGCGAGCAGCACCAGATCGGCCTTCAGGGTGAATTCGCTTCCCGGAACCTCGACCATTTCCATGCTGCCGCTTTCACTGGGCCGCCATTCCAGGCGCACGCCGTTCAGCGCGCTGACACGGCCGTCGGGGCCGGCGGTGAACGACTTGGTCATCACCGCGAAATCCCGCTCCACGCCTTCCTGATGCGACGACGAGGTGCGCAGCTTGAGCGGCCAGTCCGGCCAGGTCAGGGCCTTGTTTTCCTTTTCCGGCGGCTGGGGCATGAGCTCCAGCTGCGTGACCGAGGCCGCGCCATGGCGGTTCGACGTGCCGACGCAGTCCGATCCCGTGTCGCCGCCGCCGATGACGATGACGTGCTTGTCCGTGGCCATGATCTCGGCACCCTGGGGCGTGTTGATCCCGGAGACCCGGCGGTTCTGCTGGGTCAGGAACTCCATGGCGAAATGCACGCCGGGCAGGTCGCGGCCCGGCACCGGCAGGTCGCGGGGGCTTTCCGATCCGCCGCACAGCGCGACCGCGTCGAAATCCTTCATCAGGTCGGCGGCGTCCACGTTCTCGCCGACGTGGCTGTTGGGGCGGAATTCGACTCCTTCGGTCTGCATCTGCGCGATGCGCCGGTCGATCAGGTGCTTTTCCATCTTGAAGTCGGGAATGCCGAAACGCAGCAGGCCGCCGATGCGTTCGTTCTTTTCGAACACCACGACCTTGTGCCCGGCGCGGGCCAGCTGCTGGGCGCAGGCCAGGCCCGCCGGGCCCGATCCGACGACGGCGACGCGCTTGTCCGTGTGGTGGGCCGGAATCTGCGGCTTGATCCAGCCCTTGGCCCAGCCGCGGTCGACCAGCGAACATTCGATGGTCTTGATGGTCACCGGCTCGTCTTGCAGGTTCAGGGTGCACGACGCCTCGCAGGGGGCGGGGCAGACACGGCCCGTGAACTCGGGGAAGTTGTTGGTGGAGTGCAGAAGCTCCAGCCCCTCGCGCCATTTGTCGCGATAGACCAGATCGTTCCAGTCCGGAATGATGTTGTTCACCGGGCAGCCCTGGTGACAGTAGGGGATGCCGCAGTCCATGCAGCGGGCCCCTTGTTCCGATACTTCCGCGTCGGTCAGCGGTTCGACGAACTCCTGCCAATGCTTCAGGCGTTCTTCAACCGGGCGGTAAGACCGATCGTGACGCTCGATCTCCAAAAATCCAGTGGGTTTTCCCATTATTTATTCCCCGGCCAGTGCGGCCGTTTCTGCGCCGGCGGCGCGCTCCTGCATCTCGCGGAGCGCACGGCGGTAATCCACCGGCATGATCTTGACGAACTTGGGCAGGTAGGCGTCCCAGTTGTCCAGGATGTGTTTGGCCCGCGAGCTGCCCGTATAGCGCAGGTGATTCTCGATCAGGCCCTTGAGACGACGCGCGTCGAAGCGCATCGGGTCCGACGCGATGTCGGCGGTGCCGTCGTCGGGTTCGTTGGGGTCGATGGGCTCCAGTTCGACCATGCCCTGGTTGCAGAGCGTGTCGAAATCACCCGCTTCGTCCAGGACATAGGCGATGCCGCCCGACATGCCGGCGGCGAAGTTGCGCCCGGTCTCGCCGAGCACGACGACGGTGCCCCCGGTCATGTATTCGCAGCCGTGATCGCCGCAACCCTCGACCACGGCGGCCGCGCCCGAGTTGCGCACGGCGAAGCGTTCGCCCGCGATACCGCGGAAATAGCATTCCCCGGCGATGGCGCCATAGAGAACGGTATTCCCGACGATGATGTTTTCTTCCGGCACGATGGGGCTCTTGGGCGACGGATAGACGGCGATGCGTCCACCCGAAAGCCCCTTGCCGACATAGTCGTTGGCGTCCCCGATTAATTCGAACGACACGCCCTTGGAAAGCCAGGCGCCGAAGCTCTGCCCGGCGTTGCCGGTGAACTTCATGTGGATGGTGTCGTCGGGCAGACCCGCGTGGCCGTGCTTGAGGGCGATTTCGCCCGACATCATGGCGCCGACCGTGCGGTTGATGTTCTTGATCGGGAACTCGAGGCTGACCGGGGTGCCGTTCTCGATGGCGTCCTTGGCCCCCTTGATAAGCTGGTGGTCGAGCGCCTTGTCGAGCCCGTGGTCCTGGGTCTCGCAGTTGTAGATGGCCACGCCCTCGGCCGGCTTGACCGGGGCGAGCAGGCGCGTCACGTCGACGCCGTGGGCCTTCCAGTGGTCGACGGCGGGCCGCACGTCGAGCGCCTCGCGGCGGCCGATCATCTCGTTGATCGTGCGGAAGCCGAGCGACGCCATGATCTCGCGCACTTCCTCGGCCATGAAGGTGAAGAAGTTGACGACGTGTTCCGGTTCCCCGGTGAAACGCTTGCGCAGTTCCGGGTCCTGGGTCGCGACGCCGACCGGGCAGGTGTTCAGATGGCACTTGCGCATCATGATGCAGCCTTCGGCGATCAGGGCCGAGGTCGCGAAGCCGAATTCGTCGGCGCCCAGCAACGCGCCGATCACCACGTCGCGCCCAGTGCGCACGCCGCCGTCGACCTGCACGGCGATGCGCCCGCGCAGCGCGTTCATGACCAGCGTCTGATGGGTTTCCGCCAGGCCCAGTTCCCACGGGCCGCCGGCGTTGAGGATCGAGGTCAGCGGGCTTGCCCCCGTGCCGCCGTCGTGGCCGGAAATGGTGACGTGGTCGGCATAGGCCTTGGACACCCCGGCGGCAACCGTGCCGACGCCCACTTCGGACACCAGCTTGACGGAAATCCGCGCCTTGGGGTTGACGTTCTTCAAGTCGTGGATCAGCTGCGCCAGATCCTCGATGGAATAGATGTCGTGATGCGGCGGCGGCGAAATCAGGCCGACGCCCGGCGTCGAATGGCGCACCCGGGCAATCCATTCGTCGACCTTGTGGCCGGGCAGCTGGCCGCCCTCGCCGGGCTTCGCACCCTGGGCCATCTTGATCTGCAAATCGTCGGCGTTGACCAGATATTCCGTGGTCACGCCGAACCGGCCCGACGCCACCTGCTTGATGCGCGACTTCATGCTGTCGCCGTTCGGCAGGGGCTTGTAGCGGATTTCGTCCTCGCCGCCCTCGCCCGTGTTGGAGCGTCCGCCGATGCGGTTCATGGCGATCGCCAGGGTCGTGTGGGCCTCCCAGGAAATGGAGCCGAAGGACATGGCCCCGGTGGCGAAGCGCTTGACGATTTCCGACGCGGGTTCGACCTCGTCCAGCGGTACCGGCTTGCCCACGGGCTTCAGGTCGAACAGGCCACGCAGGTTCTTCAGCTTGGCGACCTGGTTATCGACCTTGGCCGTATAGGCCTTGAACTGCTTGTAGTTGGCCGAGCGCACGGCATGTTGCAGGGTGCCGATGGTTTCCGGCGTCCACACGTGTTCCTCGCCGCGGATGCGGAAGGCCAGGTCGCCGCCGACATCCAGTTCCGAGCGGTAGATCGGCGCGTCGCCGAAGGCCAGCGCGTGGCGGCGTTCGGTTTCTTCCGCGATCTCGATGACGCCGGCCCCTTCGACCTTGGTCGCCGTGCCCGTGAAGTACGCATCGATGAATTCGCTCGACAGGCCGACGGCGTCGAAGATCTGCGCGCCGCAATAGGACTGGTAGGTCGAGATGCCCATCTTGGACATGACCTTCATGATGCCCTTGCCGACCGCCTTGATGTAATAGGCATGGGCCTTGGCTTCCGACAGGCCGCTGGCCTTTTCCTGCACGATGTTGGAGATCGTGTCGAAGGCGAGATAGGGGTTCATGGCCTCGGCGCCGTAACCGGCGAGCAGGCAGAAATCGTGCACGCGGCGCGCCTCGCCCGTTTCCACGACCAGGCCGACCTCGGTGCGCAGGCCCTGGCGGATCAGGTGGTGATGCACGGCGCCCGTCGCCAGCAGCGCCGGAATGGCGATGTTGTCGGCGTCCAGACCGCGGTCGGACAGGATGATGATGTTGTAGCCCTGTTCGCGCACGACCTTTTCCGCCTTTTGGCAGATGCGGTCCACGGCCTGCGCCATGGTCTGGCGGTTCGGCCCCGTGTTCTGATAGCAGATGTCCAGCGTGTAGGTCTTGAACGAGCCGTCGACGTGGTTTTCGATGCGGCGGATGCGTTCCAGGTCCGTGTTGGACAGGATCGGCTGATCGACCTCAAGCCGCTTGTGCGTGCCGCCCGACCCCAGATCGAGCAGGTCCGGGCGCGGGCCGATGAAGCTGACCAGCGACATCACCAGTTCCTCGCGGATCGGGTCGATCGGCGGGTTGGTGACCTGCGCGAAGTTCTGGAAGAAATAGTCGTAAAGCATGCGCGGCTTGTCGGACAGCATGGCCAGCGGAATGTCGCGGCCCATGGAACCGACCGGATCCTCGCCCTTCTCGGCCATGGGGTCGAGGAAGAACTTGAGGTCTTCGCGGTTGTAGCCGAAGGCCTGCTGTTGATCCAAAAGGGTCTTGGAATCCGGCGTCATCGGGCCGATTTCCGGCGGCAGGTCGGCGAGGTGAATCTGCGTCGCGTCGAGCCATTCCTGATAGGGATATTCGGCGGCCAGTTCCGACTTCAGTTCCTCGTCCGAGATGATGCGGTGCTGCTCCAGGTCGACCAGCAGCATCTTGCCCGGCTGCAGGCGCCATTTCTGGACGATCTTTTCCTCCGGAATGGGCAGCACGCCGACTTCCGACGCCATCACCACCAGGCCGTCGTCGGTGACGATATAGCGCGCCGGGCGCAGGCCGTTGCGGTCCAGGGTCGCGGCGATCTGGCGGCCGTTGGTGAAGGCCATGGCGGCGGGGCCGTCCCAGGGTTCCATCAGGGCCGAGAAGTATTCATAGAAGGCGCGCCGTTCGGGGGCCATCTGCGGGTTGTTGTTCCAGGCTTCCGGGATCATCAGCATCATGGCGTGGGACAGCGAATATCCCCCCATGACCAGAAGCTCGAGCGCGTTGTCGAAGGTCGACGAATCGGACGATCCGTCGCCGATCAGCGGCCACAGCTTGTCCAGGTCGTCGCCCAGAATCTTCGACGACATGTTGTGGCGGCGCGCGTTCATCCAGTTGACGTTGCCGCGCAGGGTGTTGATCTCGCCGTTGTGGCACAGGAAGCGGAACGGTTGCGCCAGGCGCCAGCTCGGGAAGGTGTTGGTCGAGAACCGTTGGTGGAACAGGGCGATCGCCGTGGCGAAATCCTTGTCCTGGAAGTCCACGTAGTACTTGGACAGGTTGGGCGCCAGGACCATGCCCTTGTAGACGATGGTCGCCGACGACATGGACGGGAAATAGAAGTCCTGCCAGGACCCCTCGTCCTTGTCCCACAGCGCGTGATGGGCCTGCTTGCGGATGACGTAAAGCTTGCGCTCGAACGCCGCGTTGTCGGGCGTGGTCGGCCCGCGCTGGATCAGCACCTGCTTGATGACCGGCTCGTTCGGCTTGACGCTTTCGCCCAGCACGCTGTTGTCCGTCGGCACGTCGCGCCAGCCCAGCAGCACCTGGCCCTCGGCGGCGGTGGTCGTTTCGATGGCCTTGATCGCAAGGTCGCGCAGCTTGTGGTCGCGCGGCAGGAACACCATGCCCAGCGCATAGTCGCCCTTGGCCGGCACCTCGATGCCCTGCTTGGCGAACACCTTGCGGATGAACGCGTCGGGCAGCTGAATCAGAATCCCGGCACCGTCGCCGGCCATGGGATCGGCGCCGATGGCGCCCCGGTGATCCATGTGATGGACGATGTCCAGCGCCTGATGCACGATCTCATGGCGCGGCTCGTTGTGAATGTCGGCGATGAAGCCGAATCCACAAGCGTCGTGCTCGTTCAAGGGGTCGTACATCCCCTCTTCAACGGGCAGTCCATAACCGTTGCGCCGTGAGGTCTGGCTCATGCGTTAACTTCCTATTCGCGGGTTCTTGAGAGCCCATTTAGATAGCAATCCAGACCCCGGACGCCAAACAAAAACCGGCCTCAACTGTCATAAAAATCACGGGAAATTGGCCCGTTTCGGTCCTTATGAGCAGGTGCACAAATGCGGATTCGGCCGCGACGGCCCCTTGGCAGGGCCCCGGGGATCGGCTAGAAGACCCAAAAGTCGTAGGAGCACGCCTTGCCTACACTACATCTTGCGATTTTGGCGCTGATTCAGGGGATCACGGAGTTTCTTCCGATCTCCTCCTCGGCCCATCTCGCGGTCACGCCCCGGCTTTTGGGCTGGACCGACCAGGGGTTGTTGATCGACGTCGCCGTTCATGTCGGGACCTTGGGCGCCGTGGTGCTCTATGTCCATCGCGACCTCTGGGACATGCTGTCGGGCCTGGGCCGCGTGCTCAAGGGGCGCCGCGACCGGGGGGCCAAGCTGGCCGGGCTGGTCATTCTGGCGACCCTGCCGGTGATCGGCGCCGGATACGCCCTCAATGAATATTACCCGAACGGTCTGCGCTCTCTTGAGATGATCGCCTGGGCGACCCTGGGCTTCGGCATCCTGCTTTATGCCGTCGATCGCATCGGCATGACGCTCAGGCGCATCGAACACCTGGAAATCTCGGACGCCCTGGTGATCGGCATCGCCCAATGCCTGGCCCTGATCCCGGGAACCTCGCGCGCCGGCATCACCATGACGGCGGCGCGCCTGCTGGGCATGGAGCGCACGGACGCCGCGCGCTTCTCCATGCTGCTGTCGATCCCGGCGATCCTGGGGGCGGGGGCGCTCAAGGGCTTTGAGCTCTGGAAATCGGGCGACGCGGCGCTGACCTCCGATGCCTTCACGGCGGCGGGCCTTGCCTTCATCACGGCCTTGGTCGCCATCGCCCTGATGATGGCCTGGCTGCGGCGCGCGACTTTCACGCCCTTCGTGATCTACCGCATCGTGCTCGGGATTTTCCTGCTCGCCGTGGCCTACGGCTACGTCGGGCCGTTCAACTGACGATCTAGTACCGCGTGCCGCGATCGACGGTGTTGAGCGGCGGCTCCCCCGCCTCCATGCGCCGGATGTTGGCGACATACCATTCCGTCGATGAATGCGGCACGGTCAGGCTCGCCATGTGCGGCGTCACGTTGACCTTGGGGTGGGACCAGTAGGGATGATCTTCGGGCAGGGGCTCCGTGTGGAACACGTCGAGCGTCGCCCCCGCGATATGGCCCGAATCGAGCGCCGCGATCAGATCGGCGTCCACGACATGTCCGCCCCGGGCGCAATTGATCAGGCAGGCCCCTTCGGGCAGGGCCGCCAGGGTGTCCTTGTTGATGATGCCTTGGGTGTCCGGCGTCAGCGGCAGCAGGCAGATGAGAATTTCCGTGCGGTTCAGGAACGGGATCAGCTGATCCGGGCCATGGAAGCAGTCGACGCCGGGAATGTCCTTTTTCGAGCGTGCCCAGCCGGCGACCTGATAATGCAGGGGCACCAGCTTTTTCGCCGCGTCGCTGCCCAACTCGCCCAGGCCCAGAATGCCGACCCGGCGCTGCTCGGCGTCGGCCTGGCGCAGGCGCTTCCAGCGATGCTCGGCGGCCCAGCCGGCATAGACGCCCATCTTGCGGTGGTGATGGATCGTCCAATAGATCACGTATTCGCTCATCCCCTGGGTCAGGCAGCGGTCGACCAGGCGCACCAGGGGCACGCCGTCCGGCAGGTCCGGGTCGTTCCACAAATGGTCGACCCCGGCGCCCATGGAAAAGATCGCCTTCAGGTTGGGCAGGCTTTTCAGGATTCCGGGCTGCGGCTTCCACACGATGGCGTATTGGATGTCGGCCTTGTCGCCGGTTTCGTCCTTGGCCGGGTCGTCGGACCACACGCGGAAATCGGCGTCGGGCATTTGTGCAAGAAAGGCGTCCCGCCAGGGATCGGGTTTATCCCCGGGGGCCATGTAGAGGATGGAAATCATTATGTTGAGACGACTCCGGTTTCGTCGGCCTTCAGTTCGAAGGCGGCGGCCATCAGGGCCTTGGTGTAGGGATCCTTAGGTTCGTCGATGATCTGCTGGGCGGACCCGTATTCGACGACGCGGCCCCGGCGCATGACGGCGATCTCATGGCTGACGGCGCGCACGACCTTCAGATCGTGGGATATGAACAGGTAGGCCAGATCGTGCTTCTTTTGCAAGTCGCGCAGCAGTTCGACGATCTGCGCCTGCACGGACATGTCCAGCGCCGAGGTCGGCTCGTCCAGCACCATGAACTTAGGCTTCAGCACCAGGGCCCGGGCGATGGAGATGCGCTGGCGCTGGCCGCCGGAAAATTCGTGGGGATAGCGGTCCTGCATCTCGGGCGTCAGGCCGACCTCGTGCAAGGCCTCGGCCACCAGTTGCCGGCGCGCGAGGGCGTCGCCGCCGAGGCCGTGGACGATCAGGCCTTCCTCGATGATCTGGCCGACGGACAGGCGCGGGCTTAAGGAACCGAAGGGGTCCTGGAACACGATCTGCATTTCCCGGCGCAGCGGGCGCATCTGCTTGAACTGCCAGCCCTGGATGTTGGCGCCCTCGAACAGGATGTCGCCGGTCGAGCGTTCCAGGCGCAGGAGGGCCCGGCCCAGCGTGCTTTTGCCCGATCCGGATTCGCCGACGATGCCCAGCGTATGACCGCGTTTGAGCGTCAGAGAAATGCCGTCGACGGCCTTGATATGGCCCACCGTGCGGCGCAGGAACCCGCGTTTGATGGGGAACCAGACCTTGACGTCGCGGCCCTGCACCAGCTCGGGTGCGGCCGCGTCGGCGGGTTCGGGCCGGCCCTTGGGCTCGGCCGCCAGCAGGTGGCGGGTGTAATCGTGTTGCGGGTCGGTGAACACGGCTTCGGTGGCGTTCTGTTCGACGATGCGGCCGTCGTTCATGACCGAGACCGTGTCGGCCATGCGGCGCACGATGCCCAGGTCATGGGTGATCAGCAGCATGGCCATGCCCAGTTTCTGCTGAATCTCCTTCATCAGCTTCAGGACCTGGGCCTGGATGGTGACGTCCAGGGCCGTCGTCGGCTCGTCGGCGATCAATAGGTCCGGGTTGTTGGCCAATGCCATGGCGATCATGATGCGTTGTTGCTGACCGCCGGAAAATTCGTGGGGCAGGGATTGCAGGCGCGAGGCGGCTTCGCCCAGACCGACCAGGTCGAGCAGTTCAAGCACCCGCGCGTGGGCCTGTTTGGCCGTCATGTGCTGATGCAGGAACAGGACCTCGGCGATCTGCTTTTCGATGGAATGCAGTGGGTTGAGGCTGGTCAGCGGTTCCTGAAAGATCATCGCGATCTGGTTGCCGCGGATGGTGCGCATGACCCCGCCGGGCGCCCCCACCAGCTCCTGGCCGTTGAACCTGACCGATCCCCGGGGGTGGCGGGCCAGGGGATAGGGCAGCAATTGCATGACCGACAGCGCCGTGACCGATTTGCCGGATCCAGATTCCCCGACCAGCGCATGGGTCTCGCCCTTGTCGATGGTCAGGCTCGCCCCCTGCACGGCGGTGACGGCGCCATCCCCGGCGCCGAAGGTGACGTGCAGATCGTCGATTTCCAGCAGCTTGGACATTACTTGAACACCTTCCGGGGGTCGAAGGCGTCGCGCACGGCCTCGCCGACGAAGACCAGCAGCGACAGCATGATGGCGAGCGAGAAGAACGCCGTGAAGCCCAGCCAGGGGGCCTGGATGTTGTTCTTGCCCTGGTTCAGCAATTCACCCAGCGACGGCGACCCGGCGGGCAGGCCGAAGCCCAGGAAGTCGAGGGACGTCAGCGTGGTGATGGAGCCCGACAGGATGAACGGCAGGAAGGTCAGGGTCGCGACCATGGCGTTGGGCAGGACGTGCTTGAACATGATGACCCCGTCGGACACGCCCAAGGCCCGGGCCGCCCGCACGTAATCGAAATTGCGCGCGCGCAGGAATTCGGCGCGCACCACGCCGACGAAGGCCATCCAGGAAAACATCAGCATCAGGCCGAGGATCCACCAGAAACTGGGCGTCACCACGCTGGCCAGGATGATCAGAAGGTAGAGCGTCGGCAGGCCCGACCAGACCTCCATGAAGCGCTGCGCCAGAAGGTCGATCCAGCCGCCGAAATAACCCTGCGCGGCGCCGGCGGCGATGCCGATCACGGCGCTGATCGCCGTCAGCGCCAGGCCGAACAGCACGGAAATGCGGAAGCCGTAGATCATGCGCGCCATCACGTCGCGGCCCTGGTCGTCGGTGCCGAGCCAATTGTCGAGCGACGGCGGCGAGGGTGCGGGGCCCGGCAGATCCTTGATGACCGTGTCGTAGGAATAGGGAATCGGCGGCCAGATCATCCAGCCCTTGGCGTTGATCAGGTCCTTGACGTAGGGGTCGCGGTAATCGGCCTCGGTCGCGAATTCGCCGCCGAAGGTGGTTTCCGCGTATGCCTCGGCCACGGGGACATAGAACCCGCCGTTGAAGTAGACCAGGAACGGCTTGTCGTTGGCGATCAGCTCCGCCCCCAGCGACAGCACGAACAGCAGCACGAAAATCCACAGCGACCAGTAGCCTCGGCGGTTGCGCCGGAAATTGGCGAGCCGCCGTTCGGTCAACGGCGTGATGCGCAGGCCGAACACGCGCCGGCCGGGCAGCGGCGGTGCCGTCGTGGCGGGATCGGCGGCGGTCGTCATGTCCGGGCGCATGGCGTCACACCTCGCGCGCGTCGAAATCGATGCGCGGATCGACGATGTGGTACATCAGATCGCCGATGATGCCCATGACCAGCCCCAGCAGGGTGAAGAAATACAGCGTCGCGAACATCACCGGATAATCGCGCGTCAGCGCCGCGTCGAAGCCGAGAAGCCCCAGCCCGTCGAGGGAGAAAATCACCTCGGTCAGCAAGGCCCCCGTGAACAAGATGCCGATGAAGGCCGAGGGAAAGCCCGCGATGACGATCAGCATGGCGTTGCGGAACACGTGGCCGTAGAGCACCTGGCGTTCCGTCAGGCCCTTGGACCGGGCGGTCACCACGTATTGCTGGTTGATCTGTTCCAGGAACGAATTCTTGGTCAGCATGGTCAACCCGGCGAAGCCGCCGATCACCATGGACGAAATGGGCAGGGCCAGATGCCAGAAATAATCCTTCACCTGACCCCAGGTCGATAGTTCGGAAAAGTTCTCGGATACCAGCCCGCGCAGCGGAAAGACGTCCCAGAAACGTCCGCCGGCGAACAGCACGATCAGCAGAATCGCGAACAGGAAGCCCGGCACGGCATTGCCGAAGATCACCAGACCCGAGGTCCAGACGTCGAATTTCGATCCGTCGCGCACGGCCTTGGCGACGCCCAGCGGGATCGAGATCAGATAGACCAGCAGCGTCGTCCACAGGCCGAGCGAGATCGACACCGGCATCTTGTCGAGCACCAGCTGCGTCACCGACTGATCGCGGAAATAGCTGTTGCCGAAATCGAAGGTCGCGTAGCGCTTCATCATCAGCCAAAAGCGCTCGTGCGCCGGTTTGTCCAGACCGAACTGGCGTTCCAGGTCCTTGATGAATTCGGGCGGCAGGCCCTGGGCCCCCCGGTACTTGCTGGTCACGGTCGAATCGCCGCCGGCCCCCTGGGCCGGGCGTTTGGCGGCCATGACCTCGGATCCGCCGTCGCCCGACACGCGGGCGGTGGACGACACGTCGTCGCCGGCGATCTGGGCGATCAACTGTTCGACCGGCCCGCCGGGCAGGATCTGCACCACGGCGAAGTTGATGATCATGATGCCGAGCAGCGTCGGCGGGATCAGCAGCAGTCGGCGGAGGATATATGCGAGCATGGCGGCGATGATAAGGCCTGGCGACCCGTGCGGCTACCGTTGCCGTGGGGGCGGGCCTACAACCCCTTCCTGCGGTCGGCGAGGGATTTGGCCTTGGCCGGGTCGATCCACCAGGCGAAGAACTGGTTGCCCCGGGTCGGCGTCACCTTGGGCCGGGCGAACTTGTCCCAATAGGCGATGCGGTCGTAGGGCGCGTGCCAGTTGGGGATCATGTAATGCCCCCATTGCAGCACGCGGTCGAGCGCTTTGCAGGCGGTCACCAGGTCCTTGCGCGAGGGCGCCGCGATCAGCTTTTCGACGATGGCGTCCACGGCCTTGGACTTGATGCCGATGATGTTGCGCGAGCCTTCCTGCTCGGCTGCCGCCGTCGACCAGAATTCGCGCTGTTCGTTGCCCGGCGACATGGACTGGCCGAATCCGCTGACCACCATGTCGAAATCGAAGGTGTCGAGCCGGCGCCGGTACTGGGCCGTGTCGATGGTGCGCACGGTCATGGCGATGCCCAGTTTTTCCAGGTTCTTGGCGAACGGCAGGGCGATGCGTTCGAACAGGGGGCTGACCAGCAGCATTTCGAAGGCGAAGGGCTTGCCCGTCTTGGCATTGATGCGCTTGCCGTCCTTGATCACCCAGCCGGCGTCGGTCAGCAGCTTGGACGCCGTGCGCAGGTTGCCCCGGATGTTGCCGCCCTCGTCGCCCTTGGGCGGGTTGTATTCCTTGGTGAAGACTTCGGGCGGCAGGTCGGCGCGGAACGGTTCCAAAAGTTTCAGCTCGTCCGGCCCCGGCAGGCCCGTCGCCGCCATTTCCGAATTCTGGAAATAGCTGCGGGTGCGCTCATACTGGCCGTAGAACAGGGCCTTGTTCGACCATTCGAAGTTGAAGGCATAGGCCAGCGCGTGGCGCACCTGGGGGTCGCTGAACAGGTCGCGGCGGGTGTTGAAGGCGAAGCCCTGCATGCCCGCCGGGCGGTCGTGGTGGATCTGTTCCTTGACCAGCACGCCCTTCTTCACGGCGGGGGTCGCATAGGCCGTGGCCCAGGCCTTGGACGAGTTTTCCGACTTGTAGTCGTAACGCCCGGCCAGGAAGGCCTCCAGCGCCACGTTGGAATCGCGGTAGTAGTCGAAAATGATCTCGTCGAAATTGTTGTAGCCCGTCATCACCGGGATGTCCTTGCCCCAGTAATCCTTGACGCGGGAAAGCTTCACGAAACGTCCAGGCTCGAACTCGGTAATCTTATAAGGGCCGCTGCCCAAGGGCGGTTCAAGGGTCGTCTTGTTGAACTCCTTGTCCTTCCAGTAATGCTTGGGCAGGACCGTCAATTGGCCGATGATCAGCGGCAGTTCCCGGTTTTCGCCCGGCTTGAAGGTGAATTTCACGGACCGCTCGCCGGTCTGGGTCACCTCGGCCACGTTGCCGTAATAGAAGCGATAGAAGGGCGCCCCCTCCTTGACCAGGGTATTGAAGGAAAAGATCACGTCATCGACCGTCACCGGCATGCCGTCGTGCCAGCGCGCTTCCTTGCGCAGCCGGAATTCGACCCAGGAACGGTCGTCGGGCATGGTCACCGTTTCGGCGAGGCGGCCGTACTGGCTGAACGGTTCGTCCGCCGCGTCGTCCATCAGGGTGTCGTAGACGAAGCCCGATGCCCCCGCCGCCGTGCCCTTGATGATGAAGGGGTTGAAGCTGTCGAAGGTGCCGGTGGCGCCCAGGCGCACGGTGCCGCCCTTGGGGGCGTCCGGGTTGACGTAGTCGAAATGCTTGAAGTCCGGGCCGTACTTCAGGTCGCCGTGCATGGCGAGCCCGTGCACCGGCTTGGGCGCGTCGGCCGCGCCGGCGGGCAGGGACAGGCAGGTGAGGACGAGAAGGGCGCTTAGAAATCGCATCTTTGGTTCCCCCGGTATGCGGTGTTCGCTGCGTCGGAATATGGAGATTAGCCGGTTCCGGTCAAGAAGTGACGCCGGATTGTGGCAAGCTTGTGATTTGTAGAAAATTATCGCCGATCCAGTCGTCTGATCACATTCGGGAAAGGATGCAACAATGTGGAGTGTGCTTGCAGTCATCAATTTTGTCGCCGGGGTACTCAAGTGGGCGTATCGGGCCGGTGACCGGATTGAGCGGCGCATAAGTAAAAAGTTCGGGGGCGTTCAGCCCGGATATTCGATATTCGATTGGCGGGTCAGGTCAGTGACGTTGGAGCGGATGCGGTTTGATACGAAAGTCATAAAAAATTTCGCATCGATATCGATGCTATTAGCGCTCTATTTCATCAACGTCGGTGTTAACGATGGCGATCGGCACCTTACCTTGATCGCGTTTTTCATGCTTTTCATGATGCCGCCGCTGGTCGTCATCCAAACATGCCGCCTGTCGGACAGGGAAAGGTATGAACAGTTGGAGGCGGCTCGGCGAGAGGCGTATTTCCGCAGCTGGGTCTGATCGTTATCCCCGCAGCGCCGCCACGGCCTGCTCATGCAGCGCCGCATCGCCCGAGGCGATGACCGTGCCGTCGCCCGTCAGGCCCAGGGTGCCGCCGGCCCAGTCGGTCATGCGCCCGCCGGCCCCTTCGACGATGGGCACCAGGGCGACATAGTCATAGGGCTGCATGCTGGAATCGCAGACAAGGTCGGCGCGGCCGCGGGCCAGCGTGCCGTAGCTGTAGCAATCGCCGCCGTAAAGCGCGTGGCGGCAGCCATGGCGCAGGTTTTCGAAATGGCCGAAGTTGAGGCCCTGGTGCATCTGCGGCGAGGTGGTGTACAGCCAGGCGGAGGCCAGATCGGGACAGGGCCGGCAGCGTACGGGGGCGCCGTTGCGCGTCGCCCCCAGACCGGGCGCACCCGCCCAGACCTCGTCCAAGGCCGGGTTGTCCATGACGCCCAGATAGGGAGCACCGTCCTTCAGCAGGCCGATCAGGGTGCCGAACAGGGGCTTGCCGGTGATGAAGGCCTTGGTGCCGTCGATGGGGTCGAGCACCCAGACGAATTCGGCGTCCGCGTTCTCGGCCCCGAACTCCTCGCCGAAGATGCCGTGCCCGGGGAAGGCGGCGGCGATCATGTCGCGCATGGCGGCCTCGCATTCCCGGTCGGCGATGGTGACGGGGCTCAGGTCGGCCTTGTCCTCGACGTCGGGGGCGGTGCCGTAATGGCCCAGCACGATGTCACGCGCGCGGGCCGCCATGTCCATGGCCAGGGCCAGGCATTGGGCGGTCTGGGCGTCCGTGGTCGGTTGCGTCACGGCGCCGTCCTCCGGTCGAATGAAAGCCGTGAAAGGCTTACTTGAGGGAGTCCAGGAAGACCAGCAGGGCCGCGCGGTCGGAATTCTTGGGAATGCCGCGGAAGGTCATCTTGGTGCCGGGGGCATAGCCCTTGGGGTCGGCGAGGAACTTGTCCAACTCTTCCATGGTCCACTTGCCGCTCAGACCGGCCAGAACGCCGGAATAGGTATAGCCGTCGGCCTTGCCCTGGGGATGGCCGACGATGCCCCACAGGTTCGGGCCGATCTTGTGCTTGGCGCCCGCTTCCGCCGAATGGCAGGCGGTGCATTTCTTGAACACCTTGGCGCCGGCGTCGGCGGAGGCGGTGGCGATCAGTTCCATCACCGGCTTTTCGGCTTCCTTGGGGGCCGCGTCCTGGGCATCGCCCTGGTCGGCGACGGCGACTTCGAAGCCCATCTTTTCAGGCTCGTTCGCGTGAACCAGCGTATCGCCGATCTTGTTGGTGCCCCACACGACCCAGGCCGTCACGAGTACGCCGAAACCGAGTTTTTCCATCCGGGAGAACTGCATGGTGTTTTCCTTTGCCGATTGTTGCGGGGAATTTAACCGCCCATGCCGCCATGTTCAAGCGGCATAAGCCGCCGCCCGTCCGCTTCTTCATGGCGCGGGTCCGGCCCGCGTTGACACCGGCAGCCTCGCCAACGATACTCCCGCCAGTTTCTGAAAATGCCCGTGATCTCCGGGCCTTTCCCCATCCGGACCCCCAAGACCGCTCAGCCATGGCTTCTTCCGCTACTTCCATCGCCTTCCAGGGCATGCCCGGTGCCTATTCCCATCTTGCCTGCCGCGAGGCGCGGGGCGAGATGGAGCCCTTGCCCTGCCGCACCTTCGAAGACGCCTTCGCCGCCGTGCATGACGGCAAGGCGCGGCTGGCCATGATTCCCATCGAAAATTCCGTCGCCGGGCGGGTCGCCGACATCCACCATCTGCTGCCCGATTCCGGCCTGCACATCATCGGCGAGCATTTCCACCGGGTGCATCATCATCTTCTGGCCGTGCCGGGCGCCGAAATCGGCGACCTGACCCATGTCCACAGCCATGTCCATGCGCTCAACCAGTGCCGCAACCTGATCCGCGACCTGGGCGTGACGCCCGTGGTTCATGTCGATACAGCGGGGGCGGCCAAGGACATCGCGGCCCAGGGCGACAAGTCTCAGGCGGCCATCGCCTCCAGCCTGGCCGGGGAAATCTACGGCCTCTGTTCGCTCAAACAGAACATCGAGGACGCGGAGCACAACACCACGCGCTTTGTGATCTTGTCACTGACGGCGGAACCGCCGGCCTATAATGAGGCCGAGGCGTACATCACCAGCTTCACGTTCCGTGTGCGCAACGTTCCCGCCGCCCTCTACAAGGCCATGGGCGGGTTCGCCACCAACGGGGTCAACATGACCAAACTGGAAAGTTACGTCGGCCCCGATTTCATCGCGGCCCAGTTCTTCGCCGAGGTCGAGGGCCACATGGACGCGCCCTCGGTCCAGCTGGCCTTCGAGGATCTGTCCCATTATTCCGAATGGATCAAGGTGCTGGGCACCTATCCGGCCCATCCGTTCCGCAAAACCGCCGCCAATCAAGGAGCATGACCCCCGTGACCTTCGAAGACATCCGGCCCCACCTGGGCCTCGCCATCCTGCGTGGTCTCGCGCGCCGTTGTCCCAGCTGCGGTATCGGCCACAGCTTCAAGGGCTACCTGAAGGTCACCGACTGCCCCCATTGCGGGGAGGAGTTGGGCCATATCCGTGCCGACGACTTCCCGCCCTATCT
The DNA here is from genome assembly GCA_031655335.1 of Thalassospiraceae bacterium LMO-SO8. NCBI lineage: Bacteria > Pseudomonadati > Pseudomonadota > Alphaproteobacteria > Rhodospirillales > Thalassospiraceae > Thalassospiraceae bacterium LMO-SO8. Next base: position 1,251,953 of record CP134226.1, on the reverse strand, counting down.
GACCATCGCCATCGTCGGCCATATGGTGGTGCCGATGCTGCTGATGAGCGAACAGCTGATGTCGCCGCCGACCTGGATGCTGCTGGGCGTGGCCGTGCCGGTGACCCTGGGCCTCACGCTGGCGCTTTTGCCGCGGGTCAAGGGCGGGATTCTGGGCCTGATGTGGCATCTGGGCCTGCGCGGCGACGAAACGCAGTAACGCCGATTTCGGGATAAGGAGCATCCCGCGATGACCGACGAAAGACCCCCCGCCGTCCGGGCGCTGGACATCGCCCCCCGGGCCAAGCCCTCGACCTATCCGGAACCGTTCTTCAGCCGCATGGCGGGGCGCAAAAAGCGCCAGTTGGGCGACGTCTTCGGGCTCGCCAACTTCGGCGTCAACCTGACGCGGCTCGCGCCGGGCGGCGAATCGGCGCTGCTCCACCGCCATACCCGCCAGGACGAATTCGTCTACATTCTCGAAGGATCGCCCACCCTGGTCACGGAAGACGGCGAAACCGAACTGTCGCCCGGCATGTGCGCGGGCTTTCCCGCCGGCGGTTCGGCCCATCACCTGGTCAACCGGACCACGGCCGACGTGCTGTACCTGGAAATCGGCGACCGCACGCCGGGCGACGCGGCCAGCTATCCCCGCGACGACATTCAGGCCAACCTGGGCCCGGACGGCCAGTGGCTGTTCACCCACAAGGACGGCAGTCCTTACTGACCCGGGCCTTACTGACCCGGGCCTTGCTGACCCAGGCGCCTACTTTTCCGCGAACTTGACCACGAACGGATAGAATGCGATGTGCCCGGCCATGGCCTCCAGCCCCGCCGGCGGGGTTTCGTAGGCCCAGGCGGCGTTTTCCGCCGTCCGGCCGCCGGCGTTGATCGACCAGTAGCTGGCCGTGCCCTTGTGCGGGCACAGGGTGGATTTTTCCGTCGCCGCCAGGGCGTCCATGCGCACGTCGGCCTTCGGGAAATAGTACATGGGCGCATAGGCGCCTTCCTTGAGGATCTGCGCCTTGGCGCTTTCGGCGATCACCTCGCCGTTCACGGTGGCGGTGACGGTCTTGGCGGCGGGGGTCAGGGAAACGTCGGTCATGGGTGGAACTCCTTAACAAGCAGGCAATCGGATTTGCCGCCTATATCCACCGATCCGCCGCCGACCGCCACGCACATCCGTTCACATTTTGGTGGGGGACCCGGGACGACGGGGAATGAGCGGCCGGATACGGAGAAAGGTGCGGTAGGTGATTTCCAGCAGTGCTCCCATTGGCCGGATGCGGAACAGAAGTCCGGCGAGGCGAAACGCAGGCAGTGCCGCCCACAACTCGGCAAATCCGCGTGCGCCCGAGTACAATCGGCCCTGGGCATCCCGGGTGTGAAAACGCCGCAAGGCATCGCAGCGACTCAGACCGTCGGGTAACTCGCGGTCTGCGCAGGCTTGAACATTCACCCAGCGAATACGCTCCGCGCCGGAACGGCGACGGTAGAAGGCGATCTCTTTCCGGCAAAGCGGACAGCCGCCGTCGAAAAAAACGGTGAGAACGGGTGGGCCGTGGTCAAGGCCGATCACCATGGCAATGGCTCCCCCGAATGATCGTAAAACCCCCCGCTATCCGTCGGGGTCAAGCCGTCGATGACGTCGAGAAGACGTTCCGCCGCGCCCGCCGGGGAGCGCACGGTCAAGCCGTTCTTGGCGAAAGGGGCGCTCAGCGGGCTGTCGACGGTTCCCGGATGCAGGGCGACGCAGATTGCGCCCGGTCGCCGGCGCCCGAGTTCCACCGCTGCGGTCCGCACGATTTGGTTCAACGCGGCTTTGGAGGCGCGGTAGCTGTACCACCCGCCCAGCCGATTGTCGGCGATACTCCCGACCTTGGCTGACAGTGTGGCGAAAACGGACCGCCCGGCGTACGGCAGAAGCGGCAGAAAATGTTTCAGGATCAATGCCGGGCCAATCGCATTGACGGCAAATGCGCGGGCCATGCGGTCCGGATCGAGGTCGCGCCAGCTTTTCTCCGGCATTGCGTCCGGCCCATGGAGAAAGCCTGTCGCGTCCACGACGAGACGCAGCGCGGTGCCTGTGCCGACGACCAGATCTGCCGCCGCCGCCACGCTCTCTTCTCTGGTGATGTCGACGGCGGGGTCTGTGCGGCGAGAGAAACGGAACACCGATTTAAAGCGGCCGCTGTCTTCCAGCCGATTTGCGATCGCATTGCCGATCGCGCCGTTCGCGCCAAACACGGCGGCCACAGTCGCAGGGGGCGCATTCCGGACCTTGGATATTTGAGGCATGACGGTGAACTTCCGTAACAGAGGGGCTTTATTTGTTTACGGAAGCGACGGTCAATTGGTTCACGGGCGCGGCCTCAGTCGCCCTCGTCGATCCAATCGTTGATCAGCCGCCGCGAGATACTGTCCGTGCGCGGCAGGCGCGGGCGATTGGGGTCCGTCTCGCCGTAGAATTCGCCGAACTGGGCCAGATCGGCGCGGGAAAACCACTTGGCCTCGCGGATTTCCGTGGGATCGACGGTGATGTCGTCGTTCAGCCCCCGCGCCCGGAAGCCCAGCATCAGCGAGGCCGGAAACGGCCAGGGCTGCGACCCTCGGTAGGTCACGTCGGCGACGCGGATACCCGATTCCTCCAGCACCTCGCGGGCCACGGCTTCCTCCAGGCTTTCGCCGGGTTCCACGAACCCGGCCAGGGTCGAATACATGGGAAAGTCCCAGCGCGTCGACCAGCCCAGCAAACAGCGGTCGACGCCGTCGGCCCCGACGTGGGTCACCAGCATGATCACCGCCGGGTCCGTGCGTGGGAAGTGCGAGCGCCCGCAATCCGGATTGGTGCAGACCTGGACATGGCCGCTGTCGCGGGCCTCCGTGGGGCTGCCGCAGTCGCTGCAGTATTTCTGTCGCCGGTGCCAATGGGTCATGCCCCTGGCATAGGCCAGGATCGTCGCCTCTTCGGCGGCGAGCAGGCGTCCGATCTGGCGCAGGTCCTCGAAGGTGGCACCGTTGACCAGGTTGGGCAGGGCGTCCTCGTCGTGATGGGACAGGTCGACGGCGAAATAGGGTGCATCTTCCCACATGCCCAGAAACACCTGCACGCTGGCCTGGGTCGTCACGATGACCGCCGCCTCGCCGGTCAGCCAGCCCGCCCGCGGGCTGTCTCCAGGTTCCACCAGGTTGCGGTCGCGCCACACGGGTGCAACCCGGGCCTTGGGATGGTTGAGGAGTTCCGCGACCCCGGCGGCATCGCGCCGCCGGTCGCCGGCCCGGTCCAGGGGACCGCCCGTATACATCAATCTTTTCGGCATCCGGGAAAATTGGCACAGGCACGGGCCCTTGGCAACGGCCCTGACGGGGTCCGCGATTTATCCCCAGCAGGGAGATGCGCCACGCTTGTGGAAACCCGGCCAAGAGTTGCTATATTAGGGTCAGGAGACTGGCCCGGACGGGCTTCCTCGCGAACCCGGTCAGGTCCGGAAGGAAGCAGCCGTAACGAGTTTCGGCCCGGGTCGGTGCCAGTCTCCGCTTAATTTTCCCAGGTGCGCGGCCCCAAGGGGCGCCGCCGCCGCCCAAAGCCGGGCCAACCAGCCCCTCCCGCCACGGACGGCCCATGGACGATATGGACGCAACCCGGGACCATCCCGCACCCGCCGCTTCCGGCGGGAGTGACGCCGCCCCCGACCAGGCGGCCTATCAGGTTCTCGCGCGCAAATACCGGCCCACCGACTTCACCAGCCTGATCGGCCAGGAAGCGATGGTCCGCACCCTGACCAATGCCATCGCCGCCGGCCGGCTTGCCCATGCCTTCGTGCTGACGGGCGTGCGGGGCGTCGGCAAGACGACGACCGCCCGCATCATCGCCCGCGCGCTCAACTGCGTCGGCCCCGACGGCACCGGCGGCCCCACGGTCGATCCCTGCGGCGTCTGCGCCAATTGCAAGGCCATCGCCCAGGACCGCCATGTCGATGTCATGGAAATGGACGCGGCGTCGCGCACCGGGGTCGACGACATCCGGGAAATCATCGACGGCGTGCGCTACCGGCCGACCTCGGCCCGGTTCAAGATCTACATCATCGATGAAGTCCACATGCTGTCGAAGAACGCCTTCAACGCCCTGTTGAAGACGTTGGAAGAGCCGCCCGAGCATGTGAAGTTCATCTTCGCCACCACGGAAATCCGCAAGGTGCCGGTGACGGTGCTGTCGCGCTGCCAGCGCTTCGATCTGCGCCGCATCGAGGTGCAGCGCTTGGCCGACCACTTCAAGGGCATCTGCGCCAAGGAAGGGGCCGAGATATCCGAGGCCGCGCTGCACGTCATCGCGCGGGCCGCCGACGGCTCCGTGCGCGACGGCCTGTCGATCCTGGACCAGGCCATCGCCATGACCGAAGGGGCGATCGGCGAGGACCTGGTGCGCGACATGCTGGGCCTGGCCGACCGCTCGCAGGGCTTCGACCTGTTGGAAAAGACGCTCCAGGGCGACACGCCCGGCGCCCTCAACCAGCTGGCCGCCATGTATCAGGACGGCGCCGATCCGGCGGCGGTGCTGAACGACCTTCTGGAAATCGTCCACTTCCTGACCCGCGCCAAACTGGTGCCGGAAACCCTGACCGACCCCGCCGTGCCCGAGATCGAGCGCGTGCGCGGCAAGGACCTTTCGGAACGCCTCGGCATGGGCGCCCTCGCCCGGGCCTGGCAGATGCTGCTGAAGGGCGTGGGCGAGGTTCAGCACGCGCCCAACGCCATCCAGGCGACGGAAATGGTCATCGTGCGCCTGGCCCATGCGGCCAACATGCCGACCCCGGAAGAGGCGATCCGCCGGCTGACCGAGGACGCCGCCGCCGCGCCCGCACCTACGGCACCTGCCCCGCAAGCGCCCGCACCACAGCCGCCGGCGGCCCAGTCCGCCGCGCCGACCCCGCCCGCGTCCCCGGCGCCGTCTTCCGGCGGCGGTGCCGCCCGCGCCCTGGCCCAGCCCGAACCCGATTACGACGACGCCCCCGATTACGATGCGGAACCGGATTACGATCCGGCCCCCACGACGGCGGCGGACAGCGGCCCGATGCAGGCGCGGATCGAAAGCTTCACCGATCTGGTCGCCCTGGCCGGGCAACTGAAAGAAGGCATCCTGCAATCCCACATGACGGCCCAGGTCCATCTGGTGACGTTCGAGCCGGGCCGCATGGAATTCCGCCCCGGCCCCGGCGCCCCCGACAACCTTGCGGGCGATTTGGGCAAGTTTCTGAAGTCCGTCACCGGCGAGCGCTGGATGGTCACCGTGTCCAACGAAGCGGGCCAGCCGACCCTGGCTGAACAGCGCGCCAAGGCCCAGGCCGCGGAAAAGGACGAAGTGTCCCAACACCCCCTGGTCAAGGCGGTGATGGAGGCGTTCCCGGGGGCCGAGATTTCCGATGTTCGTCACCGGGACCGGCGGGACGACGACTAGGCGACCCCGCTGGTCTTTGCCTGGCTCGCAGTCCTCTCCTCGCGCCGCATCCAGCGGTCCATCAGGACGCAGGCGACCAGATCCCCGACCACGTTGAGGGATGTGCGGCACATGTCCAGGATACGGTCGACGCCCATGATCAAGGCGATGCCCGCCGGCGGCACGCCGACGGTGGCCAGGATCGAGGACAGAACAACGATGCCGACCCCGGGCGTGGCCGGCGATCCGATAGAAGCCCCCACCGCCGTTAGAACGATCAGCGTCAACCCGCCCGCTCCGATTTCCACGCCAAAGACCTGGGCCAGGAAGATGGCCGCCACGCCCTGGTAAAGCGCCGTACCGTTCATGTTGATGGTGGCGCCCATGGGGATGACGAACTGACTGACGACGGGACGGACGTCCAGCCGTTCTTCAGCGGTCTTGATGGAAAGCGGCATGACAGCGGCGGAACTCGAGGTTGAGAAGGCGAGCAGCATCACGTCCCTGGCCGCGTGCAGAAAACGTCCCGGGGGCATTCCGGCCCCGATGCGGGCGATGGCCAAAAGCAACACCAGAAGGCAGAGTAGACCGAGCAACACCGTGCCGACGTAGATCGCCATGCCGATCAGGGATTGCAGGCCGATCTTGGACGTCAATTGCGCCAACAGCCCGAACACCGCCCAGGGTGCCAGCCACATGGCCCAGCGCACCACGGTCATGCAGACTTCCTGGAGGGATGCCAGCAGATCCAACATGGGCTTGGCCTTGTCGCGGTCCATTATGACAAGGGCGACGCCGACCACGCTGGCGAAGATGACGACCTGCAGCATGTTGCTTTCGACCATGGACGACAGCGGATTGGACGGAACAAGGGTGAGAAACTGCTGCGGCAGATTGCCGATGGATGGCGTCGCCAGCAGGCCGTCTGCGGCCGCCTGGGGTAATGGGTCTAGTCCCGAACGAATGCTTGCTGCGTCCAGGTAATGGCCGGGTTCGATGACCAGCGCCAGCCAGATTCCGATGGCGACGGCAATGGCAGTGGTGATGACGAAATAAATCACGGTCCGAAGTCCGAGCCGCCGCAACTGCCCCAGATCATTATTCGCGGACAGCCCCCGAATGATGGAGGCGAACACAAGAGGAATGACGATCATCTGGATCGACGCCAGGAACAATTGTCCGGGAAAAGCGAGCCAATTGCCGATGACGGAGGCCGTGGAATGCGTCACCAGGCCGGCGCTGGGACCCAGTGCCATGCCCGTGGCGATGCCGAGCACCATGCCGATCAGGACCTGCAGCCACAATCGACCGCGCACCAGATTTTGCAGGGATTCCGCCATGGGCAACAGTGAGCGCCGCCGGGAGTTCTCCACAGGCGTCCAGTCTGGGGGTGGGCTTGGAGGTCTGCTCATCGGCCTAGTCCATCAGGAACTTATTGCCCGACGCCTCGCCCCAGGCCTCGATGAACTTGCGCAGGCGCGGGCGGGCCTCGCCCTCGGCGTCGACCAATGAGATCACGTCGGCGAGCGCCTTGTTGAGCGCCTCCGTCGTCAGCACGCCGCGATGGTGCTGCCAGCGCAGGTAGACCAGATAGGTGTTCAGCACGTCCGTTTCGCAGTAGTCGCGGATTTCCGCGACGCGCCCCTCGTCGAACATGGGGGCGACCTGCGATCCGTCGACGCCGAACTTGCCGGGCAGGCCCAGGATCGCGCAGACCTCGTTCAGCTTGATGCGCGCCGAGGCGCCGAAATCCGACAAGGCTTCGATCAGATCGCAATGCCAATCGAGGGCGTAGCGCGCGGTGTAGTTTTCCCATTTGTTGGACGTGTCGTGCAGCAGCGGCGCCTGCACGCCATGGGCCATGGCGCGGTATTTCAGGACCGGCAGGTCGAAGCCCCGGCCGTTGAAGCTGACCAGCCGGGGGCGCAGGCGCTCGAAATAGCCGAAGAAGCCTTGCAGCAGCTTCTTCTCGCCGAAGCTGGCCTCGCCGCCCGAGCGCAGTTCCTTCAGGTGATACACCTCGCCGCCGCTCGGCGTGTGCTCGATCTCGGCCTCGAGGAAGCTGATGGCGACGACCCGGTGAAAGGGCTGGCGGTGGAAATCGTTGCGCCCGTCGGTGATTTCCAGGTGATAGCGGGACAACTCGTCGCGCCGGGCCTGGACGTCGGGATCGTCGAAGCCGGTCAGCGCCGGCACGGCGTCCGTGTCGGCGATGGTTTCGATGTCGAAGACGAAGAGGTTTCTATGCTGCATGAGGGTTGTTATACACTCCCCGACAGGTCCCCGGACACCCTTTGAAGAAGCGAGCGCCCCATGAAGAACCTCGGCAAGATGATGCAGCAGGCCCAGGAAATCCAGGCCAAGATGGCCCGCATGCAGGACGAACTGGCGGAACTTGAGGTCACGGGCGCGTCCGGTGCCGGCATGGTCGAGGTCACGCTGAACGGCAAGGGCGAGGCGCGGGGCGTGAAGATCGACCCCTCCCTGTTGTCGGGCGCCGATACGGACGTCGAGGTCCTGGAAGACCTCATCACCGCCGCCATCAACGACGCCAAGGGCAAGGCGGAGCGCGAAATGCAGGCCCGCATGCAGGATTTGACCGGCGGCCTCGGCCTGCCGCCCGGCTTCAAGCTGCCGTTCTGATTTTCTGAATTCCCGGCATGGTCACCTCCGACATCGATCGCCTGATCTCGTTGCTGGCCAAGCTGCCGGGGCTGGGCCCGCGCTCGGCCCGGCGCGCCGTGCTGCACCTGATGAAACGGACGGACAGCCTCATGGGCCCGCTCGCCCGCGCCCTCGACGCGGCGGCCGAGAACATCAAGACCTGTTCGGTCTGCGGCAATCTGGACACCCGCGATCCCTGCGACATCTGCACGGACGGCCGCCGCGACCCCACGCAGATCTGCGTGGTCGAGGACGTCGCCGACCTGTGGGCGCTGGAACGCACGGCCGGATTCAAGGGCCACTACCACGTGCTGGGCGGCACCTTGTCGGCCCTCGATGGCGTCACGCCCGAGGACCTGCGCATTCCGGGCCTCTGCTCGCGCATCCAGGCGGGCGGGGTGACGGAAGTGATCCTGGCGACCAACGCCACCGTCGACGGCCAGACCACGGCCCATTACATCGCCGACCGCGTCGCGGGCCTGGGCAAGGAGGTCGTGGTATCGGGCCTGGCCCATGGCGTGCCCGTGGGGGGCGAACTCGATTACCTGGACGACGGCACCCTGACGGCGGCCATGAAGGCGCGGCGGCCGCTGGCCTGAACTTTACCGCAGTCGATCAGTCGTCGCGGCCGAGCACGCGCAGGTTGGGCGCGGCCGCCGGCGGCAGGTCTTCCGCCGGGGTTTCGTCGGCCAATTGCAGGTCCTCGATCTTCTCGCCCCGCTTGGTGATCTTGTCGGTCGAGACGCGGATGTCGCGGATGTCCTTGGTCGCCTGATCGAAATGGGTTTGCAGCTTGCCGACCCGGTCGTCGAGCCGTCCCACGTCCTCCATCATCTTCTGGACCTCGGCCTGGATCACGTGGGCCTGCTCCCTCATCCGGGAATCCTTCAGGATCGCCCGCACGGTGTTGAGCGTCGCCATCAGCGTGGTCGGCGAGACGATCCACACGCGGCGGCGGTAGCTTTCCTCGACCACGTTGACGAAATTGGCGTGCAGTTCCGCATAGACCGCTTCCGACGGCAGGAACATGAGCGCCGATTCCGCCGTCTCTCCGGGCACGATGTATTTTTCCGAGATCGCGACCACATGGGTCTTCACGTCCTGGGCGAAGCGCCGCCCGGCGGCGATGCGCGCCGCTTCGTCCGAGCCCGCGTCGCGCAGGGCCTGATAGCTTTCCAGCGGGAACTTGGCGTCGATCACGATGGAACCCGGCGGATTGGGCAGCTTGAGCAAGCAGTCCGCGCGCTTGCCGTTGTTCAGGGTGACCTGGAATTCATAGGCCGAGGGCGGCAGGGTCGCGGTCACCAGGTCGTTCAACTGGATTTCCCCGAAGGCGCCGCGCGCCTGCTTGTTGGACAGGATGTCCTGCAAGCCGACCATCTGTTGCGACAGGTCGGTCAGGTTCTTCTGCGCGTGGTCGATGACGGCGAGGCGTTCGTACAGCGTCTTCAACGACTGGCCCGTGCGTTCCGACTGCTGATGCAGGCTGTCGCCGAGCCGCTTGCCGAGGCCGTCCAGGCGGTCGTTCACGGTCATCTGCGACTGCTGCAATGCGCCGGACAGTTCCGCCTGCTGGCGCGACAGGGCATCGGCCATTTCCGCGATCCGCGCCATCTGGTCCAGGTTTTCCCGCCGCGCACGCTGGGTCACGGCGAAAACCAGCGCAACCAGCACCGCCAGCAGGCCGAGCCCGATGCCGAGTACCGCGCCCGTGTTGTCCAGAATGGTCACATCCATGACGTGTCGCTGCCTTGTTTCCGGCGGAATTAGAGGCCAAGCTTGACGCAACCGGCCCAGGAAAACAAACAGGGAACCTGAGCCCCCGCCCAATCCCAAGGAGACCGCCATGTCCCGCCCGATCCATCGTTCCGCAATCTTGGCCGCCGCCGTGTTGGCCCTGCCCGTCCTGGTCCTGCCGATTCGCGGCGAGGCGCAGGCGCCGGCCCCCGGCCAAGCCGCCGAACGGGTGGTCACCGTGTTCACGGGCGGCTTCGGCCAGATCTGGGAGCGCCGCGCCCTGACGCCGCAGGCGGGCACGCGGGACATCATGCTCGACGGCATCAGCCAGCGGACCCTGGCCGAAAGCCTGCGCCTTGCCGGTGACGGCGGCGGCATCGCGGTGCAGTCGCTGTCGCTTGCCCGCAACCTGCTGACCCCCCGCAGCCTGCTGGAACGCTTCCTCGGCAAGGAGGTCGGCGTGGTCAAGGTCCATCCGACCACGGGCGAGGAGCGGATCGAAAAGGCGACGGTGCTGTCCATTCAGAACGGCGTCGTGCTGCGCCTGGGTGGGCGGATCGAGACGGGCATGCCGGGCCGGCTGGTGTTTCCGGACGATGTCGGCGACCTGGCGGCCAAGCCCAGCCTGACGGCGCGCATTTCCGCCGGCGCGGACGTGAAGGGCCTGACCCTGACCTACATTACCGAGGGCCTGTCCTGGTCAACCGACTACACGGCCGTCGTCGCCCCCGACGGCGGGCGGATCAGCCTGTCCGGCTGGGCGTCGGTGCAGAACGACACGGGCGTGGCCCTGGATGCGGCCCGCCTGCGCCTGGTCGCGGGCGAGGTCAACCGCGCGATGGGCGCCCCCCAACCCATGGCCAAGGGGGCGCCGCGCGTGATGATGGCCGAGGCACGAGGGGCCGCCGCCGACGCGGCCCTGCCCGTGCGGGAAGCCCAAGGGGCGGTGCATGTCTATACCCTGCCGGGCGCCCAGACCCTGGCCGCCGGAGAGCGCAAACAGGTGGCGCTCCTGGGTCCGGTCGAGGTGCCCGTGTCGGAAACCCTGCTCAGCCTCGGCAATCCGCAGCTGTTCGGCCCGGCGCCGGGCGACCCCGCCCCGGACCATCCCCAGGTGCGCCTCGGTTTCGACAACAAGGCCCTGGTCGCGGGCGGCCTGCCGCTGCCGGGCGGGATCGTCCGCGCCTACCGCACGGGCGCCGACGGCCAGACCCTGTTCGCCGGATCGGACCGCATCGCCGACACGCCGGACGGCGGGCGGGTGATCGTCACCCTGGGCCGCGCCTTCGACGTCACGGTCAAGCGCGAACAGACCGCCTTCAAGCGCCTGGACGCCCAGGGCCGCAATGTGGAGGGAACCTTTAAGATCACCGTTACCAACGGCCGCGCCAAACCGGCGCGGGTGCGTCTCGCCGAGATTCTGCCCGGCGACTGGACCATCGTTGAAAGTTCTCTGGCGCACGAGCGGTCCGGCGACCGGGCGCGCTGGCTGGTCGAGGTGCCGGGCAAGGGCGATCTGACCCTGACCTACAAGGTGCGGGTATTGCGCTAGCCGAGAATGCCGACCATCGCCCCGCTTAGGCAGGTCGACAGCGTGCCCGACACCAGGGTCATGGGGGCGAGTTTCACGATCTCGGCCCGGCGCTCCGGCGCCATGGCGGCCAGCCCGCCGATCATGATGCCCAGCGATCCGAAATTGGCGAAGCCCGACATGGCGTAGGTCAGGATCAGGCGGCTGCGGTCGGACAGCACCGCCGGCCCCAGCTTGGCCATCTCCAGATAGGCCAAAAACTCATTCAGCACGGTCTTGATGCCCATGAGGGCCCCCGCCTGCGGCGCCTCGGCCCAGGGCACGCCCATCAGCCACACCACCGGCGCCATGACCCAGCCGAGGATGCGTTGCAGGGTGAGGGGGCCAGCACCCACGTCGGGGATCATGCCGAGCGTCATGTTGACCAGACTGACCAGGGCCACCAGGACGATGATCATGGCGATGATGTTGATCAGCAGCGGCACCCCGTCGCCGGTGCCGCGGGTGATCGCCTCCATCACGCCGCGGTCGGGCGACGGGTCGAGGGGGGCGGCGGTATCGGCGGCACCCTCCGGGGCCGGCATCATCAGCCGCGCCATGATCACGGCGCCGCAGGCGTTCATCATCGACGCGATCAGCAGATGACCCGCGGAATCGGACAGCACGTCCTTCAGGATGGTGGCGTAGAGCACCAGCATGGTGCCGGCGATGGTCGCCATGCCGGCGGTCATGACCAGGAACAGGTCGGCCGGCGACATCCGTTTCAGGTAGGGGCGGATCAGCACCGGGGCCTCGACCATGCCGACGAACACGTTGGCCGCCGTCGCCACCCCGGCGGCACCGCTGAGGCCCAGGGTGCGGTTGAGCGCCCAGGCGAAGGCGCGGACCACGGCGGGCAGGATGCGCCAATAGAACAACAGGGCCGACAGCGCGCTGATGACCAGCACCAGGGGCAAAGCCTGGAAGGCCAGGATGAAGCTTGCCCCCGGGTAGCTTTCGGTGAACGGCAGGGCGCCGCCGCCGATGTAGCCGAACACCACCTTGGTGCCGTCGAGGGTCGCGTCATGGAGCGCCAGAACGGCCCGGTTGGCGGCCAGGAACAGGGCCTTGGCCGGTGGGAAATTAAGCAGCACCAGGGCGATCGCCGCCTGCAACGCAAGCCCGGCCAGGACGACGCGCAGCGGGAAGGCGCGCTTGAAGCCCCCCTGCCACAGTCCCCCGATCCCCCATGCCAGGCCGACGAAGGCGGCCAGGCCGATGATGCTCTGCCAAATCATTGCGGGGATGAGAGTAGCCGCATTGCCGGGCAGGGCAAGCGGGAATGGCGCAAGGCCTTGACCATTGCCGTCCGAGGCCATATCTGGGGGGAATTCCCCGTTCCAGAGACCTGGGTTAAACTGCCGTCATGTCCGTGCTTGAAATCATCGTCGCCCCCGACCCGCGCCTGAAGCGCCGGGCCGAACCCGTCGCGAAAGTCGACGACGAGGTGCGCAAGATCATGGACGACATGCTGGACACCATGTACGCCGCCAACGGCATCGGCCTGGCTGGGCCGCAGGTCGGGGTTCTGAAACGCATCATCGTGGTCGATGTGGCGCGCGACGGCGACGGGCGTCAGCCGATGCAGATGGCCAATCCGGAAGTCATCTGGGAAAGCGACGACGCGCGCAGCTACGAGGAAGGCTGCCTGTCCCTGCCCGAGCATTTCGCCGAGGTGGTGCGGCCCGAGGCGGTCAAGGTCCGCTATCTCGACCGCGAAAACGAGATTCGCACGATCGACGCCGACGACATCCTGGCGACCTGCATCCAGCATGAGATCGACCATCTGGACGGCGTGCTGTTCGTCGACCACATCTCGTCCCTCAAGCGCAACATGATCATCAAGAAGCTGCAAAAGCTGAAAAAGCAGCAGGCGGAAGAAGCCACGGCCTGACCGATGCCGCTCCGGCGCTTTACCGCGCCCGCCGCGCCCTCTAAAACCCTTCCATGACCGCCCTCGACCTCATCTTCATGGGTTCGCCCGATTTCTCGATTCCGGCGCTTCAGGCGCTGTTGGACGCGGGGCACCGCGTGAAATGCGTCTATGCCCAGCCGCCGCGCCCGGCCAACCGGGGCCACAAGGAAACGCCTTGTCCGGTCCATGCCTTCGCGCTGGAAAAGGGCCTTCCCGTGCGCACGCCGAAAAGCCTGAAGGATCCGGCCGAACAGGCTGCCTTCGCGGACCTCAAGGCGGACGCGGCCGTGGTCGTCGCCTACGGCCTGATCCTGCCCCAGGCGGTGCTCGACGCTCCCCGCCTGGGTTGCCTCAACATCCATGCCTCGCTGCTGCCGCGCTGGCGGGGCGCCGCGCCCATTCAGCGCGCGATCCAGGCGGGGGATAGGGAAACGGGCGTGACCATCATGCAGATGGACGTGGGTCTCGACACGGGGCCCATGCTGCTGGACGGCAAACTGCCGATCACCGAGGCGACCACGGCGGGGGCGCTGCACGATGATCTCTCGGCCCTGGGGGCCAAGCTGATCGTCAAGGCGCTGGAGGGATTGCAGGCCGGAACGCTCGACGCCGCGCCACAGCCCGAGACGGGCGTGACCTACGCGGCCAAGCTGGACAAGGCCGAAGGGCGGCTCGACTGGACGAAACCGGCGGCCGAGCTCGCCCGCACCGTGCGCGCCTTCGACCCCTGGCCGGGCACCTGGTTCGAGGCCGGCAAGGAGCGCATCAAGGTCCTGGCGGCGGAAGCGGTCGACGACGATGGCGATGCCGCGCCCGGCACGGTGCTCGACGACCGGGCGACCATCAAATGCGGCGTGGGGGCGCTGCGCCCGACGCGTCTGCAACGGCCCGGCAAGGGGGCGATGGAGGCTGGCGATTTTCTGCGCGGTTTCGACCTTCCCAAGGGAACGCAGGTCTAGCTAACCCCGCTTTTTCGCCCCCACGGCCTGCGCCAGTTGCGCCAGGCCTTCGTAGGGCTGGGCGCCGACCAGTCCGTGCAACTGGCCGTCGGGCCCGGCGGCGACGAAGGTCGGCACGCCGGTGACGCCGTATTGGTGGGACTTGGCCCAGTCGGCGTCGACGGCGTCCTTGAAGGTCCTCTCCTCGATCACCTTGCGGGCTTCGTCCACGTCCAGGCCGGCGGCCTTGACCACGTCCAGGATTACCTCGACGTCGCCGATGTTGCGGCGGTCCACGAAATAGGCTTCGAAGAATTTGTCGTGGATGGCCTCGCCGCCCGGCTGGGTTTCGGCCCCCAGGGAATCAGCCCACTTGCCGACTTCCTGCGCCAGGCGCGAATTGTAGGTATGGCTGCGGTCCTTGAAGGGCAGGCCCTCGGCCTGCATCAGGCCCTGCATGCGGGCGTTTTTCTGCGCGATCTCCTCGGGCCCCGTGCCGAACATGTCGGCCAGCGTGCGGCCTTCGGCCGGGGTTTCCGGATGCAGGGGGAAATGCACCCGCTTGATGGTGACGTCGTAATTTTCCTTCAGCTGTTTCACCCGGTTGTCGCCCAGGTAGCACCAGGGACAGACGTAATCGGAGAAGACTTCCAGGGTGATCGGATCGGCCATCGGGGGTATTCCTTGTCCTGCGGATGTGACCTCAATCTAGGGCCCCCATGCCGGATTTCAAACCATGAACGGATCAAATGGCTGTTACGTCTACGTGCTGGGCAGCGCCGACGGCGCCGACGCCCGCACCTATGTCGGTTGGACGACGGACGTGGCGGCGCGGCTCGCGGCCCATAATTCGGGCAAGGGGGCGAAGTCGACGCGGGGCCGTGCGTGGCGGGTTTTGTATGTGGAGCGTTACCACACGCGGGGCGAGGCGATGTCCCGGGAATGGCACTTGAAGCGCGACCGCAGGTTCCGCCGCGCCCTGCTGGACGGCGCGATCCCGGGATAGGCGGGATCGCGGCGCCAGGTTAGATCAGACGGATGTCGGCGCGGTCGCCGTAGCTGCCTTCGATCAGGGAGGTGGCATGGCGCACCATGTCGGCCCCTTCATGGCGGCGAATGACGAAGGCGTTGCGGCCCGGGGCCGATTCCGGCGCATGGCTGACGAAGTTGTGCAGGCCATAGGTGATGAGAAAGTGTTGTTCGGTGGTCATGAAAATTCCTAGTGGGTGTCTTGGCCGGGCGCGCGGCGCAGGGCGATTGCCCCGGCGCGGTCGCCGGCGGTGATGGGTGTTCTTGTGATGACGTGATCACGTTGGGGCGGCGCCGTCCGGCGGCCGCACCCCGCCGAAATTATTCGGGCGTGGCGGGCCGGATCGGCGCCGTCGGCTCGGCTTCGGGCTGGTTGGCGTCGGTGGACGTACCTGCCTTTGCGGCTTCCTTCGCGGCGGCGCGTTGGGCCTTCTTTGCGGCTTTCTGGCGCTCGCGTTCTTTGCGTTCGAAATCGTAATTGGGCTTTTGAGCCATCGTCGTCTCTCCGGATGGGAACGGATCAGAATGTCCCTGCGGACAGACGCCGTAGCCAAGGCCGGGAAAGGGCCCGCCGAAGCGGATCCTTTCCCGTGACCCGGCGTCGTTCTGATTAGTCGGCGATCGACAGATTCTCGGCGGCGGTCTTGCCGTTCTGGCCGGCGGTCAGGTCATAGGTGACCTTCTGGCCTTCCTTGAGGGTGCTCAGACCGGCGCGCTCGACGGCGGAAATATGCACGAAGGCGTCCTTGGAACCGTCTTCCGGTTCGATGAAGCCATAGCCTTTGTCAGCGTTGAAAAACTTAACGGTACCTGTGGTCATTTTTAATGTCCTCTAACAGGAGTATGGGTGCCGTGCGGCGCCTCATGCGCCGAACAGCCGGGATAACGCTCGCATTGTCAGGGGATCACGAAGATGACCGGCGGACCGATCTTTCAAATCACGAAAACAAAATGCAACTCGCTGGGTCGGAACCATAAGGGCATGAGCGGGCGAAGTCAAACAATTAAAATATTTCGCCCGCCTATTTCCATAAATTATTTAAACATTTCAGGCCGATGGTTCTGAAACAATAAATAAAGACATGAAAAATAACTGATGAATGAAAATATAATCCGGCCGATTTTCAGTTATTTTTTGCCGGAATTTCCCCACGCCGCCTCGGCCAGCAACGCGTAGGACCGCCGCCGGTCGGCCTGATGATAGGTCCAGGTCAGCACCACGACCTCGTCGATGCCGTAGGCCTGGGCCCGCCCGGTCAGTTCGGCCAGGACCTGCTCGCCGGTGCCGACGATCGACCGTTCCCGGTATTGTGCGAGCCAGGCCTTCTCCGGCCCGGAATAGTCGTATCCGGCGAGCGTCTCGGGCGATTCCATGGGCCCGCGCCGCCCCGTCTCGCGCATCAGCCGGGCATGGGCGCGCGACGTGAACAGGCGCTCGGCCTCGGCCTCCGTGTCCGCCGCGAGCGCCCAGATGCAGACGCTGGCCTGAGGCTCGGGATGGCGTTCCGACGGCTGATAGCGTTCGCGATAGATGTCGAACGCGCGTTCGACCCCGTGGCCGTCGGTGATGAAGTGCGCGAAGCAATAGGGAATGCCGAAGTGCGCCGCCACCTGGGCGCCGAAATCCGAGGTGCCGAGCATCCAGATCTCCGGCGACCCGGGAAACATCGGATGGGCCTCGACGCCCCGGAAGGGATGGCCGTCGATCAATTCCGCGCCCGACACCCAGGCCATCAGGTCGCGCACGTTGGCCGGAAAATGGTCGGCGTCCTCGGCCGCGTTGGGGTTGAGGGCCAACGCGGTCTTGCCGTCGGACCCGGGGGCCCGGCCCAGGCCCAGATCGATGCGCCCTGGGGCGATGGCCTCCAGCACGCGGAACTGCTCGGCGACCTTCAAGGGCGCGTAATGGGGCAGCATGACCCCGGCCGAGCCGATGCGGATGCGGTCCGTCGATTGCGCCACGGCGGCCATGACGATTTCCGGCGCCGTGCCGACGATCGACGGATGGTCGTGATGTTCCGATACCCAGAACCGGGCATAGCCCAGGTCCTCGCAATGCTTGGCAAGGGCGATGGTGTCGCGGATCGCCTGGGCCGGCGATTGGTCCCGGGCGGCGGTGGATTGGTCGAGGACGGAGAGCTTGAGCATTTAGGCGCCTCAAGGATGGAAAGGCAGGGCGGCCCGTCAGGGCAACAGGACCAGTCTAATCACGTAGGCGATCGCGCCCACGGTTGCAACACCGGCGGCCCACAGGGCCGCGAACCACAGCAGCCGCTTGAAGGCCGGTTTCAGTGATACCCCCCGGGGTCGACCTTGCCGCGGAACACCCAATAGGCATAGGCCGTATAGCCGAGGATCACGGGCAGCAGCACGGCCGCCCCCACCAGAAGGAAGCCAAGACTTTCATCGGGCGCCGCCGCGTCCCATATGGTGATACCGGGCGGCACCATGTAGGGATAGAAGCTGATGCCGATGCCGATATAGCACAGCACGAACAGGCCGAGGGCGGCCAGGAACGGCAGGGCGTCCTTGCCGTCGGAAAGGCCGCGGAAAATCTGCCAGACGCAGACCACGACAAGCGACGGCACGATCAGGCTGAACGCTGCCGTGGGGCCGGTGAACCAGCGTTCGAGATAGACAGGGTTGAGATAGGGCGTCGCCAGGCTGACGCCGCCAATCAGCAGCAGGGTCACAATGGCGGCCCGTTCGGCGATGTCGCGGGCGTTGGTGCGCAGGTGGCCCTCGGTCTTCATGACCAACCAGGTCGCGCCGAGTAGCATGTAGCCCGCCACCAGGGCCAGCCCGGTGACGATGCTGAACGGCGTCAGCCAATCCCACCAGCCGCCGGCATAGGCCCGGTCGACGACATGGATGCCCTGAACCAGGGCGCCCAGCGTGATGCCCTGGGCGAAGGTGGCAAGCAGCGACCCGCCGGTGAAGCCCCAATCCCACAGGAACTTGCCGCGCGTCGTACGCCACCGGAATTCAAAGGATACGCCGCGGAAGATCAAGCCGATCAGCATGGCGATCAGGGGCGCATACAGGGCCGGCAGGATCGTCGCATAGGCCAGCGGGAACACGGCGAACAATCCGCCCCCGCCCAGCACCAGCCAGGTTTCGTTGCCGTCCCACACGGGGGCAACGGAATTCATCGCCGTATCGCGGTCCTGTTCCGTGCGCAGGAAGGGGAACAGGATGCCGACGCCCAGATCGAAGCCGTCCAGCACGACATAGGCCAGGATCGAAAAAGCGATCAATCCGGCCCAGATGAAGGCGAGGTCGAATGCCATGGCCCTAGTCCTCTCCTTCCTTGGTTTGGCGGATCAGATCGCGGGCCGCGCGCACGGCGGCGGCGGGCGTGATCCCGGCGGCGCGGGTCGGCCCGATGTCGTCGTCGATCCCGGCATCCGGCGCCTTGGACATGAGCCGCAGGATGTAGAACGCCCCGGCCCCGAACACGGCGAAATAGACGGCGATGAAGGCGATGAGCGACGCCCCCACGGCGGCCGCGCCGATGGGAGAGACGGAATCGGCCGTGCGCAGCAGGCCGTAGACGGTCCAGGGCTGGCGGCCGGCCTCCGTGGTCACCCATCCGGCGATCACGGCGAGGAAGCCGGACGGCGCCATGGCCAGCGCCGCCCAATGCAGCAGGCGGGCCGTGAACAGGGATCCCCGCAGGCGGCACCAGCCGCTCCACAATCCGATGGCGGCCATCGCGAGGCCGATACCGACCATGACCCGGAAGGTCCAGAAAATGATTTCGGCGCGGGGGCGCTCGTCCTTCGGCCAAGCCTTCAGGCCCTTGATCTCGCCGTCCCAGTCGTGGGTCAGGATCAGAGACCCCAGCTTGGGAATCTCGACGGCGAACCGCGTTTCCTCGGCGTCGTCGTCGGGCAGGCCGAACAAGATCAGGGGAGCACCCCGGCGGGTTTCGTAATGGCCTTCCATGGCGGCGACCTTGGCCGGCTGGTGTTCCAGGGTGTTCAGGCCGTGGAAGTCGCCTGCGACGATTTGCAGGGGGGCAACCGCCAGGGCCATCCACATGGCCATGGAAAACATGATCTTGGCACCCCGGTCGTTGGCGTCGCGCAACAGGTGCCACGCACCCACCCCGCCGACCGCGAAGGCGGTCGTCAGATAGGCGGCCAACACCATATGCACCAGGCGGTAGGGGAAGGACGGGTTGAACACCACTGCCCACCAGTCGGCGGGGATGAACTGTCCGACGTCATTGACGCCATAGCCGGCGGGCGTGTGCATCCATGAATTCGCGGACAGAATCCAGAACGCCGAAAACAAGGTGCCCACGGCGACCATCAGGGTCGCGAAGAAATGCAGCCGGGGGCCGACCTTGTCGAAACCGAACAGCATGATGCCGAGGAAGCCGGCCTCAAGAAAGAATGCGGACAAGACTTCGTAGCCCATCAGCGGGCCCAGAACCGGGCCGGTCTTGTCGGAAAACACGCTCCAGTTGGTGCCGAACTGGTAGCTCATGACGATACCCGACACGACGCCCATGCCGAAGGTTACGGCGAAGATCACCTTCCAGTACTTGAAGACCTTGAGGTAGCTGTCATCGCGGGTCCACAGCCACAGTCCCTCCAGCACGGCGAGGAAACTGGCCAACCCGATGGAGAAGGCGGGAAAGACGATATGCGCGGAGACGGTAAAGGCGAACTGAATGCGGGCGAGGATCAGAGGGTCGGTAAGATCAGGCATCCCCGCATCCTTTCGTCGTCGCGCCGGCTGGTCCTTACTCCAGCGCAGCCAGCATGGGGGCCGAATCCTCGATCGTCTGGATGCGGTCCATGCCCTGCTTCATTTCCGTCATGATGAAATCGGCGCGCCGGCCGGGGCCGCCGACTTCCATGTTGGGAAACAGATTGGACCAGGCGTCCATCTTGACCGAAAGGGCGCAGAGCACGCCGCCGATGGTGGTGTGATAGCCGCGGATCACGGCTTCGACCCGGCGGAAGCGTTCGGCCGAGATGTTGTCCCACATGTGCTTGGTGCCGCGGTCGAAGTTTTCGAACCGCCCGGTGATGGCGGCCATCAGTTCGTTGATGGTGGTCGTCATCATGTCCATGGTCTGCATCAGCGACGGGTTGTTCTTCATGGCGAAGTTATCCCGCAGCAGGTCCATGGTATCGAGGAATTCGGTCAGCGTCGGCTCGATGTCGTCGAGGATCTGCTTGTAGTAGCTGAGCGACATGAAGATGTCGGCATAATCCTCAAGAAACTTGGGCAGGTCCTCGATCTTGATGTTCAGTTTCTGCGCCATCAACCGCAGCTTCTCGAGCGCCTTTTTCTTGTCCGGCGAGCGGAACAGCTTGACCACGTCCTGGAAATTTTTCACGTCGAGGTCGTCGCCGCCGTAGATCTGCGAGATCAGGGGGCCCGTGAACTCACGCATGTATTCGTTCAGTTCGGCCGTCTTGCTTTCCGACAGCTTGAGGTATTCGACATTGTTGACCTCGATGCCCAGGTCGCGCAGCGAGATGCGCAGGGAATAGACGTCGTAGCTGGGCAGGTCGCCCAGCTTCTTCATCAGGATCATGTCCGGATTGCGAAAGCCGTCACTCCACCCGAATTCCGCCGGCAGGCCGTCGATATCCACCTGGCCCGAGCCGGTGTCCTTGTCCGCGAAGATTTCCACCATGCTTTCGAAGCGCGCGTTCTTGATCAGGCGCGCGCGGCGCAGGGGGGCCGTCTTGATCGGCATCATCACCAAGGGCAGGGTATGCAGCGAATCCCGGTCTTCGTCGTCGATATCCTGTTCGAGATTGAGATCGCCGAAGGTAAATTTTTTATCCTGGCTCAATGCCTGATCCTCACCGGACGCCTACTTGGCCCACTCGACGGTTTCGACCTTGGGCGCGTTGGCTTGAATTTCGCGCACCTTCTCGATCCCTTGTTTCATCTCGGACATGATGAATTCGCCGCGCTTGATGGGTCCGCCCACGGTCGGCGACGGAAAACGCACGGCGAAGGCGTTCATTTTGACGGTCAATGCGCACAGGCAGCCGCCGATGGTGGTGTGGTATTCCTCGACGAATTTCTTGACCGTCTTGAAGCGGTCGGCGGTCAGGTCTTCCCACATGCCGTTGGTGTAACGGTCGAACGTTTCGAAACGGCCCGAGATCGCGGCCATCAACTCGTTGATCGCACCCTCGATCTGGTCGCAGGTGTTCATCATGTTGACGTTGGTCTTGAGCTGGAAATTGTCGCGGATCTCGTCCATGGAATTCATAAACTCGTCGATAATCGGTTCCAACGCGTCCAGGCACTGGCGGAAATAAGACAGCGACAGAAACACGTCGCCGTAATCCTCCAGAAACTTGGGCACGTCACGAACCTTGATACGCAATTTCTGTGCCATTTGGTCCAGTTTCTTGCGCACCATTTCCACGTCGGGGCTTTCGAACAGTTTGACCATGTCGTCGAAGGTCTGAATGTTCAGGTCGTCCTTGCCGTAGATTTCCTGGATCAGCGGGCGCGTGAACTGGGTCATGTAGGATGTCAGTTCGCTGACCTTGCTGTCCGACAGCTTCAGGTCCTCGATCGCGTTGACCTCGATCCCTTCCTGACGGAACAGCATGCGCAGCGAATAGACGTCGTAGCTGGGCAGGGGGGCGAGCTTGCGCAGCATCACCAGATCCGGGTGGCGCTTGCGGCCCTTGCCCGACCAGCCGTAATCCTTGGCCAGTTCCTCGACGTCCATCTGGCCGGACCCGATGCCCTGGCCCTTGAACAGTTCGACCACGCTGTTGAGGCGCGCGTTCTTGATCAGCCGCGCGCGGTGCAGCGACGGCGTCTGGAACGGCAGGATCGACAGCGGCAGAATGTGCAGCGCGTCGCGGTCCTCGTCACGCTGCACCGACGGCACGCCCGTCGGCTGGGCGGGATCGGGAACGTCTTGATCTGTCGCGGCGTCGGTCATGGATGTTCGCCCAGGTTCAGCCGGTTCGGCCTTTGACTTCTATTGTCCGTTAAAATACCTATTTTAAACAACTTTTATAGCATCATTTCATCCGGTGGAGCCAATAGCCCCTGCCGGTTCGGCGGGGCGGGGCGGGAATCATGGCGCGGTATCGGCTGAAACTTGAATACGACGGACGCGGTTTCGTCGGCTGGCAACGCCAGGACAATGGCCTCGGCGTGCAGGAAGCCGTGGAGGACGCCGTTTACGCCTTCACCGGGGAACGGGCCCAGGTCTTCGCCGCCGGGCGCACGGACGCGGGCGTCCATGCCCTGGGCCAGGTCGGCCATGTCGACCTGGAAAAGGACTGGCCCGCCGATACGGTGCGCAACGCGCTCAACTTTCATCTCAAGGCCCACGCGGTCAGCGTTGTCGCGGCCGCGCCCGTCGACGAGGATTTCCACGCCCGATTTTCCGCCGTTTCCAGAAGTTATCTCTACCGTGTCCTCAACCGCCGTTCGCCGCCGGCCCTGGACCGGGGGATGGTGTGGTGGGTGCCGGTGCCGCTCGACGCCGGCGCCATGGCGGCGGCGGCCCGGGTGCTGATCGGCCATCACGATTTCACCAGTTTCCGCGCCACCCATTGCCAGGCCAATTCGCCGGTCAAGACCCTGGATGCCCTCGACGTGACCCTGGCCGGCGAGGAAATCCATTTCCGCGCCCATGCCCGCTCGTTCCTGCACCATCAGGTGCGCAACATGGTCGGCAGCCTGAAATGGGTGGGCGAGGGACGGTGGACGGCCAAGGACCTGCAATCGGCGCTCGACGCCCGCGACCGCGCCGCCGGCGGGCCGACGGCGCCGCCGGACGGCCTGTACCTGACGGATGTGGGCTATTGACGGGGCGCCTATGTGCCGGCCCCATGGTGCGGGGCGGCGGATCGGGCTATATTAACGGCATGGAAAAGCAAATTCCCCTGTCCCTGAAGGCGTCGGAAGACGGCGCTGAGGGCGCGCAAAACGCCGGTCCGGCAGCCCAGGAGCCCGCTCTGAAGGATCAGCCGGTGATCGGCTATCTCGCCGTGATCTGCGGGGTGTTCGCCATTTTCGCCTGGGGCATCGTGTTCGTGCCCATGGGGCTGGCCTTTTCCGTGGCGGCGATAATCGCCGGGCAGGGGGCCTGGGGTTTCGCCGGGCTGGTGCTGTCGGTGATCGGGCTGATGACCTCGCCGACGCTGCTGGCGCTGCTGGGCCTGGGGGCGGTCGCGGCGTTCTTCGGGCTCGGCTGACGGCCAGTCCGCCCTATTGGGCGAAAAACCGCTTCAGAACCTCTTGATAGATGCGGGCCAGATCGCGGACTTCCGTGACCAGGGCGTTCTCGTTCATCTTGTGCGCCGTCTCGTTGATCAGGCCGAACTCGACGACCGGGCAGTGGTCCTTGATGAACCGGGCGTCGGACGTGCCGCCCGTGGTGCTCAGCTCCGGGTCCTGGCCGGTCACGGCCTGGACCGCCCCCGCGACCACGCCGCTCAGCTGTCCCGGCGGGGTCAGGAACGATTCCCCGGACACGGAGATGTCGAGGTCGTAGGACCCCTTGGTTTCCCCCGCCATGACGGCGGCGCAGCGGTCCTCGATCAGTTTCGTCAGGCTGGCGCCCGAATGCATGTCGTTGAAGCGGATGTTGATGCGCGCCGACGCCTGGGCCGGGATCAGGTTGGTCGTCGCGTTGCCGACGTCGACGGTGGTGATCTCCAGGTTGGTCGCCGGGAAATGATCATTGCCGTGATCGAGCGGCTCGTCGTTCAGCGCCGACAGCATCTTCAACAGCTTGGGCACGGGATTGTCGGCCAGGTGCGGATAGGCGACATGGCCCTGCGTCCCGGTCACCGTGATCGTGCAGTTGAGGGAGCCGCGCCGGCCGATCTTCACCATGTCGCCCAGGGTTTTCACGTTGGTCGGCTCGCCGACCAGGCAGGCGTCGATCTTCTCGCCGCGCTCGGCCAGCCAGCCCAAAACCTTTTTGGTGCCGTTGACGGAAGGGCCTTCCTCGTCGCCGGTGATGAGGAACGAGATCGATCCCTGGGGATATCCGTTCGATTTCAGGAACGCGTCCGTGCCCGCGACCATGGCGGCGATCGCACACTTCATGTCCGACGCCCCCCGCCCGTAGAGCCGCCCATCGCGGATTTCCGGTTTGAACGGATCGGACGCCCAGCCGGCCGCGTCGCCCGGCGGCACCACGTCCGTGTGCCCGGCGAAGCAGAAGTTGGGCGCGTCCGTGCCGATGCGCGCATACAGGTTGTCCACGTCCGGCGTGCCGTCCTGGGTGAAGGGCAGGCGATGGCAGGTGAAGCCCAGGGCTTCCAGCCGCGTTTGCAGCAGGTCGAGCGCCCCGCCCTCCGCCGGCGTGACGGAGGGGCAGCGGATCAGGGCTTCGGACAGTTCGATGACGTCGGTCGAGGACATGGCGGTGTCAGTCGCGCAGCAGCTCGTTGATGGAGGTCTTGGAGCGGGTCTTCTCGTCCACGGTCTTCAGGATCACCGCGCAGTACAGCGACGGCTGGCCTTCCTTGCCCGGCAGCGACCCCGGCACGACCACGGAATAGGGCGGCACGCGGCCGTAGTGCACCTTGCCCGTCTCGCGCTCGACGATCTTGGTCGACTGGCCGATGAACACGCCCATGGAAATGACCGAGCCTTCGCCGACGACAACGCCCTCGACCACTTCCGAACGGGCGCCGACGAAGCAGTTGTCCTCGATGATCACGGGGCCGGCCTGCAGGGGCTCCAGCACGCCGCCGATCCCGGCACCGCCGGAGATATGGCAATGCTTGCCGATCTGGGCGCAGGAGCCGACCGTGGCCCAGGTATCGACCATGGTGCCTTCGTCGACATAGGCGCCCAGGTTGACGAAGCTCGGCATCAGCACCACGCCCGGCGCGATATAGGCGGAGCGCCGCACGATGCAGTTCGGCACGGCGCGGAAGCCGGCGGCCTTGAAATCGTCGGCCGACATGCCCTCGAACTTGGACGGCACCTTGTCCCACCAGGTCGACCCGCCGGGGCCGCCGGAAATCGGCGCCATGTCGTTGAGGCGGAACGACAGCAGCACGGCTTTCTTCAGCCACTGATGCACGGTCCATTCGCCGCCGGTTTTCTCGGCGACGCGGGCCTGACCCTTGTCCAGAAGGTCCAGCGCCGCCTCGATGGCGTCGCGGGTGGCGCCCTGGGTCTGGGGGGTGACGGCGTCGCGGCCGTCCCAGGCGGCCTCGATGGCGGCTTGCAGGTCTGTGGTCATGGCGAAATCCCGGTTTGCTGAGTGATCTTGGTGGAAAGGGCCCCGGAAGATGAAACAGGGGACAGATCAAGTCAAGGCGGGCGGGGCGTTATGCCTCCGCGGCGACGCCTTCCAGCCAGTCGACCAGATCGTCCACCACATGGTGGATATGGCCGCCGTCGGCGCCGTCGTTGGCCCAGGTCACGCCGGAGGTGCCAACTGGCCGCACCCAGACGGTGGTCATGCCCAGGGCGAAGGCGGGGGCCAGGTTGCGGGCCATGTCCTCGACCATCACCGCGCGGGCCGGGTCGATGCCGTGGACTTCCGTCATCTTGACGTAGACATGAGGGGCGGGCTTGGGATCGAAGTCGGAGGCGACGATGTCGAACACGGCCTCGAAATGATGGCGCACGCCCAGTTTGTCCATGACCCGCTCCGCATGGGGCACGTCGCCGTTGGTGAAGATGATCTTGCGCCCCGGAAGCTTCTCCAGCGCCGCGTCCAGGCGCGGCGACGGGGCGACCGGATCGAGGTCGATGTCGTGCACGGCGTCCATGAAGGCCACGGGGTCGACGCCGTGCAGGGTCATCAGGCCGCGCATGGTGGTGCCGTGTTCGCGGAAATAGGATTTCTGCAAGGCCCGCGCCTGTTCCAGCGGCAGGTCGAACAACCCGGCGACATAGCGCGTGATGTTCCAGTCGACCTGATCGAACAGGCGGCAGGACGCGGGATAGAGCGTGTTGTCCAGGTCGAACACCCAGCAGTCGGCATCAGCCATGCTGTCGAGGCGTGGTTTTGACGCCGCCGGCGGGACGGTCGGGGTTTGGTCTTCGGTCATGGCCCTTTATAGGATATCGGCGGCCCCGGCGCGCAATGGTCTTTTCACGGCAGGGGGTGTGACGTTGGCCGCTTGGCTATCGGCGTTGGTCGGGTAATATTCCCCCGGCCGCCCGACGCGGGCCCGAGGAGGAGACAGCCTAAGTGACCACCCAATACGGCAAGGAAGCGGACCTGGCCAAGAACGGCAAGCTGGAAGAGCGCCGGCGTCTGGCCGCCTCCATGACCACCAAGCCCGAAATTCTTTATTACATGGCCAAGGACGGCGATCCGGACGTGCGCAAGGCGCTGGCCGCCAACACGGCCACGCCCATGCAGGCCGACAGCCTGTTGGCCAAGGACGCCGACCCCGAGGTCCGCGCCACCCTGGGCCAGAAGATTTCCCAGATGATGCCGGAGCTGACCGACAAGCAGAAGACCAAGGTCCGTAAATGGGCGACGGACACGCTGGAGGACATGTCGCGCGATCAGGCGCTGCGCGTGCGCCACCTGCTGGCCGAGACGCTGAAGGAAATGACCTCGGCCCCGCCGGCGGTGATCCGCCAGTTGGCCCGCGACACCGACGCCATGGTCGCCAACCCGGTGATCGAATTCTCGCCCGTGCTGACCGACAAGGACCTGGCCACGATCATCGCCGAGGGCGCCAACACGGCCCGGCTCAAGGCCGTGGCCCGGCGCCGGGAGGTTTCCGAGGCGGTGTCCGACGCCATCGTCGAGACCGGCGATATCGAAGCGACGGCGGAGCTTTTGAAGAATCCGGGCGCGCATATTTCCGAAGGCACCCTGGACAAGATCGCCGACCGCGCGGAAGGCCATCCCGAACTGCACGAACCGCTCGTCGCGCGGCCCGGCCTGTCCGACAAGGCGGCCAAGCGGCTGGCCGAATACGTCGCCGACAGCCTGCTGGATACCCTGATGGCGCGCAAGGACCTGTCGCCGGAACTGGCCGAACAGGTGCGCGCCGTGGTCATGGCGCGGCTGGCCGCCGGGGACGGGCCGCCGCCGGAGGCATTGGCCGGTGACGGCGGTGCCGGGGGCGGCGCAAGCGGCAACGGCGCGCTGGAGCCGGAACCGGACCGCCTGACCCGCGACGAGGCGCTGGAACTGGCGCGCGACATGAACAAGAAGGGCCAGCTGACCGAAGGCGTGATCTACGACGCCATCGGGCGCAAGGACCGCAACATGGCCATGGCGGCGCTGGCCGTGCTGTCCGACACCAAGATGGCGGCGGTGGTCAAGGCCTTCGCCACCAATTCGGCCAAGGGCATCGTCGCCCTGGTGTGGGAGGCGGGCTGTTCGCCCAAGCTGGCGGTCGATCTGCAACAGGGCCTCGGCAACGTCGCCCCGGTCGAGATCATCCGCCCGTCGTCAAAGGCCGCCTACGGCCTGTCGGAAGCGGAAATGTCCTGGCAGCTGGAATTCCTGCGCGACATGGCGTGACGCGCGGCGGAGCACCTAGTCCGGCAGGATGATCGTGCCGGCGCCGTGTTCCGTGAACAGTTCGACCAGCACCGCGTGCGCGACCCGGCCGTCGGAGATGACGGCGCCGCCGACGCCGCTTTCCACGGCCTCGATGCAGGTTTCGACCTTGGGGATCATGCCGCCGGAAATGGTGCCGTCGGCGATTGCCTTGCGCGCGTCGGACACCTTCAGTTCGGGGATCAGGTTGCCGTTGCCGTCGAGCACGCCCGACACGTCGGTCAGCATGATCAGGCGTTTGGCGTGGGTGGCGCCCGCGATGGCGCCCGCCGCCGTGTCGGCGTTGATGTTCAGGGTCTCGCCCTTGGGGCCCACGCCGATCGGCGCGATCACCGGGGTGATGTCCGATTCCTCGAAGGCTTCCAGCACGTGGGGGTTGATTTCCCGGGGCTCGCCGACCAGACCCAGATCCAAGATCCGCTCGATGTTGGATTCCGGGTCCTTCTTGGTGCGGCGCAGCTTGTCGGCCTGAATCAGGTTGCCGTCCTTGCCGCACAGGCCCACGGCCATGCCGCCGGCGGCGTTGATGCGCTGGACGATTTCCTTGTTGATGGACCCGGCCAGGACCATTTCGACGACCTTCACCGTGTCCTCGTCGGTCACCCGCAGGCCGTCCACGAATTTGCTCTCGATGGCCAGGCGCTGCAGCATGGCGCCGATCTGCGGCCCGCCGCCGTGGACCACGACCGGGTTGCTGCCGCACTGGCGCAGCAGCACCACGTCGCGCGCGAACAGGTCGGCCATCTCCTCGTCGCCCATGGCGTGGCCGCCGTACTTGATGACCACGGTCTGTCCCGAATAGCGGCGCATGTAGGGCAGCGCCTCGGACAGCACGTTGGCCTGGGTCAGCCACTTTTCGGCGATGGAGCGTTTCTTGTCGGTCATGGGGCTGGAACCTAATGCATTATCCGAAGTATTTGAAGCGTCCGTAACGGTTTAGACCGCTTCGGCCGGCAATGCCAGCGCCGCCAGCTCGGCGCGCAGTTCTTCGATGCCCCGGCTTTTGAAGGAACTGGTCCGCATGATCACCGGATGGGCGGCCGTGTGCTTGGCGGTTTCCTTGCCGATGCGCTCGACCAGTTGGTCGAGATCGTCGGCCTTCACCTTGTCGCACTTGGTCAGGACGATCTGATAGACCTGGGCGGCGGCGTCGAGCATGGCCATGACCTCGCGGTCGGTCGCCTTCAGCCCGTGCCGCGCGTCGATCAGCACGCAGGTGCGGCGCAGTTCCTGGCGGCCCTTGAGATAGGAATTGACCAGCTTGGTCCAGTTCTTGACCTCGCCCTTGGGCGCCTTGGCATAGCCGTAGCCGGGCAGGTCGGCCAGCATCAGGCGCTTGCCGAGATCGAAGAAGTTGATCTGTTGCGTGCGGCCCGGCGTGTTCGACGTGCGGGCCAAGTCCTTGCGTCCGGTCAGGGCGTTGATCAGCGACGATTTGCCGACGTTGGAGCGCCCGGCGAAGGCGATTTCCGGCAGCGGGCTGTCCGGCACCTGGGCCAGGCTGGCGGCGCCCAGAAGAAACGTCGCTTCCTTGGCGAACAGAAGCCGCCCGTTCTCCAACAGGGTCGCGTCGGCCTCGGCCCCGGAATCCATGCCGGGCGTGATGTCTCCCGGCTCTGTCATGGATCGGTGCTCCTTGTGCTGGTGACGGCGATCAGGCCTTGACGCCCATCTTGCGCATGATGACCCATTGCTGGGCGATGGACAGCAGGTTGTTCCAGGTCCAGTAGATCACCAGACCGGCCGGGAACTTGGCCAGCAGGAAGGTGAACACGACGGGCAGGAACATCATGATCTTGGCCTGGGTCGGGTCCGTCGGCTGCGGGTTCAGCTTCTGTTGCAGGAACATGGAAATGCCCATCAGCAGCGGCCACACGCCAAGGTGCAGAACGTCGGGCGGGGTCCAGGCGATGGCGCCGAACAGGGTGAAGAGGTTCGTGGGGTCGGGCGCCGAAAGGTCCTGAATCCAGCCGTAGAACGGCGCGTGGCGCATTTCGATGGTCACGAACAGTACCTTGTACAGCGCGAAGAACACGGGAATCTGCAACAGGATCGGCAGGCAGCCCGACGCGGGGTTGGTGCCCTCGCGCTTGTACAGCGCCATCATTTCCTCGTTCAGCTTGACCTTGTCGTCGCCGTAACGTTCGCGCAGCTTGACCATCTCCGGCTGCAGCTTCTTCATCTTGCTCATGCTCTCGTAGGACTTGTTGGCAAGCGGGAAGAAGGCGAGCTTGAGACCCACGGTCAGCAGCAGGATGGCGAGGCCGAGGTTGCCGACATGCACTTCCAGCCACAGCAGGCCGTAGAAGATCGGCCGCGTCAGGAAGTAGAACCAGCCCCAGTCGATCGCCAGATCGAAGCGTTCGATGCCCAGGCTTTCCTCGTAGCCGTCGAGGATCTTGACCTGCTTGGCGCCGGCGAACAGCCGGTTTTCCGCGCTGTTGGTGGCGCCCGGCGCGATCGTCACGCCGGTTCCCAGGAAGTCGACCTGATAGGTATCGACGACGCCGGCCTTGCGGTAGACGTAGCGCTTGGTGACCTCGGCGTCCTTGTTGGGGACCAGGGCCGTCAGCCAGTATTTGTCGGTGATGCCGATCCAGCCGCCCGTGCCGGTGCTGCTTTCCAGCTTCTTTTCCTGAAGGTCGTCGTAGTCGACTTCCGTCAACTCGCCGCCGTTCACGCCGAGCAGGCCCTCGTGCAGGATATAGAAGCCCGAGGTTTCCGGCGTGCCCTGGCGCGACACCAGGCCGTAGGGAAACAGTTCCACAGCACCCGTGCCCTTGTTGGCGACGGCCTGGGTGATCTTGAACATGAAGTTCTTGTCGATTTCGTAGGTGCGCGAGAATACCAGGCCCTGGCCGTTGTCCCAGGTCAGGGTAACCGGCGCATCCGGGGTCAGGGTGCGGGAGGACGCCGTCCATACCGTGTCCGCGTCGGGCACCTTGGCGGCCTTCCCGCCGTCCTTGGCGGCGGCCGCGATCCAGCCGAACTCCGCGAAATAGGCGTTGCTGACGCCGCGCGGGTTCAACAGCGTGATCGGCTTGCTGTTCTTGTCCAGGGTCTCGAAAAAGTCGGCCAGGGTCAGGTCGTCGATGCGCCCGCCCTTCAGCGTGATCGAGCCTTTCAGGCGCGGCGTCTCGATGGCGACGCGGGGCGTGGCGGCCAGAACCTGGGCGCGGCTCGCCTGCGGCGCCATCCCGGGCGCCTTGGCGGGGGCGCCTGGGGCCTGGGGCGGCACGGCAAGGCCGTCGCCCGGCGTGCCGGGGGCCTGGCCCGCGGCCGGCGCGGGGGTTTGGCCCGGCTGCGCGGTCGCGGCGGTCTCGGCGACCTGCGGCGGCGGGGCGGTGTTCTTGAAATACAGCTCAAAGCCCAACAGGACGGCCACCGAAAGGACCACGGCCAGGATCAGGTTTTTGTTTTCGATCATTTGTTTCAGGACCCGTGCGGTTGGGGAAGAGAATTGGGGTGATCGGCGTGGGCATGAGGCCCATCGCCGTGGCCCGGACAGGCGGGCGGCACCGGATCGACGCCGCCCCGGTTCCAGGGATTGCAGCGCAGGATGCGCCGGACGGAAAGGCCAAGCCCGCGGACGAAGCCGTGGGCCGCGAAGGCGTCCCGCGCGTATTCGGAACAGGTCGGATAGAAGCGGCAGGAAGCCGGCGCCAGGGGCGACAGGAAAAGCTGATAGCCCCGGATCAGGGCGCGGGCGAGGCGGGCCGGAAGGGCGGCAATCGTCGGCGCCATCATCTCAAATCTCCGCTTTCCCCCGGCGATCCCGGCCGTTGCGGCCGTTTCCGCCCCCGTTCTTGCGCGTGCCGACCCGTTCCAGGGCCGTGCGCAGGTCGCCGATCAGCGCCGGAAAGGCCCGGTCCAGGGTGCCCTGACGCCCGATCAGGACGTAGTCATGCCCCGCTTTGGCGCAATCGGGCAAGACCTGTTCGGCGGCGGCCTTCAGGCGCCGGCGCGCGCGATTGCGCACGACGGCGTTGCCGACCTTGCGGGTCACCGTGAACCCGGCCCGGAATTCCGTGCCGGCGGCGTCCGCGTTTCCGTTGCCGAAGGCGGTGCGGTCGAAGGCCTGCAGCACCAACCCGGGTGCCGCCCACTTATGTCCTTTCCGCGCCACCTTGAGAAAGTCGGCGCGGCGTTTCAGCCTCGGCACCGTGGGTGACATGGCGGCTCGCTTCCGACCGGCTTGCGGGAACAGGCGCTGTTAAGCGGACAGGCGCTTGCGGCCCTTGGCACGCCGCGCCGCCAGCACACGCCGGCCGCCCGGGGTCGCCATGCGGCTACGGAAACCGTGGCGGCGCTTGCGAATAAGCCTGCTCGGCTGATAGGTGCGTTTCACGCGACGTCTCCTTAGAAAAATGAGTGCGCTTTTTAAGGCCTTGGTTCCATGAAGTCAACGGGCCTGGGCAGATTGCCCGTATTGCCGAAAAAAGCCCGGATATCCGGGGCCATCACTTGGCGTTCACGGTCAATTGACCCTGGCGTGAGGCGCATTCGCTTGTGCCTTTTGGCGCCCAGGGGATAGAAACCGGGATGCCGCCGCCGTTCGCGGCCTCCATTCAAGAACAAGGTTACGGACATGCGCAAGGCGCTCGATCACGACGGACAGCCCGCCGCCGCCTCGGCCGACGGCCCTAAATCCGGGCGCTTTTCCGTGAAACGGCTGGTCCCCGTCCTGGTCCTGGTCCTGGCGACCGTGTTGTTCTTCGCGTTCGATCTGCACACATATGTGTCGCTCGACGCCCTCAAGACCCACCGCACGGCCGTGCTCGACTATTACGCGGCCCATCAGGCGTTGACGGCGCTGTTGTTCGGCGCCGCCTATACGGTGGTGGTCGCGCTGTCGATCCCGGGCGCCATCTGGATGACCCTGCTGGCCGGTTTCGTGTTCGGCACGGCGGCCGGGGCGGCGATCGTCGTCGTCGCGGCGACCCTGGGCTCGTTGATCGTGTTCCTTGCCGCGCGCTACGCCATCGGCGACCTTCTTTATAAGAAGGCCGGGCCCTTCGTGCGGCGCATGGAGGACGGCTTCCGCAAGAACGCCTTTTCCTACCTGATGTTCCTGCGCCTGGTGCCGGTGTTCCCGTTCTGGCTGGTCAATCTGGTGCCGGCCTTTCTCAACGTGGGCGCGACGGCCTTCGTGGTCGCGACGGTCCTGGGCATCGCGCCGGCGACGGTGGTGTTTTCCAGCGTCGGCAGCGGCCTCGGCGCCGTGCTCGACCGGGGCGGCACGCCGGATCTGACCATCGTGTTCGAACCGCACATCATGGGCCCGCTTTTGGGCCTCGCCGTGCTGGCCCTGATCCCCGTGTTCCTGCGCCGGATCAAGGAACGCCGCGAGGACAGGTCATGAACGGCACGCCGCCGGCCCGCATCGACACCGACATCTGCGTCATCGGCGGCGGGTCGGGCGGCCTGTCCGTCGCCGCCGGGGCGTCGCAGATGGGGGCGCGGGTCGTGCTGATCGAAAAGGGCGAAATGGGCGGCGACTGCCTGAATTACGGCTGCGTGCCGTCCAAGGCCCTGCTGGCCGCCGGCCATGCGGCCCAGGCCGTGCGCGGCGCCGGACGCTTCGGCGTCCGGGCGACCCTCGACGGGATCGACGGCAAGGCCGTCTACGGCCATGTCGAAGGCGTGATCGACGCCATCCGGCCCATGGATTCCCAGGAACGCTTCGAAGGCCTGGGCGTGACCGTGATCCGCGAACACGGGCGCTTCACCGGACCGGACCGCGTGCAGGCGGGGGCAACGGAAATCCGCGCCAAGCGCTTCGTCGTCGCCACGGGGTCGTCGGCCGCCGTGCCGCCCATTCCGGGCCTGGACGGGGTGCCGTTCCTGACCAACGAAAGCGTGTTCGACCGGGACACCCTGCCCGACCACCTGATCGTCATCGGCGGCGGGCCCATCGGCGTCGAAATGGCCCAGGCCCACGCCCAATTGGGCTGCACGGTCACGCTGCTGGAAATGTTTTCCATCATGGCCAACGATGACGGGGAACTGGTCGACGTGGTGCGCCGGTCGCTTATTTCCGGGGGCATCGATATCCGCGAAGGCATTAAGATCGCGGGCGTGGAAAAGACCGCCGCGGGCATCGCCGTGAGCATCGAAGAGGGTGGAGAAACCCGGCGCATCGCGGGCAGCCACCTTCTGGTCGCCGCCGGGCGGCGGGCCAACGTCGCGGGCCTGGACCTGGAAAAGGCCGGGATCGACTACACGCCCAAGGGCATCACCGTCGACCGCCGCCTGCGCAGCAGCAACAAGAAGGTGTTCGCCATCGGCGACGTCGCGGGTGGGCTGCAGTTCACCCATGTCGCGGGCTACCACGCGGGCGTGGTGATCAAGAACGCCCTGTTCCGCATCCCCGCCAAGGCCGACCATTCGGCCGTGCCCTGGGTGACCTATACCGCGCCGGAATTGGCCCAGGTCGGCCTCACGGAAAAGAAGGCGCGGGAGGCGGGGGTTGAATTCAACGTTCTGCGCTGGCCCTTTCACGACAACGACCGCGCCCAGGCGGAGCGCGAGACCGAAGGCCTGGTCAAGGCCATCGTCACGCCCAAGGGTAAGATTCTCGGCTGCGGCATCGCCGGACGCCAAGCGGGGGAACACATTCAGCTTTGGGGGCTGGCCCTCGCCAAGGGCATGAAGGTGGGCGACCTGGCGACCGTCATCGCCCCCTATCCGACCCTGGGCGAGGTCTCGAAACGCGCCGCCGGCAGCTACTTCACGCCCAAGCTGTTCACCGACCGCACCCGGGCCATTGTCCGGTTCCTCTTGAAGCTGGGCTGATTGGCCGCTTAACCTCACTTATGTCCGATCTGACCCCGCATCTGCCCCGTGCCCACCAGAGTCTGTCCGCGCGTCTTCTCGTGCTGACGGTGGCGTTCGTCATGCTGGCCGAGCTGTTCATCTACACGCCGTCCGTCGCGCGCTTCCGCAAAAACTACCTTGAGGAACGCATCGTGCGCGCGCATTTGGCGACGCTCGCCATCGAAAACATGCCGGAACAGGCCGCCGACGATAAACTGGGCCGCACGCTTTTGAAGACCACGGACACCTACGCCATCGCCCTGCGCCAACATGATCAGCGCATCCTGATCGCCGGCGGCGAGATGCCGCCCCGCGTCGACGCGGTCTACGACCTGCGCATGAGCGGTTTCCCCGGCTGGATCGAAGACGCCTTCGTGACCCTGGCGCAGACCGAGAACCGCATTCTCCGCATCATCGGCGAAACGCCCAAACGGCCCGGCGTGCAGGTCGAAATTTATATCGACGAAGCGCCCATGCGCGACGAAATGCTGGCCTTCTCGCAGCGCATCTTTCAACTGTCGCTGGCGATCTCGCTGTTCACGGCGGGGCTGCTTTACGTCAGCCTGATGCTGATGTTCGTGCGTCCCATGCGGCGCATCACGGCGGGCATGGAAAGCTTCCGCCGCGCACCCGAGGACGAAACCCGGGTCTTCAAGCCGTCGGACCGCCCGGATGAAATCGGCATCGCTCAGCGCGAGCTGGCGGTCATGCAGCAGGAGCTGCGCATGGCGCTGCGCCAGAAGGACCGCCTGGCCATGCTGGGGGCGGCGGTGACCAAGGTGAACCACGACCTGCGCAATTCGCTGGCCACGGCCATGCTGATCGGCGACCGCCTGGCGGTCAGCGACGACCCCGACGTGCAGCGCCTGGTGCCGCGCATGTTCCGCGCCATGGACCGGGCCGTGAACCTGTGCGGCCAGACCCTGGATTACGCCTCGGCGACCATGCCGACCCTGAACGCCAAGCGAAACCGCCTGACCGAGATCGTGCACATGGCGGGCGAAACCCTGACCCAGGAACAGCCCGACGGCGGCGGGCCGCCCTTCCAATGGCGGAACGAGGTGCCGGACTATATATGCCTCATGGCCGACGCGGCGCAGATGCTCCGTGTGTTCGAAAACCTGGGGCGCAACGCCCGCGAGGCCGGCGCGTCGCGCCTGCACATCGCCGCCTTCGAGGAAGGGGACGACCTGATCGTCGAGGTCACCGACGACGGCCCCGGCATGCCGGCACAGGCGACCGCCCATCTGTTCCAGCCCTTCGCCGGATCGGCGCGGGAGGGCGGCACGGGCTTGGGCCTGGTCATCGCCCGCGAGGTCGTCCATGCCCACGGGGGCGAGATCCAACTGGCCCGCACGGGTGCCGAGGGTACGGTGTTCCGCCTGCGCCTGAAACCGGCGTGATCGCCGTTGCGCCGTGCGCGGCGCCCCTCTAATGTCGCCGCCGGGGGCTGACATCGCAATCTGGTTATTCGCATTCAAGGATTTGCCGACATGTCCGCACCCAACAAGCAACCCACCTGGAATCCCGGCCAGTACCTGAAATTCGCGGGCCACCGCATGCGCCCGGCCCTGGACCTTCTCAACCGCATCGCGCTGGACGCCCCCGCCGTGGTCCACGACCTGGGCTGCGGGCCCGGCAACGTCACGCCGTTCCTCAAGGGCCGCTGGCCGAACGCGCGTCATGTCGGCGTCGATTCATCCGAGGAAATGCTGGCCAAGGCGCGCGCCGAACATCCGGACGGCGACTGGCAGCATGCCGACGCCGCGACCTGGACGCCGGACGCCCCGGCGGACCTGATCTTTTCCAACGCCGCCCTGCAATGGATCGACAATCACGCGGCCCTGTTCCCGCGCCTGATGGGCCTGCTGGCGCCGGGCGGGGTGCTGGCCGTGCAGATGCCCCACAACCACGCCGCCCCCTCGCACATGGGCATGCGCCAGATCGTCGAGGACGGCCCCTGGCGGGACAGGCTGGAGCCGGTGCTGCGCGAGTTTCCCGTGCATGATCCGGACGTCTATTACGACTATCTCGCCCCCCACGCGGGCAGCCTGGACATCTGGGAAACGGTCTATGCCCAGGTCATGGAGGGCGACAACCCCGTCGCCGAATGGACCAAGGGATCGGCCCTCAAACCGCTGCTCGACGCGCTCCCCGACCCGGACGAGAACGCGGCATTCTTCGACGTCTACTCGAAGGCCATGCGGGCCGCCTATCCCAAGCGCGCCGACGGCAAGACCCTGTTCCATTTCCGCCGGCTGTTCATCGTCGCGACGAAATAAAGATCAGGGGGCGGCCTTGCGGCAGCTGCGGGCCGCGCCGCCGGGCAGGGTCAGGCGAACTTCGCCCCGGTGTTCCCAGGCCTCCGCCCCGCCGTCCGAATAGCGCGCCCCCGATCCAGACATCACGCGGGCCAGGATGCGCGGATCCTGGCCGGATTCCGTCCAGCGCAGGAAATCGCCCGCCCAGGCAAGCCCGGGGCGCGATCCGTCGGCGCAGGCATAGGTCCGGGGGGCGGGGAAGGGCACCTGTCCCTGATCCCCCGCGTCGCCCAGGACCACGCCCTCGCGCCGCCGGTCGGCCCCGCCGGTCAGGCCGTCCCGGGTGCGCAGAATGCCCTGCAAGCCGCTGATCATGCGCCCGACCTCGACCTGATGGCCCATGGCCTTCAGGTCGGCGACGGCCGGAATCAGTTCTTCTTCGACCTCCGTCGCGCCGCCCCGGTTCATGACATGGGGCAGGTCCACGGCCCCCTGCATGTCCAGATTCCAGGCCAGCACGCCCAACACGGCCCGCGCCGTATAGCCGATGATGCGCGACCCGCCGGGCGAGCCCACGGCCATTTCGAAGCGGCCGTCCCGGTTCAGCACGATGGTCGGCGACATCGAGGACCGCGGCCGTTTGCCGGGGGCGACCCGGTTGGGCGCGGGCCTGCCCCGCCATTCCGGGCGGAAGGAAAAATCCGTCAGTTGGTTATTGAGAAGGAAGCCCCGGACCATCAGGCGCGCGCCGAAGGCGCTTTCCACGGTGGTGGTGAAGGACACCGCGTTCCCGAAGCGGTCGACGATGCTCATATGCGCCGTCGACAGGCCTTTGAGCGGATCGTCCGGGCCCCGATAGGCCGCCTGGGCCCCCGGCGGATGACCCGGATCGACCAGCCCGTCCATGGCCTTCCCGGGGTCGATCAGCTTGGCCCGTTCGGCGAGATAGTCCCGATCGACCATGCCCTTGATCGGTACCGGCACGACATCGCTGTCACCGACATAGCCGGCGCGGTCGGCGAAGGCCAGGCGTTCGGCCTCGGCGATCAGGTGCAGGGCCCGGGCGCTGTCCGGCCCCGTGGCGGCGAGGGGGAAATGG
This sequence comes from Thalassospiraceae bacterium LMO-SO8, assembly GCA_031655335.1. Lineage (NCBI taxonomy): Bacteria > Pseudomonadati > Pseudomonadota > Alphaproteobacteria > Rhodospirillales > Thalassospiraceae > Thalassospiraceae bacterium LMO-SO8. Next base: position 1,214,000 of record CP134226.1, on the reverse strand, counting down.
CCGAGCAGACCCAGGGTTTGCGCCACGGCCAGCCCGCCGGACGACGGCGGCCCCATGCCGCAGACGTTGTAATCGTGGTATCGGGCGCAGACGGCGGGACGTTTCTTGGCCTGGTAGGCCGATATGTCGGCCACCGTCATCGCGGCGGGATGAACGGGGGCGTTGGTCACGGCGTCGGCGATGGCGCGGGCAAGATCGCCGGAATAGAAGGCGTCGGCGCCCTTTGCCGCGATCCGTTCCAGGGTGTCGGCCAGGTCCGGGTTTTTCAGGATCGCGCCGGCGGGCTTAGGCGTGTCGCCGTCGAAGAAATAGGCCTTGGCCGCCGGCACCTTGCGCAGATGCCGGTCGCCCGCGATCTGGCGGGCCAGACGCTCGGAGATGGGAAAACCGTCCCGCGCCAGGCGGACCGCCGGCTGGAACAGCCGCGCCCAGGGCAGACGGCCGTGCTCCTTGTGGGCCATTTCCAGCATGCGGACGACGCCGGGCACGCCCACGGCGCGGCCGCCCAGGATCGCGTCGCGGTAGGGGATGGGGGCGCCGCGGGCGTCGAGGAACATGTCTTCCCGGGCCGAGGCCGGGGCGGTTTCCCGCCCGTCGTAGGTTTCGATGCTGTTCGTCTTGCCGTCGAAGCGGACCAGGAATCCGCCGCCGCCGATGCCCGACGACTGCGGTTCGACCAGGGTCATGACCATCTGCGCGGCGATCGCCGCATCGACGGCCCCGCCGCCCTCGTTAAGCATGTCCAGCGCCGCCCGGGCGGCCAGCGGATGGCTGACCGAAACGGCATGATTGCGGTAGACCTGGCCGATCCACGGCCGGGCCGGGTCGGGCGCCGTCGGCGGCGCGGCAACGCAGCCGGCCAACAGGAACATCAGGGAAAACGCGGAAAAGCGGGGAAAACGGGACATGGCGTCCTACATGTAACCCAAGGGCGCCGGGCGGTCCATCGCCGCTATTTGACCGGCTGCCCCGGTCTGGTAAAGTCCCGCGCTCCTTCCAAAACAACCTTGCCGAGGCAGGCATGGCGCGCATCACCGTCGAAGATATCAAGTCCCGCAAAGTGGCCAAGGGCGCGACCCCCATCGTGTCGCTGACCGCCTATACCCAACCCATGGCCAAGTTTCTGGACCCGCATTGCGATTTTCTGCTGGTGGGGGATTCCCTCGCCATGGTCGTTTACGGCCTGGAAACCACGCGCGGCGTGACCATCGAAATCATGTGCGCCCACGGCCGCGCCGTGACGCGGGGGGCGAAACAGGCCCTGGTCGTCGTCGACCTGCCCCAGGGCACCTACGAGGATTCCACGGCGCAGGCCGTCGCCTCGGCCAAGCGCGTGATCGACGAGACCGAGGCCCAGGCGGTGAAGCTCGAAGGCGGCGTGGAAATGGCCGAGACCGTGGCCGCCATCGTCGCCTCTGGCGTGCCGGTACTGGGCCATGTCGGCCTGCTGCCGCAAAAGGCCGAACACCGGGGGGCGTTCAAGATTCAGGGCCGCGACGACGAGGGCGCCAAGAAGGTCATCGCCGACGCCCTGGCGATCGACGCCGCCGGTGCCTTCGCCATGGTCGTCGAAGGCACGGTCGAGCCCGTGGCGCGGGAGCTGACGGAAAAAGTGTCGATCCCGACCATCGGCATCGGCGCGTCGCCCGCCTGCGACGGGCAGATTTTGGTGACCGAGGACATGCTGGGCCTGTTCGCCGACTTCACGCCCAAGTTCGTGCGGAAATACGCCAAGCTGGGCGACGCCATCGAACAGGCGGTCAAGGAATACGCCCAGGACGTCCGCACGGGCGCCTTCCCGGGCCTGGAACACTGCTTCGGGGTCGAAAAGAAGTAGGCCATGGGCGCGGCATCACCGCTCGACACCGTCCGCACAATCGACGATCTGCGCGCCCGCGTCACGGCGTGGCGCGCCGACGGCCTGCGTATCGGCCTGGTGCCGACCATGGGGGCGCTGCACGCGGGCCATGTGTCGCTGGTCAAGAATTCCGTCGCGTCATGCGACAAGACGGTGGTGACCCTGTTCGTCAATCCGACCCAGTTCGGGCCCAAGGAGGATTTCTCCGTCTATCCCCGCGACGAAGCCCGCGACGCGGCCCTGGTCGCTGCCGAGGGCGCCGACCTTCTGTTCGCCCCCGGGGTCGAGGAAGTCTATCCCGGCGGCCATTCGACCAAGGTTCATGTCGGCGGGCTGGGCGACGTGCTGGAAGGCGAACACCGCCCCGGCTTCTTCACCGGCGTCGCCACGGTGGTGACCAAGCTTCTGTTGCAGGCCCTGCCCGACGAGGCGTTTTTCGGGGAGAAGGACTATCAGCAGCTTCAGGTCATCAAGAAGCTGATCCGCGATCTCGACATTCCCGTCACCGCCACGGGGGTGCAGACCGTACGCGAGGCCGACGGCCTGGCGCTGTCGTCGCGCAACGCCTATCTGACCCCGGCCGAACGCGCCACCGCGCCGGTGCTGCACGGCACCCTCGCCCAGGTCGCCGAACAGGTCGGCCGCGGGGAGGACCCGCGGGTTCAAGAGGCCTGGGCCAAGGAGCAGTTGGAACGCGCCGGTTTCTGGCAGGTCGATTACGTCACCGTGCGCGATGCCGCGACCCTGGACGAAGTGCCCGACGCCTCAAGGCCCGCCCGCGTGCTGGCCGCCGCCTGGCTGGGCAAGGCGCGGCTGATCGACAACGTGGCGGTGTGACGCAGGCTGGCGGCCGCGTCAGTCGTCGTCACCCGCCGCGATGAAATCGAACTGATAGGCCGAGATGATGTGCCGCACGCCCGGCCGCTCGCCCCACAGGGGCAGGTGGACAAGCTCGAAGGGCAGATGGTCGTGTTCCGGCATGCTGGTGATGTAGCCGCGGACCATTTCCGGCTCGCCCGTGCGGATGATGCGGGAATAACGCCGATGGACCGCGTCGCGCATGCTGGCGGGTTCATAGGCGCTGACCCGCTTGTCGGTTCCTTCGAAGCCGAGGGCGTCGGTCAGGCCGGTGCCCCAGAAGCGGTTGCGGAAATCGGCGCCGTCGTCGATCACGTCCTTGACGGCCAGGAAGGTGGCGATCTTGTACAGATCGATCAGCCGGACCTGACCCCATTCGGGGCGTCCGCCCTTTTGCGCGGCAAGGCCCTGCCAATAACGGATCAGCTCCAGACAAACGGGAGAGCGGCACAGGGCGATGTCGCCTTCGTGCCGGACAACGGGAAATGCGGCCTCTTCAGGAAGCCGGCCCAGGGAGCTCTCGATCATTCAATTACTATAGTGTTTTTGCCCTCTGGTCGAAAGATAGACCAATGGACAGGTCGTCTCCGGAAACCGCCGGTTATTGCCCGTACCGGGCCGCCGTCAGGCCGTCGATGGAAATTTCCGGCGGCCGGCCCAGCACCAGGTCGGCGGCCAGACGCCCCGAACCGGCGGACATGGTCCAGCCCAGGGTGCCATGGCCCGAGTTGATGAACAGGTTGTCATAGACCGTCGGGCCGATGACCGGCGTGCCGTCCGGCGTCATGGGGCGCAGACCTGTCCAGCCCTCGGCCCGCGACACGTCGCCGCCTTTGGGGAACAGGTCCGTGACGACGTGGCGCACGGTATCGGTCGCATGCGACCCCAGATGCTTGTCGTAACCGATGATCTCCGCCTGTCCGGCGACCCGGATGCGGTCGCCCAGGCGGGTGATCGCGACCTTGTGGGTTTCGTCCATGATGGTCGATCGGGGCGCGGCGTCCGCATCGGTGACGGGCAGGGTGATGGAATAGCCCTTGATCGGATAGATCGGCACCTTGATGCCGACGGATTTCAGGACAATCGGTGCGTAGGGGCCGAGGGCGCAGACGTAGCGGTCGGCGGTCTCGCGGCCATCCGTGGTGTCGACGCCGGCGATCCGCATGCGGTCCGGGGCAAGGCCCCGGATGGTCACCCCGTAGCGGAAGGTCACGCCCAGTTTGGCGGCTTCCTCGGCAAGCGCCATGGTGAACATGCGGCAATCGCCGGTGCGGTCGGCGGTCATGCGCAGGCCGCCGACGAATTTGTCCGCGACATGGGCCAGGCCCGGTTCGGCGGCGACGCAGCCGTCGCGGTCGAGAACTTCGAAGGGCGAGCCGAACTCGGCCAGGACCTCCTGATCGGCGGCGGAGGCCTTGACCTGCTTGTCCGTGCGGAACAATTGCAAGGTGCCCATTTCGCGCTGATCGAACCGCAGGTCCGGCAGGTCGGCCATCAGATCGGTCAGTGCGTCGCGGCTGTAGTTGGAGACGCGCACCATGCGGCTTTTGTTGATCCGGTAGTCGCGCGCGTTGCAGTTCATTACCAGGCGCGTGCACCAGCCCCACATGGTCGGGCTGATCAGCGGATGCAGGATCAGGGGCCGGTATTTCATCAAGATCCACTTGATGGCCTTCAGCGGCACCCCCGGCGCCGCCCAGGGCGAGGTCATGCCGTAGGACAGTTCGCCCGCGTTGGCGAAGCTGGTTTCCATGCCGGGACCGGGCTGGCGGTCGAGGACCAGAACCTCGGCGCCTTGCTTGGCCAGGTAATAGGCCGTGGTAACGCCGATGACGCCGGCACCCAGGACGATGACCCTCATGGTGATGACCCCTGCCTCTACCGTTCAAACACGATGATTAGTCGTTGTCGCCCGGACATCATACGGCCAACGCTATTATTTCTCCGGCGCCAGGTCCACCGGCGGGTCAGGGAATCAGGCGTAATGGGCGGCGATGGCGCGGCGCATGATCAGGCAGAGCGGCAGGGGCAGCAGGATGGTCGCCGCCATCGCCAGCATGGCCGTGGTCAGGCCGTAGGTATCGCCGACGACGCCGAAGGCCATGGGGCCCAAAATCATCGAGGCCGTGGCGATGGAATAGATCACCGCGAACCCGCGCGCCTGGCGCTCGGGCTCGATCAGGTCGCCCACGGCGCCGTAGGTGACGGACGAACTGCCTTGCAGCACCATGCCCAGCACCGGCAGCAGGAAATAGGCCGGCAGGGTCGGCAGCAGCAGGACGGCGACGATGCCCAGGGCGGTCAGAATCTCGACCAGCACCAGGGAGCGGACGGCGCCCAGCTTTTCCGCCAGGAACCCGCAGCCGAACTTGCCGAAGGCGCCGCCGGCAAGGGTCAGCACCACGGCGAAGGCGCCGAGCGCCGTCGGCACCTCCTTCTCGATCATCAGGAAGGCGACGAAGGTAAGGAACCCGCCCTGCACCACCGTATCGAGCAGCACGATGGCGCACAGCGCCGCGAAGGCTCCCTTGTCGCGGATGCCCCAGCCGCCCAGCAGGCCCTGGCCGCCGTTTCCTTCGGCGGGTTTCGGGCCCATGCCCGCGCCGGCGCGGCCCAGCACGGCGAAGATCACCAGCCCGGCCGCCATGGTGGCCGCGCCAAAGGCCAGCGTCATGTCCTGCCAGGCGACGCCCGCGCCGATCGACAGGGTGAACAGCCCGGCGAAGGTCAGCTTGCCCACGTCGCCGAAGGAGTTGTAGGTGCCCAGCGCCGCGCGTCGGCCCCGGTTGCCGAACACGGTGCTGACCAGGGTCGAGCACAATGTGTGCTGAAAACCGCCGCCGATCCCGGCGAACAGAAGAACGACGACCACGGCCGTGAAACCGTCGGCCCAGGCCAGGGCGATGTAGCCCGCCCCCGCGGCCAGCAGGCCGAAGGCGATGGGAATGCGTTCGCCAATGCGTTCCGACAGCATGCCCGACGGCAATTCGAAGGCCGTCATGGCGGCGCGGTTGGCGGCGCGGATGATGCCGACCTGGGCATAGGTCAGGCCGAACGACTGCGCCAGCACGGGCAGCAGGACATACAGCAGGTCGGTCAGGCCGTCCTGCAGGCTGTGCGCCGCGCAGCAGGATGCCAGGGTCGCGCGGCGGCGGGTCTTTTCCTCATCCTTATGTTCCATGGGGCGGCAGGTCCAGGCGCGCGACGATGCCCTTCAGGCCGTCCGACGGCGCCGGATAGCGGTCCATGACGCGCGGATCGTGGCCGGGCACGACATGGTCGGGGCTTTCCGCAAGGCGCGCGACCTTGCGGTGGCCTTCCAGCATGTCGCCGATATGGACCACCGTGGGATAGGGGTTTCGGTCCAGCCAGTTGGCGTAAAGATGCATGGCGTCCGACGCCAACACGACCCAGCCGCGGCCCGTCCAGGCCCGCACGAACATCATGCCCTGGGTATGACCGCCGACGTGATGCAGGGTCAGGCCGGGAAACAGGTCCGTGTCGCCGTCGTGGAACTCGACCCGGTCTTTGTACAGTTCGCGGACCAGGCCGCAGACGTCGTCGATGTCGTAGGAATGGCGCAACGTCGGGTAGCGCATGTAGCGCCCGGTGGCGAAAGCCATTTCCCGGTCCTGGATATGGAAGGTCGCCTTGGGAAAGCGGTCCAGGTTGCCGCCGTGGTCGTAGTGCATGTGGGTGATGACCACATCCGTGACCTCGGCCGCATCGACGCCGATCAGTTTCAGGCTGTCCACCGGGCAGCGGTGCCAGGTGCGGCCCCGGCTTTCGGCGGCGTCCTTCGTGAAGCCCGTGTCGACGACGACGGCCCGGTTTTCCGACACGCAGGCCCAGACGTAATAGTCGATGGGATAGGGCGCGTCATGGGGGTCGGGCGGGTTCATGAAGTTGCGCGCCGCCGTCCGCGCATGGGTGCCGTACTTGATGGCGTACAGCTTGTAGATCTCGGTCATGGGCGGGGCCCTCACGCCGGCGTCGGTTTCAAGGGTGCGACGTCGACCCGCACCACGACGCCTTCAAGATCGGCGGAGGGCGCCGGATACATCTCCATCACCAGGGGGTCGTGACCGGGAACCACGTGGTCCGGGCTGTCCGCCAGACGGGCGACCTTCTTGTGGCCTTCCAGCATGTCGCCGATGTGCAGAACCGTGGGGAACGGGTTTTTGTGCCGCCAGTTGGCGAACAGGTGCATGGCGTCGGACGCGAGCACGACCCAGCCGCGCTCGGTCCAGGCCCGCACGAACTGCATGCCCTGGGTATGGCCGCCGACATGGTGCAGGGTCAGGCCGGGAAACAGTTCCTCGTCGCCGTCGTGGAATTCGACCCGGTCCTGATAAAGCTCGCGCACCAATTGGCAGACGTCGTCCGGGTCGAAGGAATTGCGCAGCACCGGATAGCGCATGTAGCGTCCGGTGATGTAGGACATCTCCCGGTCCTGGATGTGGAAGGTCGCCTTGGGGAACTTGTCGAAGTTGCCGCCGTGGTCGTAATGCATGTGGGTGACCACCACGTCCGTGACCTCGGCCGGGTCGACGCCGACCAGTTTCAGGCTGTCCACCGGGCAGCGGAACATGGTGCGGCCGCGCCCGCAGCCGGATTTCTCGTTGAAGCCCGTGTCGACGACCACGGTGCGGTTTTCGGAAACGCAGGCCCAGACGAAATAGTCGATGGGGTAGGGCGCGTCATGCGGGTCCGGCGGCTGCATGAAGTTCTGGGACTGGGGGCGGGGATCGTGGGTGCCGTACTTGATGGCGTACAGCTTGTAGGTTTCGGCGGGGTTGGTCATTTTTTGATGTCTCCTCTTGATGAGAAGCCTAGGCTGGGTCCCTGAGCCTCGCAAGCCCTCACCGCTGGCGCCGCATTCTCTTGATGCAGGTCAATAGCGGTTCGTCCCGGACGGTGCTAAAGTCCTGGCATGGATAGCAACGAACTTCTCGCCGCCATCAACATGGCGATGACCGAAATGGAAGAACAGCCGGAGGACCTGCACGAGGTTCACCTGCGGCTTCTGGAGCTTCTCGACCAATTGCGCGCCACGGGCGCGGAGTTGCCGTCGGACCTTGTCGATCTGGAACGGCGACTGGCCGAAGACGTCGAGGGCATGGCGCCCAAGGCGTGACGGCGGCGTGATCCCCGCGCGGGCGTTCTGTCAGGGCGTTTCCCGCCCGGCCAGCGGCGGGGCATAGGCAAGCGCTCCGTCGTGGGCTTCCGTGTCCCAAGGAAAATGCACCCAGGTGTCCTGCGCCACCTCGTGAATGAAAATGTCCGGCAAGTCGCGGGCGGCGGGCTTGGCGTATAGCGTAACGAACAGGGCGTCCGGCAACAGGTCCCGCGCCGCCCGCGCCGTCGCCCCCGTATCCACCAGATCGTCGACCAGCAGCCATCCCGTCCCTTTGTCGGCGGCGGCGGCCTCCGGCGTCTTGAGCAGCCGCACCCGGCCTTGGGTTTTGACGTCATAACTGGCGATGGCCAGGGTATCGATCAGGCGGATGCCCATTTCACGGGCCAGGACGGCGGCCGGCACCATGCCGCCCCGGGTGATCGCGACGATGCCTTTCCACGGGCTCGCCCAGCGGCCGGGAGGCGGCGTGCTCAGCAGACGGCCAGCAAGGGCGCGCGAGTCCGCATGGACTTCGGCCCAGGTGACGATGCGTTCAGGGGGGCGTTCCGGCGGCGAGGGGGCTGTCATGGCGGGAATACTAACGGGGCCGCCGGCATTTCCCAAGGGCGGAGGTTCCCGAAAAACGGGGCCCAGAAACGGAAAAACCGGCGCCCACGCTGACGCCGGTTATCCGGATTTGCAGTGAATGTCGTGGTTTAGCGAACGTACAAGTGAACTTCGTTTGTCTTGGCGGCCGCCAGGGTCTTGGCGGACACCGCCACCCGCGTCGGCGGCAGGCCCATTTCCACCAGCGAGCGCTTGACGTCTTCGGCGTGGCGCTTGGCCTTGTTCGTGTTGATCGCGACGCGCGCGGCGCCACCGGCCGAGGGCGCCACCGCAACCAGGTCGAACACCGCGGCCGGGTGGGTTTCAAGGGCGCGGCTGACGGCCGTGTACAGGGCCTGCTGATAAGGCACGTTCGGCCGGTCGAAGCGGATCACCACCAGGGGGCGGCGGCCCGATGTATCGGCGGGGGCGGCAACCTGATTGGCGCTCGGGCCGCGGCCGGTGACGGCGGCGTCAAGCAGGGACGAGCCGAGCGATTCGCCCTGGCGGATGCCGGCCGAGATCTGCACCAGATTGCGCTGTTCGGCGCCGATCCAGGTCGACTGGCGGCGCACGTCCTCGGTCACTTCGCGGTGCAGGCGGTCGATCAGGACGACGGTCTGGTCGACCTCGTCCTCGAGAATGGCAAGCTGGCGGTGGTCCTCGTCGACGGCGCCGGACACCTTGAAGGCGGCGCGCACGCTTTCCGTCAGGAACGAGGCCAGGGTGGAATCGCTGGCCACGCCGGTGGACAGCTTGTTCATTTCGCCGATGTCCTGGCTGAGGCGATTCAGGTCCTGCTGCGCCGTGTTGAACTGTTGTACCAGAACCGGGTTGCCGCGGGTCGTGCCGACCTGCAGGCGGGATTTAACGGCGGCGATGGTGCCGTGGTACTGCTGCGAGCTTTCGACGATGCGCGAGCGCACGGACTGAAGCTGTTCATTATGTTGCAGGATCGAGCTTTGCAGCTTCTGCAACTCGTCGCGCAGTTCCTGGACCTTCTTGCCGACGAAGGTTCCGGTCGCGTCGCCCGGCGTCACGCCGGTCGGCACGAATTTGGTCGAACCCAGGGCAGGCTGATTGGCGGCCAAAACGGCCGTCTGCTGCGATCCGGCGTCTTGCGCGCCGGCCGTTTGCGGCGACGCCGCTTCCGGTTGCGCGGTCTCTGTCGTTGTTTTGGCGGAAGGCTCGGATGCGCTCAACGAGGGCCACAGGTCCTCGTCGAATGAACATGCCCCCGTGAAAATCACGGCCCCCGCCAAAAGAACTCTCAGTTTCGGAAAACCCATCTCGTCCGCGAGCCCTTGGTTCTTCTCCGATAACAAACCGGAGTTGTTTTTAAATCCCCAGCGGGTATGTACGAAAACATACCCCACCCCTCAGTTTCCGGGCGAGTGTACTCAATGGCCCGGAGCACCACAAGTTCCTATTTTAATACGAAGATTCGGCGTTTGACGACCGTTAATCGGGGACGGCTCCTAGCGCTTGCAAACGGAGAAGTGCTGGAGTAGTGTCCGGCTCCTTCCTGGCGGGGGCCCCTCGGGGCCCAGTCACAAGCGCCCGTAGCTCAACTGGATAGAGCGTCTGACTACGGATCAGGAGGTTGGGAGTTCGAATCTTCCCGGGCGCGCCATTTCCCCGTTTTCCCCCGAAAACTATCGACAACTTCCCAGAAAAAGGTCCGCTTCCGGGCGGGCCTCGCCGATGCGTGATCGGGCCGTGGTTATTGCACCGGCACGTTCAGGAAGGTCAGCAGCACGAAGCGGTGGCCCTTGGTCACGGGCAGGACCTCGTGCAGCAGGGAGCAGGAGAACACGACCGCAGCCCCTTTTTCCGGGCGGTACAGTTCCGGCCCGTATTCGGGAAAGCGCAAATCGCCGCCTTCGTAGTCGCCCGTGTTCAGGTTGAGCGTCACGGCGAACTTGCGGTGTTTGGTCGCCGGGCTGGTGTCGTCGCGGTGGACCGTGAAGAAGCCCGCCTTCTCGGCCTTGTAACAGCCGATCTTGAAGGTCTCGACCGTATAGCCCTCGAAATGGAAGGCCTTGGATATCTCAGGCACCAGGCGCGGCATCAGCCGGTTCAGCAGTTTCTGCTCCAGCGCCTTGTCATGCATGTAATAGTCCTCGCGCCGCTTGGTCGTCGGCACCACCTGCACGCCGCCGCCGGCCGACGATCCCACGGCGACCGTGCCATCGTCGCGCTCCCCGTTGTGCCACAGGCCGATCAGCCAGGCGCAGTCCTCGGGTTCCAGCGCACGGGGCACAAGCAGCGCCGGGGCCGCGCGCTGGACCACGGCCTGGTCGCGGCCGTGCCGCGCCTGGGCCAGCATCTCGGCGAGCCAGCCCTCCAGGCCCCCGGCCCCGCCGCCGAGCCCGCGCACGCCGATCAGGCGCTGATTGGGGTCGAGCACATAAACCGCCGGCGCCGCGACGCCGGACAGCCCCGCGAACCCATTGGTGATCTCGGACCCGGGGTCGGCCATCACCCGGTGCGGCCAGCCGGAGGCTTCCTTTTGCGCCGCCGCCACGGTGGTGTCGCCGGGCACCAGGGTCACGACCTGGGCGCCGCCGGCGGCAAGGGCGGCCGGGTCGAGCCCGCCCGCCGTCATGTCCGCAAGGCCCTGGCCGCCGGCGAACAGCAGGATCGTCGGCGCGCCGGTGACGGCGGAATAGAATTCGAAGGTCCGGCCGTCGGAATCGCGGCAGGCGAACAGGGGTGTGTGATCCCCCGGCGCATATCGCGGGCGGGCAGGGGGGTCGAACAGGGTGGGTGCTGCTTTGATGTGGATATCCTCCCTTGTGCGGCGTGCGGCGGCAATGATAGCGAAGAAACGGTGTTCGACAACATTCGCTTGCGTGCCGGCCGGTTGCATCGTTCTTGCCGGGTGAATACAAGTCGCGCGGGCCGGATCGGCCGTCCCGGACAACCCAAGGTGATCGACGTGCAAACCGTTTCGGCATATGCCCGCTTGTTGCATCAGGACCGCGCCCAGGCGGCCCTGGCACTCGCCGTCTGCCTGACCGCCGCCCTGTTTCAGACCTTGGCTCCCCCCTATACCCGCCCGGTCGCCGACGCCATGCAGTACGCCGGCATGGCGGCGTCGCTGGCCGAGGCCATGGCGACGGACTGGGGGCGGGTGAATGAAATCCTGGGAACGTTTTTCGGCCCGGTCTACCCAATGTTTGCCGGCGTGCTGGCATTTTTCGACGCGGACCTCGCGCGGGCTCTGACATGCGTCTCCCGGGACGGCGCCGTCTGCGACCTCAGCGGATTGACGGCGTTGTTCGTTGTTCAAGCCGTCCTCGCCGCGTTCACGGTGTTTTTTGTCTTCCTGGCCGCGCGCCGGCTTGCCGGGGATGCAAGCATCGCCTGGCTGACGCTGGCGATCGTGCTGGCGACCAAGTGTTTTACCCATTACGCCGGGCTGATCCTGACGGAAATCCCGACCTTCTTCTTTGTCGCGCTGTTCGCCTGGATGCTGGCCCGGCTCCTGTCCGACCCGGCCCCCGCGCGGCGCGATGCCGTCTTGGCCGGCGCGGCGCTCGCCGGCGCGGCGCTCACGCGGGCCTCCTATGTGTACCTTCTTTACTTCATGGTGCCGGTGATCGTTCTGTGGTGGCGCTTTGGGCGCGGCCGGGCGTGGACTGACGCCGCCGCCGCCGCCGCGTGCTTCGCCGCCGGGGCGGCCGCGATCCTGGCGCCCTGGTGGATCAGGAACTATGTCGGCTTCGATCTTGCCGGCATCAGCGGCGGATACGGCCCAAAAGTGCTGATTGAACGGTTGCCCTATAATCTTATGACATGGCGGGAATGGGCGATCAGCTTGATCTACTGGTTGCCTGATTTCGGGGACAATCTGGCGACGGCGCTGTTTTCCGAAGAACAGGTCCGGCGGCTGTCCTGGTACCATCCGGACTCCTTCTACATGATGGGGCGCGGCCAGTTCTTTCTCGATGTGCGGGCCGCTTCCGGGGCACAGGACAATCCGCTCGGTTATCTGCTGAGGGAATACGTGTGGCGCGATCTGGGCAAGCATCTGGCGGTCACGATATCGCTTGCCTTGCGCGGCCAATGGGTCGGCAACTACGCCAGCCTGGTCGGGTTCATCCTTTTGCCGGCCTGTGTCTGGATCCTTGCCCGCCGCGGCCGTGCGGGCCCGTTCCTGGTGTTTTGCCTGCCGCCCTATTTCATGTTGGGGCTTTACGCGTTTGTGTCCGTCAACGTGGTTCGCTACAACGAGCCTCTAATCGCCGTGTTCGCGCTCAGCGGCGCCACAGTCATCGTTCACTTGGTCACGCATGGCGTGGACCGCCTGCGCCGAATGAGGAAACAATGATGATGGCCTATCTCAAGCTCGCCGGTTTCCTGCTGATGATCGTTGCCGGGCAGATCTGCTTCAAAAAGGCGGCTCTTTCGGGCGCCGGCCTGGACAGCATTTTCCAGTCGTTCACGAATAAATGGCTGCTCGGCGCTTTTGCAATCTACGGCGTCGCCACGTTCATCTGGGTGACGTTGCTGCGCACAATGCCCCTGTCCACGGCCTATCCGTTCATTGCGCTGGGCTTCATCCTGGTGCCGCTTGCCGGTGTGTTCTTGTTCGGTGAACATCTTTCCGCGACGCAATGGGTCGGCACGGGGATGATCGTCCTGGGCATTATATTGGCCGGTGGTGTCGGCAGCCCCTTCAACGGCTGATCGCCGCCTCGAAAGATCGTATGCGGGTGCGGCCTGATCGTCGCTGGAGGCTCCCGCGGGTTCCCTCAGGCACAAGGAAACGGAAGAAACGACATGGTCGCCATTCTGATCCCCGTCGCCGCCCTGTTCCTCAGTTTCGGCATCCTGCTGGCCGGCAACGGGCTTCAGGGCACCCTGCTGCCCGTGCGCGCGGGCATCGAGGGCTTTTCCCCCTTCGCCATCGGCGTCATGGGGGCTGCCTTCTACATGGGCTACATCCTGTCCTGCTTCTTCGCTCCCCGCGTCGTCGCGCGGGTCGGGCACATTCGCTCCTTCACCGTGTTCGGCACGGTCGCCTCGGCGGCGCAGCTCATGCACGTCGTTTGGGTCGATCCGGTCTCCTGGTGGGGGTTGCGCTTCATCACCGGGGCCTGTCTGTGCGGGCTCTACATGGTCATGGAAAGCTGGATCAACGAGCGTGCCGGCAAGGAACACCGCGGGCGCATCCTGTCCTTCTATCAGATCGTCAACCTGGGGGCCGTGACCGTCGGCCAGGTTCTGCTGAACCTGTACGACCCCGCCGGGTTCGAGCTGTTCGTGGTCGCCTCCGTGCTGGTCTCCATCGCCCTGGTGCCGGTGGCGCTGACGCGCACCACGGCGCCGCAGCCGTTGCAGCAGGTGCGCATCCGCATCCCTCGCGTCTATGCTATTTCCCCCGTCGGCGTGATCGCCTGCCTGACCGTCGGGCTGGTCAACGGCGCGGTATGGACCATTGTACCCCTGTTCGCGCAAAGCGCCCTGACGTCGGTCGCGGAACTGTCCCTGTTCATGAGCCTGCTGATCATCGGCGGCGCGGTCTTCCAATGGCCGCTCGGGCGGTGGTCGGATCTGATCGACCGGCGCTGGGTGATCATCGTGATCTGCGTCGGCGGCGGTATCAGCGCCCTCGCCTTGATGGCGTTCGGCGATCTGTCGCGCGCGGCCATGTACGCGTTCGCCTTCGTTTACGGCGGTTTTACCTTCGCTCTTTATGCCATCGCCATTGCCCATGCCAACGACCAGGCCGAACCCGAGGACTTTGTCGAAATCGCCTCGACCCTGATCCTGGTGTTTTCCGTCGGCGCCGTCGTCGGGCCGATGCTGGCATCGGCGGTGGTCGAGGTAGCGGGTCCCAATTCCTTCTTCGCCTATTCGGCGGCGATCCATTTCCTGACCGCCGGCTTCGCCTTCTATCGGATGCAGCGCCGCGCCGGCGTCTTGCCCGAGAACAAGGAGGATTTCGTGCATGTGCCCCGCGCCTCGCCCGAAGTCATCACCATCGATCCCCGCGGGCTGGACGCGGACCCGGGTGACGAGGGCGAGGGGGAAGCCAACAAGGGCGGCTGACGCGGCGGCAGGGCCGCGCGGCGATTGACCTGGGCCCCGGAAATTCCGATAACGACAGATCGAAATTGTATACAAGGCCTGGGCGATAAAGAACCGGGCCACGCCGCCTTTGGAGAGGAAACACATGGTACATACCGCCGCGTCGACCGCGCTCGACCACATCAAGGTTCTCGACCTGACCCGCGTCCGATCGGGGCCCACCTGCGTCCGTCAGCTCGCGGACTGGGGCGCCGACGTCATCAAGGTCGAATTGCCCGAAAGCATCGAACCCGACGGTACCCTGGGCGCCAAGCGCCACACGGCCGATTTCCAGAACCTGCAGCGCAACAAGCGGTCCCTGACCCTCAACCTCAAGGAAGAGGAAGGGCGCAAGCTGTTCCTCCGCCTGGTCGAGGGCGCCGACGTGGTGATCGAGAACTTCCGCCCCGACGTGAAGGACAAGCTCGGCATCGGCTACGAGGCCCTCAAGGCCGTCAATCCGCGCATCATCCTGGGCTCGATCTCCGGCTTCGGCCAGGACGGCCCCTATGACAAGCGTCCCGGCTTCGATCAGATCGCCCAGGGCATGGGCGGGCTGATGTCGATCACCGGCGAGCCGGGCCGCGGCCCCATGCGCGTCGGCATTCCCATCGCCGACCTGACCGGCGGGCTGTTCTGCGCCATGGGCGTGCTGATCGCGATCATCGAGCGCGAGAAATCCGGCAAGGGCCAGTGGGTGACCTCGTCGCTGTTGCAGGCCATGGCCTTCATGCTCGATTTCCAGGGTGCCCGCTATCTCATGGAGGGCGAGGTGCCCGGCCAGGCCGGCAATGACCATCCGACCTCGATTCCCACGGGCGTGTTCCCGACCAAGGACGGCCATATCAACATCGCCGCCGCAGGGGAACGCATTTGGGCGCGGCTGTGCGACGTGTTGGGCACGCCGGAATGGTGCGAGGACGAGCGCTTCAACGGGCCCGAGAAGCGGTCCAAGAACCGCCATGCCCTGAATGCCCTGATCGCCGAAAAGACCAAGGATCGGACCAGCGCCGATTGGGTCGACGCCTTGAACGAGGCGGGCGTGCCCACGGGCCCGATCTACGACATGGCGGGCATGTTCGCCGACGAACAGGTCAAGCACCTGGGCATCGCGGAGGAATGCGACACGGTCTGCTTCGGCCGCACCAAGATGATGTCGCAGCCGATCCGCATGAGCCGCACCGATTCCAAGCTGGTCGTCCGCCCGCCGGAAAAGGGCGAGCACACGGACGCCATCCTGGGCGATCTGGGGCTCAGCGCCGACGAGATCGCCGACCTCAGGGCGCGCGAAATCATCTGACGCGGGCTTGCCGGAAAGACATACATAACGAAAACCGCCGCCGGGCATTTCGGCGGCGGTTTTTCGTTGCGGGGGGCCGGCTACTCGGCGGCTTCCGCCTCGCGCAGGGGCGTGCGCATGGTCACCCATTCCTCGGCCGCCGTCGGATGGATGCCGATGGTGGCGTCGAAATGCGCCTTGGTCGCGCCGGCCTTGAGCGCGATGCCGAGCGCCTGGGTCATCTCGGCCGCATCCAGGCCGACCATGTGACAGCCCAGAACACGGTCCGTCTTCCTGTCCACGATCATCTTCATCATGGTCCGCTCATCGCGGCCCGATAGGGTGTATTTCATGGGCCGGAAATGGGACTGGAAGATGACCACGTCGTGGTTCCTGCGGGCCTCGTCCTCGGTCAGGCCCACGGTGCCCACGGGCGGGGTCGAGAACACGGCGGTCGGGATATTGGCGTAGTCGACCGTGGTCGGCCTGCCGCCGAACAGGGTATGGGCCACGGCCATGCCTTCGGCCAGGGCCACCGGCGTCAGCTGCACCCGGTCGATGACGTCGCCGAGCGCATAGATGCTGTCGACGCTGGTCTTGAAATGGTCGTCGACCTTGATCGCGCCCTTGGCGGTCAGGGCGACGCCGGCTTCGGCCAGACCCAGGCCCTTGGTGTTGGGGGCGCGGCCGGTGGCGTACATGACGGCGTCGACCTCTAGGATCTCGTCGTCGTTGAGACGCAGGGAATAACCCGATGCCGTCTTCTCGATGGATTGGACGATGGTCTCCTGATGGATGGCGACGCCTTTCTTGACCATTTCCTCGTGCAGGGTGTCGCGCACCGCCGGATCGAACCCGCGCAGGATGTTCTCGGCCCGGATAATGACATGGGTCTCGGCGCCCAAGCCGTTGAAGATGCCCGCGAATTCCACGGCGATATAGCCGCCGCCGACGATCGCGATGCTGCCGGGCAGGCGGTCCAGGTCGAGCGCCTCGTTCGAGGTGATGGCGTGTTCGATGCCGGGAACATTCGGCAGGGACGGCCAGCCGCCAGTGGCGATCAGGATGTACTTGGCCGTGCAGGTCCGGGTGCCGTCGGGGCCGGCGATCTCGACCGTATGGGGGTCGATGACGCGGCCCGTGCCGGTCAACTCATCCACCCCGGCGTCGCGCAACAGGCGGTGATAGACGCCTTCCAGGCGGTCCAACTCCTTGTTCTTGTTGGCGATCAGCCGTGGCCAGTCGAACGCGGGGGGGCCTACATCCCAGCCGTAACCGGCCGCATCCTCGAAATCCTCGGCGAAATGGCCGGCGTAGACGAGAAGCTTCTTTGGCACGCAGCCGCGCATGACGCAGGTGCCGCCGATGCGCAGGTTTTCGACCACGGCGGTCTTCACGCCGTAGGTCGCGGCGGCGAAGCGCGAGGCGCGGACCCCGCCGGAGCCCCCGCCGATGGTGATCAGGTCATAGTCGTATTGCGGCATGGGGCGTCCTTCGGCTTGTGGGTGGATGCGGGATCCGGTATCGGCCCGACGTCCCCCATCTAATCCATGTTCGCCGCCGTGTTCAACCGTACAGCAGGATGCCGAGACACTGTATGCGGTGGTCTCGGGAGGTGATTCGGGGGCTTGTGAGGGGGCGTGACATTTACGCAACGGCAGCCATTCGGTGGCGGCTGAATGCGGGAACGCCTCCACCCAACCGCCTGATTTTCATCAAACCTCAACGATGTGTGGCATTCGCGCAACACTGTTCCAAAAAATCTACAGTCGAGACGGATTTTGCTTTTGAAACAGGGACGAGCCGCTAAACTGCCCTCGTCCTGAACAGGATCGCCAACGCGTGGTCCTACAGTGTTCCAGGGCAAAGTGGATTTGTAAGAGTGAATCTCATCTTAGGAGCAAACGAATGAACCTCAAAAAGACCCTTATGGTTGGTGCCGCCGGCGCTGCGCTTTTCGCGTTCGCCGCCCCGGTTGCCACCACCGCCGAAGCCGGTTCGATCAAGAACGGCAATGCGACCGACCTTACCGTTTACGGCCAGGTCAACCGCAACATGATGTTCTACAACGACGGTGAAGAAACCGGTTACCGCCATCAGGACGGTGATAACGGCTCCACCCGTTTCGGCCTGAAGGCTTCCGGCAAGGTCAACGAATCCGTTTCCGTCGGCGCCCGCCTGGAAGTGGAATTGCAGTCGAACGACCCGGGTTCCATCAGCCAGACGGCTGAAACCGCTGGCGGCGGCTCCTTCTCCGAGCGTCTGGCCAATGTCTATTTCTCCCACAAGCAGTTCGGTAAGCTGACCCTGGGTCAGCAGTCGGAAATCTCCGACGGCATGTCCGACGGCCTGGACCTCGGCTACGCTGCCGGCGCCTTCGCCGGTATGGACACCTCCCTGCTCGTCGGCGGCATGCTGTTCCGCAACGACAACACGGCGGCTGCTCTGTCCACCACCAAGATTCGCAGCGTGTTCACCACCCTTGACGGTGGCCGTCTCGACTCCATCCAGTACGAAACCCCCTCCATGAGCGGTTTCCGTGGTCAGGTCGAACTGCAGCCCGAAGGTGCTTGGGGCGTTGGTGGTCTGTATGACGGCAAGATGGGCGGTCTCCAGGTTCGCGGTCGTGCCTTCTATCAAAACCTCTCGGGTGAAGGCGGCGCGGGTGGCCAATGGCAGTTGGGCGCTTCCGTGAAGCATGACAGCGGTATCTCCCTGACCGGTCTGTACGGCTCGGCCGATCAGGACACCGGCAAGGACCACAAGGTCTATGCCGCCACCGTCGGCTACACGGCGAACATGAACTCGCTGGGTGCCACCGGTGTTGGTGTCCACTTCGAAGGCACCTCTGATCTCGCCGGTGACGGCATCGACGGTCAGGCCTTCGGCTTCGGCGTCAACCAGCAGATCAAAGCTGCCGGCACGAACATCTACGGCAACGTGATGTGGTGGGACGTCGACGGTACGACGACGGCCCTCGACAGCATCGTGACCTTCCTGGTCGGTGCTCAGGTTAAGTTCTAATCGGGCTTAAGGCGGGGCGTTTCGGCGCTCCGCCGCTCGGTTGAGCTTTCAGTAAGGAAACGGCCGTCCTTCGGGACGGCCGTTTTTCTGTGTGCGGATGTCGGCGGCGGCGGGATCGGATCCGTCGCGGCGGCGCTATTCCACGGTCACGCTTTTCGCCAGGTTGCGCGGCTGATCCACATCCGTGCCCTTGATGACCGCGACGTGATAGGCCAGCAGCTGCACCGGGATGGCATAGAGAATGGGTGCCACGAAGGGATCGACGGTGCGCAGGGCGACCGTGGCCTCCGCCCCGTCGGCCAGGGCGGCTGCCCCCGCCTCGTCGGAGATGACGATCACCCGCCCGCCCCGCGCCATGACTTCCTGGACGTTGGACGCCGTCTTTTCGAACAGGGCATCCGTTGGCGCGATGACGATGACCGGCACCTGATCGTCGATCAGCGCGATGGGGCCGTGCTTCATTTCGCCGGCGGCGTAGCCCTCGGCATGGATATAGGAGATTTCCTTCAGCTTCAGCGCCCCTTCGAGGGCGATCGGGTAGCTGGTGCCGCGCCCCAGGTAGAGCACGTCCCGCGCCTCGGCCATGCCTTGGGCGATATCCCGTAGCTGTTCGTCGTGGTTGAGGATTTCCGCCGCCCGCCCGGGCACCTCGGTCAGGGCCGTGGTCAGGCGTGCCTCGGTCCCGGCATCGATGGCGCCGCGCCCGCGCGCGACGGCGATGGCGAGGCAAGCCAAAACGGTCAGCTGCGTGGTGAACGCCTTGGTCGAGGCGACGCCGATTTCGGGCCCGGCATTGGTGTGCAGGACCATGTCCGATTCCCGGGCGATGGCGCTTTCCGGCTGGTTGACGATGGACAGGATCGATTGCCCCGCCTGGCGTGCATAGCGCAGCGCGGCCAGGGTATCGACCGTCTCGCCCGACTGGGAAATGAAGATCGCGGCCCCGTTGTCCGCCATGGGCGGCTCACGGTAGCGGAATTCGGACGCGATATCGACCTCGACCGGAATGCGGGCCAGCTGTTCGAACCAGTACTTGGCCGTGAGGCAAGCGAAATAGGAGGTGCCGCAGGCGACCAGGGTCAGGCGCTCAAGCGCCGCCGGATCGAACGGCAGGCCGGGCATGGTCACCGTGCGTGACGCCGGGTTGATGAAGCTTTGCAGGGTGTCGCCGATGACCTGGGGCTGCTCGTAGATTTCCTTGAGCATGAAGTGCCGGTAACCGCCCTTGCCGATGGCGGCGCCGGACAGTTCGGTCAGGCGCACGGGGCGCTCGACCGGGGCGTCGTCGCCGTCGAACACCTGGGCGCCTGACAGGCTCAACACCACCCAATCGCCGTCTTCCAGATACATGATGCGGTCGGTGAGGGGGGCGAGGGCCAGGGCGTCGGAGCCCAGGAACATCTCGCCCTCGCCGAAGCCGACGGCCAGCGGGCTGCCCCGCCGCGCCCCGATCATCAGGTCATGGTGGCCGGAAAAAATGATGGCCAAGGCAAAGGCGCCGTCGAGCCGCCGCAAGACAGCGGCGGTCGCGTCGGCAGGGGACTTGCCGTCCACGATCTCCTGGGTGATCAGGTGGACGATGACTTCCGTATCCGTGTCGGATGCAAGGTCACAGCCCTTGGCGATCAGCTCGGCCCTGAGGTCCTTGTAATTCTCGATGATGCCGTTATGGACGATGGCGACCCGGTCCGTCGCGTGCGGATGAGCGTTGGCTTCGTTGGGCACGCCATGGGTCGCCCAGCGGGTGTGGCCGATGCCGACCGTGCCGGCGATGGGCTCCGCGTCCAGGCGGGCGGCCAAGTTGCTCAGCTTGCCTTCGGCCCGCCGGCGGTCGATGGCGCCGTTGACCAGGGTCGCGATCCCGGCGGAATCATACCCCCTGTATTCAAGGCGCTTCAGCCCTTCCAGCAGGATGGGTGCGGCCTCGTTCCGGCCGAGGATTCCGATGATGCCGCACATCGCCCGCTAGCCCTCTTTCTTCGCGTCTTGTTTGGCCTTGCGTCCCTTCGCGTTGAAGCGGTCGGCCCAGCCCTTCACTTCCTTCTGCTCGGCCCGGGTCACGGCGAGCGCCCCCGCCGCGACGTTCTTGGAAATCGCGCTGCCGGCACCGACGATGGCCCCGGCACCCACGGTCACGGGGGCGACCAGAGCCGTGTTGGAGCCGATGAAGGCGCCGTCACCGATCACCGTCTGGGACTTCACATGGCCGTCGTAATTGCAGGTGATGGTGCCGGCGCCGATGTTCACACCCGCGCCGACCGTGCTGTCCCCCACATAGGATAGGTGGTTTGCCTTGCTGCCGGCACCCAGGGTCGCGGCCTTGATCTCGACGAAATTTCCGATATGAACGCCGGTGCCCAGATCGGCCCCGGGGCGCAGGCGGGCGAACGGCCCGATCACCGCACCCGTTCCGACCTTGGCTCCCTCGATATAGCAAAATGCCCGAATCTCCACATTGTCGGCGATGGACACATTCGGTCCGAAAAATACGTTGGGCCCGATCACGACGTCCCGGCCGAGCGCGGTGTCCCACGACAGATAGACGGTTTGCGGATCGATCAGGGTGGCGCCGCCCGCCATGGCGCGGGCGCGCAGGCGACGTTGCGCGACGGCCTCGGCTTCGGCCAGGTCGGCGCGGGAATTGACGCCCATGACCTCGTCCGCGTCGCCGATGACAACGGCGGCCGCGGCCCCGTCGGCGCGGGCGATGGCGACGATGTCGGTCAGATAGTATTCGCCCTTGGCGTTGGCGTTGCCGATCCGCTCGAGCCAGCCGAGCGCGCGGGCGCCGTCGATGACCATGACCCCGGAATTGCAGAGCGTGACGGCAAGCTGGTCCGGCGTCGCGTCCTTGGCTTCGACGATGGATGCCAGGGCGCCGTCGCCGTCCCGGATCAGGCGGCCGTAGGGGGTGGGGTCGGTGGGCTCGAAGCCGAGCACGACCACGCCGGGGCGCGCCGGGGACCGGCGGGCCGCCAGCATGGCGCCGAGCGTTTCGGGCGTGATCAGCGGCGTGTCGCCGAACACGACCAAAAGGTCATCGGCGGGATGAGCTTTGATGAAGTCGCGCGCCGCCAGCACCGCATGGGCGGTGCCGAGGCGATCCACCTGCACCGCCGTCGGATGGGGTGCCACGGCCGCGGCGAGACCGTCCATGCCGTCGCCGACGACGACCACGGCCTGCTCGACCGTCGCCGCGTTCAGGGTGGCCAGGACATGGCCGATCATCGGCCGGCCCGCGACAGGGTGCAGCACCTTCGCCAAATCCGATTTCATGCGCGTACCCAGCCCGGCGGCCAGGACCACGGCGGTTGTCGTGAATTTTTCGTCTGCTTGCATGAAAACGCGGGGGCCTTTAAACGGTTCGGGCGGCGGCCATGGGGCCTGATGAAGGGATCCGGTGAAACATCTGGAGGGTCGGGCCGCAAGGTGCCACAGTATCTTGTGTCATCCAAGTCACAGTTTGTTACGGAATTTTGCAATGGAACTATGCAATGCCGGGGGTTAAGGAGCACTTACCCGCCCAATCCCTGCCCAAGGCGGTCGTCTTCGATCTTGACGGCACCCTGGTCGACAGCGTGCCCGACATTCAGGCCGCCTTGAACTGGCTGCTCGCCCGCATGGGCCGCCGCCAGGTGACCCGGGACGAGGTCGCCGGCATGGTCGGCGACGGCGTGCCCAAGCTGGTCGAACGTGGGCTGTTGGCCACGGGCGGCCTGCCGGATGGCGGGCTCGACGGCCCGACGGCCGAGTTCACCACCCATTACGAAGCCAACGCGGCGACCCTGACACAGCCCTTTCCAGGCGCCGTCGCGGCGCTGACGGCGCTGCGCGACGCGGGTTGCGCGCTTGCCGTCTGCACCAACAAGCCGGCGGGGGCGACGGCGGAGATCCTCAACGCCCTCGATCTGGCGCCGTTCTTCGCGGCGGTCGCCGGCGGCGACACGGTGCCCGGCGTGCGTAAGCCCGACCCCCGGCATCTGATGCATGTGCTGGACCAGTTGGGCGCGGCCCCCGGCGACGCGGTCATGGTCGGCGACAGCCATAACGACGTGAACGTGGCCAAGGCCGCCGGCGTGGCCACGGTGGCGGTCACCTTCGGCTACGCCCATGGTCCCGTCGAGGAATTGGGCGCCGACGTGCTGATCGATCATTTCGATGAACTGGTGCCGGCGTTGGAACGGCTGGCCGGTTAGCTCGGCCCTCAGCCTCCGGCGGGGCAGAGGTCGAAGGCGATGGATATGCGCTTTTCGTCGCTCGACGTGACCGGGATGGTCTGGTGCCCGAAGTAGGACGGGAACAGGACCATCATCCCCTCCTCGGGCCGCACCAGATGCACCGCCGGTTCGCGCCGGTCACCGATCAGGTGAAAGGCGCGGCCGAATTCGATCCAGCCCTCGATGTTGTTGGTGCGCCCCTTGGCCGCGTCCTTCATGGACGCCGGCAGGGCCGGATAGTACACGCCCGACAGCCAGGCCGGCGGGTGGAAATGCACCAGCTGGCGGCCTTCGCGGTCATACACCGTGCCCCAGCAGTTGACATCGAAGGCCCGGGGCGTGGCGGCCAGGAAGGGATGGTCCGGGTCCTTCGGATGGGCGGCCATGAAATCTCCGGCCATGGCCAGGATCATCTTCTTCAACTCCAGGGCCGGGCCGTGTTCCGTGCCGTCGAACAGTTCCAGCGTGCCGCGGCCGTGCTCGACGGAGCGGTTGACCCGGGAATAGGTCAGGCTGGGATGGTTCAGAAGGTAGGCCACTAGGTCCTTGTTGAAGGACGCCATGGAATGATAGCCGGCGGGCGCCGTATGGACCCGGGTCGTGATCAGGCTGAAGTCGAGCAGCTTGGCGGCCTCGTCCGCGCGGCCCAGGTCGTTCAGCGCCGCCGACTTCATGGCCAGGGACGGCGTTGGGAAGGAGCCCGCGGCAAGCGCCCGGTCGGCGGCGGCTAGGGCGCGCTCCGCCTCACCCGCGCGCATCCACACGAAGGCCATCTGGCCGTGCAGGTCGATCGCCTCGGGATGGGCCTTGAGGAACCGCTCGGCAAGAGCCGATGCCTCCGTCGCCCGCCCCTCGGCGCCGTAGGCATAGATCAGCTCACCCACCGATTGGCCGTCGTCCGGGTTCAGCGCCACCGCGCGTTCCAGGGGGGCGATGGCCTTGGCGTAATCTGCCGAGCGCCCGTGCAGCAGGCCGATGTTGGCGAAGGCGCGCTGGTGATTCGGGTTCATCTCGGCGGCGCGGGTGAACAGGGCGATGGCGTCGCCGTATTTGCGGGCGTTCATATGGACGGTGCCCAGGTTGAAATAATCCTCAGGGTCGCGGCTGCCCAGCTCGATCGCCGTCTCGTAGGCCGCCCTGGCGCTCTCGCCGTCGCCCATCAACTGATACGCAATGCCGAGCGAGCCGTAGACCGGCGGCGCCTCCGGCGCCAGTTCGGCGGCCCGGCCCAGGTCCTCCGCCCCGCCGGCGGGATCGCCCAGCATGATCCGCGTGCGGCCCAGCTCGAAGGCCAGGTTGGCATCGCCGGGGTTTTGGGCCAGCGCGTCGCTCAACACCCGCAGGGCGCCATCGCCGTCGCCGGTCTCCAGCAGCATCTTCGACAACGTCACGGCGCAGGGGGCAAAGCCCGGATGAGCGGCCAGAGCCCGGCGCAGCAGGGTAATTGCCTGCATCGTCTTGCCCTGGTTGTGGCGCACCAACCCCAGGCAATAGAGCGCTTCCCCGTGGTCGGGCACGGCCTTCAGCACGTCTTCCGCATCCTTGCCCGCGCGCGTCAGGTTGCCGGCGCGGAACGCCTGGCCGGCGCGCGTCATCAGGCGAGCGATGTCGTCTGCGGTCTTCGGTTTCAAGCGGCCTCTCCTGGGTCGGCGGACGGAAATCGGGGTGCCGGCGGCGCGGCAAAGACTGCCACAGCCACCCATCCGCGTCCATGTTGGCCGGCCGGGGCGCCCAGGACCTTGATCTGGCGCAATCCGGGCGGAGGCAGGCCCAGCTTGACAGGCCCAGCTTGACAGGCTTGGGGGCCGCCCCTTATATGATCGCGCCTTGCCACCGGGGAATGACCGGCGATGCAGCAAGGGCGCGTAGCTCAGCGGGAGAGCACTGCCTTCACACGGCAGGGGTCGCTGGTTCAATCCCAGTCGCGCCCACCATTTCCACTGTCGCCGAATCGGCGGCCCGAAAAAAGCGCCCCTCTTGAGGGGCGCTTTCGGTTTTGGCGGGGTGAGCGGTGGGTGGGCCGGGCCGGGCCGGTCAGGGCCGCCCGTAAAACCTCTTCACCGTGTCTTGGGCGACCTGTTGCAGGAACGCCGCCGTGTCCTTGTCGACCTTGCCGAAGTAATCGTAGCCGTTGCCCACGGGCGACTGGCCGTAGACGCTGGCGAACACCACGCAGGCGGCGAGGTAGGTGCCCTCCAGGCTGGGGTGGGAGCCGTCGTAGCTTTGGTGCAGCTTGAGGTCAGGGCGCCGCTTGTAGGCTTCCTCGAACGCCAGGCCGACGGGGATGACCAGCGCGCCGACCGTGTTGCCCGTCTCCACATACAGCTTCTCGATCGCCCGGATCATCTCGGGGTCGTACTTCTTGTGCGCCTTGGTATAGGCATGGGTCATGTAGAGCGCCGTCTCGCCGCCCGCCGCCTGAATCTTCTTGGCGAAGTCGGCGACGGTCGCGGCGAATTTCGGCGCATGGCCCTTTTTCGTCGCGGCGGCGCTGAAGCCCTGCAGGACGACGAGCTGGAACGGATCCTTCACCCGCAGCTTGCCCGGCTCCAGATAGCCGTCGATGTTGTGGTCGAACAGCATGGCGCCGCTGATGGTGGCGGATTTGTACTTCAGCGTCTTCATGTCCGACAGGCCCGAGGCCGCGACCATGCGCCGCACGTGGTTGTGCAGGCTGTCGTTGTAATAGAGGTAGCTGTTGCCGACGAACAGCACCCGTTCGGGTTTCGCGGTCTTCAGCGCCTTGACCGCCGGCTGCGGGGCCTCGGCCCGGGCGGGGCCGCCCGTGGCCGGCAGGGCCAGGGCCAGAACGAAGGCGGCGAGCAGGGGGACGCGCAGGGCGCGGGTGAAGGAAAGCATCGGTGTCTCCTCAGTCTTGGATGTGTGTTTCTTGGATGTGTGTTCCCATGGGCCTTGGGCCCTTATGCCGCCACTGTGATCCCTTGCATCGGTAAAGAAAATTCGAAATCAAGCAACGATTCATCAGGAAATTGCATGAGTTGGTCGATCAGCCCATAGTTCCGGGCGTTTGCACGACGTCAACGGATCGGACGCCCGGCCATGAACTTCAAATCCCTCCGCGCCTTTCGCCTGGTGGTGTCCCAGGGCTCCCTGGCCGCCGCCGCCGAAGCCATGAACCTGAGCCAGCCCGCCGTCAGCCGCCTGATCGCTTTGCTGGAGGACGAAACGCGGCTGACCCTGTTCGACCGCTCGCGGCGGCGGCTGACCCTGTCGGAGGCGGGCGAGGCCTTCCACCGGGAAACCCGCCACATCCTCGACGGCATCGACGAGCTGCCGCATATCGCCGCCAACGTGCGCGCCGGGGCCAACCGGCCGTTCCGCCTGGTCACCGGGCCGCGCGTCGGCACGGCCCTGGTCGCGCCGGCGCTGGCCATGATGCGGCGGGAAAACCCCGGCGTGAAATGCGTGGTCGACGTGCTGTCGCGGTTCGAGCTGGAAAACCGTTCCGGCATCGCGCGCTATGACCTGGGCATCGCGTCGCTGCCCGTCACCCACGCCCTGCTGCACATCGAAAACCGGCCGATCTGCCGGGCCCGCATGGAGGCGGTGATGGCGGCGGATCATCCGCTCGCCGGCAAGGCGGCGATCACCGCGGGCGACCTCGTGGGCCAGCCGATCATCGGCATGCTGCCGGGCCTGTTCGGGCGCCAGCAGGCGGACGAGTTTTTCCGCGCCGACGGCATCGTGCCGTCCTATGCGGTGGAAACCACGTCGTCGCTGATGGCCTGTCAGATGGCGCGCGACGGTGCCGGCATCGCCCTTCTGGACCGGCTTTCGGTGCAGGCGATGGACCCGTCGGGCATGGCCGTGCGGCCGCTCGACCCGCCGCACTGGCTGTCCTACGGCTATATCCACCACAAGGGCCAGGTGTTGAGCGCCGAGGCGCGGACCTTCCTGGAGTGCCTGCGCCGCTATATCGACGGGTTCCGGGCCACGGACGCGGCCGCCGCCGAGGCGGTCGTCCCGCAGTGGGACGGCGGCCTGGAAGCCTAGTTCTTGCCGCGTGCCCAGGCCGGGAAGATGCCCAAAAGGTCGGCGACGGAGCGTTCGCGGCCCGTGTCGATCTTGGCCGTGGCGGTCATCCCGGCGCGCAGCGGCGGCGCGTCGGCATGGGGCAGCAGGCGGAGCCGCACCGGCAGGCGTTGCACCACCTTGACCCAGTTGCCCGACGCGTTCTGCGGCGGCAGGATCGCGAATTCGGCACCCGTCGCGGGGGAAATGCTTTCGACCTCGGCCTGCCAGGTCACGTCGGGGTAGATATCCAGGACCACCGTCGCCTTCTGCCCCGGGCGCACATGGGTCAACTCGGTCTCCTTGAAGTTGGCGTCGACCCAGGGCGGCGTGTCCGTGACGATGGCGAACAGGGGTTCGGACGCGGTGATCTGTTCGCCCGCGACCAGGGGCACGGTCACCACGACGCCGCTGGCGGGGGCCGTGACGGTGGTGCGCGCGAGGTCGAGATTGGCCTGGTCGAGGGCGGCCTGCTTGGTCCGCACCAGGGGATGGGCGTCGACCGGCTGCTCCGGGTCGCTGCCCAGCGATGCCTGGATGCGCTGAATCTTCTGGCGCGCCAGGACGACGCGGTCGTCGGCGGCGTTGGCGTCGTTTTCCATTTCGTCGAACCGGGCGTGCGACGTGACGCCGCGTTTGACCAGTTGCCGTTCGCGTTCCAGCCGCTTGCGGAAATAGACCGCGCGGTCCGTGGCGTCGCGCAGCTCGACCCGGGCCTCCTTCAGGGTCGCGGCCAGGGTTTCGACCTCGCGGCGGGCGGCGTCCAGTTCGGCCTGGGCGCGGGCCTGGGCCAGCTTGAAGGGTTCGGGGTCGATGCGCACCAGCACGTCGCCTTGCGTGACCTGCATATGGGCCTTGGCGCGGACTTCGATGGCGCGGCCGGATATTTCGGCCGCCAGCTTGGCGATGTCGGTCTTCACATAGGCGTTTTCCGTCGCCACGTAACGCGCGCCCAGCAGCCAGTAGCCGACGGCGAGGATCACGGCCAGCAGCGGCACCACGCCCAGCAGCAGCAGGCGCATGCGCTTCGCCTTCTTCGCCGCCCGTTTCAGGTCTTCATGCCCGTTCAGGGTGATGGGGGTCTGCTCATTCGGCATTTATTTTCTCGAGTTCCGTCGATTGGATGGTGTCGTTGTCGCTGGCCATTTCCTGCAGCCGCTGCTTCACGTTCAACAAAAGGTCGGTCAGGGTTTCGCGTTCCCGGCGGCTGAGGCCGGACAGTTCCTCCTCGACCATGGCCTCGGCGATGGGGCTGACCTCGCCGTGGATGCGCCGTCCCAGGTCGGTCATGTAGATGCGCTTGATGCGCCGGTCGGTGTCGTCGGGGCGGCGCTCCAGCCAGCCGAACTCCTCCAGCTTGTCGATCAGGCGTCCGGCCGACGCCTTTTCGACCTCCAGCAGTTCGGCCAGTTCCGACTGGCTGACGCCCGGCTGGTCGCCGACCCGGCGCAGCGCCAGCCATTGCGTGCGGGTGAAGCCCATCTTGCGCACACGGCGGTCGAACACCGTGCGTTGCAGGCGCGCGGCCTCCACGATCAGGAAGGCAAGGTAGCGGCCTTCGGACAGGGCGCCCTGCGTGTCGATTTTGGCCATGTAAGGAATTTCCCTTGCGAAATTAGTAAGTATTCTTACTATTGCAGCCCTTACTGTCAACAGGATTACCAATTCCGTGCCCATCGACAACGCGGTCGGCGCCCTGCAATCCCGGCCGGAACTCACTCCGGCGCGGCGTTGGGTGATTCTCGCGGTCATCGTTTTAAGCGTCACCCTCTACTCGACCTCGATCCTCATCGTGGCGGCGGTGCTGCCGCAGCTTCAGGGCACCATGTCGGCGACGCCCGACGAAATCTCCTGGGCCATGACCTTCAATATCCTGGCCACGGCGGTGGCGACGCCGCTGACGGGCTGGCTGGCCGGGCGTTTCGGGCGGCGCAACCTGCTGGTCGTCAGCCTGGCCGTGTTCGGCGTCGCCACCTATTTCTGCGGCGCGGCCAATTCCCTTGAGGCGCTGATTTTCTGGCGTATCGTCCAGGGCGCCGGTGGTGCCCCTCTGTCGCCCATGGGCCAGACGGTGGTTCTCGACATCTTTCCCAAACACCAGCACGGCATGGTCATCGGCCTGTACGGTGTCGGCGTCGTCATGGGGGCCTTCGTCGGGCCGATGATCGGCGGCGTGATGGCGGAGACCTATACCTGGCGCTATGCCTTCTACATCCTGGTGCCGGTGGCGATCGGCGCGTCGTTCGCGGTGTTCTTCGCTCTGCCGCGCATGCGCCGTCAGGTGCAGATCAAGCTGGAATGGACCGGCTTCATCCTGATCTCCCTCGCCATCGCCTGTCTTCAGCTGGCGCTGTCCCGTGGCCAGCGGCTCGACTGGTTCCAGTCCCCGGAAATCGTCATCGAGGTCTTCGTCGCCGTCGTCGCCTTCTACATGTTCGTCGCCCACAGCCTGACCCACGCCAAGCCGTTCCTCGACCTGCGCCTGTTGCTCAACCGCAATTACGCCATCGGTCTCGTGTTGGTGACGATCTACGGCATGCTGAACTTCACGCCGATGGTCGTTCTGCCCGGATTGATGCGCCAACACATGGACCTGCCGGACTCCCTGATCGGCTACGTCGTCGGCTCGCGCGGGATCGGCGCCATGGTGGGGTTTTTCGTGGCCGGCATCGTCGGCCAGCGGTTTCCCAGACGCACCATCATCGCGGGCTTCCTCGCCCAGGTCGCGGTCGGGCTGTGGCTGATGACGGCCAACCTGAACACCACGCCCTTCGAATTCGCGCTCAACGGCGTGTTGCAGGGGTTCGCCGGCGGGGTCATCTGGGTGCCGTTGACGGTGCTGACGTTTTCGACCGTGGACCCCAAGGACCTGGACGAAACGACCTCGGTCTATCACCTGCTGCGCAACATCGGCTCCAGCTTCTTCATCTCGATGACGGTGACCGAGATCGTGCGCTCCAGCCAACGCAATTACGAATACCTGACCGAACACATCACCGACTTCAACCCGGTGCTGAAACTGCCCTGGGTGATGGGCGGGTGGGAGATGGAGACGGTCGAGGGCCTGGCGCGCCTGTCGCGCGAAATGGGTCATCAGGCGGCCCTGATCAGCTATCTCAACGGCTTCGGCATGTTCGCCGTCGCCTCGGCCGCGGCGATCCCGTTGATCCTGCTGGTGGGCGACGTGGCGAAGAAGAAAGCCCGGAACACCTGACCCGGGATCAGACACGATCCCGGGCCTTGGCCACCCGGCGCCGCCCGGTCAGCGGCCCGAAGGGGTGTCCAGGTTCACGGTCACGTTCTTGCGCTGGGTGAAGCTTTCCAGCATGCCTTCCAGGGAAAACTCCCGGCCCAGGCCGCTTTGCTTATAGCCGCCGTAGGAATGACCCGGCACCTGGCCGCCGCCCTGGTTGACCTGGACCCAGCCGCTTTCGATGGCATGGGCCGTGCGCAGGCCCTGGCCGATGTCGTGGGTCCAGACATAGGCGGCGAGGCCGTAGTGGCTGTCGTTGGCCATGCGGATGACTTCGTCCGTGTCGGTCCAGCGGATCGCCACCAGGACCGGGCCGAAGATTTCCTCGCGCGCCAGGCGCCAGTCGTTGGAGGCATCGGCGAACAGGGTCGGCACGGCGAAGTAGCCCTCGCTGAGCGGACCCGTTTCCGGCGGCAGGCCGCCCATGACCAGGCGCGCGTCATCGCGCTTGAGGCCTTCCTCGACATAGCCGCAGACCCGGCGGAACTGCTTTTCGTTGATGATCGTGCCGACGTCGGTGGCTTCGTCCAGCGGATCGCCGAGCTTCAGGGTCGACGTTTTCTTGGCCAGCTTGTCGAGGAACGAATCGAAGATGTCCGCATGCAGAAACAGGCGCGATCCCGCCGTGCAGGATTGGCTCTGCCGGGTGAAGCGCATGGCGGCGATGATGCCGTCGACCACCCAGTCCTCGTCCGCGTCGGGGAACACGATGGACGGGCTCTTGCCGCCCAGTTCCAGCGACACGGGCACGATCCTCTCCGCCGCCGCGCGCATCATGATCTTGCCGACCTCGGTCGATCCGGTGAACGACAGCTTGGCGATGGCCGGATGATTGGCGAGCGGCCCGCCGCATTCGGCGCCGTAGCCGGTCAGCACGTTGAGCACGCCTTCGGGCAGGAATTCCTGACAGATGTCGGCCATCATCAGCACGCCCAAGGGCGCGTCCTCGGCGGCTTTCAGAACCACCGTGTTGCCGGACACCAGCCCGGCCGCGATCTTCAGGGCGCCCAGCAGGACCGGCGCGTTCCACGGAATGACCGCGCCGACCACGCCGAGCGGCTCGCGCCGGGTGTAGCTCAGCACGTTTTCGCCCAAGGGAATGGTCTCGCCCTTCAACTCGCTGCCCAGGCCGCCGTAATAGCGGAAGATGTCGGCCGACACCTTGGCCTCGGGCCGGGCCTGGGTGCGCAGGGCGTTGCCGGTCTCCAGGGCGATGGTGCGGGCCATTTCCTCGGCCCGGGCGTCCATGGCGTCGGCGATGCGCAGCAATGCCCGGCCGCGTTCGCGCGGGTTGGTGCGGGCCCAGGCGGGGAACGCCTGGGCGGCGGCGGCGACGGCCTTGTCCACGTCTTCGGCCCCGCCCCGCGGCACCTCGGCGACCTGGGTCCGGTTGGCCGGGTTTTCCACGGCGATGGCAGCACCCGAGACGGCCTCGACCCAGCGCCCCCCGATCAGCATGCCTTTCGGCGCATAGAAGTCCTGGGGGTTGATGGTGTTCTGCAAGGCGGTCGTCATGGTCGTCTCCTGTGTATGCGATGCGGCCGCCCAAGGCGGCCTGTGTTTGGCAAACGGTATACCATAGGGGCGGGTCGCCGCCACCCGCTTGGGGTATAGTTTGCATCCCGACCCGTATTCGGAGCTTGCCCGCCATGTCCACGCCCTCTCCCGTCATCGTTTGGTTCCGCCGCGACCTGCGCCTGGCCGACAATCCGGCCCTGGCCCGCGCGGCGGCGACGGGGCGGCCGGTGGTGCCGGTCTTCATCCTGGACGAAGACACGCCCGGCCTGCGCCCGCCGGGCGGGGCGTCGCGCTGGTGGCTGCATCATTCCCTGGCGGCCCTGACCGATGATCTGGCGGCGTTGGGATCGCGCCTGATCCTGCGCCGGGGGGCGGCGGGTGCCGTGCTGGACACCCTGATCACGGAGACGGGGGCCGATGGGGTCCTGTGGAACCGCTGTTACGACAAGGGATCGACCGCCCGCGACACGGAGATCAAGGCGGCCCTGCGGGCCCGGGGCATCGGGGCCGAAAGCTTCAACGGCGCGCTTTTGGCCGAACCCTGGGAAATCACGACCAAGGCCGGCGGCGGCTACAAGGTCTACACTCGGTTCTGGCAGGCCTGCCGCGCCGCCGGCGACCCGCCGCCGCCGATGGCGGCACCGGACTCCTTAGCGGCACCGCAAGTCTGGCCGGCGAGCGACGGTCTGGCGGCCTGGGGCCTGACGCCCCGCTCCCCCGATTGGGCGGCCGGTTTCTTCGATCATTGGGCGCCGGGGGCCCAAGGGGCCGAGGACCGCCTGGGCCGGTTTCTCAATGGCACCGTCGCGGGCTATGCGGCAAAGCGTGATTTTCCCGGTGTGGCGGCGACCTCGGGTCTGTCCGCGCATCTGGCCTGGGGCGACATCGGCCCGCGCCAGGTTTGGGCCGCCGCCGTAAAGGCGGCCCCGCTCGGCCAGGGCCGGGAGACGTTCCTGAAGGAACTGGTGTGGCGGGAATTCGCCCATCATGTCCTGTACCATTTCCCGGATTTGGCCGAACGGCCCATGGACGGCAAGTTCGAGACCTTCCCCTGGATGCCCGACGATACCTTGCTCGCCGCCTGGCGGCGCGGACAAACCGGCTATCCCATCGTCGACGCGGGCATGCGCGAGCTTTGGGCCACGGGCACCATGCACAACCGCGTGCGCATGGTCGCGGCCTCGTTCCTGGTCAAGCACCTGTTGCAGCCCTGGCAGGCGGGGGAGGCTTGGTTCTGGGACACGCTGCTGGATGCCGATCCCGCGTCCAACCCGTTCAACTGGCAATGGGTCGCGGGCTGTGGCGCCGACGCCGCCCCCTATTTCCGCATCTTCAATCCGATCCTGCAGGGGGAGAAGTTCGACGGCGCCGGCGATTACGTGCGCCGCTGGGTCCCGGAAATCGCGGCCCTGCCCAAGAAATACATCCATGCCCCCTGGACGGCGCCCATGGATGTCCTGGCCGATGCCGGGGTGGCGTTGGGCCGCGACTATCCCGCGCCCGTCGTCGACCACAAGGGGGCGCGGGACCGGGCGCTGGCGGCGTTCAAGTCGCTGAAGCGCGGCTAGAGGGGTTTCCGCATCACCAGGGTCCGCCAGCCGTTGATGGTCATGTGGCGGATGAGGCGCAGGCCCTGGCGGTGGTGGGCGGTGATGACCAGTTGCGCGTCGCGCACCACCAGGCCCGACAGCACGCAGACCCCGCCGGGGGCAAGGTGGCGGGCGAGGTCGCGGGATAGCCGGCGGATCGGCCGGGCCAGGATGTTTTCCACGATCAGGCCGTAAGGGGCCGCCTGGCGCACGATGGGGGCGTTGTATCCGGGGGCGGTGACGGCGGTGACCAGATGGCCGACGCCGTTGCGGTCCGCGTTCAGGGTGGTGACCCGCGCGGCCTCGGCGTCGATGTCCGTGGCGACCACGGGCACGTTCCACAGCTTGGCCGCGGCGATGCCCAGGATGCCGGACCCGCAGCCCATGTCGAGCACGCGGCCCGGGCGGTGTTTGCGCGCCAGGTCGCCGATACAGGCGAGGCAGCCGGCGGTCGAGCCGTGTTCGCCCGAGCCGAAGGCCGTGCCGGCATCCAGCAGCAGGGGAATCTGCCCGCCCGGCACCGGCCCGTCGTAGTGAGATCCGTGGATGAAGAAACGGCCGACGGTGAGCGGCGGGAATTCGAAGATGTTTTCCGTCAGCCAGTCCCGGGGCGGGATCAGGTCGATGACCGGCACGGGGGCATCGCCGCCCGGAAAGGCGGCGTTCAAGGCCGCCTTGAGGCGGACGCGGTCCGGCTCGTCCACGGCGATGCCCTCGACCCGCCAGGGGCCGCCGTCCTCGTCCCCGAAGGACGAGACGCTTTCGCACAGCGGCTCCAGGCAGGCCTCGAGGAACGGCACCTCGGCCGCCGTCGTGTGGAATGAAATGGACCATAGGAAGCGTTGCGCCGACATGGTCACGACACGCTTTCCACGAAACTGCCCATGACCTTCTTGCGCCCGGCCTTTTCGAACTCGATTTCCAATTTGTCGCCGTCCTTGGCCTTGATGCGGCCGTAGCCGAATTTCTGATGGAACACGCGGGTGCCCACGGTCAGGCTGTCGTCGGCGCCGCCACGGTCGGCCGCGCGCCAGTCGCCATTGCCGCCCACGTTGCCGCCGCCGGCGAAACGCGACGCCCGGGGGCCGCTGCGCCGTAGCGCGCCCGGAAAGGACGTGCCGCCGTCATATCCGCCGCCCCCCAGG
Organism: Thalassospiraceae bacterium LMO-SO8; assembly: GCA_031655335.1. Taxonomy (NCBI): domain Bacteria; kingdom Pseudomonadati; phylum Pseudomonadota; class Alphaproteobacteria; order Rhodospirillales; family Thalassospiraceae; species Thalassospiraceae bacterium LMO-SO8. The sequence continues at coordinate 1,179,424 of CP134226.1, read as the reverse complement.
CCGCCGTAGCCGGACCCGGAATACAGGCCCTGTTCCTGCTGGCGGCTGATGTTGTCGTTCGGCAGTTCGTCGACGAAGCGCGACGGCAGGGCCGTCTGCCACTGGCCATAGACCCGCCGGTTGGCGGCGAAGGATATGGCGGCGCGCTTGCGCGCCCGCGTCAGCCCGACATAGGCGAGCCGGCGTTCTTCCTCCAGCGCCGGCAGGCCGCCTTCGTCCAGGGCCCGCTGGTGGGGGAACAGGCCTTCCTCCCAGCCGGGCAGGAACACGGTCTCGAACTCCAGACCCTTGGCGCCGTGCAGGGTCATCAGCGAGACCTTGTCGTCGCTGGCGTTTTCCTCGTTCTCCATGACCAGGCTGACGTGTTCCAGGAATCCGGCCAGGTTGTCGAAATCCTCCAGGGCGACGACCAGTTCCTTGAGGTTTTCGAGCCGCCCCTGGGCTTCCGGCGCCTTCGATTCCCGCCACATGTCCGTATAGCCGCTTTCGTCCAGCACGGTTTTCACCACGTCGACGTGATCGGTCACGGAAACCAGCGCCCGCCAGCGGTCGAAATCGTCGATCAACGCATTCAAGGTCTGGCGGGCCTTGGGTTTCAGTTCGTCGGTCGTGCAGATCTCCCGCGCCGCCGCGACCAGGGACAGCCCGCGCGCGCGGGCGTGCAGGTGCACGGCCTGCATGGTGGCGTCGCCGAGGCCGCGCTTGGGCAGGTTGACGATGCGTTCGAACGCCAGGTCGTCGGCGGGCTGCGCGATGACGCGCAGATAGGCGATGGCGTCGCGGATTTCCTGACGCTCGTAGAACCTTTGCCCGCCGACCACGCGGTAGGGCACGCCCAGGGTGATCAGGCGTTCCTCGAACTCGCGGGTCTGGAATCCGGCGCGCACCAGCACGGCGATCTCGTTCAGCTTGTGGCCGCTGCCGTGCAGGCGTTCGATCTCGTCGCCGATCACGCGGGCTTCCTCGTCGCCGTCCCACACGCCGCGCACGACCACCGGGTCGCCGTCGTTCTGCTCGGTCCACAGGGTCTTGCCGAGGCGTCCGTCGTTGTGCGCGATCAGGCCCGAGGCGGCGGCCAGGATGTGCGAGGTCGAGCGGTAGTTGCGCTCCAGCCGCACCACGGTCGCGCCGGGGAAATCCTTCTCAAACCGCAGGATGTTGCCGACCTCGGCCCCGCGCCAGGAATAGATGGATTGATCGTCGTCGCCGACGCAGCAGATGTTCTTGTGCGCCTGGGCCAGCAGGCGCAGCCACAGGTATTGCGCCACGTTGGTGTCCTGGTATTCGTCGACCATGATGTAGCGGAACTGGCGCTGGTATTTGGCCAGGACCTCCGGCGCGTTGCGGAACAGTTCCAGACACAGCAGCAGCAGATCGCCGAAATCGCAGGCGTTCAGCGCCTCCAGCCGGTCCTGATAGGCCTGATAGATTTCCAATCCCTTGCCGTCGCACAGGCTTTGCGCCTCTTCCTCGGGCAGGGTCGCCGGCATCAGGCCGCGGTCCTTGAAGCGCTGGAGGGTGCCCGAGACGACGCGGGGCGGCCAGCGTTTCTGGTCGATTTCCAGGGCGTCCAGGAGCTGTTTGACCAGGCGCACCTGATCGTCGGCGTCGAGGATGGTGAAATTGGGCTGACGGCCCACCAGTTCCGCGTTGGCGCGCAGGATACGGGCCCCCACGGCATGGAAGGTGCCGACCCACCAGCCCTCGACGGGGGCGCCGACCAGCTTGCCGACCCGCTCCTTCATCTCGCGGGCGGCCTTGTTGGTGAAGGTCACGGCCAGAACTTCCCAGGGCCGGGCCTTGCGCTGCATCAGGATATGGGCCAGCCGCGTGGTCAGCACCCGCGTCTTGCCGGTGCCCGCCCCGGCCAGGACCAGCACCGGGCCGTCCACGGCGGCCACGGCCTGGGCCTGGGTTTCGTTCAGGCCGGCGAGATAGGGGGCGGGGGCGGCGGGCGGCGCCGGGGGTGTTTGGGTGGAATCGGACATACCCGTCTTATAACCGCCCCGGACGGGGGATGCTATCGCGGGGGTGGGGGGTGCTGGCCGGTAAACGGGGTTATTCGTGCCCCAGTTCCTCGCGGCGGCGTTCCATCAACACGCGGTTGAATTCGGTCATCACGTCGTCATGGGTGACGGCGCCGATCAGGGTGCGGTCGCGGTCGCTTTCCGTCACCGGGATCACGGTTTCGCCGCAGCTGTCCATGAGGGTGACCGCCGTTTCGATGTCGTCGTGTCGGGTCAGCATGGGGGGATGGGTGCGGGCCACGTCGCCGGCGTTGACCAGACCGTCCAGGTCGTGGTCGAAGGCGAACTCGCTGAGGTCCGGCAAGGTGATGGTGCCGTGCAGCACGCCGTCGCCGTCCACCACGAAGACCTCGCCTACGGTCGAATCCTGCAACAGGTGGCGCAGGGTCTCCAGGTCCGTGCTCATGGACACGGTGCTGAGGTTCCGGCGCATCACCGCATTGACGGTGATGGTCTGCATGACCTCGGATTCGATGCCTTCCTTCAGGTCGATGCCGCGCTCGCGCAATTGGCGCACGAAGTAGGATCGGTCGTAGAAATGGTGCGATATTTCCGACGACACCACGACGGCGATCATGACGGCCAGCGTCAGGGTATAGTCGGAGGTCATCTCGAAGATGATCAGGGTGGTCGAAATGGGCGCGCCCAGGACGGCGGCGGCGACGGCGCCCATGCCGACCACCGTATAGGCGGGCACGCCCGACGACAGGTCGGGGAAGATCGCGGTGGCGACGATGCCGTAGGCGCCGCCGGCAACAGCGCCGACGACCAGGGCCGGGGAAAACACGCCGCCGGAAAAGCCGTATCCGTGACTGATCGCCGTGGCGATGATCTTGGCCGCCAGAATGATCAGCAACGTGCCGAAGCCGTAGACGTTCAGCATGGCGTCCTCGGTCACGCCGTAGCCGACGCCCAGAACCTGCGGCACCATCAACGCCATGGCGCCGACCGCAAGGCCCGCCACCGCCGGCTTCAGCCAGGACGGCAGGGGCGTGCGCTTTGACAGGTCGGAGGCGACGACGATGGAATGCATCATCAGAATGGCGCAGGCGGCGCTGGCGACGCCCAGGCCGACGAAGGCGGGAAATTCCCAGAACGAGGCCAAGGGATTATCGACCAGGGCGAAGGCCGGGAAATTGCCGAACCAGTGCCGCGATATGGCGGTGCCCGCGACCGAGGCGACGACCACCGGGGCGAAGGCCTTCAGCGCGTAATGGCCGATCACCACCTCGTTGGCGAACAGCGCCCCCGCCAGGGGCGCGTTGAACGACGCGGCGACGGCGGCGGCGACGCCGCAGCCCAGCAGCGTGCGGTTGAGCGACCGGGTCAATTGCAGGCGGCGCGCCAGCCAGGCGCCCAGCGACGCCCCCAGGTGCACGGCCGGGCCCTCGCGCCCGACCGACGCCCCGGCGCCGATCGACAGCGCGCTGGCGATGGCCGAATACAGGCCGATCCGGGACGACATCCAGCCGCCGTGCAACTGTTCCGCCTCGATCACGTCGGCGACCCCCTGGGGCTTCCGGTTGGGCAGAAAAAAGTAGATGAACAGGCCGACGATCAGGCCGCCGACCGCGGGAGCCAGCAGCACATGCCACCACACCAGCCCGGTGACGTGCTGCGACAGGCGTTCGTCGCCGCTGCCGTAGAACAGGGATTGGAATATCTCGATGGTTTCACGGAACGCGACGACCGCGGCCCCCGACGCGCAGCCGACGACAAGCGCCAGGACCATCAGGATCAGATGGTCGTTGCGGATGACCCGTCGGGCCGCCAACAGCAGCCGGGCGTATTTGAAGCGTGAAATAACCATTAACCTTCCCGCCCTCATGTTAGGGCGAGAAGGTTAATCAGGTCTCTACAACAATACGTTACGTGCGGGTCTTAAAGGCCTCAATCAGGCGAGGAATCGAGCGCGTAGCCGGCCGAGCGCACGGTGCGGATGAGGTCCGGGCGACCTTCGGAATTGAGCGCCTTGCGCAGCCTTCGGATATGCACGTCGACGGTCCTGGATTCGACGTAGATGTCACGGCCCCAGACCCGGTCGAGAAGCTGTTCCCGGGAATAGACGCGGCCCGGTTTTTCCAGGAATACGCGGAGCAGACGGAATTCCGTCGGCCCCAGGCGCACCAGTTCGTCCCCCCGGTAAACCCGGTGTTCCTCCAGGTCCATGCTCAGGTCGGCATAGGTCAGAACCTCGGTCGCCCGTTCCGGGTTGGCCCGGCGCAGCACCGCCCGCACGCGGGCAATCAGCTCGCTTGGCGAAAACGGTTTCACCACGTAATCGTCGGCGCCGGAATCGAGGCCGCGGATGCGGTCCGCTTCTTCGCCGCGGGCGGTCAGCATGATGATCGGCAGGTTCTTGTTCTCGGGCTTGCGGCGCAATTGGCGGCAGACCTCGATACCGGACAGATTGGGCAGCATCCAGTCGAGGATCACCAGCGAGGGGTCCTCTTCCTCGACCGCGACGACGGCCGTCTCGCCATCGCCGACGACGACCGCGTTGAACCCCTCCTTGGTGAGGTTGTAGCGGACGAGTTCGGCCAACGAAGGATCGTCCTCGACGATGAGAATGCTTTTGCTCATGAAGCCCGTGTCCTTAGGCTTAGTCGCGGTCGGGATCGACGACAGTGAAGCTTGATGCATCGCTTTTTTCGCGCTCGTCCGTGGGCGGCACGCCTTTCACAAGATAATACACAAGTTCGGCGATGTTGGTCGCATGGTCGCCGATACGTTCCAGGTTCTTCGAGACGAACAGAAGGTGGGTGCAGGACGTGATCGTGCGCGGGTCCTCCATCATGTAGGTCAGAATTTCGCGGAACAGGCTGGTGTGCAGCAGGTCGGCATCGGCGTCGCGCGCGCGCACGGCCTCCGCCTTGTCCACGTCACGCGCCACATAGGCGTCCAGCACGTCCTTGGTCATGCCCTGAACCAGGGTCGCCATGCGGGCGATGCTTTTGGTCGGGCCGAGGGGCGGCGACTGGGCCAGCACCACGGACCGCTTGGCGATGTTCTTGGCGTAATCGCCGATGCGCTCAATCAGGCTCGCCGTGCGCAGCGCCGTGATGGTGACGCGCAGGTCGTCGGCCATGGGCTGGCGCAGGGCCAGGGTGGTGGTCGCCTGTCCGTCCAGTTCGGCTTCAAGCGCGTCGATCTGCTTGTCGCCGGCGATTACCCGGTCGGCCAGTTCGGTGTCGCGCTTGATCAGTGCCTCGACGGCGTCGGCCAACTGAACTTCGGCCAGACCGCCCATTTCGGCGATGATGTTGTCCAGTTTTTTCAGGTCCTCGTCGAAGGACTTGACGATGTGGTCTGTGGTCATGTCTCGTGATCTCCCGGTGTATCGCCCCAATGCCTCAACCGAAGCGGCCCGTAATGTAACCCTGGGTGCGCTCGTCGGACGGATTGGTGAACATCTTTTCCGTGTCGTCGACCTCGACCAGATAACCAAGGTGAAAGAAGGCGGTGCGCTGCGACACGCGGGCCGCCTGCTGCATGGAATGGGTGACGATCACGATCGTGAAGTTTTCCCGCAACTCGTCGATCAGTTCCTCGATCTTGGCCGTGGCGATGGGGTCGAGCGCCGAGCACGGCTCGTCCATCAGGATGACCTCGGGCGACACGGCGACGGCGCGGGCGATGCACAGGCGCTGCTGTTGGCCGCCGGACAGGCCGGTGCCGGGCTGGTCGAGGCGGTCCTTGACCTCGTTCCACAGGCCGGCCTTTTCCAGCGCCGTCTGGACGATGCCGTCCAGTTCGGACTTGGAATCGGTCAGGCCGTGAATGCGCGGGCCGTAGGCGACGTTGTCGAAGATCGTCTTGGGAAAGGGGTTGGGTTTTTGGAACACCATGCCGACCCGGGCGCGCAGGTGCACGACGTCGATGTTCTTGTCGTAGATGTCCTGCCCGTCGAGGGCGATTTCGCCGTCGACCCGGCAGATGTCGATGGTGTCGTTCATGCGGTTCAAGGAACGCAGGAAGGTCGACTTGCCGCAGCCCGAGGGGCCGATCAGCGACGTCACCTCGTTCGCCTTGATGTCCAGGTTGACGTCGAACAGGGCCTGTTTCTCGCCATAGAACACCTTGACGTTGCGGGCCTTGATCTTGATCTCGGCGGCGGCTTGCGATTGCGTCACGGGGCTGTCTCCGGCCGTGTTCTGGGGAATGCTCTGATTCATGTCGGGGGTCATCCTTACCATTTCCTCTCGAAGCGCTTGCGCAGGAAAACCGCGCCCACGTTCATGATTACCAAGAAAGCCAGCAGCACGCAGATCGCGGCCGAGGTGCGTTCCACGAAGGCGCGTTCCGGCGAATCCGCCCACAGATAGATCTGCACCGGCAGCACGGTGGCCGGGTCGAGGGCGCCGTGCGGCACGTCGACGATGAAGGCGACCATGCCGATCATCAGAAGCGGCGCCGTCTCGCCCAGGGCCTGGGCCATGCCGATGATGGTCCCGGTCAGGATGCCGGGCATGGCCAGCGGCAGCACGTGATGGGTGATGACCTGCAGCGGCGAGGCGCCCAGGCCGTAGGCGGCTTCGCGGATCGACGGCGGCACCGATTTCAGGGCAGAGCGGGCGGCGATGATGATGGTCGGCAGGGTCATCAGCGCCAGCACCAGGCCGCCGACCACGGGGGCCGAGCGCGGCATGCCGAAGAAGTTGATGAACACGGCCAGTCCCAGCAGCCCGAACACGATGGACGGCACGGCGGCCAGGTTGTTGATGTTGACCTCGATGGTCTGGGTCCATTTGTTGACCGGGGCGAATTCCTCCAGGTAGATGGCAGAGGCCACGGCCAGCGGGAAGGACACCAGCAAGGTCACGAACATGGTGAACAGCGAGCCCATGGCGGCGCCGAAGATGCCGGCCAGTTCCGGTTCGCGGCTGTCGCCGGCGGTGAAGAAGGTCGTGTTGAACACGGTCTCGATCAGGCCACGGTTTTCCAGGCGTTCGAACCAGGCGATCTGCTTGTCCTTGACGCGGCGTTCGGCCTCGGGGCTGTCCTTGCGGATCTGGCCCTTGTTCAACTGGTCGATGTCGTCGGACATGGGCATCTGCACGACCACCCGCTCGCCGATCAGGTTGGGGTTGGCCATCACCATGTCGCGGATTTCGTACACGGCGCCGGGGCTGATCATGTCGAACAGGTCGCGCCGGTCGCGGCGGTTGGTGACGTCGGGGAACAGGTCGTAGAAGGCCTGGCGGATCACGTTGCGGTAGTTGGCCGTCGACAGCGTCTGCCGATCCCGCGTGCCCTGGGGATCGATGTCCTGGGGATACAGGGTGATCTCCAGGTTGATCATGGTCTGCGTGAAGGCGGGGATCGCCTTGGACACGATGGTCGTGAACAGCAGGCCCAGCATGCCCATGGCGAAGGCGATCGCGAGGATGCCGTAGGCCTTGAACCGGCGTTCCGCCGCGTATCGGCGCTTCAGGCCCTTGCTGACGGCCTCGTTGGAACTGCGGGTCGCAAGGCCCCCGTTTGTCGGGCCGTTCATGGTCGGTGCCGCGTCAGTCATATTGCTCTCGATACTTGTTGACGATGGTAAGGGCGATGATGTTCAGCACCAGGGTGACGCAGAACAGGATCAGGCCGAGGGCGAAGGCGGCGAGGGTCTTGGCGCTGTCGAACTCCTGATCGCCGACCAGCAGGGTGACGATCTGCACCGTGACCGTGGTCACCGCTTCGAAGGGATTGGCCGTCAGGTTGGCGGCCAGGCCGGCGGCCATGACGACGATCATGGTTTCGCCGATGGCGCGCGACACGCCGAGCAGAATGGAGCCGACGATGCCCGGCAATGCTGCCGGCAGGATCACCTGCTTGATGGTTTCCGACTTGGTCGCGCCCAGGCCGTAGGAGCCTTCGCGCAGCGACTGCGGCACCGCCGACATCACGTCGTCGGACAGGGACGACACGAAGGGAATGATCATGATCCCCATCACGATGCCGGCCGCCAGGGCGCTTTCCGAGGAAATGGTCAGGCCGAAATCGAGCCCCCATTCGCGGAAGAAAGGCGCCACCGTCAGGGCCGCGAAGAAGCCGTAGACGACGGTCGGGATGCCGGCCAGGATTTCCAGCAGCGGCTTGACCGTGCCGCGCACCTTGGTGGGCGCGTATTCGGACATGTAGATGGCGGCCATCAGGCCGACCGGGGCGGCGACGCACATGGCGATGAGAGAGATCAGCATCGTGCCGGCCAGCAGCGGGACCGCGCCGAACAGGCCGGTCGCCCCCACCTGATCCTTGCGCAGCGCCGTCTGCGGGCTCCATTCCAGGCCGAACACGAAGTCCAGCGGATGAACCTTCTGGAAGAAGCGCAGGGATTCGAACAATAGCGACAGGATGATGCCCAGCGTGGTCAGAACGGCGATGGTCGAGCAGATGATCATGATCACCATGGCCGCGCGCTCGACGCTGTTGCGGGCGCGCAGGTCGGGCGCGATGCGGCCACGGGCCACCAGAATGCCGCCACAGGTCACGGCGACGAGGATCGCCGTCAGCAGCATCTTCGACGTGGTCAGGAGCTGGGCGTAGAAGGCGGCGGCTTCCTTCAGGTCAAGGTCGATGACCTCACGGCTGACGATGTCGCCGTTGGCCAGGTTCTTGACGTCGTTCAGCAGCAGGGACAGTTCGGCCGTGGGCAGGGATTGCAATCTGTCCGGCAGATTGGCGATCAGCATGCTGTCCATGATGGTGTTTTCAAGCGCCATCCAGCCGACCAGCAGCAGGAACCCGGGTACCGCGCACCACAGGCCGATGTAATAGCCGTAGTAGTTGGGCAGCGAATGCAGGTTGCGGACGTGACCACCGGCGGTCGACAGGGCGCGGGACCGGCCTAGGTAGTATCCGAAGATGGTCAGAAGGGCGAGGACGCCAAACAAAACGGGGAAGCTCATGACGCTTCTGGTCCTTGGTTGCGGCACCCGAAATACGGGCCTGGGAATATTATGAACAAACGAATGAAGGGGCGGCGGGGTTGCCCGGGGCCGGGCGACCCCCGGAAGGCCGAAACCTTCCGGGGGCGGTTAAGCCGGGAGACTTAGAGATCGATGTTGTTGCGGAGCGCAGCGCCGTCTTCACGGAACTTCTTGCGTTCCTTGTCGCCCATCGGGATCAGACCCTTGTCGGCCAGATAGCCGTCGGGGCCGAAGGCCTTGTCCGCGGTGAATTCGGCGACGAATTCCTTCATGCCGGGGATCGAGCCGACGTGCGCCTTCTTGACGTAGAAGTACAGCGGGCGCGACACCGGATAGGAGCCGTCGGAGATGGCTTCGAAGGTCGGGGACTTGCCGTCGATCAGGGAGCCCTGGATCTTGTCGGCGTTCTGGTCGAGGAAGCTGTAGCCGAACACGCCGAAGGCGTTCGGGTTGGCTTCAAGCTTGCGCACGATCAGCACGTCGTTTTCGCCGGCTTCCACATAGGCGCCGTCTTCGCGGATCGAGTGGCAGACCGCCTTGTACTTCTTCTTGTCGGTCTTCTTCATGTCCTTGATCCAGCCGATCTTCTTGCAGCCGCCTTCCATGGCCAGTTCGGCGAAGGCGTCGCGGGTGCCGGACGTCGGGGGCGGGCCCAGGACTTCGATCTTGATGTCCGGCAGGGACGCGTCGACGTCCTTCCAGGTCTTGTGCGGGTTCGGGATCAGCTTGCCTTCTCCGGCGGGCACATCCTTGGCGAGGGCCAGGAAGATCTGCTCGCGGGTGATCGTCATCTGCTTGGCGGCCTTGGAGTTGGCCATCACGATGCCGTCATAACCGACCTTGATTTCGACGACGTCGGTGACGCCGTTCTTGGCGCAACGCTCGACTTCGGATTTCTTGATCCGGCGCGACGCGTTGGTCATGTCCGGGTGCTGGGCGCCGATGCCGGCGCAGAACAGCTTCAGGCCGCCGCCGGAACCGGTGCTTTCGACGACCGGGGTCTTGAACTTGGTGGTTTTGCCGAACTGTTCGGCGACGGCGGTCGAGAACGGGAACACCGTCGACGAGCCGACGATCCGGATCTGATCGCGCGCTTCGGCGGCGTTGGCCATCGCAACGGCCATGCCGGCAACGGCGACGACTGCAAGTGACTTGCGAAACATGGGTAGCTCCTACGTGTCTTGAAGGGATACTGGGTTATTCGTTTTTTCGGAAAGCGCTCGCCCCCGAATTTCATCGCCGCCCAAACTAAGACCGCCACACGTCGTATTTATGACATAGATGTTGCAGTTTTATGACAACCGACGATAAAAAACGGCGGAAAATCAACGATTTTCGCGTTTCCGAAAAATGACAACCGTGCGGATGTCATGTCAGATACGTCTATGGGAAGGGCGCGGTGAGGGATTCTCGCGGCGGCCCTGGGCGATCAGGAAAAGGCCCAGGCGAACACCTGGAACAGGGCCGCGCCCATAAGCGCCGCCGACGGTACCGTGATGATCCAGGCCGCCACGATCGTCATGAAATGCTGGCGCCGAACCAGCTTGCGCCGGCGGGTCCGCTCCGTGTCGCCGCCGTCGGCGGCCCCTGGGTCCGGATCCTTGTCGACGCGCCCGTGGGTGATGTGGCTTTTGCGGCCGGTCACCCATTCGCGGAAGAAGCCGACGCCGAACACGGCGCCGACGGCGATATGGGTCGACGACACGGGCAGGCCGAGCGCCGAGGCGACGATCACCGTGATCGCGGCGGCCAGGGCCACGCAATAGGCGCGCATGGGGTTCATCTTGGTGATTTCGGCGCCCACGGTGCGGATCAGCTTGGGCCCGAACAGCAGCAGCCCCATGGTGATGCCGGCAGCACCCACGAACAGCACCCAGCTTGGGATGCCGACCTTGCCGTGGGTGCCGCCCGTGGCCGCCGTGTCGACGATGGCGGCCAGCGGCCCCACCGCGTTGGCCACGTCGTTGGCGCCGTGCGCGAAGGACAGCAAGGCGGCGGCGCAGATCAGCGGCAGCGTGAACAACGACCGCACGGACCTGTTGCGGTTTTCCATGCCCGCGGCCTTGCGGTGCACCAGGGGGCGGACCACGGCATAGGTCAGAACGCCGATGGCGATTCCGACGGCGGCGATGGTTTCGGGGCCCGGCCGCCACAGGTTCTTCAGACCCTTCATCAACAGATAGGCGGAAAACACCCCGGCCATCAGGGCGACGAGCACCGGCACCCAGCGCTTGGCGCCGGCGATCTTGTCCTTGCGGTAGATCACGTTGAACTTGATGAAGGCCAGGAACGCGGCGGCGATGACACCCCCCAACAGCGGCGAGATCACCCAGCTTGCGGCGATCGCCCCCATCACGCTCCAATCGACGACCCCGAACCCGGCGGCGGAAATGCCCGCCCCCATGACGCCGCCGACGACGGCATGGGTGGTCGATACGGGAGCACTCAGCCAGGTCGCGAGGTTGACCCACAGCGCCGCGGCGAGCATCGCCGACATCATGGCCCAGATGAAGGTGTTGGGATCGCTGATCTGGTTGGGGTCGACGATGCCCTTGGAAATGGTTTTGACCACGTCACCCCCGGCCAGGATGGCGCCGAGTGATTCGAACACGGCCGCGATGATCAGCGCCCCGAACATGGGCAGGGCGCGCGAGCCGACGGCGGGGCCGACGTTGTTGGCGACGTCGTTGGCGCCGATGTTCAGCGCCATGTAGCCGCCGATCACCCCGGCGGCGACGATGAACAACTGGTGGTCCATGCCGACCGTGGCGATCATGGCGACGTTCGATGTGATGGCAAGGAACAGCAGTGCCCAGCCGATGCGCGAGAACCGGCGCGACAGCGCCTGGGTCGCATATTCGACGGCGGCCAGCTTGCTCAGGTCTTTGCTTAGGGTCTCTTTATACATGTCGGGGGATCGTCACTTTCGGCGTTTGAGCCGGATGGCGGGATGGGTCGGCGCGGGGACGCAAAGGCCAGGCGTCATGGCCGCTAGGGGCATAGGCGGAAACCGCAGCCGGTGGCAATCAGAATGTTGCGGATTTATGACACATCCGAGGACGGCATGGCTACAGCCCCGCCGTCGCCGGGCAGCAGGCCCTGGCGGGGCGTTTCCGCCGGCAGATAGACCGTGAAGGTCGATCCCTTGCCCAGGGTGCTTTCCACGGCCAAGTGGCCGCGGTGGCGGTTGACGATGTGTTTGACGATGGCAAGCCCCAGGCCCGTGCCGCCGACGCTTTTGGAACGCGCCTTGTCGACCCGGTAGAAACGTTCCGTCAGGCGCGGGATCGCGTCCTCGGGAATGCCCTCGCCGTGGTCCGTGACCTTGATGGCGATACCTGAACGCCCCGATCCGGGAATCCGCTGGGCCGCTTCGACCCGGACGTCGATGGCCTCGCCCTTGGCGCCGTAGCGGATGGCGTTCTCGATCAGGTTGCGGAACACCTGGAACAATTGGTCGGCCTCGCCATGGACCGTCGGCAGGTTGCTGCCGTAATTGACGCGGATCGGCACGTTGGCGGCCTTGGCCTGGACGCTCAACGCCTCGGTCACGTTCAACAGCACGCCGGCGATGTCGACGGGGGCGGTGGGCCGGACATGTTCGTTGATTTCGACCCTGGACAGGGACAGCAGGTCGTCGATCAAAAGGGCCATGCGTTTGGCCTCGCGCAGCATGATGCCGAGAAACCGCACGCGGGTGTCCTCGTCGCTGCCGGCGGGGCCTTCCAGGGTCTCGATGAAGCCGAGCAGGGCCGCCAGCGGCGAGCGCAGTTCGTGCGACGCATTGGCGACGAAATCGGCGCGCATCTGTTCGGCGCGCCGCGCGGTCGTCAGGTCGCGCAGGACCAGTACCGCGCCGACCCCTTTCGTGTCCGGGGCCGGCGGCACCCCGGAGACGAACATCTCGAAATTGCGGGTGGTATTCCCCGGCAGGATCACTTCGACCGTGCGGGTCTCGTCCCGGCCGAGCACCTGATCGACGGCGCCCAGCACCCGGGGGTGGCGCAGCGACATCGCCAAGTCCTGGCCGACGCGGGTGATGTCCAAAAGTTCGCGCGCGGCGCCGTTGGCGTAGATAACCGACCGCCGACCGTCCAACAAAACCGTCGGGTCGGGAAAATGGTCGAGAATGCGGTCGGTCAAAGGGACCATCTGCCTGGTGCCCCGCCTGGCTGTTCGTTCCCGCATCTTGGGCCCGTGCGGAGGCTGTCCACACCGGGGCCGCGGGCTCTACCTGGGCCTGATGGCCCTCTCCGGGGGGATTTGTCAAGAAACGGTTTTACGACAGCCGCAGGCATATTTCGACGCCGCGCCCGGTCTTTCGGCCGGGGCATCGGAGGATTCCCGGGGTGGGTCAGGGGTGGGCCTGGCGCGTGCCGCGTCCGCCCGGGGATGTGGTGAGCCCCATTTCAACCCGGTTGCGGCCGTTGTGCTTGGCCAGATACAACGCTTCGTCGGCGCGCTCGATCAGGCTTTCCACGCTTTCCCCCGGCTGGAATTCCGCCGCCCCCACGGATACCGTGATGGTGCCCAGGCTCTTGCCCGTGGCGCGGTTGATGACGGCTTTTTTCGAGACCTGGGTGCAGACATGCTCGCCGACCTTGGCGCCGTTCTTCAGCGTCGTATTGGGCAGGACGATGGAAAATTCCTCGCCGCCGTAGCGCGCGGTCAGATCCTCGCCGCGCACGCAGCTTTTCAAGATGCGGGCAACGAACCGCAGCACCTGATCGCCGACCTGGTGGCCGTGGGTGTCGTTGAAATTCTTGAAGTGATCGATGTCGATCATCAGCAGGGTCAGGGGCTCCCCACGGTCCATGGCTTCGGCGGCGCCGATACGGATTTCCTCGTCGAACAGCTTGCGGTTGGCGACGCCGGTCAACGCGTCGGTCATGGCCTCGTGGCGCAGGGATTCGACGTCTTCCTTGAGGCTGCGGATTTCGCCCGCGGATTCCTTCAGCCGTGTTTCGAGGACCTGGTTGCGTTCCTCCATGGTGCGGGTCGCGGCAATCACCTGCTCGAGAATGCCTCGGATGTCCTTGCGGCCGTCGTCCCGCGCCAGCTCGCCCGACACCACGGACAGGGTGTCGCCGTAGGCCTGGGCGTCGGTGCCGGCCTCTTCCAGGTAGGACATCAGTTTCTTGAGTTCGGTTTCGACGCGCAGAGTCGCGTCGTTCAGGAAATCCTCGTCCAGGGTCACGCCCAGGAAGCGGTCGTAGATTTCCGCGTTGCGCTCTTCGGTGAAGGGCAGTCCGGCTTCCAGGATCACGTCCAGGGTCCGCGCCAATTCCGGGTATGCGCCCGAGAAATACCGATACCAAACAGCGAAGTTGTTTGGTTTCGGCGGAATCCCCTTTTTCTCCATCATCTGGAGCGCCGATTTGGCATAGGCGCTGGGGCTGCTCCGAAGTTCAGTTTTGTCGGACAAACGGGCCTGCCTTCCTTTTAAGGTTTTTGGGTCGCCGTTCTCACCTTCCAAGAATCACTTAAGTGCCGGTCATTGGGCGCCGGGGAATTATTAAGGCTATTTTCTAACATAACCCGCGCAGAGGATTCATACCTTTTTCTTCATAACGATATGGCGGCCGGCCTGGGCGGGTTTGGGCAGGATTCCATGGGCCGCCTTCAGGCGTTCCAGATGCGCCAGGACGGGGGGCGGAAACGGCGCCGCGCGGCGGCTTTTCAGATCGACGTGCAGGATCATCAACTCGTTGGTCGCGGCCAGCCGGTCATCGTCCCCGGCGAACATCTCATGAAACAGATGCAGACGTTTTTCGTCGACGTCCAGCACGCGCGGGCGCACCCGCATTTCCTCGCCCAGGTGGACCTCGTTGTCGTAGATCAAATGCGCCTCGACCACGAAGACCGACCCGCCGGTCGCCTTGCGGTAGGTCGCGCCCAGCCCGACGACATCCTGCAGGGCGTCGGTCGCATGGTCGAACACCAGCACGTAATAGGCCAGGTTCATGTGACCGTTATAGTCGACCCAATCGGGCTGGACCGTTTCGCGGTGCAGGATGGGAAGGGTTTCCGGCGCGTCGCCGGTCGGGCCAAGGGTCATCGGGGGGCTCCTCGGGATTGAAGTGGTCGCCACGGGCGCCGTCCGGCCCCCGCAAGTCAGCCATGGCGGGGCTTGCCGCGGAATGCAAGATATTTGACCTTTGACGGCACGGGTGCAATAAGCGGTCGCGCGTGCCGCGCCGCCCTTTGGGCGGGTGGCGCCGCGACGATGGAAAAGCGCGAAGTTCCCTCATGACCGGCATCTCTTCAGACACCGCTGCACTGGCCCTGGCCGTGGTCGTGCCCGTGCACAACGAGACCGAGAATCTGGCCCCGCTGATCGGCGAGATCCGGGCGGCCCTGGGTGATGGCATCGCTTATGAAATCATCTACGTGGACGACGGCAGCACCGACGCGACCCTGGACATGCTCAAGGACCTCGCGGGCAAGGTGCCGGAGCTTCGCGTGCTTCGCCATGTCGCCTGCTGCGGCCAGAGCGCGGCCATCTGGACCGGCGTGCGCAACGCCAGGGCGCCCCTGATCGCGACCCTCGACGGCGACGGCCAGAACGATCCCGCGGATATCCCGGCCCTGGTCGCCAAGTACAATGAAGAAGGCGGCGGCGAGAGGCTGATGATCGCCGGGCTCCGCGCCAAACGGCGCGACACCTATATCCGGCGTTTGTCGTCGCGCATCGCCAACGGCATCCGTTCCGGCCTGTTGCAGGACGACACGCCCGATACGGGCTGCGGCCTCAAGGTCTTTCCCCGCCAGGCGTTCCTCGATTTTCCCCGGTTCGACCACATGCATCGTTTCATGCCGGCCCTGATGCTCCGTCTGGGCGGGCGCGTGATGTCCGTGCCGGTCAATCACCGCCCGCGCGAACGGGGGACCTCCAAATACGGGGTGTGGAACCGCCTGTGGGTCGGCATCGTCGATTTGTTCGGCGTCATGTGGTTGCAGCGCCGGGGCTCCAAACCCCAGGTCGTCGAGGAAACCCCGGCCCGGGGCGGAGCGGACGGCGCGGCGCGATGAGCATGAAGCTCGCCTTGCGCGGCGGCACCCTGCTGTTGTCGCTGATCGCGGTCGTGATTTTGATCCGGGTGACCGGCCTGGACGCTCATCTCGATGAAACCTGGATCGACACCTACGTGCGCGGCAAGGGCATGGCCGGTGTGCTGGTGTTCGTCGCCGCCGGCGGCCTGTGCACGGCGGTCGGCCTGCCGCGCCAGTTGATCGCCTTTCTGGGCGGCTATGCGTTCGGCATCGCCGAAGGCACGGCGCTGACGGTGCTGGCGACTTTGGCCGGCTGCATCGTCAGCTTCTATTACGCCCGTTTCCTGGGCCGCGACCTGATCGCCGGGCGCTTTCCGGGCAAGGTCCAGCGCATCGACGGTTTTCTCGCGGAAAACCCGTTTTCCATGACATTGCTGATCCGCTTTCTGCCGTTCGGCTCGAACCTGTTGACCAACCTGGCGGCGGGCGTGACCAGCGTGCCGGGCCTGCCCTATTTCGCCGGATCGGCCATCGGCTACGTGCCGCAAACGTTGATCTTCGCGCTCATCGGCACGGGCATCAAGGTCGACCCGACGGCCAACATCGCCCTTGCCGCCGGATTGTTCGCGCTGTCCGGCGTGCTCGGCGTTTATCTGTACCGCCGCCACCGCCACGGCAAGGTCCTGGACGAGGACCTGGAAGAGGACCTGGGCGGCGCAGGGTCCTCGACGGCGGAATGAGCCGCGGCCGGCGTCCCCTGAAGGCGGTCAGAGCGGTGGCCGGGGAACTGTCATGCATGTCCTTCTGATTCCCTCCTGGTATTCGCACCTGCGGTCCGCGGGCGGCGGCTCGTTCTTTCGCGATCAGGCCCAGGCGTTGGCCGCCGCCGGGCACAAGGTCGGGCTGATCTATCCCAAGCTGTGGGGCCTGCGCGACTATCGGGCCGGCCCCTTGCCGGCGATCGACCGCATCCGCGCCGAGGACGATGGGCCGGTGCGCGTATGGCGGGTCGATACCCTGCACCGCCTGCCGCGCGTGCCGTTCCGCGACGCCTGCAAGTTCGCCGCCGCCGGAACCCGTCTGTTCGACGCCTACGCGGCGGCGGAAGGACGGCCCGACATCCTGCACGCCCATGCGGCGCTGTACGGCGGGGTGTTGGCCAAACGCCTGGCCGCGCGCCGCGGCATCCCCTTCGTGCTGACGGAACATTCCACCGACTTCGCACAAGCCAAGCACCGCTGGTGGCAGAGGCGCCTGATCGCGGGGGTGTTGGGGGCCGCCGATGCGCGCGTCGCGGTCAGCCCGCAACTGCGCGACATTCTGCTCGACCAGTACGCGGCCCAGGCCGACCCGACAACCGTCGTCCCCAACATCCTGACGCCGGCCTTCGAGACGACGGCGCCCGAGGCGAAGGCGCCGGGCGGGCCTTTCGTGTTCCTGTGCGCCGCGCGCATTTCCGCGGAAAAGAACCAGGAAGGCCTGATCCGGGCCTTCGCCCGGGCTTTTCCGCCGGGCGGGCCGGACGTGGAACTGCATTTCGTCGGTTCGGGCGACGGCGCGCCGCTCATGCGGCTCGCCGCGGACCTGGGGCTGGGGGACCGGGTCAAGGTCATCGGCCTGCTGCCAGCCGGGGAGGTGCGCCGCGCCATGGCCGCCGCCGATGCGGTCGTGCTGCCCAGTTTCGTGGAAACCTTCGGCGTCGTGGTCATCGAGGCCCTGTCCCAGGGCGCCCCCGTGGTCGCCACCATCTGCGGCGGGCCCGAGGGCATCCTGACCCCGGACAGCGGTATCCTGGTGCCGCCCGGCGACGACGGGGCGATGGCCCGGGCGCTCGGCGACATGCACGGGCGGGCGGCGTCCTTCGACCGCGCCAAGCTGCGCCGCGACTGCCTGGAAACCTA
Organism: Thalassospiraceae bacterium LMO-SO8; assembly: GCA_031655335.1. Taxonomy (NCBI): domain Bacteria; kingdom Pseudomonadati; phylum Pseudomonadota; class Alphaproteobacteria; order Rhodospirillales; family Thalassospiraceae; species Thalassospiraceae bacterium LMO-SO8. Next base: position 1,161,586 of record CP134226.1, on the reverse strand, counting down.
TGGCCAGAAAGCCGTGGTCCGGCAGTTGGAAAGCATTTACGCTCGCGTGCTCGGCAAGGACGGCGCCGGCGACGGCACGGCATGAGTAAAACCTATTCCGCATTTCTGGCCGGCCTGGTCCGGGGGCTGACGGCGCCGATGTCGCGCTGGCCGCGCTATGCGACGCAGGCGCGCCTGGCCGACGCGTTGACGCCCCGGGTGCCGGTCGCGACGCCGCAGGGCCCGATCACCCTTTATACGCCCGGCAAGGATGCCCTTTATTTCGCCCGCCACGCCTTCTCCCGCGAACCGGAAACGGTCGAATGGATCGACGGCTTTCAGGCCGGCGAGGTGTTCTGGGACATCGGCGCCAGCGTCGGGCCCTATGCGGTCTATGCGGGCAAGCGGGGCATTTCGACCGTGGCGTTCGAGCCCAATCCGTTTTCCTTTCACTGCCTGGCCCGTAACGTGGTCGAGAACGGCGTCGGCGAGGCCGTCCAGGCCCATTGCCTGGGGCTCAGCGACAAGGACGGGCGCGGGCGGTTCTACATGCCGTCGTTCGAGGCCGGAACCTCGGGTTCGTCGCTTTACGACAGCGGCCTGTCGCGCCTGGGCTTCGCCAAGGCGGAGATCGCCGTGGACGCCTTCGCGCTGTCCGCCGACAGCCTGATCGACCGCTACGGCTTTGCCCCGCCGCAGCACATCAAGATCGACGTCGACAGCATCGAGCCGCAGATCCTCAAGGGCGCCATGGGCTTGCTGAAAAGCGGCCGGGTCAAGTCGCTGCTGATCGAGATCGCCCCGGACGACGCGGAAATTCCAGCCCTTTTGGCCGATGCCGGGTTCGCCGAGGCGCGCCGCGGCGTTCAGCGCGCGGATACCGACGTCAACGTGATCTTCACGCGCACCGGCTGAAGCCCCCGTTACCCCCCGCAAGCGGTAAATAGCCCAGGGTTTCCACGGATTCGGCCCGATCTCCCTTGACAGATGCGTCCCAGCGGACTACATCGCTGGCACTCACTGGGGTTGAGTGCTAACAACCACAAAAAAACCCTTATGTTTCCATTATTTGACGGAGAGCGACAATGAAGTTCAGGCCTCTGCATGACCGTGTTCTGGTCAAGCGCATCGAGCAGGACGAGAAGACCAAGGGCGGGATCATCATCCCCGACACGGCCAAGGAAAAGCCCATGGAAGGCAAGATCATCGCCGTCGGGTCCGGCACCCGCAACGAAGACGGCTCGATCACGCCGCTCGACGTGAAAAAGGGCGACAAGGTCCTGTTCGGCAAGTGGTCGGGCACCGAAGTGACGATCGAAGGCGACGAGCTGATCATCATGAAGGAATCAGACCTGCTGGGCATCATCGGCTAAGGCTGATCGACCGCCCGCAAGGCACCCGAAAAAGATCGAACCAAGAGGATTAGAGAAGATGGCTGCTAAGGAAGTTAAGTTTTCAAGCGACGCCCGCGACCGCATGCTGAAGGGTGTCGACACCCTGGCCAACGCGGTCAAGGTGACCCTCGGTCCCAAGGGCCGCAACGTCGTTATCGACAAGGCGTTCGGCGCGCCGCGCATCACCAAGGACGGCGTCACCGTCGCCAAGGAAATCGAGCTGACCGACAAGTTCGAAAACATGGGCGCGCAGATGGTCAAGGAAGTCGCTTCCCGGACCAATGACGAAGCCGGCGACGGCACCACCACCGCCACCGTGCTGGCCCAGGCCATCGTCCGCGAAGGCGTCAAGGCCGTGGCCGCCGGCATGAACCCGATGGACCTGAAGCGCGGCGTCGACATGGCCGTCGAAGCCGTCGTGGCCGACGTCAAGTCCGTCTCCAAGAAGGTCAAGACCTCCGACGAGATCGCCCAGGTCGGCACCATTTCCGCCAACGGCGACGAAGCGATCGGCAAGATGATCGCCGAAGCGATGCAGAAGGTCGGCAACGAAGGCGTCATCGAAGTCGAGGAAGCCAAGGGCCTGGACACGGACGTGACCGTCGTCGAAGGCATGCAGTTCGACCGGGGTTACACCTCGCCGTACTTCATCACCAACGCCGACAAGATGACCTGCGACATGGACAATCCCTTCATTCTCATCCACGAGAAGAAGCTGTCCTCGCTGCAGCCGCTGCTGCCGGTTCTGGAAGCCGTCGTTCAGGCCTCCCGTCCGCTGATCATCATCGCCGAAGACATCGAAGGCGAAGCGCTGGCGACCCTGGTCGTCAACAAGCTGCGCGGTGGTCTGAAGGTCGCCGCCGTGAAGGCGCCGGGCTTCGGCGACCGCCGCAAGGCCATGCTGGAAGACATCGCCATCCTGACCAACGGCCAGGTGATTTCCGAAGACATCGGCATCAAGCTTGAAAACGTCGGCCTGGAAATGCTGGGCACGGCCAAGCGCGTCATCATCACCAAGGACGACACCACTGTCGTCGATGGCGCCGGCAAGAAGAAAGACATCGAAGCGCGCTGCAACCAGATCCGGGCGCAGATCGAGGAAACCACCTCGGACTACGACCGCGAGAAGCTGCAGGAACGTCTGGCCAAGCTGGCCGGCGGCGTGGCCGTCATCAACGTGGGCGGCGCCACCGAGGTCGAGGTTAAGGAAAAGCGTGACCGCGTCGACGACGCCCTGCACGCCACCCGCGCCGCGGTCGAGGAAGGTGTTGTTCCGGGCGGCGGTTCCGCCCTGCTTTACGCGACCAACGCCCTGAAGAAGCTGACCCCGGAAAACAACGACCAGCAGGTCGGCATCAACATCGTGCTGCGTGCCCTGCAGGCCCCGATCCGTCAGATCGCGGAAAACGCCGGTTTCGACGGCGCCGTGGTCGCCGGCAAGCTGCTTGAAGGCAAGGTCAAGACCCAGGGCTTCAACGCCCAGACCGGCAAGTACGTCGATATGCTGAAGGCCGGCATCATCGACCCGACCAAGGTCGTCCGTACGGCTCTGCAGGATGCGGCGTCCATCGCCGGTCTGCTGATCACCACGGAAGCCATGGTCGCCGAGAAGCCGGAAAAGAAAGACGCCGGCGGCATGCCTCCGGGTGGCGGCATGCCCGACATGGGCGGCATGGGCTTCTAATCCCGTCGCCTACCGTTTGCTTGGGAAAGGGCCGCGCCTTCGGGGGCGGCCCTTTTCTTATGCGCGGTTTCCTGTGCGTGACCTGGATCAAGGGCGGGCGGAGCCACCTCGGCTATAGGGCGGGATGCAGAAGTTTGCTAGGTTTCGGGAGACGGGAAACATGCAAGCCGGGTATCAACGGATGACCATCGACGCCGCCGCCGGCGACATCAAGAAACTGATCAGTGCCGGACGCCTCGCCGATGCGGCGCAGGCGGCCTATCAGGCCGCCGTGACCGGTCGCGCCGATGGCGACGCCCTGGGCCTGGGCGCGGCGGCGGCCTATCAGGCGGGGGCCGACGATCTGGCCCTGGAACTGTTCTCCCGCCTCGACGCGCAAAGGGCGCTCGATGCCGGGCAATGGGCGATGATGGGTCACGCGGCGGACCGGCTCGGCGTGTCGCGGGTGGCGATCCCGGCCTATCGCCGGTCCCTCGATCTGGCGCCCGATTCGCCGCCCGTGCACTACAACCTGGGCTCTCTCCAGCTGCGCCGCCACCAGTGGTCCGAGGCGATCCGGCACCTGACGGCGGCCTGTGAGGCCATGCCCGACTGGCAGCCGGCCTGGGAAAATCTGGCGCAGGCGAGGCTCGGCACGGAACATTACGAAACGGTCATCCCCTTCCTGGCGGACTGCATGCGGCGGTTTCCGGACAACCCCCTGTTCGCCCTTCAGCATGCCCAGGCGTTGATGCAGAGCGGCGACCACGCGGGCGCCGAGGCCGCGTTCCGCGCTCTGACGCAGCGCGTGCCGGACGACGCCGGGGTGTGGGCCGGGCTGGCGGCGGCGGTGATCCAGGACGGCCGCAAGGACGAAGCCGCCGACATCATCGCGCAGGCGGCGGCCAAGGGGGCAAGGTCCGCGGACCTGGATGAAATGGTGGCTACCCTGAAGCTCGACGCCGGCGACATCGCCGGTGCCCGCGCCGGGTACGAGGCCGTACTGACCGCCGAGCCTGGCCACCGCCTCGCGCGGGTCAACCTGATCGACGCCCTGGTCCAGGCCGGCGACCATGCGCGCGCGCTCAAGGTCTGTGACGACCGTCTGGCGGCCGTGCCGGGCGATCCGGAAATGCTCGCCTACCGGGCCATCGTAATGACCGACATGGGCCAGCCGGCGGAGGCCGAGGCGTTCCTCCCGCCCAATTTGATCATGGGCCACCGGCCCCTGGCGCCGGACGGCTTCGCGTCACTGGCCGATTTCAACAAGGCGATGGTCCGCCATATCCTGAGCCATCCGTCCCTGGTCCCGTCGCCGCCCAGCCATGCCACCGTCGCGGGCCGCCACACGGGCAGCCTGGTGTGCGATCCCTGGGGCCCGATGACCCATTTCAAGGACATGATCGCCGAGGCCGCGCGCGCCTACCGCCGTCGCCACCGGCGCAGTTCCCATCCCCTGTTCACCCGTTGGTCCGACGAATATTCGCTGACCGTCTGGGCGGTGGAAATGAACGCCGGCGGCCACCAGATGCCGCATATCCATCCGTCAGGCTTCCTGTCCGGCGTCTATTATCCGCAGCTGCCGGCCCAGGTCACGGACCCGGGCGACACCAACGGCTTCATCGAATTCTTCCAGGCCCCGCAGCAGTTCACCCTGCGTCATCCGCCGCGCCTGCAACTGTTCCCGCCCGAGGAAGGGGTCATGTATCTGTTCCCCTCGGCCTATTTCCACCGCACCATTCCGTTCGCCGGCGAAGGTACGCGCATCAGCGTCGCCTTCGACCTGGTCGCCCTCTAGGGCGCCGGGCCGCCGTGGCCGTCCGTTTCGTCCTGGTCCACGGCGCCTATCACGGCGCCTGGTGCTGGGATCGGCTGACGCCGCTTCTGCGGGCCCCGGGGGCGGATGTCATCGCGCCCGACCTGCCGGGCCACGGGAGCGACCGGACGCCGTCAGCGGACCTCACCCTGGCCCTCTATGCCGACCATGTCGCTGGGGTCGTGCGGCAACAGGGCGATCCCGTCACCCTGGTCGGCCATTCCATGGCCGGGGCGGTGATCGCCGAGGTTGCCGAGCGTGTGCCAGACCTGATCGCTCGTCTGGTTTATCTCACGGCCTACATGCCGGGCCCGGGGGAAAGCATCGTCGACTGGGCGCGCCGTGACGGCGACACGCGGGCGCGGGCGGACAAGGTCCTGTTCGAAAACACGCCCTGTCTTGCCGTCGACCGTCAGACGACCTGGGACGCCTTCTATCAGGACGCGCCGGAGGACGACCTCGACTGGGTCTTCTCCCGCCTGAGGCCCGAACCCGTGGCGATCTTCCGCCAAGCCCTTGCCCTGACGCCGGAGAATTTCGGGCGGGTGCCGCGCGATTACATTTCCTGCCGCCAGGATTTCGCTATTACCGCCGATCTTCAGGATTCCATGCTCGACGCCCTGCCGGCGCGGCGCACCTGGGACCTGGACTGCGGCCATTCGCCTTTCGTGGTCTGCCCGGATTTGCTGGCTGACGTGCTTATGGCGGGAGAAAGCTAGGGCGGGCATCGTCGGCAGCCGTCCGCCCGGCGGCGAAGAATATGCACAGGGGCACCGCGAATGCATCTTGAAAGCTGGGTGAACAAATTCTACCGTCTTGGGTAATGAAGGACGGAAACAAGACTGTCCGCATCTGGGGGCGCATCCGAGCAGATTATAAGCCGCAGCCAACACGTCGCGTGTTTGGAGATGAGAGATGTCGGGCGCCGTCCTGAAGATCCTGGTCATTGATGAGAGCGCGGAGCGCGCCGAGGTCCTGTTGGCGGGGCTGGAGGACGCGGGCTACAACCAGGTCCACCATCTGCGCGAGATGACGGATCTGGTGCCGCGCATCGCCGCCATCGACCCGGACGTGATCCTGATCGACCTGGAAAACCCCAACCGCGACACGGTCGAGCAGATGTTCCGCGTGTCGCGCGAGGTCAAACGCCCGATCGCCATGTTCGTCGATGAAAGCGACCCGGAAATGACCAAGCAGGCGATCCGGGCCGGGGTCAGCGCCTATATCATCGACGGCCTGCGCCGCGACCGCATCCAACCCGTGGTCGACGTCGCGATCTCGCGGTTCGAGGCCTACCGCGAGCTGGAACAGCGGGCGACCGACGCGGAAAGCCAGCTGGCCGAACGCAAGATCATCGACCGCGCCAAGGCCGTGCTCATGGAAAAGCGCGCCATGACCGAACCCGCCGCCTATGACGCCATCCGCGCCATGGCCCGGGCCAAGGGCAAGCGCATGGTCGAGGTCGCGGAAAGCCTGCTGACGGCCCAGGAATTGGGTATCTGACGCCGTCCCTGGCATGTCGCCGCCGCCGGTCCCTAAAAATGGCTAAAATTTACGCTGCCGTTTTCATTGCGCTTAAAAATTAAGCACAAACTGCGGCGGCCTAACCGAATCCAGGCCTGATATTCCCTTTTAAATCAATGGATTGTCTGGTTTTTGCGAGTTGGCACGGGCCTTGAAATAGGAATCATGCCGGAACGCGATGCCGCCCGGCGTCCTCTGCGCCCAAGGACGGGCGACCTTACGGAGGCCATTTGCCCCATGACGGGCTGAAATGCCGGCCGGATGCCGGGATTTAAAGCTTTCGCCGCCGGACCCTTCGGCGGCCTGGATTGGAACACGGGGCGACCACGGTCATGCAAATTCGTCTGATGACGCCAGTCGGCACCAGCGTTCTCGTGGTCGAGCGGGACCGCCCGCGCGCCGAAGCAACCAAGCGCCTGCTGGTCGAGCAGGGCTACAGCGTCACCGGCGTGCTGACCGACATGAGCCGCTTCGCCGAAGCCGCCGCCCAAACCACCGCCGACGCCATCATGATCTATGCGACCGAGCCGGATAAGGATTTGCTCGACGCGCTGCGCGCCCTGCCGACGGAACAGCGCCGCCCGACCGTCCTGATCACCGAGGACGGCTCCACCGACGCCATCCACCAGGCCGTCGCCGCCGGAGTCAACGCCTGCGTCGTGGTCGGCGTCAACGGCAACCGCATCCGTTCCGCCATCGACCTGGCCAAGGCCAATTTCTCCAACACCCGGGGGCTGCGCGAGGAACTTGACGAGGCGCGCAACGCGCTGCGCGACCGCAAGGTCATCGAACGCGCCAAGGGCATCATCATGCGCGAGCGCGCCCTGGACGAGGACGCGGCCTATACCCTGCTGCGCACCCGCGCCATGCAGCGCGGCGTGCGCCTGGTGGCGGTCGCGGAAATGGTCGTCGAGGCTGCCGAGGTCATGCAGCTGTAGGAATTCGCCGCCCGGCGCGATCTAGGCGCGACGGCGGCACAACAGTTTGGCGGTTGGACGATGACGCCCGACCGCTGGAGAACCGAGACGGGCGACGATGAGGTCGTCGGGCTCATACAGGGGGACGATGACGGCCCCCGACAGGACCAGGACGTCCAATGACCGGATCACAGGCGTGGTCCCGGCTTTGGGCGTTTTTTTTATGGAGTAAATCAATGGGAGCCTTTGCAAACCCGTTTGATCCCGACAAGCTCTTGTGGAACGGCTGTCCCTGCGGGCAACACCGATCCATCATCGAGCACAACATGGCCATGGCCGCGGCGCAGGGTAAGGATGCGTCCCGGTTCCAATGTTCGGAAGACGTAGACGCGGCGGAGGCCACCTCGGCCGCCGGGGCCGCTGGCCACAACGCGGCCAACTGCTTCGATCCGTCCTGCCAGGAAGCGGCCTGCGTGTCCATGCGTCAGGCCGCCGAAGCGAACGGCCAGGGCGACATGATGCGGGCCGTGCAGAACCATCGGCAAGAGATGGCCAACCTGGACGCCGAACCGGACGCCTCGGACCTGGAATCCTCCATGTCCCGGGCCGTGGAATCGGCCGTCATGCAGGGACTGTTCGGCGGCGACATGCACCGCCGGGCGTTCCTCAAGGCGGTCGGTGCGGGGACGGCCTATGCCGCCATCGCGTCCATGTTCCCGCTCGAGGAAGCCAAGGCCATGGCGGTGGAAATGGCCCAGGCCGGCGGCAAGCTTGAAAAGACCAAGCTGAACGTCGGTTTCGTGCCCATCACCTGCGCCACGCCGATCATCATGGCGCATCCCATGGGCTTCTACAAAAAGTACGGCCTCGACGTTTCCGTGATCAAGACGGCCGGCTGGGCCGTGTCTCGCGACAAATCGCTTTCCGGCGAATACGACGCGGCGCACATGCTCACGCCCATGCCGCTCGCGATCAACATGGGCGCCGGTTCGACCAAGGTGCCCTGGACCATGCCGGCGGTGGAAAACATCAACGGCCAGGCCATCGTGCTGTCGACCAAGCACAAGGACAAGAACGACCCGAAGATGTGGAAGGGCTTCAAGTTCGCCGTGCCGTTCGAGTATTCCATGCACAACTTCCTGCTGCGCTACTACGTGGCCGAACACGGGCTGGATCCCGACAAGGACATCCAGATACGCGTCCTGCCGCCGCCGGAAATGGTCGCCAACCTGCGGGCGGAAAACGTCGACGGCTACCTGTCGCCGGATCCGTTCAACCAGCGCGCGGTCTATGACGGCGTCGGCTTCATCCACAAGTTGACGAAGGACATCTGGGACAAGCACCCCTGCTGCGCCTTCGCCGCCTCCAAGTCCTTCATCGAGGGCAACCCCAACACCTTCCTGGCGTTGTGGAAGTCCATCATGGAGGCCACCGACTTCGCGTCGGTCAAGTCCAACCGCAAGGAAATCTCCAAGGCGATTTCGCCGAAGAACTACCTGAACCAGCCGGTCACGGTTCTGGAACAGGTGCTCGTCGGAACCTACGCGGACGGCCTCGGCAACGTGAAGAAGGTCCCGGACCGGATCGATTTCGATCCGTTCCCCTGGCACTCCATGGGGGTGTGGATCCTGACGCAGATGAAGCGTTGGGGCTACATCAAGGGTGACGTCGACTACAAGCAGGTCGCCGAAGAGGTCTATCTCGCCACCGACGCCCAGAAGCTGATGGCCGAGATGAAACTGACCGGGCCGTACGGCACGCCGCCGAAAACGACCTACGAAACCTACAACATCATGGGCAAGACGTTCGACGCCGCGAAAGCGGAAGACTACGTCCAGTCCTTCGCCATCAAGAGAACGTAAGAGGATCCACCATGTCCATGTCACTGCAATCCCGTGCCATTGTCCTGTCGATCGCGCTGTTCTTCGCCTTCGCGGGGCTGTGGCAACTGTTACTGCCCGCCGGCACGGGATCGGCGGCGGACATGGACCCCGCTTACGCCGCCTTGATGGGGGCTACGGCCAAGGGGGCCTCGGCGATGCCGGGGCCCCTCGAGGTCGGCAAGCAGATTTGGGAGCACGTCCTGAACCCCTTCTACGACGTCGGTCCCAACGACAAGGGCATCGGCATTCAGCTGGGCTATTCCATCCTGCGCGTGCTGGTCGGCTTCGGCTTCGCCGTGCTGGTGGCCATTCCGCTCGGCTTCGTGATCGGCATGTCGCCGCTGTTCTACCGGGCGCTCGATCCGTTCATCCAGATCATGAAGCCGGTCTCGCCGCTGGCCTGGATGCCGCTCGCCCTCTACACGATCAAGGATTCCATCATTTCCTCCGTGTTCGTGATCTTCATCTGTTCGGTCTGGCCGATGCTGACCAACACCGCCTTCGGCGTCGCCAGCGTACGCAAGGAATGGCTGAACGTGGCCAAGACGCTTGAGGTCGGCCACCTGCGCACGGCCTTCCGCGTGATCCTGCCGGCGGCGGCACCGACGATCATGACCGGCATGCGGATTTCCGTCGGCATCGCCTGGCTGGTCATCGTCGCGGCCGAGATGCTCGTGGGCGGCACGGGCATCGGCTACTTCGTGTGGAACGAATGGAACAACCTGTCGATCACCAACGTGATCGCCGCGATCTTCTTCATCGGCCTGATCGGCATGGTGCTGGACCTGATGCTGTCCTACCTGGCGCGTCTCGTCACCTACGCCGAATAAAAGAAATAACGGAGCCAAGATGATGACCGACAGCATGAACAATTCCTCCCAGCCCCGCATCCGCGTCGAAGGCCTGGCGCAGCGCTTCCCGGCCCCGGACGGATCGGGCGAGACCACCGTCTTCGAAGACATCTGGTTCTCGGTCGAACCCGGCGAGTTCGTCTGCCTGATCGGGCATTCCGGCTGCGGCAAGACGACGTTGCTGAACATCCTGGCGGGCCTCGCCACGGCCAGTTCCGGCAGCGTCATCGTGTCGGGCCAGGAAGTGACCGGCACCTCGCTCGACCGCGCCGTGGTGTTCCAGAGCCACGCCCTGATGCCCTGGATGACCGTGATGGGCAATATCGCCTTCGCGGTGACGTCCAAATGGCCGCGCATGGCCAAGAAGGATCTTTACAAGCACTGCCAGAAGTTCATCGACCTGGTGCACCTCACGGGGTCGGAAAACAAGAAGCCGTCACAACTGTCCGGCGGCATGAAGCAGCGCGTCGGCATCGCCCGCGCCATGGCGATCGAGCCGCAGATCATGTTGCTGGACGAACCGTTCTCGGCGCTCGACGCCCTGACCCGGGGATCGCTGCAGGACGAGCTTCTCAGCATCTGCGCCGAGACCGAGCAGACCGTGTTCATGATCACCCACGACATCGACGAGGCGATCCTGCTCGCCGACAAGATCATCCTGATGACCAACGGGCCCGACGCGCGGATCTGCGAGATCGTCGAAAATTCGCTGCCGCGCGACCGCACCCGCGCCAACATGCACACCCAGGCCAACTACTATCCCGTCCGCAACCACCTGATCGAATTCCTGGTCAACCGCTCGGTGGGCTTCAAGGACGAACTGGCCTCCCCCGATTACGATCCCCGGCATCCGCCCGTCGTGCGCCCCACCGTCATCACCGACGAAGCCGGTGAAACCGGCACGGGCGTGCTGCGCGCGCAGGCTTAACCACCATCGACACAAATTGTCATCAACGAAGGAGACTTTCCCAATGAATCGCGCCGAACTGACCGAGAAGATCGTCACCCACAAGATCATCAAGGGCATCAAGTGGGCTGACGTGGCCGCGAAGGTCGGCCAGTCGAAGGAATGGACCACGGCGGCCCTGCTGGGCCAGATGTCCATGACCAAGGAACAGGCGGAAGCCGCCGCCAACGCCATGGGCCTGAACCTGTCGGAAGAAGAGATCGCGGTACTGATGATGGTGCCGTCGCGCGGCTCGCTGGACAATCCGGTCCCGACCGATCCCCTGATCTACCGGCTGTATGAGCTGATCCAGGTCTACGGCACCACGTTCAAGGCCCTGATCGAGGAGGAATTCGGCGACGGCATCATGTCGGCCATCGACTTCGAAATGGACATCGACCGCAAGGCCGATCCCAAAGGCGACCGGGTGGTCATCACCCTGAACGGCAAGTTCCTGCCCTACAAAGTCTACTAGGAAACCTGAATAGGCCTCCAACGGCGGAGCCCGTCCGTCACGCAACGAAAATTCATCAGTACAGAGAGGTACCTACCCATGATCCGCACCAAACTCACGAACCTGGTTCCAGCACTCGCGCTCGGCACGGCGGCAGTTCTCGCGGCCGACCCGGCGCTCGCCCACCATCCGCTCGGTGGTGCTCCGATGACCACGTTCGCCCACGGCGTGCTGTCCGGCATCGGCCATCCTCTGCTCGGTTTCGACCATCTGTTCTTCGTGCTGCTGGTCGGGGTCGCGGCGCTTTATACCGGCCACCGCTTCACGGCCCCCGCCGCCTACATCGCCGCCATGCTCGCGGGCTGTCTGATGATGAGCCTGGGCGTCGGCCTGCCGGCCAAGGAAATCGTCATCGGCCTGTCGCTGCTGGCGCTGGGTGCGGTGGTGTTGTCGGGCCGCTCGCTCGGCATCGTCGCGGCGATTGCCGTGTTCGCCGCCTTCGGCCTGTTTCACGGCTCCGCCTTCGGCGATGCGATGGCATCCCAGGAAGCGGGCGTGGGCGCCCAGGTCCTGGTCGGCTATCTGATCGGCCTCGGCGTTCTGCAGTACGGCATCGCCGTCGCGGCCGGCACGGTCGCCCTGAAGGTGTGGAAGGCCACGGAATCGACGGCCATGGAAGCCCGCCTGGCGGGTGCCGTGGTCGCCGGCATCGGCATGTTCCTGACGCTGGAGCATATCGAAGGCTTCCTCGTCGAGGCCCTTCTCTAAGTCCAAGCCTGCAAGACCGGGGCGCGGCGTGACGGGACAACGCGCCGCCCCCGGCCAAGACTGAAACGTAAATGGGGATTCGCCCAAGGGCGGGCGGATCGCCCAAGCACAAGGGAGCGCTGACCACATGCAACAGGCAAAGGTGCCCGTTACGCTGATCACCGGATATCTGGGGGCGGGGAAAACCACCCTGCTGAACCGGATTCTCACGGAACAGCACGGCAAGAAGTACGCCGTCATCGTCAACGAATTCGGCGAGGAAGGCATCGACAACGACCTGGTCGTCGACGCCGACGAGGAAATCTTCGAAATGAACAACGGTTGCATCTGCTGCACCGTGCGCGGCGATCTGATCCGCATCATTTCGACGCTGATGAAACGCGCCGACGATTTCGACGGCATGATCATCGAAACCACGGGCCTGGCCGATCCGGCCCCGGTGGTGCAGACCTTCTTCGTGGACGAGGACGTGCAGGCCAAGGTCGCGCTCGACGCCGTCGTCACGGTGGTCGACGCCTGCCATTTCCTGGATGCCGTGGACGAGGAACACGAACTGGCCGAACAGGTCGCCTTCGCCGACATCATTCTGCTGAACAAGACCGATCTGGTCGACGGCGACAAGCTGAACGCCGTGAAGGCCAAGATCAGCAGCCTCAACCGGATGGCCAAGGTCATCGAAACGGTGAAAAGCCAGGTGCCGATCGCCGACGTGCTCGACCGCGGGGCCTTCGACCTTTCCCGTGTGCTGGAATTCGAGCCGGGTCTGCTGGACGAAGAGGACGACCACGAGCACGACGAGAACATCATTTCCATCAGCCTGAAGACCGACAATCCCATCGAGCCCGAGAAGTTCTCCAACTGGATCCGCGGCTTCATCACGGAACGCGGCGTCGACGTCCTGCGGACCAAGGGCATCCTCAACCTGTCGGGCCAGGAAAATCGTTACGTCTTCCAAGGCGTTCACATGGTCATGGACAGTGCCTGGGGCGCGCCCTGGGGCGGCGACGCGCGGTCGTCGCGTCTGGTGTTCATCGGCCGCAATCTGGACGAGGCCGAACTGCGCAGCGCGTTCGACGGCTGCACGGTGGCGGCATGATGGCCGCCGCCGGGTTCGATCCCGCCGCCTTGGGGCTTGCCGGCACCGGCAATCCGGACGTGGGGGCGCGGATCATCTCGCCCTCGGTCAAGCTCAGCGAAAGCCCGGCAGTGGGCGTCCATCCGACCTTCACGGTCATCGAGCCGGCCGAAGCCCGCGCCGTCATCGGCTATGGCGACGGCACGATCCGCGCCCTCGGCCTGGTGCTCGACGGGGCGCAGCCGTCGGTCGTGGCGCAGGTATCGGCAACGCCGATCGCCGCCGCCGCCGATATCGGCGGGGCGGGGGTGCTGATCGGCACGGACGGGGGCGAATTGCTGCGTCTCGGCGGATCGGCGGTCACCAGGCTCGCGGAAACGGGCGGACCCTGGGTCGGTGAGATCGCCGTGCATTCGGGCAAGGGACTGCGCGCCTTCGCGGCGGCCAAGACGCTGACCGTTCTGGACGCGGAGGGGGCGGTGGTGTTTTCGGCGTCGGACCATCCCTCGACCGTCGCGGGCCTTACGTTCTCGCCCGACGGCACGCGGATCGCGGCTGCCCATTACGACGGGGTTAGTGTGTGGTCGCTGACCGATGCGAAACAAAAGCCCGTGCGGCTCGACTGGCATGGGTCGCACACCGCCGTCGCCTGGTCGCCGAACGGTCAGTTCATCGTCACGGCCATGCAGGACAAGGAGATGCACTGCTGGCGCTGGAAGGACAGGACGGGCATGCGCATGTCGGGCTATCCGTCCAAGATCCGCGCCGTCACCTGGACCGCCGACGGCCAGTACGTGGCGGCCTCGGGGGCCGATACGGTGACGTCCTGGGATTGTTCGGGCAAGGGGCCGTCGGGCAAGCCGCCCCTGGAATTCGGCTATGTCTACGACGGCGTGGTGCGTCAGGTCGCGGCCCATCCGGCGGACCACGTGGTCGCCGGCGGCTATTCCGACGGCACGGTGCTGATCGGCGCCATCGAACAGGAAACGGCGATGATCGCCCGGCCCGCCAGCGGCCATGCGGTCACGGGCCTGGCCTGGACCGCCGACGGGGCGACCCTGGTCGCCACGGACGAGTCCGGGGCGGTCGCCGTCATGCGTATTTTAGAGCCCGTGGTGTCCTGACCCCGCGTTGGTCAGGCGCCTTCCGCCAGGAAACAGGGAGGCACGATCATGGATGATATTCTCGGCCTGTCGCGGGCCAAGCCCGACGGCAGTGCCCAGCGCATCAAGGACCTGGTCCGGGCGCACTTCGCCCTGGACGACGGGGCGACCCTGATGGTGTCCGAACTGCGCTGCCATGAAGACGGCTGCCCCGACGTGGAGACGGTGATCGCCGTCATGGCGGACGGCCGGGCCAACCTGACGTGGAAAATCGCCAAGCCCATGGCCCAGGTCGATGCCGGGGACGTCGCCGGCCTCACCGCCTAGCCGGCCTTATCACCTAGGCTGCGGCCTGCGTTCGATTTTTATCGGATGAGAGGGGAGGAAGGCGGCGGGTCCCGAGGAGAGTGGCTGTCGATACCGACCCGCCGCCTTCCCTAAGTCCGTCCTTGGGAGGAGATGGACTTAGAAAAACGAAAATTCCGTGCGGTCACCCCTTGCACAGCACCAGACTTTCGGTGTCGATGATCTGTTCCGCGACGACGCGCATGGGCTGGGACCGTTTCATGGCCAGTTTCCGGATCTCGTGATAGGCGGTGTCTTCTTCCAGCCCCTTGAGCTTCATGACGATGCCCTTGGCCCGCTCGATGGTGATGCGGTCGGCAAGCTTGTCTTCCTTTTCCTTCAACCGCTTCTTCAGCTCGCGAACGGTCAGGAACTGGGCCCGGGTCCATTCCGCCAGGGTCGGAAAGGCCTTCAGCCCCGCGTCCACAGGCAGGTAGGCGTTGACCCCGGCATGGGATGCCTGGGCCATGATTTCCGGCCGCGCGTCATCGGCCAGGAACATGACCGGCAGGGGCGCTGATTCGTTCAGACTTTGCAGGTCGGTGAAGGAGTATTCCTCGGGCCTGGCGACATGCACCACGATCACGTCGGGAGACGCGTCACGGGCCTTGTCGGCAAGGGTTTCATTGGGGGCGGCCAGGGCGACGATCTCGTGCACCGCGCCACCTGATCCCTGGGCGTGGGCCATGATGGCCTCCAGCGCGTCGGGGATATCCGTTACCAGCATCACACGCATTGTCGTTTTCTTGATTGCCACTGTTGTTGTTGTTTGTGTCAGGCGTCGGCGGGTCTTTTGGCCCACCCTTCGCAGATGCAATCAGCAAGTCCTGTGCCAATCCGGCGTTGCGACGAATTATCATCTTGAAGCAACCACTTAGGGACATTCAGCCATGCGCGGAGGGGGCCTCGTTGTTGTCGTGAATGCATAAAAATAAATCACATTTTTATTAATGATTAAAAAATATGCTAAATATTAAAAGATCTATCGTTCAATTGCCGGGAAAGTGGCCTTCCCGCCCGCTGGAGGCTTTGTCCCGTTCGGCATATGTTTGGGTAGGCAAGACAAGAAGCCTTTACCCGCGTCCGAAACCGTCTGCTGGGTCGCGCCGACGTGCGGTAGATAAAAGCGGCGCGATTGAGCCTGAACCTTTGGTCTAGTTAATAATTCCGCTTCTTTAGGGTAGGTTGATCGGATCATGGTCGCTGAATTCGCCAAAGCGGCCTCGTTGCTGCTGTCGCTTTGCCTGCTCTATGCCTTCATCGCGCAACGATGGCCAAACGGAGAACTGACCGGAAAGATTCTCTCCGGCGTGCTGTTCGGTGCAATCTGCGTGATCGGGATGGAAGTCCCCGTGGCCATCGCGCCGGGCGTCATCTTCGATCCGCGATCGGTCATCATCAGCCTGTCCGGTGTGTTCGGCGGGCCGGTCGGCGGCGTCATCGCGGCGTTCATCGCCGGCGGGTACCGCATTTACCTGGGCGGTGGCGGCGCCCCCGTTGGGGTTGCCGTCGTCGTCGCCTGCGTCTGCCTGGGCATCGGCTTCCGCGCCGCGTTCAAGTCCGGCCGCGTTCCGCTCAACTGGCTCACGCTGCTGGCCTTCGGATTGCTGGTTCATTTGGTCGTCGTCGCAATTTTCACCCAACTGCCGCCCCCCGTCGCCGAGAAGGTCATGAAGACGGTCGCCCTGCCCTTCCTCGTCACCTTTACTCCGGCGACGATGGTCCTTGGCATGATCCTCGCCTATATCGACGACCGGATCGACACCCGCAAGGCGCTGGCCGCGAGCGAGGCGCGCCTGCAGGCCGTCATCGACAACGCGCCCAACGCCATGACCCTCAAGGACAAGGACGGCCGGATTCTGCTGGTCAATCCGGCCTATGCCGCTTGGGTCGGGTCAAGTCCCGATGCCTTGATCAGCAAGACGATGTGGGACGTCTTCCCGGAAAGCGATGCCCGCGCCATTATCGACAAAGACAATAGTGTCATGGCGAGCGGGGAAATCAGCATTTATGAAGCCACGCGGACCTTCCCCAGCGCCGGGTTGAAGCATCTCAGGAACCATAAAATTCCTGTCCTGCTGGGCGCGGGGAGTGACCGTGCCCTGATCACCATCATGGTCGATATTACCCAGGAAAAGACCGTTCAGGAGGACCTGCGAAGCGCCCTGCACCTGGCCGAGGACGCGAACCAGGCCAAAACTCGGTTCCTCGCGACCATGAGCCATGAACTGCGCACGCCCTTGAACGCGATCATCGGCTTCTCGGAAATTCTCTACAAACAGTACTTCGGTCCGCCCGGCGCCGGAAAGTACAAGGAGTACGCCAAGGACATCCACACCAGCGCGGCTTATCTTCTGTCTCTGGTCGAGGATCTTCTCGATATTTCGGCCATCGAGGCCGGGGCCGCCCTGAACGACCCGGAAGCGATCGCCATCCACGATATCGCCGCCGAATGCGCCGATGCGGCGCGGGACCGGGCCTATCAAAAGAACATCGGCATCGATCTCGCCGTGCCGGAGGGGCTGCCGCCCGTGTTGGCCGATGCCCGCGCGGTGAAGCAGATTTTCCTCAACCTGCTCGTCAACGCGGTCAAGTTCACGCCGCCGTCGGGAAAGGTGCGGATTTTCGCCACGGTCACGGATGGTTTCGTGGCGGTTTCCGTCGCCGACAATGGTCCTGGGATCGACGCCCGATTGATCGATCGGCTGCTGGAGCCCTTCGCGAAACGCAATCAGAATCCCTTCACCACGGAGAAAGGCTGGGGGCTCGGCCTGTCCATATCGAAGTCCCTGGTCGAAATGCAGGGTGGGGAAATCCGCATCGACAGCGTCGTGGGCGAAGGCACCACGGTGACCTTCACCCTGCCGGTGGCGGTCCGGTCCGAGGCGGCCGCCGCCGCCGCGGTTTAGGCCGCACCTTACTTTTCGTTCACCGGCCAGTCGGGGCGGATGGCGCGGATCAGGCCCGCATGGTCCAGGTCGCCGTCGCCGGCGGCGATCACCCGGTCGTACAGATCGCGGCTGAGCGCCGTCGCCGGCAATTCGATGCCCAGATGGTCGGCCAGTTCCATCGCCTGGTCCATGTCCTTGCGCTGGATCGGACAACGCGCCCCGGGCGTGAACCTGCCCTCGACCATGCGCAGGCCATGGACCTCGAGAATGCGCGAGTCGGCGAAGCCGCCGCCCAGCGCTTCCCGCACCTTGCCGGGATCGACCCCGGCCGCCTGGGCCAGGGACAGGGCCTCCGCCACGGCGCCGATGTTCAGGCCGACGATCACCTGGTTGGCGGCCTTGGCGACCTGCCCGGCCCCCGTCGGGCCGACATGGGTGATCTTGGCGCCCAGAACTTGCAGGATCGGCAGGGCACGGGCAAAGGCAGTGTCCGTGCCTCCGGCCATGATGGTCAAATTCCCGGCCTCGGCCCCCAGCGTGCCGCCGGATACGGGCGCGTCGACATAGTCCGCGCCCAGCTCCTGGGCCTTGGCCGCCAGCATGCGGGTGACCAAAAGCTTCGACGTGCCCATGTCGATGACCAGCTTGCCCTGAAGGTTGGCGGCGGCGAACACGCCGTCTTCGCCCATCAGCACCTTTTCCAGCGCCGGGGTGTCCGACAGCATGCAGATGACGGCATCCGATGCCTCCGCCGCGTCGCGGGGCGTCCCGGCGGGGGTCATGCCTTCCTTGGCCAGCTCTTCGATGACGCCTTGTGAGCGGTTGTTGACGACCAGTTTGGCCCCGGCCTGCATCAGGTTCCGCGCCATGGGCTTGCCCATCAGGCCCAGGCCGATGAAGCCGACCGTCATTCCCGCAAGATTGGTCATCCGTAACTCTCCCCTTTATAAGTATAGCCGCACCCGTTATGGGAGGGCCGCCGTTCGCCGGTCAAGCCCCCGCATCCTTTTCGGAGCCTTCATGGAACCTGTCCTCAACGTCGTCCTGCCCGTGTTCGCCATCATCCTGTCGGGATACCTGGCCGGCCGCGCGGGCGTCATGGGGCCGTCCTCGACCGATGCGCTCAACCGTTTCGTCTATTACGTGGCGCTGCCGGTGCTGCTCGGCCATTCCATGGCCCGGGTCGATGCCGCGACCATTTTTGATTGGCCCTTCATCCTGGCTTATCTGGGCGGCAACGGCGTGACCTTCGCGGGGGCCTATTTCCTGTCGCGGCATGCCTTCAAGAACGACATGTCGCAGTCCTCCCTGTTCGCCATGGTCTCCGTGTTCGCCAACACGGGCTACATGGGCATTCCGCTGGCCATCGTCGCCTTCGGGCCCGACGCGGCCCTGCCGGCGGCCATCGCCACCGTGTTCCAGACCCTGGTGTTCATCGCCGTGACCGAGGTTCTGATCGTCGCCGGCAAAAGCAAGGGCACGGGCCAGGCCCTTGCGAAAGTGTTTGTCGATTCCATTTGGGGTCTGATCAAAAGCCCGCTGTTCATCGGCTGCGCCGTCGGCATGGCCTGGTCCTTGGGCGGGCTCAAGCTGCCGGTGCCGGTCGATACCTACGCCACGGTGCTGGGGGCGGCGGCCGGGCCGGGGGCGCTGTTCGCGCTCGGCCTGTTTCTGGTCGGCAAGCCCATTTCCGAAGGGATCGGCGAGGTTTCGGCCATGGTCGTGATCAAGCTGCTGGTTCACCCGGTGGCGGTCTGGGTGCTCGGCGCCTATGTGCTCGACGTGCGCGCCGACTGGCTGGTCGTGCTGGTCATGCTGGCGGCCCTGCCGACGGGGGCCAGTTGCTTCGTCCTGGCCCAGCAGCAGGACATATACATCCGCCGCACCTCGACGGCGACCCTGTTCTCGACCCTCATCGCGGTCATCACCATCGGCGGGTTCTTCGCCCTGCCGCAGGTCGCGGACGCACTGCTGCCCTAATCCTGCGCCGGTTCTTCCGACAGGAAGGCCTTAACCTGCTGCACGGCCTCGCTCAGGCCGATCCGTTGGATTTCCACGTCGGCAGGGAAGGCGGCGGCCAGGCGTGTCGGCAGGGCACGGTCCAGCATCACGAACACGCCCCGGTCGCCGGCCCGGCGGATCAGACGCCCGAACGCCTGCTTCAGCTTGAGCCGCGTCAGGGCCTCGTCGAAATCGCGCCCGCCGAAGGCGTTGCGCCGGGCCTTGTGCAGGATGTCCGGGCGCGGCCAGGGCACGCGGTCGAACACGATCAGGCGCAGCGACCGCCCCGGCACGTCGACCCCATCCCTGACCGCATCGGTGCCCAGCAGGCAGGCGTCCTGTTCGGCGCGGAAGATGTCGATCAGCGTGCCGGTATCCAGCGGCTCCACATGCTGGGCGTAGAGCGGGATGTCCAGATCCTCGAGCGGCCCGGCGATGCGCTGGTGCACGGCCTTGAGCCGGTTGATCGCCGTGAACAGGCCGAGCGCGCCGCCGCCCGACGCGATGAACAGCTCCCGATACGCCGCCGACACCTGGTCAGCCGAATTGCGGTTCACGTCGCCGACCACCAGCACGCGGGTCTGTTTGCCGTAATCGAAGGGCGAGGGCACGGAAACATGCTGGGCCGGGCGTGTCATGTGCACGGCGCCCGTGCGGGCCGATGCCTGGGGCCAGCCGTCGCCGTCCGGGTCGCGGTCGTCGTTGGTGATGTCGCGCAAGGTGGCCGAGGTCACCAGCACGCCGTGGGCTTCCGACGCCACGTCGCGGGCGAACGGCAGGGTCGGGTCCACGTAATGGCGGTGGAAGGCGACGTCGACCTCACGCCCGAACTGGCGTTCGACCGCGAACCAGTCGACGAAGGTTTCCGGCGTCTCGCTTTTCAGGGCCTTCAGCATGTCGCGCCAGGCGGCGATCTGGGCCAGGCCCCGGCGCTCCAGCGAGCGGGCGACGGCCTCGACGCGGTTACGGGTCTGAGTGTCCAGGTTGTCGGCCTCGTCGTCGAGCTTGCCGGCCAGGCGCTCGATCAGCTCGCCCATGGGCTTGCCCATCTTGGCCAGCGCCCCTTCCAGTTCGCCGGCGGCGGCCAGCAGGCCGTCGGCCGCCGGATGCGGCTCGCACTCCAGGGAATAGCCGGCGTCGGCGTCCTCCGCCCGGGCCAGGACCTGGGCGCGCAGACGGGCCAGGAAATCCTCCGACGGGCCGCGCGGCCCGGCCTCGATGCGCTGCCGCCAGCCGGGGCCGGGCAGGCAGCGGGCGGCGGCCAACAGGGCCTCCAGCGCGTCCTGGGCCTTGTCGTCGTCGGAGATCAGGTCCTCGATGCGGGCCTTGAGGCCGCGCGACCGCGACCGCTGGCCTTCCTCGGCGCCGACCAGCCAGCGCCGCAGGTCCGCCGTCTCGAAGCCCGACAGATGGGCCGAAAAAGCCCCGTCGGCGGCGTTGAACAGGTGATGGCCCTCGTCGAACACATAGCGCAGCGGCAGGCCGCCGCCATCGTCGGACCCGATGCCGCCGAGTGCCGCCTGAATCATCACCAGCGCGTGGTTGGCGACCACGATTTCCGCGTGCTTGGCCCGGCGCTGCGATCGTTCGATGAAGCATTTGCCGTAATGGGCGCAGGCGGCGTAGACGCATTCGCCCCGGGTGTCCGTCAAATCCGTGGTCAGGCCGGTACCCATGAGATCGGCCAGCCAGGCCGGGAAATCGCCGCCCACCATGTCACCGTCGCGGGTCGCGAGGGCCCAGCGCGCCAGCAGGCCAAGGGCGACCGAGGCCGGGCCCGGCGTTTGCAGGGATCGGCCCAGCGCCTCTTCGTAATTCAGGATGCAGAAATAGTTCTCCCGCCCCTTGCGCACGACGACCTTCTGTTCCTTTTCCACCGCGTCGGGGTAGAGCCGGTCCAGTTCGGCGTCGAGCTGGCGTTGCAGGTTGCGGGTGAAGGTCGATATCCACACCGTGCCCTGGTTCTTCCGCGCCCACACGCTGGCCGGCGCGATATAGCCGAGTGTCTTGCCCACGCCCGTGCCCGCCTCGGCGAGGACGAAGCGCGGCTCTCCGGCGCGGTCGCGGGGCAGGAAGGCGGCGACGGCGCCGGCGGCGTAATCGGCCTGCTGCGGGCGCTGCTCCGATCCCCGACCCAGCAGAAGCGCCAGTTGCGCGCGGGCTTCGGCCGCCGCCACGGGCTGGTTGCCGGGCGGCGGCGGCGGGGCCTCGTCCTCCCATTCGGGCAGGCGCTGCCAGATCATCAGTCCCCGGCGGGACGACGCCGAATGGGGTTCTTCCCCGGCGCCGAGCGCCGCCAGCACAGCCCCGGCCCAGGGCCAGCCGCCCCGGCCCATGGACCAGGCGATGGCGGCGGTGTCGCCGCGCCCTTCCTGGCCAAGCTCGGTCAGCAGGCGGTGGGCGGCCAGGGCCAGAATTTCGGCCTCCGCCTCGTGGCTGGCGGGAAGCGCCAGGTTCAGGGCCTCGGCCAGGCCGCGCGGCGTCGGCAGGCAGAACCTGGCCGGGCGGCAGAAGGCGAATAGTTCCAGCAGGTCGAGGGCGGGAATGCCTTGAAGGTTGAGCCGCCGCGCCGTGGTCTTGGCGTGGCAGACCATGACGCGGCCCGCCTTGCGCACCCGGCGCGCGGCCTCGGCCGGTGTCAGGGTCTCGATCTCGCCCTCGGGCGTCAGCCAGGCCGCATGGCGCACGCCCACCACCAGGGCGGGCACGTCGCGAAGCTGCGGAAAGGGACCGCCGGACGCGGTCACGGCCGGGGCGCGCCTTGGGGGCGGGGCGGGGGGCTCACGGAGATGCGAATCATGGCGCCATGATGCGCCAGGGGCAGCGGAAATCCAAGCGGCGGCGACGCCGAATTAGCGGTCGTAGACCAGGTTCGGCGCCAGCCAGCGTTCCATGGTTTCCAGGTCCATGCCCTTGCGCTTGGCGTAGTCCTCGACCTGGTCCTTGGAAATCCGCCCGATGCCGAAATACTGGCTGTCCGGATGGGCGAAGTAGAAGCCCGAGACGGCGGCCGTCGGCGTCATGGCGAAACTTTCCGTCAGCTCGATCCCGGTGTTCTTTTCCGCCTGCAACAGGTCGAACAGCTTGCGCTTTTCCGTATGGTCGGGGCAGGCGGGATAGCCCGGGGCCGGGCGGATGCCCTGGTATTTCTCATGGATCAGGTCGTCGTTGGACAAATCCTCGCCCGGCGCATAGGCCCAGAATTCCTTGCGCACGCGCTCGTGCATGCGCTCGGCAAAGGCTTCGGCCAGGCGGTCGGCAAGGGCCTTCAGCAGGATGTCTGAATAGTCGTCGTGGTTGGCCTTGAATTCGGCCAGTTTCTTTTCGATGCCGATGCCGGCGGTGACGGCGAAGCCGCCCACGTAGTCGGCCTTGCCGCTGTCCTTGGGCGCCACGAAATCGGCGAGGCAGAAATTCGGCCGCTTGGCGTCCTTCTTCATCTGCTGGCGCAGGAAGTTGAGGGTCGTCACGGTCTTTCCGCCGTCGTCATAGACCTCCACATCGTCGCCGACGGAATTCGCCGGGAAGAAGCCGATCACCGCGCGGGCGGACAGCCATTTTTCGCCGACGATCTGCTGCAACATGGCGTCGGCGTCCTTCTTCAGGTTGCGCGCCGCCTCGCCGACCTTGTCGTCTTCCAGGATCGACGGATAGGTTCCGACCAGCTCCCAGGTGCGGAAGAACGGCGTCCAGTCGATGCGCGTGACCAGTTCGGCGAGGTCGTAGTCCTCGAACACCTTGAGGCCGGTGAAGGTCGGTTTCGCCGGGTCATGGGCCGCCCAATCGGCCTTGAAGCCGTTGGCGCGGGCGTCCTTGATCGCGGCCTGATTGTCGGCCTTCTTGCGGTTGGCGTGCTTGTCGCGCAGAACCTCGTATTCATCCGATATCTTGGTGACGTAGCCGTCCTTCAGGCTGTCCGACAGCAGGTTCGAGGCAACGCCCACGGCGCGCGACGCGTCCAGCACATGAATGACCGGCCCGTCGTAGTTGGGCGCGACCTTCACGGCGGTATGGACCTTGGACGTCGTGGCGCCGCCGATCAGCAGCGGCAGGGTCAGCCCCTGGCGCTTCATCTCGCGGGCGACGGTGGTCATTTCCTCAAGCGACGGCGTGATCAGGCCGGAAAGGCCGATGATGTCCGCGTTCTCTTCCTTGGCCGTGTCCAGAATCTTCTGGTAGGGCACCATGACGCCCAGATCGACGACGTCGTAGCTGTTGCACTGAAGCACCACGCCGACGATGTTCTTGCCGATGTCGTGGACGTCGCCCTTGACCGTGGCCATGACGATCTTGCCCTTGGCCCGGGTGTCGCCGGCGGCGGCCTTTTCCTTTTCAAGATAGGGCGTCAGATAGGCCACGGCCTTTTTCATGACGCGCGCCGACTTCACCACCTGGGGCAGGAACATCTGGCCCGATCCGAACAGGTCGCCGACCACGTTCATGCCGTCCATCAGGGGACCCTCGATGACCTCGAGCGGCTTGTCGAACAGCTGGCGGGCTTCCTCGGTGTCCTCGTCGATATAGTCGGCGATGCCGTTGACCAGCGCATGGGTCATGCGCTCGGCCACCGGCTTCTCGCGCCACGACAGGTCTTCCTTCTTGGTCTTGGCCTGGCCCTTCACCTGATCGGCGATCTCGACCAGCTCGTCCTGCGCTTCCTTGCGCCGGTTCAGCACCACGTCCTCGACCAGGTCGCGCAGGTCCTTGGGGATGTCCGCATAGACCGTCAGCTGGCCCGCGTTGACGATGGCCATGTCCAGGCCGGCCTTGATCGCGTGATACAGGAACACGGAATGCATGGCCTCGCGCACGGCGTTGTTGCCGCGGAACGAGAACGACATGTTGGACAGCCCGCCGGACGTATGCGCGTAGGGCAGGGTTTCCTTGATGGTCTTCACCGCGGCGATGTAGTCCTTGGAGAAGTTGTCGTGGGCCTCGATCCCCGTGGCGATGGGGAAGATATTGGCGTCGAAGATGATGTCCGACGCCGGGAAGCCGACCTCTTCCGTGAGGATCTTGTAGCTGCGGGTGCAGATCTCGACCATGCGGTCGTAATTCTCGGCCTGGCCCGTCTCGTCGAAGGCCATGACCACCACGGCGGCGCCGAAGCGCATGATTTCCCTGGCCTGTTCGATGAACGGCTCGGGCCCTTCCTTCAGGCTGATGGAGTTCACCACCCCCTTGCCCTGCATGCAGCGCAGACCCGCCTGCAAAATCGTCCACTTGGAGGAATCGACCATGATCGGCACGCGCGCGATGTCCGGCTCGGCCGCGATCAGGTTGAGGTACTTGGTCATCGCCTGCTCACCTTCCAGCATGGCGTCGTCCATGTTGACGTCGATGATTTGGGCCCCGTTCAGGACCTGCTGGCGGGCGACCTCGAGCGCGTCGGCATAGTTGCCGTCGCGGATCAGGCCGGCGAACTTGGGCGAGCCGGCGACGTTGGTGCGCTCGCCCACGTTGACGAAGCCGGTGACCTTGTCGAACACCAAGGGTTCCAGGCCCGACAGGCGCAGCTGGTTGTCGGGCGCCTGCGGCTTGCGGGGCGTGATGCCCTGGACGGCCTCGGCGATGGCAGCGATATGGTCCGGCGTGGTGCCGCAGCAGCCGCCGACCACGTTGATCAGGCCGGAGCGCGCGAAGTCGGCCAGGTGTTCTGCCATGTGTTCGGGCGTGTCGTCGTATTCGCCGAATTCGTTGGGCAGGCCCGCATTGGGATAGACGCTGACGTAGGTCGAGGCGGCGGTCGCGACGGCCTGCACATGGGGGCGCAGTTCCTCGACGCCCAGCGCGCAGTTGAAGCCGATGGAAATGGGGTCGGCGTGGGCGATGGAGGTATAGAACGCCTCGGCCGTCTGGCCCGACAGGGTGCGGCCGGAGGCATCGGTGATGGTGCCCGAGATCATCAGCGGCCAGCGCCGCCCGGCGTCGTCGAAGAATTTCAGGATGGCGTAGATCGCGGCCTTGGCGTTCAGGGTGTCGAAAATGGTTTCCAGCAGCAGGATGTCGGCGCCGCCGTCGGTCAGGCCGCGCACGGCCTCCGTATAGGTGTCGACCAGGGCGTCGAAGGTCACGTTGCGGTAACCCGGGTCGTTGACGTCGGGCGAGATCGAGGCCGTGCGGTTGGTCGGCCCGAGCGCGCCGGCGACGAAGCGGGGCTTCGACGGTGTCTTGGCGGTCCAGGCGTCGGCGGCGGCGCGGGCCAGGCGCGCCCCTTCGTAATTCAGCTCATACACCAGGGCCTCGGTGCCGTAATCGGCCTGGGCGATGCGGGTCGCGTTGAAGGTGTTGGTTTCCGTCACGTCGGCGCCGGCGGCGAGGAACTGGTCGTGGATCTCCGTCACCACGTCGGGGCGCGACAGGATCAGCAGGTCGTTGTTGCCCTTCAGATCATGGCCGTGGTCCTTGAAGCGGTCGCCGCGGAAGTCTTCTTCCTCCAGCTTGTGGCGCTGGATCATGGTGCCCCAGGCGCCGTCCAGCACCAGGATGCGTTCGTTCAGGATATCGCGCAGCTCGTCGCTGCGGTCCCCGGCCAGATGCCTGGGGAAGCGGTCGGACATGTCGTTCATGGAATCAGCCTGCTTGTTTCTTGTTCGTTCGGTCACCGGCGTCGCTCCCCACCGGATGCTTGGGGCGCACGCCCAGCATGTGGCAGATGGCGTAGGTCAGATCCGCCTGGTTCAGGGTGTAGAAATGAAACTGCTTGTCGCCGAAGGCATGCAGGGTGCGGCACTGCTCGGCGACCAGGGAGGCGGCGACCAGCTTGTGGGTGTCGGGGTCGTTCTCCAGCCCGTCGAACAGGTCGCCCAGCCAGCGCGGGATGGTCGCCCCGCAGCGCTTGGAGAAGTTCGCGACCTTGGTGAAATTGTGGATCGGCATGATGCCGGGGATGATCGGCACCCAGATGCCGGCGGCCCGCGCCTGATCGACGAAGCGCAGGTAGACGTCGGTGTCGAAGAAATACTGGGTGATCGCCTGGTCGGCGCCGGCGTCGATCTTGCGCTTCAGGTTGTCCATGTCGGCCTTGGCGCTGCGCGCCTCGGGGTGGACTTCCGGATAGGCGCCGACGGAAATGTTGAAATCGCCGATCTGGCGCAGTCCCGCGACCAGGTCGCAGGCGAAGGAATAGCCGCCGGCGTGGGGCGTGTAATGGCCGGATGAATCCTGCGGGTCGCCGCGGAGCGCCACGATATGGCGCACGCCCATGTCCCAGTAGTCCTGGGCGACGGTGTCGATTTCCTGGGTCGTGGCGTCGACGCAGGTCAGATGCGCTGCCGGCAGAAGGTTGGTTTCGCCGAGCAGGCGCTTGACCGTGGCGTGGGTGCGCTCGCGGGTCGACCCGCCGGCGCCGTAGGTCACCGAAACGTACTTGGGGTTCAGCGGCGCCAGTCGCTGGATGCTGTTCCACAGATTGGCCTCGGCGCCTTCGCTGGACGGCGGAAAGAATTCGAACGACACCTCGACGTCATCGGGCAGGGGTGCCGCGACGGAGCCGCCGGCGACGGCGGCGCGGCCGAAGGCGGCGACCTGGCGCAGGGTATCGGTGGGCGGTTTGGGCATCAGACGGTATTCTCCAGGGTGTGGCCGACGGCGGGTTTTGTCAGAACCGGCGCGGTATCGGTGTTGGCGGCGGCGGGGCCCTTGACCGCGGACCACAGGGTCACGGTCAGGGGATCGCCGGAAAGATGGCGGATGGCGCGCGGCGTCAGGCCGGCGCTTTTCAGCCAGGATTCGGTCTGGGTGTCGGAAAAGCCCAGGCGCCGGTGCTGGTGGTCGCGGCGCAGGGTTTCCTCGTCGTGGGGGGCGAAATCGACGATCAACAGCATCCCGCCGGGGCGCAGCATGGCGGTTGCCGCTTCGATGGCGCGCACAGGGTCGTCCAGATAGTGCAGCACCTGATGCAGGGTCACCAGATCGAAGGTTTCGGCCGGGAACGGCAGTTGGGTGATGTCGGCCTGGCGGACCTGACAATGGCTCAGTCCGGCACTGTCCAGATTGGCGCGGGCCACGGCCAACATTTCGCGCGACAGGTCCACGCCTTGGGCATGTTCCGTGCGCCCGGCCAGAAGTTCGAGAATGCGGCCGGTGCCGGTGCCCAGGTCCAGGTGACGTTCGATGGTCTCGGGGGCAAGGTCGAGGATCGCCTTTTCGACCACGGCGTCGTCGACGTGGAGCGAACGCAGCCGGTCCCATTGCCCGGCATTTTCGCGGAAGTAGCGGGCGGCGTCTTCGGCCCGCTCGCGCTTGATCTGCACCAGGCGCTGGCGGTCGCGGGCCAACACCTCGTCGTCGAGCGGCGCCAGATCGACCAGGCGCGCGGCCAGGTCCGTTTGCGGACCGTCCTGGGCGAGGCGGTGGAACACCCAACTGCCTTCCGGCACGCGGGCCAGCAGCCCGGCGGCGGTCAGCACCTTCAGGTGGCGCGAGATGCGCGGCTGGCTCTGGCCCAGGATGCGGACCAGCTCGGAAACCGTCAGGTCGCCGTCGGCGCAGAGCGCAAGGATGCGAAGGCGGGTCGGCTCCGCCGCCGCGCGCATGCCGGCCATGGTGTCGTCGAGCGTTCTCATAGGCATCCATATACATATAAACATATCTTTATGTCTACTGAAAAACATAAGCTCCGAACCACTTTTTTGACCGGCCGGAATCGGAGAGATGGCGCCTGCGTGCCTGAGTATGCCGATTCCACGTTGCGGAACACTCCATGGTAGGCGGCGGACTCTTTAGTTTGGTATAGTTTCGACGCGGTTGATGATCTGGGGGACAAACCTTGGGCATCGCCTAACGAAGCCGCGATCCGGTCTTGGGAGGGTTCTGTTCTGGGAGGACAGCCATCACCATCAGACGATCGACAGACGCCTGCTGACGGCGGTCCGTTGCATGCGTGCGCGGCCCAAGGGACGGGGCGCGCGGGTGTCGGTTCATGGGGCATCCCACCCACGCCAGGCCGGCCAACAACCATAAATCACCGAACAAAAACAAACGTGTCGAATACCCAGCACAGGGGGAAACATGAACAATCTGCGGATCAGCACGGCGAGCCGGCTGCTGCTCATCGCCATCGTGGTGACGGGCATCATCCAGGTCGTCAACGTGCTCCGAATCACCAATAACGTCGAAACCATCGACGATGCCTGGGGCGAATTCCAGGAAGCGCAAAACGAAAAAGTCCGCCTTCTCGGCGATCTCCGCGCGGCCATGGGATATGGCGGCCTGATCGAGAACTTCAAGGACTACATGCTGCGCCAGACCGACGAGTACCTGGAGAACATCAAGAAGTTCTCCGACAAGTCGATGAGCATCATCAAGACCTACGAAGGTCTGGGACTGAACGACACGGAGACGGCGGCGCTCGGCACGCTCGAGGAAACCGTCACGGTCTACGGCGCCCAGGCGGGCGAGATCGAGACCTTGACCTTCGACGCCGTCGCACCCGAGGAGATCGACGCCAAGATTCAGATCGACCCGGCCCCGGCGCTGGAGGCGTTGAGGGTTCTCGTCCAGGCGGCCGAGGGCAAAAAGAAGAAGAGCGCGAAGAAGACCAAGTCGCAGCTTCTGAATTCTATCCGCGCCCATCTGGGGTTCGGCGGCCTGATTCATAATTTCAAGAATCTGGTGATCCGCCGCGATGCGGCCATCGCCGACAAGGTCAAGGCCGACGTCGCCGCGATCACCGCCGATGCCGGGGCTTACAAGGCTCTCGGCGTGTCGGAAAACGAAGGCAAGCTGTTGGACGACCTGCTCGGCGTCATCGCCGGCTACGGCAAGGCGGCCGAGGCGGTGTTGGCCCAGGCCGGACAGGGAGCCTCGGCGAAAGACATCGATCAGGATCTGAGCATCGACGACAGCGCCCTGACCGGCGCCCTCGAAGGCCTGAAGGCCGAGATCAAGGATCAACTCGACGCCAAGTCGCAGGCGGTCGAGGACACCCTGGAGGCGGTGCGCAGTCTGGTTCAGATCAGCGTGTGGATCACGGTGGTGATGCTGACCCTGCTGGTCGTCGGCAGTTATTGGCTTCTGAACTTCCGCGTGCGCGCACCCATCATGGCGATCACCGGCGCCATGAACGATCTGGCCGGCGGCAACCTGGACGCCGAAATTCCCGGCCTCGGCGAAAAGACCGAGGTCGGGGAAATGGCCGATGCCGTCCAGGTGTTCAAGGAGAACGCCCAGGAAGTGAAGCGGATGACGGCGGAACGCGAGACCGAGGACCGGCGCAACCGGCGGCGGCTGCGGGGCGAGGTTCTGGCGCTCAACTCGGCGTTGGAGGAAGAGGTCGCCAAGGCCGTCGAACTGGTCAAGGACCGGGTCAGCACGGTCGAGAATTCGGCCCGGGCGGCGGCGGACCTGTCGCAGGCGGCCCATACCCAGGCCTCGACCGTGGCCAGTGCCGCCGAGGAGGCGACGATCAACGTGCAGACCGTCGCCAGCGCGGCGGAGCAGCTCTCGGCCTCGATCAACGAGATTTCCTCGCAGGTCGGCCAGTCGTCGCAGATCGCGCGGCAGGCGACCGAGGAAGCCGACCGCACCAACACCCAGATCCAGGGCCTGGCCCAGGCGGCGGAAAAGATCGGCGAGGTCGTCTCGCTGATCACCGACATCGCCGAGCAGACCAACCTGCTGGCGCTCAACGCGACCATCGAGGCGGCCCGCGCCGGCGACGCCGGCAAGGGCTTCGCCGTGGTGGCGTCCGAGGTCAAGAACCTGGCCAACCAGACCGCCAAGGCGACCGAGGAAATCGGCAAGCAGATCGGCGACATCCAGTCGGCGACGCAAAGCAGCGTCGACGCCATCGCCGGCATCACCAAGACGATCTCGGACATCAACGAGATTTCGTCGTCGGTGGCGGCGGCGGTCGAACAGCAGGGCGTGGCGACGCAGGAGATCGCGCGCAACGTGGAACAGGCCGCGGCCGGCACCCAGGAGGTGTCGTCCAACATCATCCAGGTGACGGAGGTCGCGGGCCAGTCCGGCGACGCGGCGTCGCAGCAGCTGGAGGCGGCGGCCCAGGTCAAGTCGGGCATCGACCACATGAATGGCCGCCTGCTCGAGATCATCCGCGACAGCCAGGACCCGGAATGGGCGGGCCGTCATTCGGTGGGCACCAAGGTCAAGGCGACCGCCGGCGGCGTGGACCGGGAAACGACGCTGCACAGCCTGTCGAAGGGCGGTGGAATCGTGATCGACCGCGGGCTCCAGGTCGCCGAGGGCGAGATGTTCACCATCGAGCTTCCGGGCGTGGGGGCGGTCAAGGCGGCGATCGTCGCCAAGACCGACGACCGAACCCATGCGCGTCTTGAGCTGGACGAGGACCAGACGGACGCGTTCCGCATGTACGTCGACGGCCTGGCCTGATCGGTTTCGCTCTTGTGCCGGGCGCGGTTTGGCGCGATTGATACCCGGGAGGCCGCGGCGCATCCCTGCCGCGGCCATGCCCCGGGGGTGCGCCATTCCTGAGTTAGAAACCTCGCCGTCGCCGGTCCGTGTCGTGTTGATGACCGCGCTGGCGATCACCGCCTTCGCGTCGAACTCGCTGATCTGCCGCGCCGCCCTGGGCCCGGGGCTGATCGACCCGGCGACCTTCACCACCGTGCGTCTGGTCTCGGCGGCGGCGGTCCTGGCCGCGATCGTGTTCGTCCGGCGCGGCCGCCTGCCGCAACTGGCCTTCGGTGACTGGCGCGCGGCGGGGGCGCTGTTCGCCTACGCCGTGTTCTTTTCCTTCGGCTATGTGCTGCTGACCACGGGCACGGGCGCACTGATCCTGTTCGGCTCGGTTCAGCTCACCATGTTCGCCTGGGCGTTCTACGAAGGCGAACGGTTCACCGCGTTCGCCTGGGCCGGACTGGCGCTGGCCGCGGGCGGGCTGGTGTGGCTGGTGCTGCCGGGGCTGGAGGCGCCCGATCCCCTGGGCGCCCTGTTCCACACCCTGTCGGGGGCGGCCTGGGGCGTGTTCTCGCTGCTGATCCGGGGGGCCAGGCATCCCGTGGAATCCAACGCCGCCAATTTCCTCATCTGCGTGCCGCTGACGCTTCTCGTCAGCGCCCTGTTCTGGGCCGACCTGGACGCCGGTGCCCCGGGCCTGGCCCTCGCCGTGTTGTCCGGCGGGCTGGCGTCGGGCTGCGGCTACGTCATCTGGTACTGGGTGCTGCGCCATGTACCGGCGGCCCGGGCCTCGGCGACGCAGCTTTCGGCGCCGGCCATCGCGGCCCTCGGCGGCGTGGTGCTGCTGGGCGAGGACCTGACGCTGCGCCTGATCGTCGCCTCGGCCGCCATGCTGGGCGGCGTGGCCGTCGTGCTCATGCAGAAGGCGCGGGCAGCCCCGCCGGCGGAGTGACCTTGGGTCAGCGCGTCAACGGCTTGTACTTGATGCGGTGGGGCTCCAGGGCGGCGTCGCCGAGGCGGCGTTTCTTGTCGTCCTCGTAAGACTGATAGTTGCCTTCGAACCACACCACCTGGCTGTTGCCTTCGAAGGCGATGATGTGGGTCGCCAGGCGGTCGAGGAACCAGCGGTCGTGCGAGGTGATGAGCACGCAGCCGGCGAAATCGCCGAGGCTTTCTTCGAGCGCCATCAGGGTGTCGACGTCCAGATCGTTGGTCGGCTCATCGAGCAGCAGCACGTTGGCCCCGGACAGCAGCATCTTGGCCAGGTGCACGCGGTTGCGTTCCCCGCCCGACAGCTGGCCGACCTTCTTCTGTTGGTCGCCGCCCTTGAAGTTGAACTGCGCGACATAGGCGCGGGACTGCATGGCCCGCTTGCCGAGCACGATTTCGTCGTTGCCGCCGGAAATTTCCTGCCACACGGTCTTGTCGGCGGCGAGCGCGTCGCGGCTTTGGTCGACGTAGCCGAGGATCACCGTGTCGCCGACGCGAAGGTCGCCGCCGTCGGGCTTTTCCTGATCGGTGATCATGCGGAACAGGGTGGTCTTGCCCGCCCCGTTGGGGCCGATGATGCCGACGATGGCGCCCGGCGGAATCTTGAACGTCAGGTCCTCGATCAACAGCCGGTTGCCGTAGCCCTTGCGCAGGTGTTCGGCCTGGATCACCAGGTCGCCCAGGCGCGGGGCCGGCGGAATGATGATCGACGCCGTGCCCATGACCTTTTCCTCGGACTTGGCGACCAGGTCGTCATAGCGCGCGATACGCGCCTTGGACTTGTCCTGGCGGGCGCGCGGCGACTGGCGGATCCACTCCAGTTCCTGCTTGAGCGTGCGCTGGCGGGCCGATTCCTCGCGCTCTTCCTGGGCCAGGCGCTTCTGCTTCTGTTCCAGCCAGCTGGAATAGTTGCCTTCGTAGGGAATGCCCTGGCCGCGGTCGATCTCGAGAATCCAGCCTGTCACGTTGTCGAGGAAGTAGCGGTCGTGGGTGACGATCATCACCGTGCCGTCGTAATCGGCAAGGAAGCGTTCCAGCCAGGCCACGCTTTCGGCGTCCAGGTGGTTGGTGGGCTCATCCAGCAGCAGGATTTCCGGCTTCTGCAACAGCAGACGGCACAGCGCCACGCGGCGCCGCTCGCCGCCCGACAGCTTGGTCACGTCGGCGTCACCCGGCGGGCAGCGCAGCGCGTCCATGGCGATCTCGATGGTGCGGTCAAGCTCCCAGCCGTTCACGGCGTCGATCTTTTCCTGCAATTCGCCCTGTTCGGCGAGCAGGGCGTTCATCTCGTCGTCGTCCATGGGCTCGGCGAACTTGGCGGACAGTTCGTTGAAGCGGTCGACCAGATCCTTGACCTCGCCCAGGCCGGCGGTGACGTTCTCCTCGACCGTCAGCTTGGGGTCGAGTTCCGGTTCCTGCTCCAGATAGCCCACGCGCGCCCCCTCGGCGGCCCAGGCCTCGCCCGAATAATCCTTGTCCTTGCCGGCCATGATCTTCAGCAGGGTCGATTTCCCGGCGCCGTTGGCGCCGAGCACGCCGATCTTGGCGGTCGGGAGGAACGACAGGGTCAGGCCCTTGAGAATCTCGCGCCCGCCGGGATAGACCTTACGGACGTCTTTCATGACATAGGAATACTGATAGCTGGCCATTTTCGGGGGCTTTCAACGAAACGAGGGGGATGGTTCCGGCGCGCTGTTTAGCGGATCGCGCGGGACCTGACAACAAGACTTGGGGGGCGGCTTGACGTAACGCAATCCCTATCCGGCCCCGGCGTGGTAAAGTTTTCCCGCAACAAGGTTGGGAGGCCTCGTTCCGTGGACCGTTTCGAGATCATCCGCGCCATGAGCATGCGGCGGTTGGCGGGCTGGGCCCTGGGCCTGTTGACCGTCGCCGCCCTGGCGGTTCTGGCGGCCGTTGCCTGGCGGCTCAGGGACGGCGGCGGAACCGCCGATTTCCTGTGGACCTGGGGGTCGGGCGCGGCGGTCCTTGCCCTGGTGTTCGCCGCCATCTGGGCACAGCTGGATCACCTGCTGCACGTCCGCGAATTCGACAAGAGCGCCCTGCCCGCGCGGCCGGAACTCTACGACTTCGACCAGCTCAACCCGCCCATGCATCTTGAGGAACTGGGCGGCAAGAAGCTGAAGGACCTGACCTTCGTGGTGTTCGACACGGAGACCACGGGCCTCAAGCCGTCCGAAGGGGACGAGATCATCTCCATCGCGGGCGTGCGCGTGACGGGCGGGCGCATCGACGAGGATACGCCCTTTTCCCGCCTGGTCCATCCGGGGAAGAACATCCCCAAGGCGTCCATCCGCTTTCACGGCATCACCGACGACATGGTCAAGGGCGAGCCGCCGATCGGCGACGTGCTGCCCGCCTTCAAGGCCTTCGTCGGCGAGGCGGTGCTGGTCGCCCATAACGCCGCCTTCGACGTCCGCTTTCTCAAGCTGAAGGAAGCGGCCACGGGCGTGATCTTCGACAACATGGTGCTGGATTCCCTGCTGCTCTCCGTGTTCCTCGACGCGGAAAGCCGCAACCATTCGCTGGACGCCATCGCCGAACGCCTGGGCGTCGCGGTCGAGGGGCGCCACACCGCATTGGGCGACAGCATCGTCACCGCCAAGGTGTTCCTAAGAATGTTGGACATGCTGGAAGCCCGCGGCATCACCACCCTGCGTCAGGCGGTCGACGCTTCGATCCGCATGGAACACGTGCGGGAGATGCAGAAGCAGTTCTAATCGGCCCGGCAGGATTAGGTGTCGCCCGCCCTGAATTCGCCAGCGCATGCAGGGATTTTCTTGCTTGTGTGTACCGGCGAATTTTTTACACTATCTGATAGAAATATTATCGATAAGATCGACCGATAATCAGGGGTGTTAAAGGGGAGGAAAATCCGTGACGTATATTAAAAAGGTCGCCGTCTGCGCGGCGCTGATTGGCCTGCTCGCCGCTTGCGCATCGCCTGCGCGCATGAACGCAATGATTCCGGAACGTACGGAAGCGACACTGATTTCCGAAAGTTCCCCATTGGCTAAAGCGTTGGAAATCGGCGCCGTCTCCGGTGGCGAGGAAACCAATCCGATGTGGACATCGGAGGTCGGCAATCCGGAGTTCAAGGAAGCCCTCAAGAACGCCCTGGCCAATCATGCAATGCTTTCCGAAGGCGCCGGCCGCTACAAACTGACGGCGACCATGACGAGCGTCGATCAACCGATCTTCGGGGCCAGTTTCACGGTGACTGCGTCGGTTCGCTATCATTTGATTGAGGTGAGCTCGGGAGCGACCGTGTTCGATCAGACGATTACCGAGCCATACACGGCAAATTTCAGCGACGCTTTCTTGGCCGTCGAACGCCTTAGATTGGCGAACGAGGGTGCGATGCGCGTGAACATCGGCACATTTCTTAAGGCGTTGGTCAGCCACTCCAAATCACTTACCAAGGCGGTGCTGAACAACGGGATATATCTGGCCGCGATTGGCGGGCAGTTCGCACGATGAAAATCTCATGCCTCACGGAAGGTCTTGCCGGCGCGCTTGCCGTGGTTATGGCCGCGTCGTTGCTGGCAGGGTGTGGCGGTCGCGTCGCGCGACCGGTCGAAGCGCATACGTCATTGGATGAGAAGCTGACCTGCGCCCACATATCGGCCGAAATAAAAGTGAACAACTCGCGGACAATGGATTTGTCGGCGGAGAAGGGAATGCAGGCCGGAAACAACGCAGGGTTAATCCTCGTCGCGCCGCTGTTTATTAACCTGAACGATACGGAAGGGCAGGAAATTCAGGCGCTTCAGGCGAGGAATCAAGTCTTGGTCGATTTAGGGAAGCGGAAAAACTGCAATTCCTGATCTGAGCTTGCCCTGCCGCAGACGGGATTAGAGGCGCCCGGTGAAGGTCAGGATTTCCCGCCGCATTTTCGCATCCGGCAGCGGCCCCCGGGCGGCGCCCATGTTCTCCTGCATGTGATCGACGCGCGTGGTCGCCGGGATGGCGCAGGTCACGGCCGGGTGGGCGACGATCCATTTCAACAGCACCTGGGCCCAGTTGGCGGCCCCGATCTCGGCGGCGACGGGCGGCAGGGGGCGGCCCTGCAGGCGGTCCATCAGGGCCCCCCGTTGGAACGGCCGGTTGGCGATCACGGCGATGCCTTTCTCGGCGGCGAGCGGCAGCAGGCGCTGTTCGGCCTCGCGGTCGTCGATGTTGTAGGTCAACTGCACGAAGTCGATGGGCTGCGACGTCATGATGCGCGCCAGTTCGTCGTGGCGCCGTCCGTGGGACGTGGTGATCCCGATATGGCGGACGCGGCCTTGCGCTTTCCAGTCCAGGAGCGTTTCCAGATGACCTTCCCAGCCGAGCAGGTTGTGGACCTGCAACAGGTCGAAGCGTTCGATGCCCCACAGCCGTTCCGATGCCGCCATCTGGCGGATGCCGTGGTCCTGGCCCGGCGTCCACACCTTGGTCGCGGCGAACAGGCCCTCGGGCTTGCCCAGGGCGGCCAGCCCATGGCCGATGACGGCCTCGGACGAGCCGTACATGGGCGAGGAATCGATCATGCCGCCGCCCAGGGCGAAGAAGGTCTTCAGCACCCGGGTCCGGGCGGCGCGGGCGGACGCGTCGTCACCGACGTCGAAGGTCAGCCAGCTGCCCATGCCGATGACGGGAACGGCCGCGCCGGTCCGGGGGATGGTCCTGATGATCGGGGCGGCCGCGGCGGCGCCCCCGGGCAGGACGGCGGCGAGGCCCGCCAGGGCGGTGCGTTCCAGGAAGCGGCGGCGCGTCAGCATGGCGCCTATTGTAGCACGTCGCCGGTGAATTCGCCCCGCATGCGGTCGCGCAGGCGGCGGATGGCCTCGAAGGAATCCTTCAGCATGTCCGCCTCGCGGCGGGTCAGGCCGCGCGGATGGACATAGTTGGTGACCGGGCGGCCGGCCTGGAAATCGGCGATCTGCTGGCGCAGCAGCAAGTGCGAGATATGCCGGTAGGCGCCCTGAAGGTAATCGGCCTCGTCCCTGGCCAGGACGCCGCGTTCCTCCAGGGCCTGCATGCGTTCCAGCGTCGGGTTGATCGCCAGGCCCTCGCGCAGGCACAAAAGCCGCATGGCCTCGACCAGCGGCAGGGTTCCGGAATGCTTCAGGTTCAGATAGCCCTTGTAGCCCGCGGCGTCGCTTTCCTTCATGGTGATGAAGCGGCCGAACCAGCCGATCGCCGGGCCGTGATCCTGGTCGTCCTCGAACATCTCGCGCAGGAACATATGGTTGCCCCGGGCCGTTTCGACGACGTGGCGGCGCAGGTCGTCGGCCAGATCCGCCCGGCCCCAGGCGGACCTGAAGTCGAAGAAGATGTCGCACAGCCGCAGCATGGTCGTGCCGCGCTTGCGGCTCCACAGGCTGATCTGCGCCTTCCACTGGCTGAGGGTCTTGCGCCACAGCGGATTGGTCGCCATGACGAAGCCCTTGCACAGCGGCAGGCCGATGGCGTCCAGGTTCTGTGTCATGCGCTCGCCCAGATCGATGAACCAGGCGTCGATTTCCGTATGCCGGTCGTCCGGGTAGTCCTCCAGGATGAAGCCGTTGTCCTGGTCCGGGAACAGGAAGCTCTCGCCGCGCCCGCCCGAGCCCATGACGATGACCGAGAAATCGACCGGCGGCGGGCCCAGGCCTTCGGCGGCCATGGCGGCCAGCGCGCCGTCGACCACGCGGCGGTAGATATCGAGATTGATGTTGCTGAGCAGGGCCTGGATCTCGGGCGCCGGCAGGTTGTCCCGGAACAGCTGGTCGGCGAGCGCGACCTGCGCCCGCTTGACCCGGGCCAGACCGGCGACGTCGCCGGCCTGGGTCAGGCTGTCGATCTGCTCCATCAGGGTGCGCGACGCCACGGCGAGGGTGTCGTCCAGGTTCAGCATGCCGGTCAGGCGGCCGGCGGGGTCGATCACGGGCATGTGGCGCAGGCCCGTGCGGCGCATGACGGCGATCGCCTGGTATAGGTATTCGGTTTCCCCGATCACGCGGAGCGGCCGTGTCATGACCTGGGACGCCGGCGTGTCGGCACCGGCCTGGAACAGGGCGCGCCGGGCGATGTCGTGTTCGGTGATGATGCCGTCGGGCCGCCCGTCCGGCCCCGTGAGAACGACGCCCGAAGCCCGCGAATCGGTCATCCGCCGCACCACGTCGTTCAACGGGGCGTCCGCGGGCAGGCTGGGCGGCATCGCGGCCATGGCCTCGCGCACCAGCATGCGGAATATGGCGGTTCGGGGCTCCATGGTGTGGCTGCCGTTCTCCCCATTTGTTCCGGCCGTGTCCCGGTCAAGGGTGACGCGGCGCCGATTCGGCGCGCGGACAGGGGCGTGCGCCGGGATGACGGAGAAAACCCTAGCCGAGCCTGGCGGCGGAAACAAACGGCTTGCGCGCCGTGTCCGTGACAACGGCGCGATCAGCAAGCACAAATATGTGTATGTTTCACAAGAGATAAATTTGAAATAGAAAATATTGTGAAAGAATTAGTCGGGCACCTTTTACTTGCCGGTTGACAGTGTGCGCTGCAACAAAAGCGCCCCTTCTAGGGCATCCTTTATTTTGCGGGCGGGGCTTTGTCTCTACCAGTTGTGCGAATTAGCAGAAAATGTTATTAGGATTCTAACTTCGCGGGCCGGACGAGGAGAGTCAGTCGGCCGGCGGAGGAAACGGAAACGATAACAATAAAATTCCGCAGGGATGCACATGCGCCGGAAAGGCGTGGGAGGCGTAATATCCTACACCAAATCTCCAGAGTTTGTGTGTCTGGCGTCGAGAGGGTGGGCTCGATCCGAGCTTCCCTCGCCTTGACCGAGGCCTAACGGCGGCATTTTGTTGTTGTGAATTTCGGGCGGCCACCGGGTTCCGGCATGTCCTGATTTTCAGTCGTTTCACCACATTCGACATTTGGGGGTGGTCCCCGGGTGTCGTCTGTTTCGGTTTCCGCTTAGGCGTTGGACAACGGGTTAACGACCGCACGGCGCCAAGGATCCGAACAGAAGGGGAGAAATGAATCTTGTCAGCTAAAGTAGTGTGGCTGTTCATATTCGTTGCGCTTTATTGGGCCTATTGCATTTATTGGGGCATCAAGGGCGCGCGGATGTCGAAAACGGCCAGCGATTACTTCATCTCGGGCCGTCAGCTCGCGATGTGGGTCTTCGTGCTGGCCGCCACGGCAACATCGTTCTCGGGCTGGACCTTTATGGGGCACCCGGGCCTGATCTACCGTGACGGTTTCCAGTACGCATATGCGTCGTTCTACGCGATCACCATTCCGTTTACCGGCGTGATGTTCCTGAAACGCCAGTGGATGATTGGCAAACGCTTCGGTTTCGTGACGCCGGGCGAGATGCTGGCCACCTATTTCCAGGGGGATGCGATCCGTATCCTCGTGGTGATCGTGGCTCTGCTGTTCTCGATTCCGTATCTCGGACTGCAGCTCCGCGCGTCGGGCCTTCTGTTCAACGCGTTGACCGACGGCTTGGTCGGTGTTGAATTCGGCATGTGGCTGCTGTCTGCGGTCGTGTTCATCTACGTGGCGTCGGGCGGTCTTCGCGCCGTGGCCTACGTGGACACCGTGCAGTGCATCCTGCTGGCCTTCGGCATCATCGTCATCGGCATCATCGCCTATAGCGAACTGGGCGGCTGGACCGCCTTTGGCCAGGAACTGGCCAAAATGGGCCAGACGGACATCGGCAAATGGAAGACCACCCAGGGCTGGGGCGGGGGCGATTATAACGCCTACCTCGCCATTCCGGGCGTCATCCAGTTCACCGCCGGTCTCGGCAAGGAAACCCCGGTGGGGGGTCTTTGGACAGGCATCATGGTGCTGACCTACATGTTCGCGCTCATGGGCATTCACTCCGCCCCGGCGTTCACCATGTGGTCGTTCTCCAACACCAACCCGCGGCCGTTCGCGCCGCAGCAGGTGTGGGCGTCGGCCTTCGGCATCGGTGCGATCCTGTTCTTCTTCACCGCGGCCCAGGGCATGGGTGCCCACTTCCTTGGCGCCACGCCCGCCTTCAACGATGCGGGTATTGGTATCTCCAAGGTGCTTCCGGATCTGACCGCCAACAAGCAGGGCGGGATCGTCGGGCATTACATCAACCTGGTGGGCGATACGGCCCCATGGCTGGTCGGCCTTCTCGCCGTCTGCGCCCTGGCCGCCATGCAGTCCACCGGCGCGGCGTATATGTCCACCGCCGGCGGCATGCTGACGCGTGACTTGTACAAGCGCTACCTGAATCCGGGCGCG
Organism: Thalassospiraceae bacterium LMO-SO8; assembly: GCA_031655335.1. Lineage (NCBI taxonomy): Bacteria > Pseudomonadati > Pseudomonadota > Alphaproteobacteria > Rhodospirillales > Thalassospiraceae > Thalassospiraceae bacterium LMO-SO8. Next base: position 1,121,342 of record CP134226.1, on the reverse strand, counting down.
GACCATGCCACGCAGAAGCTGTTCGGCCGTATCGGCGTTCTGATCATCGTTCTCTCGGCTCTGGTCGTTGCCACGTTCTCGGCGGACGCGCTGGTGCTGTTGGGTGGTCTGGCCGTCGCCTTCGGCTTCCAGATGTGGCCGTCCTTGGCCGCCATCTGCTGGTTCCCGTGGATCACCCGTCAGGGTGCGACGCTGGGTCTGGCGGCTGGCTGTCTGGCGGTCATCTTTACCGAAAACTTCGGCGCCTCCATCGCCGGCGTGTTCGGTATCGAACTGGGCTGGGGCCGTTGGCCCTGGACGATCCACTCGGCCGGTTGGGGGATTCTCTTCAACGCGACCATCTGCGTGATCGTCTCCGCCATGACCCAGGACGAAGGGGCCATGCAGCACCGCATGAAGTATCACAACTTCCTGCGTGAGCATGCCTCCCTGCCGGAATCCAAGAAAAGCCTGGTCCCCGTTGCTTGGGGTATCACGCTGATCTGGCTGTTCTTCGGCATCGGCCCGGGCGCCGTTATCGGTAACGATATCTTCGGTGCTCCGAATGCCGGTTACGAAGCCTGGACCTTCGGTATCCCGTCCATCTGGGCCTGGCAGATCATCTGGTGGCTCTTGGGTGTCTTCATGATGTGGTTCTTGGCCTACAAGATGGAGATGTCCACGGTGCCCGATCGCGAGATCGAAGCCTTGGTGGATGACATCGGCGACGCCGCACCCGCACAGGGCGGCGACGACTAAGCCGATATCACTATCGGAACCCAATCGGGGGAAGGGCTTCGGCTCTTCCCCCGATTTCTTTCCGGCATCCGCCTCCCGCATTTTCCGCGTGTTCACCGCCCGCCGCGAAAAAATCCCGCCCTTTTGCGCCGCCGCCAATTTGTCGCCGTAAAAACCTTGGATGATCGCGGTCGTTCCTTGTTATGATCCGAACACGCAGAAAGTGAAAAAACGGCAACATTCCAAGCGTCTAATCAACATGCAAAGCCTCTTCACCCCGGAATACCGATGGCTGTGGACAATCGCCCTGATGGCCGCCCTGTTCCTGCCCGTGCGCCGGTTCATTTGGGTTTTGACCGTGCGCCGGGCCGTCGAAAAGGCGGGCGAGGACGCGGTTGACGATGCCGAACGCGGCCGCCTGTTGCGCCGGGCCGGCATATCCGCTGCTCTGATGTGTTTCGTGTTCTCCTATTTTTACGTCCACACCTGGTTTAAGTGACCCCGCCCATGTCAGCTTTGTCCAATCCCCGCGTCCTCAAACGCTTCATCATCTACCTGGCCATGCTGACCTTCGTCATGTTTGGGGTGTGGTCGTTCTGGGGCACCTTCGTCGAAACGCCGGCCGGCGATTTCGAGGTGCGGGAGGGCGATATCAAGCTGTCCAGCGGCGAGTTCGAGGCCGCGGTCGCTGACTTCGACCGGGCCCTGGCGGTGCAGCCCAATCACCGCGGCGCCCTGTTGGGCAAGGCGGCGGCGCTGATTCAACTGCAACGCTACGACGCGGCGGAAAAGGTTCTGACCCAGGCCATCGATTTCCTCAAGGACAACTTGGATCCCGACGACCCCACGGGGCGCGGCGCCCTGGCGGCGGCCTACGGCAACCGGGGCATCGTGCATGATACCCAGGGGCGGTACGAGCAGGCCCTGTCGGACTATATCGATTCCCTGAAGATCGACGCCGAAGCCGTCGAAGGCCCCGGTTTCATCGACCGGCTGCTGTACCACGACGACACGCCGTCCTCGATCCGCGACCGCGCGGAATATCTCTACAAGCAACTTCAGTTGCCCGAGGAAAAGCGCCTGCTGCGTCTGCCGCAGAAGGATGAGCTACAGCGCATGCACAAGCCGTAAGGCGCGCTGCCGCGCGTATCCTATTCAGCGATTTCCTGAAAAGTCTTGGCGGCAGGATCAGCCGAACTTGACGACGCCGAGGACGTCCTGGAACAGAACCAGGAAAAAGAACACGGCGGCGATGGAGCCGAACAGCAGACGCACGAAGTCCTGCTTTCCCTCTTCATCGCGGTAGCGGATGCTGTGCAGCGTGATCGCCCCTGTCACGAACAGGAAGACGATGTTGACGAGCGGCTCCAGCTCCGCAGGCAATCCCAAATCCAAAAACATGGCGGGAAGGTAAAGGCGCCTGCCCGATTAGGCAAGCACACAGAACAAGCCTCCCCGCCGCCACATGGGCGGCGGGCAAGGGGAGAGGCCTGTGTGCCGACCGGGTCAGGGGATCGGGGTGCGGATGGAGGTCTGCTGGGTCAACTCGTCGGGCGTCGCCGCGCGGATGTCCTTGTCCGAGACATAGGGCGGAAACTGGGTCGCCCCCGGCCCCGTCGACATGATCGCGCCCGCCATGCCGCTGCCGAAAATCAGCGTCACGATGCCGGCCGCCACGAAGAACCGCTTGATCCCATGTGGGGGTGCCTGGGGGCCGTAGTCGTTGTCGTAGCGGTGGTAACGGTGATCGTCCGAAATCTCGCCGGATTCGTCCAGGCGGAGAATCTTGCGGGCATAATGGCGGGCCCAGGCGGGCACGTCGTTGTGGATCATGTAGTCGTGGAACAGGCGGTCGACCATGTATTCAGGTAGGTCTTCGTTGTGCCAGTCGCGGTAGGCGAGCTGCAGCAGCTGGAATTCCCCGACCTGCAGAATGTTGGCCGCGCGGCCGACTTCCCGCCGGTCCATGTTGTCCAGCTCTTCCTTGTCCGGTCGGATTAGGGTTTCAAAAAATCCGGTCATTTGTTGGGGCGTCTCCTGTGAAAAGGGTGATCGTCCCCGCCCAACGAACTTATGCCATATAGATTGAGTGTAAAATCCGACCTTTGCAAGGGTAAGCAGGCTCACAATTTGGTCATCCATGGGGTAGGCTCCCCGGAAATCCGACGCCATTTCACGCTGAGGCTCCGCCATGTCCGACCCTGCCCAACCCTTCGATCTTACCGGCCGCACCGCCTTGGTCGCCGGCGCCAGCCGGGGCCTGGGCCTGGAAATCGCCAAGTCATTGGGCGGGGGCGGGGCGCTGGTCTATCTCGGGGGGCGCGACCTGCCGGCCCTGGATGCCGCCTGCGACGCGGTTGCCGCGCTGGGCGGACGGGCCCGGCCGCTGCCCTTCGACGTGACCGACGAAGGGGCCGTGCTGGCCGCCATCGACGATCTGGACGACGGCGGCGGACGCGGCCTGGATATTCTGGTCAACTGCGCCGGGGGCCGCGACCGGCGGCCCCTGGACGACCTGGACGCCCAGGCCGTGCGTGATTTGCTGGAGGTCAACCTGGTCGCGGGCTTCACCCTGACCCGCGCCGCGGCGCCCCAGATGCGGGCCAAGGGGCGCGGGCGGATCGTCCATGTCACCTCCATCGCCGGCCATGTCGCCCGCGCGGGCGATGCCGCCTATACGGCGTCCAAGGCCGGGCTGACCGGCCTGGTGCGGGCGTCGGCGGCCGAACTGGGGGGGCATGGCATCACGGTCAACGCGGTCGCCCCCGGCTATTTCGCCACGGTGGCCAATCAGGCCATGGTCGACGACCCCGAGGTCACCGGCTGGCTGGCTCAGCGCACGTCTTTGGGCCGCTGGGGCCAGCCGCACGAGATCGCCGGTGCCGTGCGCTTCCTGGTGTCTGACGAAGCAGCCTATGTGACCGGCCAGGTGATCGCCGTCGACGGCGGCTTCCTGGCCCGGTTCTGACGCCCCGGGACGTCAGGTGACGTCGCCGGGCGCGGTGTCGACCAGCGGTGCGTCGGGCAGGTAGGGGACTTCCGGCGTGATCGTGCGGATCGGCGCGCCGTCCAGATAGGCGGCCAGGTTTTCGAAGCTCTGGCGGAAGAACACCTCGTAATTTTCCCGCGTCACGAAACCGATATGCGGCGTCGCCAGCACGTTGGGCAGGGTGCGGTAGATATGGCCGGCCGGCAGGGGTTCGGCCGTGAACACGTCCATCCCGGCGCCGGCGATGCGGTTCGCCTGAAGGGCCGCGACCAGGGCGTCCTCGTCGATCAGTTGCGGGCGCGACGTGTTGACCAGAAAGGCGGTCGGCTTCATGCGGCCGATGTCCTCGGCGCCGACCACGCCGATGGTGCGGTCCGACAGCGGCATGTGGACGGTCACGGCGTCGGCGCGGCGGAACAGGTCCTCCTTGGAGACGGCCTCGACGCCGAAGGGCGCGGCGCGCTCCGCCGTCAGGTTGGGGCTCCAGGCGATGACGTTCATGGCGAAGGCTTGCGCCACCCGGGCCACGGGCTGGCCCATGTGGCCGAGCCCGACGATGCCGAGCGTCTTGCCCTCCAGCCCCAGTCCCAGGCCGTGCTGCCAGCCGCCGGCGCGGAGCGACGCGACCTCGCCGGTGAAGCCCCGGAACAGGGACAGCAGCAGCAGCCACACGACCTCGACCGTGGAATCGTGGTGCTGGATCGTCGTCGCGCAGACCGTGACGCCGCGCTCCTCCGCCGCCTTCAGGTCGATGGACCGCGCGTTGCGCATGCCGGTGGCCAGCAGCAGTTTGAGGCGCGGCAGAGATTCCAGCACGTGGCGGGGGAATTCCGTGCGCTCCCTGATTCTCAGCACCGCGTCGAAATCGCTGAGGCGGGCGATCAGCTCGTCCTCCGCGAACACGTGGTCGCGGAAGGGCACGACGGTCACACCCTTCAATGTGTTCCAATCCACGAACCGGTCCCAGACCGACTGATAGTCGTCGATGATCGCCAGACGCATGCTGATGTCCTCCTGCTGGTCTTTTTTTGAGGGCGCGGCTTAGGCCGCGCCCGCCGTGGCGCGCAGTATGCCGCCGTCCGCATTCGGGCGCATCAGGTTTAGGGCCGACCCCGCGCGGAACCATTCGATCTGCGAGGCCGTATAGGTGTGGTTGAGCCACAGGGTCTCGGCCGTCCCGTCGGCGTGGCGAAGGCGGCATTCCACCGGCTTGCCCGGCGCCAGCGCCGCGAGGTTGAGCAGGCTCAGGCGGTCGCGCTCGGCGATGCGGTCGTAATCGCCCGGGTCGGCGAAGGTCAGCGCCAGCAGGCCCTGCTTCTTCAGGTTGGTTTCATGGATGCGGGCGAAGCTGCGGGCGATTACCGCGACGCCGCCGAGAAGCCGTGGCGACAGGGCCGCGTGCTCGCGGCTCGACCCCTCGCCGTAGTTGGCGTCGCCGACGATGACCCAGGGTACGTCTGCGGCCCGGTAGGCGCGGGCGGCGGCGGAGAACGGCACGCCGGCCTCGACCGACAGCTGCTCCAGCCCCCGGCCGCGTTCGCCCGTATAGGCGTTGACGGCCCCCATCAACAGGTTGTCGGAGAACTTGTCGAGATGGCCGCGCAGACGCAGCCAGGGCCCGGCAGGGGAAATGTCGTCGGTCGTCGTCTTGCCTTTTGTCTTGGCCAGGACCAGGGCATCGGTGATGTCGCGCCCGTCCCAGGGGGACCAGGGCTCCAGCGCCTGCAGGCGCTCGCTGTTCGCCGCGATGCGGATGCCGACAGCGCCGCCGTCGGCGGGCGGCGCGTGATAGGCGGCGTTGCCCTGGGCCATGCCGCCGGCGGGCACGTCATCGACGGCGCCGGGGGCCGCCAGCTTGAAGGACGTGCCGTCGGGTGCGGTCAGGCTGTCCGTCGCCGGGTTGAAGCGCAGCGTGCCGGCGAGGGCGAAGGCGGTCGCGATTTCCGGGCTGGTGATGAAGTTCATCGTCGTCGGCCGGCCGTCGGTGCGGGCGGGGAAGTTGCGGTTGAACGAGGTGACGATGGAATTCGGCGCGTCGGCTCCCTCGCGGGCGCGCCGCCATTGACCGATGCAGGGACCGCAGGCGTTGGCCAGCACCACGGCGCCGATCTTCTCCAGGGATTTCAGCTGTCCCTCCCGGGTGATGGTCGCCAGTACCTTGGCCGACCCGGGTGATACGAAGAACGGCATGGCAGCCGTCATGCCACGGGCGCTGGCCTGGTCGGCGACGCGGGCGGCGCGGCTCATGTCTTCGTAGGACGAATTGGTGCAACTGCCGATCAGCACCGCGCTGACGTCTTCGACGATGGCGTTGTCGGCGGCGTCCAGTTCGCGGATCAGGTCGCTGAGCGGCCGCGCGCGGTCCGGGGAATGGGGGCCCGCGACATGGGGTTCCAGGGCCGACAGGTCGATTTCGATGACCCGGTCGTAATGGGCCCGGGGATTGGCCTCGACCGCTGGGTCGGGTTCCAGCAGGTGGCGGTAACGTTCGGCGACGCGGGCGATCTCGCCACGGCCGGTCGCTTCCAGGTATCGGGCCATGCGGTCGTCGAACGGGAAGATGGAGGTCGTCGCTCCGACCTCGGCCCCCATGTTGGTGATGGTCGCCTTGCCGGTGGCGCTGATCGTGCGCGCCCCCGGGCCGATGTATTCGATGATGGCGTTGGTGCCGCCGGACACGGTCAGTTCGCGGGCCACGGCGAGGATCACATCCTTGGGTGCGGTCCAGCCGCCGAGGCTTCCGGTCAGATAGACCGCGATGCGCTTCGGGTACAAAAGCTCCCAGGGCAGGCCGGCCAGTACCTCGGTCGCGTCGGCCCCGCCCACGCCCGACGCGCAGGCCCCCAGCCCGCCGCCGTTGGGTGTGTGGGAATCCGTGCCGATGATCATGGCGCCGGGGAAGGCATAGTTCTCCAGCACGACCTGGTGGATGATCCCGGCACCCGGCGCCCAGAAACCCAGGCCGAAGCGCGCGGCGGCGGATTTGAGAAAGCCGTAGACCTCTTCGTTCTCGTTGAGAGATTCCGACAGATCGCGGCCGGCCTCGTTGCGGGCCTCGATCAGATGGTCGCAATGGATCGTCGCCGCGACGGCCACCCGCTCGCGTCCGGTCTGCATGAACTGCAGCATGGCGCTTTGGCCCAGCACGTCCTGAAACACCACCCGGTCGGGGCGCAGGTTGAGGAACGACGTGCCCGGCTCCAACGCCTGGGTTTCGGGATCGTCGAGATGGCCCAGCACGATCTTCTCGGCCAGGGTCAGGGGACGGTCCAGGCGGCGGCGGACAGCGGCCAGATTAAGCTCGGTGGTCCGGTAGACGCGCTCGGCGGCCTCCGGGGTCAGGTCGATGGCGGGGGCGGTATCGGCAGCGGTCATGGCGGCGGTCTCCTTGGCGCAGGCCCGCGGCGGGGCGGGGTCGGGGATCAGGGATACGCCGGGCCGGCGAGGGCGGGGCGGCGTCGGAAGGACGGTAGCCAAGGCCGTTATGTATGTCTAATATATGGAATAGGCATTATTCATATGATTTAAATATAAGATGGATCTCCGCCACCTCCGCTATTTCGTCGCCGTCGCCGAGGAAGGCAACGTCACCCGCGCCGCCGAACGGCTCGGCATTCAACAGCCGCCGCTCAGCCAGCAGATTCAGGCCCTGGAACGGGAACTGGACACTCAGCTTCTGCGCCGCAAGCCGCGCGGCGTGGAAATGACCGAGGCCGGGCGGGCCCTCCTCGCCGACGCGCGGGAAATCCTGGAGCGGGTCGAGCGGACCGTGCAGCGGGTCAAGCGCCGCGGGCGCGGCGAGGAGGGATCGCTTGCCATCGGCTTCACCAGTTCCGCCTCGTTCCATCCCTTCGTGCTGGACGTCATCCGCGCGTTCGGCGAGGACCATGGCCGCGTCTCTCTGGAACTGGAGGAATCCAACACCGGCGAACTGGTCGCCGCCATCCATGCGGAGCAGATGGACGTCGCCTTCATCCGCTCGCCCGTCAGCCTCGTGCGCGGGCTGACCGTCCACCGCCTGCTGGACGAGGACATGGTCGTCGCCATACCCGCCGACCATCCCCTGGCCCGGGACGCCGACGCGCTGCCCCTGACCGCGCTGGAGGATGCGCCGATGATCCTCTACCGCCGCCGGTCCGGCCCCGGGCTCTACGACACCATCATCGCCGCCTGCCACGCCGCCGGGTTCAGCCCCCGGGTCGAGCAGGAAGCACCCCGCATCGTGTCCACCCTGAACCTGGTCGCGGCGGGGGTCGGCATTTCCGTGGTGCCGGCCTCGCTTGACAAGCTGCATCTGGAGGGGGTCCGGTTCCGGCCCCTGACGCCTGGGTCGGGCCTGACGGCACCCTTGAACCTGACCTGCCCGAGCACGGGTCTCTCTGTCGTCGCGGCCGGTTTCGTCGATCAGGTGCGGCGCAGTGCCCGGCGCTGGAGCGGGGCGTAACGCCCGAACTCAGCAGGCCGTCAGGTTGACCGCCAGGCCGCCCTCGGACGTTTCCTTGTACTTGGAATGCATGTCGGCGCCGGTCTGGCGCATGGTCTCGATGGCGGCGTCGAGCGGCACGAAATGCGTGCCGTCGCCCTTGAGCGCTAGCGAGGCCGCGTTGATCGCCTTCACGGCCCCCATGGCGTTGCGCTCGATGCAGGGCACCTGGACCAGCCCGCCCACCGGGTCGCAGGTCATGCCCAGGTGGTGTTCCATGGCGATCTCGGCGGCGTTCTCGATCTGCGCGTTGGTGCCGCCCAGGATCGCGGCCAGACCCGCCGCCGCCATGGCGCTGGCCGATCCGACCTCGCCCTGACAGCCGACCTCGGCGCCCGAGATCGAGGCGTTGGCCTTGATGATGCCGCCGATCCCGGCGGCGGTCAGCAGATAATCGCGGATGCCCGCCATGGAGGCGTCGGGGCAGAAATCCAGGTAGTAGCGCCCGACCGCGGGCACGATCCCGGCGGCCCCGTTGGTCGGCGCGGTGACGACGCGTCCGCCGCCGGCGTTTTCCTCGTTGACGGCCAGGGCATAGACGCTGATCCAGTCCATGACCGTGTGTTCCAGGCGGAAATTGCGTTTCTTGTCCGCCTGCAGGCCGTCCCAGATGGCCTTGGCCCGGCGCTTGACCTTGAGCCCGCCCGGCAGCACGCCTTCCTGGGTGACGCCGCGTTCGATGCAGGCGTTCATGGCGGCCCAGATACGGTCCAGTCCCGCATCCAGGTCCGAAGCGCTCATGCGGGTCAGTTCGTTGGCGCGTTTCATGGCGGCGACGCTGAGGCCCGCCGCCTTGCCCATGTCCAGCATCTCGGCGGCGGTGGCGAAGGGATAGGGCACGCTGTCGGGCTCCGATCCGGCGACGTCGGCGGTCTCGGTCGCGGCGGCGAATTCGTCGTCCGTGGCGATGAAGCCGCCGCCGATGGAATAATAGGCGCGCTCCTTGTCGGGCGGGCGGTCGCCCTCTTGCGTGCTGTCGCCGCCGCCCATCCAGGCGGCCATGATCATGCCGTTGGCATGGCCCGGCAGGGCGGGGCCGTAATCGAACACGATGTCGCGCGCCGGATCGAAATCGATTTCCGGGCCGCCCCCCAGCTTCAGGCGCTTGGTTTCCGTGACCCGGGCGATCAGGTCCGCGACGGCATCGGGGTCGACGGCATCGGGTGTCTCACCCATCAGGCCCAGGATTACCGCCCGGTCCGTGGCATGGCCCTTGCCGGTGAAGGCGAGGGAGCCGTAGAGCGTCGCCCGCACGGCCGTGACGGTCATCAGGGTCTCTTGCCGTTCCATGCGGCGCACGAACCGCGCGGCGGCCAGCATGGGGCCGACCGTATGGCTCGACGATGGGCCGATGCCGACCTTGAAGATATCGAAGACGCTCAGGAACATGGGATCCCCCGGTTAAGGAGCGATCCTGTCAGAAACCGCCGGACTTGGGAACGCGCCGGGCGAGGTTTTTCATTTTCGCGCAGGCGGTCAGAAAATCGCCGACAGGGAGATGGAGCCGAACTGGCTGGGCACCCGTTGGCCCTCGAACTCGCGGGTCCGATAAATCTGCGTGAACGATAGGCGGGCATAACCCAGGGTGAATTCGATGCCACCCTGGAAATCCAGCACCAGGTTGTTCTTGTCCACGCTGCGGCTGTTGCCGTAGGTGTTGCCGTCGAGGAAGATGTTGCGCGCCACGGCGCGGCCTTCGACGCCGGCGAACAGGTTCCAGCCGAACTGCCCCTTGGCGCGCACAATGGCGGCGGCGGGCAGGGACGGGCGGATGAACGGCGGGCCGTAGGTCAGATGCAGGTTCTTGCCCAGGCGGACCGCGGCGCCCACCGACCCCTGGGTCAGCACGTTGCCGAGCGCCACCCCGGCCGTGGGTGTGACGTCCAGTTCCAGGAAATGCCGCGGGCTCAGGATTTCCTGACGCAGGCGCGCCTGATAGCTGAGCAGGATGCCCGGCTCGTTATGCAGCTGCTTGCCCCAGCCGCGCGGCAGGCCGACACCGATCAGCGAGTGCCAGCGCCGCTGGGCATAGCCGCCCAAGGACGCCGGGCCGACGATGCCAATGTCGAGCGACACGTTCTGCAACAAATCGGATTCGGGCCTTTGCACAATCGCGCCGACAGAGCCGAACAGCCAGCCCGCATAGGGCCGGTCCGTGGGGTCCGGGTCCGGGCGGGTGGTGTCCGCGGGCGTGAACATCTGCTGGCCCAGGGCGACCACATAGGTCGAATCGCCGTCCAGGTTGACCCCCGGGATTATGTCCATAAGGTGCTTGAACCATTCCGGTTCCCACTTGTCCTTGGGCACGAAGGTCACCTGCACGCCCTGGGTGTAGTACTGGTCCGTGCCGCCGCCGAACAGGTCGTTTTCCACCTGTAGCACGAAGGTGCCGGGGCGCTCGTCGTCGTCCGCCGCGCGGACGGCATGGGGCACGGCGAGCGTCAACCCCGCCGCCAGCGCCGCCGAAAACCCAATTCGAAATAGTATCCCGTCCATCATGGGCGCCAGATTAGCAGATTAGATATGGCAAACCGAAGGCAGGATTGCAGTTCCGGTTTCAGGGCCTAGGATGGCCGAAGAAACGTCAAGGATCGGGGCCATGGTGGAAATCTATGTGGACGCGGACGCCTGTCCGGTGAAGGACGAGGTCCTGCGCGTGGCGGCCCGCCACGGCCTGAAGACCCGCATGGTGTCCGACGGCGGCATCCGCCCGCTGCGCGACCCGATGGTCGAGGTCGTCATCGTCACCCAGGGCGCCGACGCCGCTGACGATTGGATTGCCGAACATATCGCCGCCCACGACATCTGTGTCACCAACGACATCCCCTTGGCCGCGCGCTGCCTGGAAAAGGGGGCTCAGGCGATCAAGCCCACGGGCGGTGAATTCACCCCCGACGGCATCGGCATGGCGTTGGCCAACCGCGAACTGATGCAGACCCTGCGCGAAACGGGGCAGGTCACCGGCGGCCCCCGTCCCTTCGCCAAGGCCGACCGCTCGCGCTTTCTCGACCGCCTGGAGGTCATGGTCCAGGCCGCCAAGCGGCGCTGATTCCGGGGGCGGAGGACAATTCGTCCTCGGCAATTGGCCCTGGGACGGAAGCATTCCCGTTGCCATGATCGTTAAGAAGACCCGAATATGGGGGAACGACAGGAGATCAGACGAGCATGACCACGGATACGCTGGGCCGACGGCTTTTTACCTATGCGGTCATTACCGACACGCACCTGAACCAGGGCGAGACGGAGTGCAATTCGCCGTTCGAGGTCAACAAGCTGGCCAATGCCCGCATGCGCCATGTGGTGCGCGACCTGAACGCGCGCGAGGTCGATTTCGTGCTCCACCTGGGCGATCTGCTGCACCCCGTCCCGCATATTCCGCACCTTTATGAGCAGGCGGCGCAATGCTTCAAGGAGCAGGTCAAGGACCTGCGCCACAAGCTCTACGTCGTGCCCGGCAACCACGACGTCGGCGACAAACCCGTGGACTGGTGCCCGGCGGGCATGGTGCGCGACGAATTTCTGGCGTTGTGGGAAGAACATTTCGGCCCCAACCATCAGGCCTTTGACCACGGCGGGGTCCGCTTCATCCTGCTGGACGCGCAGATCATCAATTCGGGCCTGACGGCAGAAGCCGAACAGAAGGCCTGGGTCGAGGGCGAACTGGCGGCGGCCGAGGCGGCGGGACAGCGCGTGTTCCTCAACATCCACTACCCGCCCTATCTAACCTATCCGGACGAGGATGAGCATTACGACAACATCGGCGAGCCGGGCCGCTCGTGGCTGCTCGGCCTCATGGAAAAGTATCGGGTCGAGGCCCTGTTCGCGGGCCACGTCCATAACTTCTGGTATCACCGGCATGGCGCGACGCAATGCTGGCTGCTGCCGTCGACGGCCTTCGTGCGCCAGGACTATTCGGAAATGTATCGCGCCGCCCCCCCGCCCGAGTTCGAGGCCGGGCGCAACGACTGGAACAAGCTGGGCTATTTCATCGTTCACGTGCACGAGAACGGCCACCTGTGCGACATCGTGCGCACCTACGGCCGCACGGTCGAACCGGGTGCGCCCGTGGCGGCGGTTCCCGATACGGTGACGCCCGTGCATCCGCTGCAAAGCCCGGTCACCCGGTTCGGCTTCGACATGCGCCAGAACTGGCTGGAGGTCATCGAAATTCCCCCCTCGGGCGGGCTCGACGAATTCGACCGCAAGCGTACGCGCAACGACTATGCCCTGATGGCGCTCATGGAAATGGGCGTGCGCCGCCTGCGCATTCCGGCCCGCGACCTGTTGGACCCCGGCCATCGCGCGCGGCTCGACGTGCTTGCGGACCTGGGCTTCCTGTTCACGCTGTTTTCCTTCGATGCCCCCAATGCGGAACTGGCGGCCGCCGTGAAGGGCGCCAAGGGCCTGATCGACATCTGGGAGGTCGCGCAGAACCTCGCCGACCTGCCCGACGTCGCCGCCGCCGCCCTGCCGGTGGCACAGGCCGCGGGCATTGACCTGTATCTGTCCAAGCTGCGTTCCAAGGACGAGATGGAACGGGGCGGCGAGAAGTACTTCCACATGATCAACCATGGCTTCACCCCGGACGAGGGCGACCAGATCGCCCGCGCGGCGGCGATCCCGGGGGTCAAGGGCATCGTGTTCCGCGTCGCCGGGGAAACCCCGCCGGCGGAGGCCGCGGCGGCGGCGGTTGCGGCCGCGTCGCCCCATGGGCTCAAGGTCTCCCTGCACATCCGCATGTCGATCGGCAGTCCGGGCGCGGCACAGGCTGACGAGCCCTGGGTCGCGGCGCGCGCGGCCGAGGCCCTGGCGGCGGCCCATGCCAACGCCGACGCCCATGTCTATTGCGACACCTTTTCCGACGTCGACCGGGGCTATTTCGCGCGGCAAGGCGTGGTCGACCGGCTGTACAATCCGCGCCCGGCCTTCCATGTCCTGCGCCATCTGACCGGTGCCCTGGCGGCGGCGGGCACCGGCGCCTGGGCGGTCAAGGCCGGGGCGGCAACGGTCACCGGCGGCCCAGCCGCCGGGTCGGGCACGCTCGTCGATCTGGTGACCGGCCAGTTGCAGCCGGGCGGGGCCGACGCCCTGGCCAAGGCGTCCGGGATGGCGGCCTGGATCGCGGGCCAGTGACCAAGGGCGCCCTGCCGCTGTCCGGCGTGCGCGTGCTGGACGCCAGCCACGTCCTGGCCGGGCCCTTCGCGACCTATCAGCTCTGCCTCATGGGGGCGGACGCGATCCGGGTGGAGCGCATCGGCGGCGACGACTTCGTGCGCCGCCACGGCGGTTCGGCCGATCTGCGCGCCCGGGGCATGGGCGGCTCCTTCACGGCGCAGAACGCGGGCAAGGCCTGCATCCTCATGGACCTCAAGGCGCCCGGCGGGCGCGACCTGTTCCTCAGGCTGGCGGCGACCTGCGACGTGGTCATGGAAAACTACCGCCCCGGTGTCATGGACCGCCTGGGCGTGGGCTATGACGACGTCCGGGCGGTCAAGCCGGACATCGTCTATTGCTCGCTCACCGGCTACGGACCCGAAGGGCCGCTCGCGGGCGTGCCCGCCTACGACCACATCGTGCAGGGGATGTCGGGCCTGATGAGCATGACCGGCACGGAACAGTCGGGGCCGCAGCGGGTCGGCCTGCCGATCACCGATTACATCGCGGGACTGACGGCTGCCTTGGCCGTGTCCGGCGCCCTGCACCAGCTGCGCCAGACCGGGCAGGGTCAGCATCTTTACGTGCCCATGCTGTCCTCGGTCCTTGCCATGATGGGGTCGTTCGCCATCGACGTGCAGACCGACGGCCGCGAACGGGGGCTGATGGGCAACACGCCGTTCAGCGGCAGTCCCTTCGCCGGGCGTTTCGACACGGCCGAGGGATATCTGGTCGTCACCGCCAATACCTCGGCCCAGGCCGTGCGCATGGTGGCCGCCCTTGGCCTGGACGATCTGGCGCCACTTGCCGGCAGCACGGCGCCGGACGCTCTGAACGAGGCGGACCGGGCACGGGTGGCGGAGGCTTTGGACCGAGTGTTCCGCATGCGCCCGGCGCAGGAATGGGAAACGGTCCTGGCCGAGGCCGCCGTGCCCGCGGGCAAGGTGCGGGGGCTTGGCGAAATTCTGGGCCATCCGCAGACGGCGGCGTCGGGCTGCCTCGACGACCTGCCCTTGCCGGGGCTTGATGCGCCGGTGAAGGTGCCGGGCCTGGGGTTTACCTCGGACGCCTGGACGCGCCGTCCCCTGACACAGCCCGAAGGCGAAGGCGAAAGCACCCGCCGGGTGCTGGCCGGCCTGGGTCTGACGGACAGGGAAATTGACGATTTGGCCCGCGCCGGCGCCGTCGCCGGGCCGGACCTGCCGCCCCGGGACGCCTAACCCAGGAAATCCTTGCGGGCCCGCAGGATGGTCATGACCGCCCGGTCGCGCCAAGCGGCACGGGCGTCTTTCTGGTCCAGCGGCAGGGCGGCGCGCCGTTCCGCCGCGACCGTGGCGACCATGTCGTCGGTCCAGGGGTCGTTCTGGCCCCGCTCCGCGCCCAGGCGCGCATAGGACGGGCCCATGCGTTTGGCATGGCCTTCGATCCCGCCCTGGGCGTTGAGGTCGGCGTTCTCGAACGGCCCCGTCACCGCCAGCCGGATGCCCATGCCGTCGCGCACGATGCGGTCGATGTCCGTGGCCGTGGTCACCCCGTCACGAACCAGGCAATAGGCCTCGCGCAAGAGGGCCCCCTGCAGGCGGTTGAAGACGAATCCCTCGACCTCCTTGTTCACGGCGATCGGCGCCATGGCGGCGCGGGTCAGCAGGGCGTTGCAGTGGGCGACTGTCTCCGGCGCCGTGAAGGGGGCGGGCACGACCTCGACCACGCGGATCAGGAACGGCGGATTGCCCGGATGCAGCACCAGGCAGCGTTCGCGACCCTTGACGTGGTCGAACAGGCGCGAGGGTTCGATGAACGAGGTCGAACTGGCGATGGTGCAACCGGCGGGGGCGATTGCCGCCACGCGGGCCAGAAGATCGCGTTTCAGGTCGAGATCCTCGGGCGCGTTTTCCTGCACGTGATCCGCCCCCGCCAGGGCCGTTTCCAGGTCCGCCGACGGGGTGATGCGGGTCATGATGTCGTCCACGCCGCCGTCGATCAGGTCATGGGCGGCCAGATCGCTCAGCCGCGCCCGCGCCATGGCCTGGGCGGCGGGCAGGCGCGAAGCCTCGGCGTCATACAAACGCACCGGCATCCCGGCGGCCGCGAACACCACGGCCCAGGCGGTGCCGATGGTGCCGGCGCCGATCAGGGCGATGGTGGGCAGGGGCGGGATATCTGTCGTCATCATCTGTCACTCCGATATGGTGGCGCGGGTGTAATTGCTGCGTATTTCAGGCCTGTTTTGCACTGCGAAAATCAAAGGGTGTCCTTTGATTTGACGAATGGGTGCTGGGGCACTAACAATTCCGATCGGTGCATTCTTTGGCCGGTGCGCCGAATAAAAAAGAACTCGGTATCTCAGGAAACATCGGCCGAAGACATCTTTATCCTTTTGGGAGGTCTCCAATGAAGAAGTTTGTGAAGGTTATGTTGCTCGCGGCGCCGCTGGTGCTGGCGGGCCAGGTCGCGGCCAAGGCCGATGAATTCGTCCGCATCGTTTCCGGCCCGTCCGGCGGCAGCTGGTATCCGCTGGGCGCCAAGATGGCGGAAATCTTCGGCAAGATCGGCGGCCTGTCCGTGTCCAACGGCCCTGGCGGCGGCGTCAGCAACGTGCTCGACGTCAACAAGAAGGAAGCGGAACTGGGCTGGACCTACGGCCACACCGCGTTCGACGGTTTCAAGGGCAACGCCCCGGTGTTCAAGTCGGCGAACCCGAACATCCGCCACATCGCGACCCTCTATCCCGCCGGTGTGCAGACCGCAGTTCCGGCCAATTCCAAGATCATGTCCTATGCCGACCTGAAGGATAAGAACCTCAGCCCCGGCAAGCTGAAATGGTCCGGCTATGCCGCGGCGCAGCTGATCTTCGGCAAATACGGCTTCACCGTCGACGACGTGAAGAAGAACGGCGGCACGGTCCATCACGTCGGCTATTCCGATTCGGTCTCGCTGATGAAGGACGGCCACATCGACGCCTTCACGGCGGTGACCAGCGTGCCGCAGGCGTCGTTCCTGGATCTGGAATTCTCGCCGGGCATCCGCTTCCTTGGCGTCGACGACAAGATTCTGGCCGGTATCCTCGCGGAAAACCCGGGCTACATCAAAATCACGATGACCAAGGACCACTACAAGAGCATCGAAAAGCCGACCCCGATCCTGGGTGCGGTGACGATCATGGTGGCCAACAAGGATGTCCCGGAAGAGACCATCTACAAGATCACCAAGGCGCTGTGGGAACATCATGGCGACCTGGTTCAGGTCAAGAAGGTGTGGGATTCCGTGAAGCTCGAAAACGCGCTTCTCGGCGCGGCGCTTCCGGTTCATCCCGGCGCCAAGAAGTACTACGACGAAAAAGGCGTCAAGTAGCGGCCCTTAGGGGGTAGCGGATGTCATCGGCGCGGCGGGCGACTGTCCGCCGCGCCGGCATCCATCAACGCAGCGGGCTTGCCCATCCTTATGGCCCGCCGCGTGATCCCGCCCCCAAAGGCCCGTTCTGACACCGGCACCCCATGACAGATAATCAAACCGTTACGCCCGAACCCCTGCACTACGACGAAGTGCGGGAGTTCTCCGTTCTTGAGCACGCGCTGATGCGCCGCGGCTACGATCTGGTGACCTGGATCGCCCTGACCGTCGCGACCGTCGCCATCGCGCTGGCCTTGTTCCATCTATACGTCGCCGTGTTCGGCACGCCGCAATCGCGGGCCTTCCGCTCCACGCATCTGACCGGAATGATGGTGCTGGCGGTGCTGCTGTTCCCGCTCGGCCGAAAATCCTGGCGCGACATGCCGGCGACGCCCGTGCAATGGGGCGCTTTCGGGATCGACGCGCTTCTGGTGTTCGCGGTTCTCGCGGTGCAGGTCTACACGCTGTGGGATCTGGACGCGTTTTCCCAGCGCGAAGGGGAGCTGATCGATTCCGACCTGTGGATGGGCTTTTTGCTGATCTTCCTGGTCATGGAAACGACGCGCCGTTCCGTCGGCCTGCCCATGGTTCTGGTGACGTCGTTCTTCGTCGTTCATTCGCTCTATGCGGATAAGTTCGGCGGCTTCCTCTACGGCCCGCCGACGTCGATCACCAAATACATCGACATCCTGTTCATCCGCTCCGAAGGCATGTTCGGCATCCCGATTTCCGTGGCCGCCACCTATATCGTGCTGTTCATCATCTTCGGCGCGATCCTGATCCGCACGGGTGCGGGGCGCATGCTGATCGACCTCGCCATCGCGCTGACCGGCCACCGCCGCGGCGGTCCGGCCAAGGCATCGGTGGTGGCGAGCGCCTTTCTCGGCACCGTGTCCGGATCCGCCGTCGCCAACGTGGTGACGACCGGATCGTTCACCATCCCCCTGATGCGCAAGCTGGGCTACCGGCCCAAGTTCGCCGCCGCGGTCGAGGCCTGTGCCTCGTCGGGCGGGCAGATCACGCCGCCGATCATGG
Organism: Thalassospiraceae bacterium LMO-SO8; assembly: GCA_031655335.1. Classification (NCBI taxonomy): domain Bacteria; kingdom Pseudomonadati; phylum Pseudomonadota; class Alphaproteobacteria; order Rhodospirillales; family Thalassospiraceae; species Thalassospiraceae bacterium LMO-SO8. Next base: position 1,103,574 of record CP134226.1, on the reverse strand, counting down.
GGGCCGCCGCCTTCATCATCGCCGAATTCATGCACGTCAGCTATCTGACGGTGATCATCGCCGCGATCATTCCGACGCTGCTGTATTTCGCGACCATCTATTTCATGGTCGATATCGAAGCCGAAAAGGACGGCATCAAGCGCCTGGACAAGCGCACCCTGCCGCGAGCCATGAACGTGCTGAAGCACGGTTGGCATCAGCTGCTGACCCTCGGCGTGCTGGTCGGCCTGCTGGCCTGGGGCTATTCGCCCATGTTGTCGGCGTTCTGGGCCATCGTGACCCTGGTGGTTCTCAGCTTCCGCGACCCGCTTACCCGCATGAGCCCCGTCGACCTGCTGGCGGCGCTGGAATCCGGGGTGCGCGCGGCGATGCCGGTGACCGTGGCCTGCGCCTGCGCCGGGATCATCATCGGTTCGATCTTCGTGTCGGGCCTGGGCCTCAAGTTCACCAACGAGGTCATCAACATCGCCGACGGCAACCTGCTGCTTCTGCTGGCGCTCACCGGCGTCGCGGCCATCATCCTCGGCATGGGGATGACGACCACCGCCGTCTACATCACCGTGGCGGCGCTGATCGTGCCGTCGCTGATCCATCTGAAAGTCGTGCCCATGGCGGCGCATATGTTCGCCTTCTATTACGGCGTGGTGTCGACCATCACGCCGCCGGTGGCGCTGGCGTCCTTCGCGGCGGCGGCCATCGCCGGGTCCAGCCCCATGGGGACGGCGGTGGAATCGGCGCGCATCGGCATCGCCAAGTATCTGGTGCCCTTCGCCTTTGTCTATAACCCGTCTCTCCTGTTCGTCGGGCCTCTTTGGCTGACCTGCCTGTCGGCGGTGTCCGCCTTCATCAGCCTGTGGGGGCTGTCGGTCATGCTCGAAGGCTGGTTCAAGGGCCCGCTCAACGCGGCCATGCGGGCGGTGATCGGGGTACTGTCGGTGATGGCGTTGCTGCCGCCGATGGAGCCGCTGATCGACGGCCTGCCCAGCTTCATCCTGCCCTTGGTCGGCGCCCTGGGCGTCGTCATGTTCGCGGTCACGCGCTACCGCTTCAACCCGGAGACCGCGCAATGAAGATGTCCGATCTGTTCATCGGCCGGCCCGTCTATTGGGGGCTTGCGGCCGCCATCATCGCCGTTCTGACCTTCCTCGGGCTGCGCCAGGAACACGTCAAGGATTTCGTGCCGTTCCAATTCGCGGTCCTTGCGGTTGCTCTGGTCGCGGTCGGGGCGGTCATGGTTTTCTACCGTCCTGGCGAACGGGTAACCCGCGATCCGCTTGATTTCGACGACGCGTCCTAAGGGCGGGACATCATGGCGACCATATTTGTCGAAGGCCCCATGCATGCGCGGGGGATGGAACTGCTGTCCCTGCGCGACGGCCTGGACGTGCGCCTTGAACTCGGCCTGACCCCGGACAGCCTGGCCGCCGGCATCCGCGACGCCGACGCGGTTATCATGCGGCTGACGCCGCTGACCGCCCCGGCCATCGCGGGGGCCGCGAAGCTCAAGGTCGTGTCGCGCCTGGGGGTCGGATACGACCATATCGACGTGGCGGCGCTCAGCGGGCGGGGCATTCCGCTCGCCATCGTCGGCGACGCCCTGGCGGCCTCCGTGGCCGAGCATACGGTATTGCTGATGCTGGGGCTCAGCCGCAACATTGCGGTCATGGACCGCAACACCCGCACGGGAAAATATGCGGAGCGGTTCAAGAGCCTGAGCCACGAAATGCTCGACAAGACGGTGCTGATCATCGGTCTCGGCGGCATCGGCGGCGAGGCGGCCAAGCGTTGTGCCGCCTTCGGCATGCGGGTGATTGCCTGCGGCCGCGAGGCGACGCGGAAAGAGGCCGAACGCCTGGGCTACGATTACGTCGCCGATTTCCGCGACGCCCTGGGCGAGGCCGATTTCGTCAGCCTGCACCTGCCGGCCAACGACGACGGCTCAGCGTTGCTGGGCGCGGCCGAATTCGCGGCCATGAAGCCGGGCGCCTATGTCATCAACACGGCGCGGGGATCGCTGATCGACGAGGACGCTTTGCACGCGGCCCTGACCACCGGCCACCTCGGCGGTGCCGGGTTGGACGTGACCAGGGACGAGCCGCCCAAGAACGATTGCCCCCTGCTGGCCCTCGACAACGTGCTGTTCACGCCCCACAACTCGGCCCTGACGGTCGAGACGGGCCGCCGTGTCGCGGAAACCGCCGTGCGCAACGCCCTGGCCGCCCTGGACGGCGACCTGGACCCGGCCTTCGTCGTCAACAAGGACGTGTTGTGAGCATGGGAACGGATGCGCTGCGCATCGATGCCGATGCCCTGACGGCTTTCCTGGCCGAGGTGTTCCATGCCGCCGGCTGCTCCCGGGCCGAAGGCCGGCGCGTCGCCGAAAATCTGGTCGAGGCCAACCTGTCCGGCCATGACAGCCACGGCGTGATCCGCACGCCGCGCTATCTTGGCTGGCTCAAGACCGGCAACCTGGTCGCCGACCGCGACGTCACCGTGGTCAGCGACGCGGGCGCCCTGATGATCCTCGACGGCGGCTTCGGGTTCGGCCAGACCGTGGGGCCGCAGACCGTGGCCCGGGGCATCGACCGGGCCAAGGACCATGGCGTCGCCGTGGTCGCCCTGCGCCATGCCGGGCATTTGGGGCGCATCGGCGCCTTCGCCGAGACGGCGGCGGCGGCAAACCAGGTATCGGTGCATTTCGTCAACGTGGCGGGCAGCGTTCTGGTCGCCCCCTTCGGCGGGGCGGAACGGCGCATGTCCACGGCGCCGGTCGCGATCGGTGTGCCGGGGGCCGGGGGTGCGCCGGTGATCCTGGATTTCGCGACCTCCCTGGTCGCCGAGGGCAAGGTTCTGGTCGCCTCCAAGGGCGGAAAGGCGTTGCCCGAAGGCAGTTTGATCGGGCCCGACGGCCAACCCAGCGCCGATCCGGCCATGCTGTACGGCCCCATCGATCCGGCGGTGCAGCCCAATTCCCGCAACGGGGCGGGTGCCTTGGTCGCCATGGGCGGGCACAAGGGGTCGGGTCTGGCCTTGATGTGCGAACTGCTGGCGGGGGCGCTCACGGGCTCCGGCGCCACCGGGCCGGGTTACGACAAGATCTATAACGGCATGCTGTCGATTTACATGTGCCGCGACCGCTTCGGGGCCGAAGACGATTACGCCCGCGAACTGCGCCGCTATATCGATTACGTGAAAAGTGCCCGGCCCGTGCAGGGCGGCGGCGAGGTGCTGGTCCCCGGCGAGCCCGAGGCCCGCATGCGCGACGCGCGGCGCAAGGACGGCATTCCGCTCGCCCCTGACGCCTGGGCCGCCATATCCGGCGCCGGCCGCGACCTCGGCATCGCGCCGCCCGACCCGCTTTCCTAAAAACGCGGCTCAGGACTCGGCGAGGTCTTCCAAGGTGTCCGGTCTGCGGATCACGATCATGCGGCCGCGGATCAGGATCACCTGATCCTTTTGCCAGCGGTCGAGGGTCGTCGTCACCCATTGCCGGGTCGAGCCGACGATATCCGCCAATTGGTCGTGGGTGACCCGGCGGTCGATCAACACCCCCTCGGCGTCGTCGCGGCCATGGACCTGGCCCATGATCTTCAACAACTGCGCCAGGCGCTGCGCGACGGAACGCGTGCCCAGCATCTGCACCAGCTGGGAATAACATTTCCCCTTGGCGACCAGGGCGTCGATCAGGCACAGCGCGAAGATCGGCATGCGCTCGATCAGGTCGCGCACCACGGCCCCGGACAACGCCATGACGCGGGAATCCTCCATGGCCTCGCCGGACCACAGGTGAACGCCGCCGCCGAACACTTCGGGCCCGCCGATGAAGTGGCCGGGGGTCCAATAGGCCAGCGTCAATTCGCGCCCCGACGGGCCGGTGCAGAAGGTGCGCACGCGCCCGCTTTCGATCAGATAGATGCCTTCGTGCCGATCGCCCTGATGGAAGATGCCTTCGCCGCGCGCGGCCTTGATGGTGGATCCGCGCGAACGGATGAAGGTGACTTCCTCCATGCTCAGGCGGTCGAGAAAGGTCGATCCCTCGTTCAGGTCCGACATGCTTTCCGACAGGAACAGGGCGGAAAGGGGTTCGTCCGTGGTCATATCCCTGGTCTCGATCACGCGCAGCCGGGGCGGGATTTTGGTCATCACGCCCGTGTCCTAGTTTCTGGGTTCGGCGGCGAGATAGCCGCCGACGGCCCGGATATCCGCGTCGCTCAGTTTCGCCGCGACCCCGGCCATGACGCCGCCGGGATCGTTCGCGCGGTCGCCCGATCGGAAATCCGTCAACTGTTTTACCACATAGTCGGCATGTTGCGCCTCAAGCCTGGGCGCGCCCGACGCCGCGACCTTGTCCTTGCCGTGGCAGGACACGCAGGCGGGCAGGCCGCGCGCGGCATCGCCCTTGTGATAGAGCGTCTGGCCGGCCAGACGCTCACCGTCCGGCGGCGGGTCCGCGGGCGGGGGCGGTGGCAGGCCGGCGAAGTACCCGGCGACCACGGGGATGTCCTTTTCCGCGATCAGGCCGGCCATGCCCTGCATCTGTTCGCCGTCGTTGGTCCGCTTGGCGGCGCGGAAATCCCGAATCTGCTTTTCGATATAGACCGGAACCTGCCCCGCCAGCTTGGGGAACTTGGCCATGCGCGACACGCCGTCGAGGGAATGGCAGAGGGCGCAGTTCTCCCACGGCTTCAGGCCGCTTTCGTCGATCATCCCGGCGCGTGCGGAATGGGCGGCGAGCATCACGGCAAAGGCCGCGACGCCGGCAAGGGAGGATACGCGGATCATGGGGAACGTTCCGATCTTCCGGTCACGATCCTCTGTGATCATGGCCCATATGGTCGTGATTCATGGGGACGGCGGTCCCCCGCTTGCGGACCTCCGCCGTGACCGCGACGGTGGTGCCGTCGTCCAGGGTCAGGACAAGGTCGACCGTGTCGCCCGGCGCGAGGGGCTTTTTGGCCCCCATCAGCATGATGTGCAGGCCGTGCGGCTTGAACGCCACGGACGATCCCGCCGGCAGATCGACCTGGGCCAGATGCTGCATGACGTTGACGCCGTCCTTTACCTGGCTGGCGTGCATGGCCGCCGAGGCATACTGCGGACTGTGCACCGCCGTCACCGCGCGGAGATCCGCGCCATGGTTCATCAGCACCAGATAGGCGGCATGGGCCTTGACCCCCGGCGGGGCGACGGGCACCCAGGCGTCCATGGCCATGACCGGGCCCTGAGGGGACGTGGTCTTGGCTTCCGCCGTCTGGGTCTTGAGAAAGGCATGGGCTTCGCAGGCCTGTGCCGTCTGGGCCGCAAGGGTCAGGGCAGCCCCGGTCAGGCAGCCAAGACATGTTTTGTAGATATTTGATTTCATTCAATTATTCCTTTGCTCGCGAACATAGGCGATCTGCTTGCGGGCCAGGTACTCGGCGACCCCGGCGGGGTCGAGCGGCGGCGACAACTTGGCATGAACCCGCCCGTCGGGCCCGGTGACGATGACGCTCGCGCTGTGCTGCACCTCGTAATCGCCATCCTTCTTGGGCTTGCCGATGCGGTAGAACCCGTCGATGCCCTTGACCAGCTTCGCCAGTTCCTCGTGCGTGCCGGTGACGCCCACGAAGCGTGGATCGAAATGGGCCACGTAGTCGGCCATCACCGGCGCGTCGCGCTGGGGATCGACGCCGACGAACACGACCTGGGGCAGCTTGTCCGGGCGCACGCGGAGCGTCATCTGATTGACGACCTCGGCGATGTTCGACAGCACGAAGGGGCAAACGTCCGGGCAGGACGTGAAACCGATGGTGGTCAGCGACCAGTGGCCCTTGTAGCGCTCGGCCGTGAACGGCTGGCCCTTGTGATCGGACAGTGCAAAGGCCGGCAGGGCTTCGGGCTTGTCCGGTTCGACCACGCGAATCTCGGCGCGGGCGGCCCCCCCGCCCAGGCCGGCGGCCAGCAGGAGCAGGAAAGCGGAAAGGGCGAAGCGACGGCGCATGGCCAGGGTCCTAATGGTTCTGCTGATCGAAGGCGCGCAGGCTTTCGCTACGGATGCGTTCCATGCAGCGGCGCTTCAGCGCGACGAAGGTTTCGTCGGTGTAGACCTCGGGCGTGCGCGGGCGGGCGATGTCGACCTTGAAGTCGTCGATGATGCGCCCGGGGGCGGCGCTCATGATGACCACCCGGTCGGCCAGGAACACGGCCTCGTCGACGTCGTGGGTGACGAACATGACCGTGGTGCCGAAGTCTTCCCAGATGCGCAGAAGGTTTTCCTGCATCATCAGCCGCGTCTGCGCGTCGAGCGCGCCGAACGGTTCGTCCATCAACAGGACCGAAGGATAGTTGGCCAGCGCTCGGGCGATGCCCACGCGCTGCTGCATGCCGCCGGACAGTTCCGACGGGTAATGTTTCGCGAAGCGCGACAGCCCGACCATGTTGAGGAAGGTGTAGGCGATGGATTGCGCCTCGGACCGGCTGTGGCCCGCCAGAAGCGGGCCGAAGGCGACGTTGTCGCGCACGGTCTTCCACGGCATCAGGGAATACTGCTGGAACACCATGCCGCGGTCGGGGCCGGGCTGGGTCACGGCCTTGCCGTCGACCTTGACCGCGCCGGCCGTCGGCTGCACGAAGCCCGCGACGGAATTCAACAGCGTCGACTTGCCGCAGCCCGATGGGCCGAGGATGCAGAGGAACTCGCCCGGCTGAACGTCCAGGGTCGTGCTTTCCACGGCGGTATGGCTGTCGGAGCCGGAGCCGAACACCACGGCCACGTCCTCGATGGTGACGTGCCCCTTGCCCTCGCTGGCACGGCGGGCATCGGCCTCCGTGTCCTTGTCGCGGGTGAGATTGATGATGTTGGCGATCATTGGGGGGCTCCCATGGCTGATTGCGGGTATGAGGACGGTTTGGCGGCCTGCGCCGGCTTCGGCGGACCCGAAAGCCAGAGCAGGGAAAGGACGAGCGAGGCGAAGCCCGCGTATTCGATCCACCAGCCGAATTGTTCAAGCCACAGCGAACTCGACACGCCGAGGCCGAGGATCGCCAGGCCGACGACCCAGCTGGGCGTGGCGCAGCAGACGACCCAGGCGAGCGTCACGTTGGTCATGCCGACCAGGACGGCGCCCAGTCCGCCGACGGCGCCGGCGCCGTTCAAGCGGGCGCCCGAGCATTGCGTGCGGCGCGCGAGCAGAAGCGTCGTGATGGTGGCGATCAAGGCCGCCAGGACCATGACCACCAGAACCTTGGCCGGATTGATGTTGAGGCTCCATTCGGAAATGCCGTTGCCGAAGTCGTAGTTCATGCGCCCGACCTCGAACAGCCATTCCTGGGCGATGATGGCGCTCATGTCGGACACAGAGGGGGTCGAGCGGACGATCTCGGCGACGTTCCCGAACCAGTCGTAGGTCACCGCGTAGTTGGGCCAGGCCTGGAAACGGATCACCAGGGCGGCGAACATCAGGGCGTAATAGGCGACGGGAAAACCCAAGGCGATGCCGAGCCACAGGCGCGGGCGCGCCGTGACGGCGTCCTTGATCCGCGATGCCCTGGCGGCGGCCGTCATCGCGACCGCCGCTGCCAGCTCAGCAGCGGCCGGGTCGCCAGCCGCACCGCGTAGGTCGACAGCGTGCCGAGACCGCCGATCATCAGCATGCCGACGACGATGTCCGGATAGTTGATCAGCGAATAGGCGTTCCAGGTGAAGTAGCCGATGCCGTATTGGCCCGAGATGATTTCCCCGGCCAGCAGCGAGAACCAGGACACGCCCATGCCGATGGCAAGGCCGGCGGTGATCGACGGCAGGGCCGCCGGAATGACCACGTGCCAGAAGATTTCCCGGCGGTTGGCGCCGAGCGATTTGGCCGCGCGGATCAGCACGTCCGGCGTCAGTTCCGCGCCGTGGGCCGTGTTCAGGATGATCGGGAACAGGGCACCCAGAAAGGTGATGTAGATGATCGAGCTTTCCTCGGTCGGCCACATCAGGATGGCCAGCGGAATCCAAGCCACCGCCGGGATCGGGCGCAGAATTTCGATATAGGGCGAGATCACGTCGCGGGCCAGGCGCGAGCGGCCGATCATGAGACCCAGCAGAATGCCGAGCCCGACGGCGCTCATGTAGCCGATGACGATGCGCTGCATCGACACCGCGATGTGGATGTAAAATTCGGTGGAATGGACATGCGCGACGAAGGCGGTCCAGACCTTGATCGGCGAGGGCACGTTCTCGAAATTGATGAAGTAATTGAACTTCGTCTCCGTCGCGATGTGCCAGACCAGAACGCCGACGGCCAGCGCGATCAGGCGGATCGACCAGGACTTTGCGAAGGGCACCAAGGCTTTGGGCTTCAGCACGGCGGCGACCAGGACGCCGACGGCTTCCTTGGGCGTGACGGGCTGACGGGTTTCGGCGTCGCGGGCGGAAACGGCGTCTGCGGCCGGGGCGTCAGCTTGCGGTTCTGGAATGGGAGCGTTCATCGCGCCGGTATCTCCGTGGTTTCGGTCGTCGTCTTGGATGCTCATGGCCGTCTTCGGGCTTCTGCCAAGGGGCCGGCCAGGGCCGGGAAAAGGCGGCGGGACGGAGGCTTGGGCCCTCCGTCCCGCCGGTCAGGCGTGTGATCAGCTGGATTTCATGCCGATGGCGTCTTCGAAGGTAATGACCTTGCCGTCGATGGTGCTGGCGTACTTTTCAGCTTCGCCGCGGCGCAGGAACGTCGCGAACTCGCCCTTCGGCGTGACGACCCAGAAGGCGGTCTTGCCGAACAGCTTGAGCCCCGTTTCCTTGTCGTAGACGTAGGTGGAGTTGATCTTCGCACCCGTGGCGCGGAACGAGGCGATCGCGCCCAGGAATTCGGGCAGGGTCGCGTATTCCTTGATCCCGTCGCGGGCGTGCCAGATTTCGTTGGGCAGGCCTGCATTGGCGACCGCGGGGTCGACAATCATCGCCTTGTCCTTGTCGTAATCCACGCCCATGTCCTTGTAGGCGGCGCGGATATACTTCTCGGTGATCCAGTCGCCGAAATCGAGCGGCGGGATCGCTTTCTCACGGACCAGGACCGTGTGGTCGAACTTGAGGGCTTCCGTCCACTTGGGCTTGATGGTCGGGTCGAGGGAGAGGTGCCCCCCCTTCGAGAAGTAGATGTAGAGCACTTCCTTCTCGACGCCCGTCCATTTCTCCATCAGATCGGTGGCGCGGATGGGGTCTTCCTTGATCCACTTGCCGGCGTCGTAGACGGCCTTGATGAAGGCCTGCACCACTTCCGGATAGTCGTCGGCCAGATCCTTGCGCACAACGACGCCGTGCAGATAGGGCACGCCGGCTTCCGAACCGTCATAGATCTTGCGGCCGGTGCCGCGGAATTCCATGATTTCCGACCAGGGGCAGAAGTCCGAATGGGCGTCGATCTTGCCCGCGGCGATGTTCGCCGCACCCACGGCCGGGCTCTGGTTCTTCAACTGGAACTTGATCTTGTTGTCCTGGGCGGCCTTCAACAGCATGCCCCAGGCGGCGGAGCCCACGGGCGTGGACACTTCCTTGCCCTCAAGATCGCCGATCTTGTAGAGGTCCGACTTCACGGGCACCACGATGGCGTTGCCCGATCCCTTCAGGTTGTAGCCGGTGCCCGCGACATAGTAGGTGCGCAGGCTGTCCGTGGCCTGAAATTTGGCGCCGTTGACGATCAGGGGGTAGTCGCCCATCACGCCGATGTTCAGCTTGTTGGCCATCATCTGGTTGGTGATGGGGCCGCCGGACGAATAGTCGGCCCAGCTGATGTCGTAGTCCACATCCTTGTACTTGCCGGTTTTCGGCAGGTGCTTTTCAAGAAGCTTCAGTTCCTTGACGACGATGCCCGCCGTATAGGTGTCGGTACACATGCTTTGGTGACCGATGGCCACCTTGATGGTTTTGGCCTGGGCCGGTGCCGCCGCTGTCACCGCCAACAAGGCCCCCAATGCCAATCCCTGCGTTACGTGCCTGAGCATTGTTGAATTCTCCTTTGCTCTGCATCAAAGTTGTCTCGTTACGGCCTCTATAAGTGCAATTACCTTGCCAGTTTTCGCACCTGCAAAATAAAAATAACCATTTGATATATAAGGATAAATTATCATATTTTTGCCGATTTTGAGCCGCCTTGAATGGAAAATGATGATTTTTTAATCTCCGCCATAATCATGTTTATTTTTTAATCACTTAGATATCCGCCAGGACGATACAAGTTGCCGAGATGCGGCCGTTCTCAGGCTCTCAGCGGGGGGCCGCCGTCAGCTGCTTTTCGAACCATTGAAGGACCGGGGCGGCGGCCCAATCACGGGCGCCGACCGCCGCATGGGTGATGACGCCGTCGGGGCCGACCAGGAACGTCGCGGGCAGCGCCTGGACATGCCATGCGCGGCCGACGGCGGATTGACGGTCCATCACGATGGTCAGTCCGCCCACATTCACTTGCGTCAGGAACCGCGCGACCGCGTCCGGCTTGTCGCCCAGGTTCACGGCGACGACTTCAAGTCCCCGTCCCGCCATTTGTGTTTTCAACCGGGCCAACGCCGGCATCTCGATGCGACAGGGCGCGCACCACAACGCCCAGAAGTTGATGAGCGTGAATCCGCCCTTGCGGCCGGCCAGGGAAAACGGGGTTCCGTCCAGCCGCGGCAGGTCGATCGCCGGGGCGGCGATGGGCGCCGGCGCCGGCGCCATGGGGCCGGCACCGTCGGCGGTTGCCGGATGCCCGAAAAGAAAGGCCGCCGCGAAGATCGCGGCGGCAAGTCGGTGGATGTGGTGGTGCGGAAGGATGGGGGGGCGCATGATGCCGCGGGTTACCAGCGGCCGATGCGGGTGCGGTATCGGAAGGCCTCGGCGACGGCGTGGCGAATGCAGAAATCGATGGCGACGCCGTTGACGTCGACGTTGACCTGTTCCGTGCGCACGACCGTCGCCCCCGGCTCGATCTCCAGATGCTGGGCCAGCTTAGGCGCGGCCTTGACCATGTCCATGACGACGTCGCCGAAGGCCATCGCCACGCCGCGCGACTCTTCCAGAAGGGTGCAGACGTCGCTCGATTCCAGGTCACGGTCTGAAAGCAGGCGGCCGACCTCGGGCAGAAGGTAGCGTTCCTCGAAACAGATGGGGGCCGCGTTGGCCAGGCGCAGGCGGCGGACCACGGTGACCAGGCTCGACGGCGGCAGAGCCAGCGCCTGGCGGACCTGGCTGTTGGCCTTGATCTCGGCCCGCTCCAGCAATTGCGCCGTCGCCTGCAAACCGTTCGGGCCGAGCGCCTCGCCCAGTCCGCGCAACCGGCGCATGTCCAGTTCGGCCTTGATGCCGCGCACGAAATGGCCCTGGCCCTGATGGCTTTCGACCATGCCGGATTTCTTCAGCGCGTCGAGGGCGTGGCGCACGGTGACCCGCGACACGCCGAACCTGGCGACCAGGGAATGTTCCGACGGCAGCCGTCCCCCCGGCTGAAAGTCGCCGGTGTTGATCCGCCGCGCCAACCAATCGCGAACCACCACGTATTTCGGAAGGCTCTCTGTTTCCTGGGTCACGATGTTCTGGGTCACGTGGTTCATAACGGGAACGGGCCGGTTGCGGTTGAAGGGGGGTGGGCGGTGTCCTATTCGGCGCGGATGCGGCTGAGCGCCCAGCGGATGTTCTTGCGGACGTCGGGGTCGGGGTCGTCGAGATGCGCTTCGAGGGCGGGCACCGCCTTGGGCGAGGCGATCTCGCCCATTGCCGCGGCGGCTTCCTTACGCAGGTTGGAGATGTCGTGGTCGAGGGACGGCGCGATGTCCTCGATGGCCTCCGCCGCACCCAGCTTGCCGAGGGAGCGGATGGCCTTCTGCCGGACCTGCCAGTAATCGTCGGCGAGCGCCTTGCGCAGGGCCGGAATGGCGCCCGGCGACTGCACCTTGCACAGCGTTTCGGCGGCGACCTCGCGGACCTGCCAGTCCGTATCGCTCAGCGCCTGGGCCAGGGTATCGGCGGCGGCGCCCGTGACGGAGAAGCCCAAGGCCCCCGCAGCCGTGCGGCGCACGCCGGCGTCGGCGTCCTTCAGCATCGCCATCAGGGCGGGCAGGGCATCTTCGGTCTTCAGGTAGCCGACGACGCTGACCGCTTCGGAACGCACGCTGGCTTCCGGATCGGACAGGGCATCCAGGGCCGGCTTCAGGCTTTCCGGGCGCTTCAGTTCGCGCAACGCCCGCAGGGCGCCGGCGCGCACGAAGGCCGAGTCATGGGCGACGAACGGCAGGATCGGGTCGGCCGAGGCCGGATCCTTCAATTCCGCCATGCTGTCGGCGGCGGCCTGGGCCACGCCGCTGTCGGAATCGGTCAGCGCGATCAGCAGGGCTTCCGCCGTTTCCGGGCCGTCGAATTCGCCGAGCGCCAGGGCGATCTGCAACCGCACCTCGCGGGAATCGTCGGCCAGGGCCTTTTTCAGATGGGTGACGGCGGCGGGGTCGGCGCTGTCGGCCAGATCCATGACGGCGACGCGGCGCGTGCCCGGATCGGGGTCTTCCAGGCGGTCGATGATGTCTTCGACCTCGTCGAATTGCTCAAAGGGCTCGAATGCGGACATGGGGTCGGGCTCCTTGGGTCAGCGCAGCAGGAAGGGAATGTTGACGGTGACCGCGCCCGTCGGGCAATCGGCCTCGCAAGGCATGCAGTACCAGCACTCGTCGTACTTCATGAAGGCCTTGCCGGTGGCGTCCGAGATGCGCAGCACATCCAGCGGGCAGACATCGACGCAGACGGTGCAGCCCTTGTCGGCGATGCATTTGCCTTCGTCGACGACGACGGGGACGGATGAGGGTTGTTCAGCGAGGGGCATGGGTTTGTCTCCTTGTGGATCGGGGGCGGCGGGCTGTTGGTCAGGCCTGCGCCTTGATCCGCTGTTTGTCGTAGGCGTCTTTCTCTTCGTCATCGATGGGGATGATGTAGGGATCGACGTCCTTTTTCTTGATCGTCATCTGGCCGTTCGCGTCCTTGGACAGGATCGAGTGGCAGAACCAGTTCTCGTTGTCCCGTTCCGGATAGTCGGCGCGGTTGTGATACAGGCCCCAGCGGCTTTCCGTGCGGAACAGCGATGCGAAGGCGGCCATGTCGGCGCAGTCCATGATCGACGAGACCTCGAGCGAGCGCATCAGTTCATGGGCATTGCGCGCGACCATCTCGTTCTCCATGACCTCGCGGGTTTCGGCGAAGCGGTCCTGCGCCAGTTGCATCTTGCGCGTGACCTTGGGCGGTTGCAGGTAGTCGTTGACCAGACGTCGGGTCTTGTATTCGACCTGGTTCGGCGGAATGCCGTCTTCGCGCGTGGTCGGGGCCAGGACGCGTTTCTTTTCGGCGGCGATGAAGTCTTCGTCGATGTCGGCGAAATCCACCTCGTTGACGAAGTCGATGGCGTGCTCGCCCGCGACGGCGCCGTTGGTGAACGCACCCAGCATGTAGTTGTGCGGCACGCTGGCCATGTCGCCGGCGGCATAGAGGCCCGGCACCGTGGTGCAGGCGTTGTCGTCGACATAGACGCCCGACGCCGAATGGCCGGAACAGAAACCGATTTCCGAGATGTGCATCTCGATCATGCCGTTGCGGTAGTCGTTGTTGCGGTTGACCTGGAAGCGGCCGCGGGTCGGGCGTTCGACCTCGTGCAGGATGGTTTCGATCTCGCCGATGGTCTCATCCGCCAGGTGGTTGAGCTTGAGGAACACAGGCCCCTTGCCCGATTGCAGTTCGTTGTAGAACTCCTGCATCATCTGGCCCGACCAGTAATCGCATTCGATGAAGCGCATGCCTTCGTTGTTGGCCGTGTAGCCGCCGAACGGTCCGGCCACATAGGCGCAGGCGGGGCCGTTGTAATCCTTGATCAGCGGATTGATCTGGAAGCATTCCAGGTTCGCGAGGCCAGCGCCCGCGTGATAGGCCATGGCATAGCCGTCGCCCGAGTTGGCGGCGTTCTCGTAGGTCCCGAACAGATAGCCCGAGGTCGGCAGGCCGAGGCGCCCGGCCGCCCCCATGCACAGGATCACGGCCTTGGCGCGGACCACCAGAAACTCGGCGGTGCGCGTGTTGACGGCGATGGCGCCGGCGATGCGGCCGTCCTTGCCGGTCAGCAGGCGGGTCGCCATGTAGCGGTTGGAAATCAGCAGGCGGGCGCGCTTCAACTGGCGGTACAGCGCCTTCTTCACCGTGTCGCCGTTGGGCATGGGCAGCACGTAGGTGCCGATGTGGTGGACCTTCTTGACGTCGAAGTCGCCGTTCTCGTCCTTCTGGAAACGGATGCCGAAGCCATCCAGTTCCTGAATGATCTCGTAGCAGTTCTGCGCGTACTTGTAGACGGCGGCCTGGTCGACGATGCCGTCGTTGGCGACGGTGATTTCCTTGACGTACTGTTCCGGGGTGGAATGACCGGGGATGACGGCGTTGTTCAGGCCGTCCATGCCCATGGAGATGGCGCCCGACCGCTTCACGTTGGCCTTTTCCAGCAGGATGACCTTGGCGTTGGGGTTCTTTTTCTTCGCGCGGTAGGCGGCCATGGGGCCGGCCGTGCCGCCGCCGATGACCAGAATATCGCAATCGACCTGCGACGTGCCTTCGGTGATTTCGTCCATGGGATCGTCCTTTCGGTTTCGTTTGTTCTTGGTGCCGACGGGGCCTTCAGGCACGCCGGTCGGCGGGAAACTTGTCTGTAACAACCATGCTGCGCCGCAGCAGGGCCGTCTGTCTGTCAACTAATTGCCAAGGCCGGAAATCGCCTCGGCCTGGGCCGTGTTCAGGCCCTGAAACGCCAGCGCGCCGATGGCCCCGCGCAACATTTCCCAGGGATAGATGCCCTTGGCGTAGCCGTCGGAAAACGTGATGTTGATGGCATAGACGCCGACCGCTTCGACCGCCGCGATGGTCAGGCCGCCGTCGGCCGGCACGTCCCACCCTTTCAGGCGGGCACTTTCCGAACGGGCGGAGCGGCTCATCTGGCGCAGGGTCGAAGCACTCAGGTTCTGGCGAACGCCGTCGGGCCAGATGATCGTCAGCGAGGCGCGGTCGGCGGCGACGGAAATTTCTGTTGGTTGCATGATCGGCCTCCTGAACAAGGGGCGGATCGGTCCGCCCGGGGGGTGCCTGATCCAAGCCCGCGCCGCCCCGACATAAAAGCAATTCGTTGACAGAACCTCTTTTATTTATCCCCGGCAATTAATTGACCGACCGGAATCCATGTCGGCGGGCATAGTCCGGCCACCGTCGCCGACACCCGAACACGACCCGGCGTTGAACAAGGATTTCCGGCCATGCTCGACCAACCCACCCCGCCCGACCTGTCAGACAACGCCGCGGCCCAGGGCCCGGCCGTGATCCGCTTTGCCGGGGATTCCGGCGACGGCATCCAGACGCTGGGCGCGGAATTCACCAAGTCCTCGGCCCTGACCGGCCACGGCTTCATGACCTTTCCCGACTTCCCGGCGGAAATACGTGCCCCCGCCGGCACGACCTTCGGGGTGTCGGCGTTTCAGATTCAGATCGGCGGCGACCGGGTAAAGACCCACGGCGATACGGTCGACGTGCTGGTCGCGCTCAATCCGGCGGCGTTGAAGACCAATCTTTCGGCGCTGCGCCCGGGCGGGCTGTTGATCGCCGATGCCGACGCCTTCGCCAAACGCGGCCTGGAAAAGGCCGGCTACGCCGCCAACCCGCTGGAGGACGGCAGCCTGGACGGCTATCGTCTGGAAGCCATCGAGATTTCCCGCCTGACCCGCGAAGCCGCCCTGCCGGAAGGCGTCACCAAGAAAGAGGCCGAGACGGCGCGCAACTTCTGGGCCCTTGGCCTGGTCTATTGGATGTTCGCCCAGGACCGCACCCCCACGGCGGCCTGGCTGAAATCGAAATTCGCCAAGCGGCCGGAAATCGCCGCCGCCAACACGGCGGCCATGGACGCGGGCCATACCTACGGCGACGTCACCGACATGGCGCCGCCGCCCCGCCTGCGCGCCGTCGCCCCCGCCAGCCCCCGCCCCGGCACCTATCGCACGCTGACCGGCATCGACGGCATGGTGCTGGGCCTGGCCGCCGCCTCGGCCCTGTCCGGGCTGCGCCTGCATTATTGCTCCTACCCCATCACCCCGGCCTCGGCGATCCTGCACGGGCTCGCCAAGCTGGGCGGGGAAGGCGTCGCGACCTTTCAGGCGGAAGACGAGATCGCCGCCGCCACCGCCGCCATCGGCGCCTCCTTCGCGGGCGGCCTCGGCGTCACCGGAACCTCGGGTCCCGGCATGGCGCTGAAGGCGGAGGCCCTGGGCCTCGCCACGGCGGCGGAACTGCCGCTGATCGTCATCGACGTGCAGCGCGCGGGTCCCTCCACCGGCATGCCGACCAAGGTCGAGCAGGCGGATTTGAACCTGGCCCTGCACGGCCGTCACGGCGAAGCGCCCCTGCCCGTGTTCGCCGCCGCCGGCCCCGGCGATTCGTTCGAGACGGTGATCGAGGCGGCGCGCACCGCCGTCACCTTCATGACGCCGGTGATCGTGCTGTCCGACGCCTATACGGCCAACGCGGCGGAGCCCTGGCGCCTGCCCGACGTCGACGCCCTGGCCGATATCGCCGTCGACCGCGACATCGACCCGGACGGCTTTCATCCCTTCCGCCGCGATGCCGAAACGCTGGCCCGGCCCTGGGCCGTGCCGGGCATGACCGGGCTGGCGCATCGCCTCGGCGGAATCGAGCGCTCGGCGGGCTCGGGCCATATTTCCTACGATCCCGACAACCATCAGGAAATGACCGATTTGCGCGCCGCCAAGCTGGACCATATCCGCGGCGCCCTGCCTCCGGCAGCGGTCACCGCCGGCACGGACGCGGGCCGGGTGCTCGCCGTCGGCTGGGGCTCGACCCAGGGCGCGCTCAAGACCGCGGTCGAGGATCTGGCCGCCGAGGGCCATGCGGTCGGCCACCTGCACCTGCGCCATCTGTCGCCACTGCCCCGGGGGCTTGGCGAGATCTTCGCCCTCTACGATCAAGTCGTGGTGGCGGAACTCAACTCCGGGCAGTTGCGCGGCCATCTGCAAGGCCTGTTCCCCCATGTTTCCTTCCGCGGCCTGAACAAGGTCACCGGCCAGCCCTTCACGGTGGCCGAGATCGACGCCGCCCTCAGAGAGGACCTGTCATGAACGTGATGAACCCCGACCTGGCCGCCCCTGACACGGGCGCGACCCCTGAGCTGACCGCCCGCGACTTCACCACGGACCAGGAAGTGCGCTGGTGTCCGGGCTGCGGCGACTACGCGATTCTCAAGGCCGTGCGCGGCGTGCTGGCCGAAGCGGGCCGCCGCCCCGACGACGTGGTGTTCATTTCCGGCATCGGCTGCGCCGCGCGCTTTCCCTACTACCTGGCCAGCTACGGGTTCCACACCATCCACGGCCGCGCCCCGGCGGTCGCCACGGGCGTGAAAATGGCCAACCCGGACCTCGACGTCTGGGTCGTCGGCGGCGACGGGGATTTTCTGTCGATCGGCGGCAACCATCTGATGCATGCGCTCAGGCGCAACGTCGACCTCAACCTGATCATGCCGAACAACGCCGTCTACGGCCTGACCAAGGGGCAGTACTCCCCGGCCTCGGCCACGGGCATGCGCTCGCCGTCATCGCCCTCGGGCTCGGTCGAGGCCCCCGTGAACGCGGCGCTTTTGGCTTTGGGGGCCGGGGCGCGGTTCATCGCGCGCTCGGCCGACACCTTACAGGACCATCTGCCGGGCGTGCTGAAGGCGGCGCAGGCGCACCGGGGGGCATCCTTCGTCGAAATTTTGCAGAACTGCGTGGTGTTCAACGACGGCGCCTTCGAGGCCGTGCGCGACAAGGGCCTGACCGCCGACCGCACCCTACGGCTCGAACACGGCAAGCCCATGATCTTCGGCAAGGACCGGGACAAGGGCATCGCTGTCGACTGGCCGTCGGGCACGGCCCGCGTGGTGCCGGTCGGGGATGGCGGGCCGGTGTATGACGTCACCGTCCACGACCAGACCAACCTGGCATTGGCGACCATTCTGGCCCGCATGGACGCCCCGGACCTGCCTTTGGCGCTCGGGGTGCTCTACCACGTTCCGGCCGACGACTTCACGGCCCAGCGTGGCGACGCGCCCAGGCGGGTGATCGACCGGGTGGCCCTGACCGGCCTTTTGTCGGCGGGCAAGACCTGGACGGTCGGAGAAACGGACGCGGCTTAGAAAAGTTTGGCCATCACCGCGCGGTCGAAGAACCGGGCGGTTTCCGCCGCCAGCCCGCCCAGGTCAAGGATGGGCAGGGTTGCGTCGAGGCGGGCATAGATCCGGCCCCGGGGGTCGATCAACGGCATCACCGCGGCATCGCCCGGGGCCGCCGCGCGGAGAACCTGGAACGGCCCGCCAAGCGGGCCAAGGGCGGCCCGCGCCCGCGCGCACCCGCCGTCGCTTCGGCATACCAGGGTCCAGCGGCCCGCCAGGGGTGCGTCGCCGGGCAGGCCCAGGCCCGCCGCCGCTTGCGGTTCCGGCAGAATGACACCGTCGAGGGAGGCCGGCACGGGTGGGCCCAGATCGCGCCGCGCCAAGCCGCTCATCAGGGTAAAGGCGACGGCGGCGACCAGCAGAATCATGGTCCCCGTTTGGATCGCCAGGTCACGGCGGGCGGGGTCGAGGAATACGGAAACGTTCTGCCGGGAGGTCCGGGTGTCATGGGCGAGAGCGGCCATGTCGGCGTCCTTTTCGTCCTTGAAGGCGCCGGGGGTGCCGGCGCCTGTCGGACATTGCGAGGATCGTGCCAATTCCGGATTGTGGAAAAGTCGCTAATAATCAATGAGTTGTCGATTCTTGCTGTTGATTCCGAATGGATAAACGATGAAATTTTAAGCAACTAGAAATTTTGCCCGATTTCTGCCCAAGTCTGGAATTGACTCGCTTGATTGTCGGTTCGGCGGCAGTTATGCTGCACTGCAACAACACATCCGCAACGACGGGGCTGTGTCATGGATCAACCTTCCCTGGCGGGGGAGCACGTCACGGCCCGATGTCGGATAATAAGCTCAGCATTGTCGTTATTGACGAGAACCCGGTTCGTGCCGCGATCCTCATGGACGGGCTTGCCGAATCCGGTCATGCGGACATCGTCCATATCGACAACGTCGACAACCTTCTGAAAAAGATCTTCGCCATCGATCCGGACGTGATCCTGATCGACCTGGAAAACCCGTCGCGCGACACGCTGGAACAGATGTTCCAGGTCTCCCGCGAGGTGCGCCGCCCGACCGCCGTGTTCGTCGACGAGACCGACCGCGCCATGACCGACGCGGCCATCGACGCCGGCGTCAGCGCCTATATCGTCGATGGGTTGAAGAAAGAGCGGGTCAACCAGATCGTCGATCTGACCATTTCGCGCTTCAACGCCTTTTCGCGCCTGCAGGTCGAGTTGTCGGAAGCCAAGACGGCGCTCAGCGAACGCAAGACCATCGAGCGGGCCAAGGGAATCCTGATGCAGACCCGCGGGATGAGCGAAGAAGAAGCCTACGCGGCCCTTCGCAAGACCGCCATGAACGAGAAGAAACGCATCGTCGATATCGCCAACAGCCTGGTGACGGCGGATCGGATCGCGTCGTAATGCCGGGGATGGAGACCAAGGTGCCGGATAGCCTGGAGGATAAGGTTTGGGGAGGGACGGACGCGGGCGGCGCGCCGGAGGTCTCGACCGTCCATGCCGGGATCATCCCGCTGCTCGATTGCGCCCCCCTGGTCGTCGCGGCCGAATTCGGTTTCGCCGAGAAGTACAACCTGCGCCTGGAAATTTCCCGCGAACAGTCCTGGGCCTCGATCCGCGACAAGGTGACCATCGGCCATCTGGATTGCGCCCATATGCTGGGCCCCATGGTCATCGCCTCGACGCTCGGCATCGGCCATGTGCGCACGCCGCTGATCGCGCCCATGGCGCTCGGCCTCAACGGCAACGCCATCACCGTGTCCAACGACCTGCATGACCGCCTGATTGCGGCGGGACTGGGCGGCGACGTGCTGTCGGGTGCCAGGGCCCTGAAGGCCGTGATCGACGCCGACCGGGCCGCCGGGCGGCCGCCGCTGACCTTCGGCGTGGTGTTTCCGTTTTCCGCCCATAATTACGAGCTGCGCGGCTGGCTGGCCGCCGCCGGCATCAATCCGGATTTCGACCTGCGCTTGGTCGTCATTCCGCCGCCCCTCATGGTCGCCAATCTGGACCAGGGCTTGATCGACGGATTCTGCGTCGGCGCTCCCTGGAACGCCGTCGCGGTCGAGGCCGGGGTCGGCGAGATCGTCACGACCAAATCCCGCATCTGGCACAACGGGCCGGAAAAGGTGCTGGGCGTGCGGGCGACCTGGGCGGCGGCCCATCCGCGCACCCTGAACGCCCTGATCCGGGCCCTGGTCGAGGCCGCGCAATGGGTCGAGCGCCCGGAAAACCGCCGCGCCGTGGCGGAAACCCTGGCCGCCCCTCATTACCTGGGTATCGCCGCCCCGATCCTGGCCCAGGCCATGGCCGGTGACCTGCCGGGTCGCGCACCCGGCGGGGCGGTCAACGATCCCGACTTCATCACCTTCTTCCGCGACGACGCGACCTTCCCCTGGCGCTCCCACGCCGCCTGGTTCACGGAACAGATGATCCGCTGGCGCCAGATCGACCAGGACACGGACATCTGCGCCCTCGCCGAACAGGTTTACCGCCCGGACATCTACCGCGACGCGGTCCGCCCACTCGGCCTCGCCGTGCCCGATGGCGATTGGAAACCGGAAGGCACCGGGCCGTCCCGGGGGCGGTTTTTCGGCGATGCGGTCTACGATCCGGAATGCGGGTGACGGCCTCTGCCTGGATTGCCTAAAAAATAATCTAAGAAAATTTACTGATCAAAATATAATCAACGCACAAGGATTGATGCGCGGCCTGTTGCCTTAAGTCCTTGATATTCAAGCCGCCAGCATTTGGCATGTGTTGTGCATTGCAGCATTTCGGTGATGGGGCGCCGATGACCGCCGCCCCATCCGTTGTCAGGCTCGCCGAAGAGCTCTCTTAACCAAAACAGATCGCGTCCGTCGATGGACGCAGAGCGTCGCCGCTCAGACGGGATGTGGATGCATCCCGCAGCGGATTTTCTGTTTCTGAGCGAGGGCACGGCATGTTCGACACGATGCGGGCATTCACAAGGGCAAGGACCCCGGCGACGGCGGTGGACGACACATCCCCGGCCGGCGCGGCGGCGTTGCCCGATGCCGCATCCGGCGCCGTCTCTCCCGCAGACATTCCCCCTACCCTGGTGATCGGCGCCGGCCCGGCGGGGCTCCGCGTCGCCGAGGAACTGTCCCGCGCCGGGGAGCCGGTGGTGCTGTTCAACGCCGAACGCTGGCATCCCTACAACCGCATCAAGCTGACGCCGTTCCTGACCGGGGAAGTCCAGATCGGTCAGGTCTACCAGCCCGAACCCGCCGCCGACGTCCGCATCAGCCGCTACGACGGTCTGCGCATTCGTGAAATCGACCGCGAAGGCCGCGTCGCCGTCGACGATTACGGCCGCACCTGGCCGTTCAGCCGCCTGGTCATCGCCACCGGATCGCGCCCGCATGTGCCCGACATTCCGGGATGCACGCTGGACGGCGTCTATACCTTCCGCGATTTCGACGATGTCGAACGGCTGGTCGCGCGGGCCTTCCGCTCCACCCGCACGGTGGTCATCGGCGGCGGACTGCTGGGGTTGGAAGCGGCACGCGGCATGTCGTCCAAGGGCGTCGAGACCTGGGTGCTGGAACACGAAAGCCGCCTGCTGCCGCGCCAGTTGGATCAGGCGGCGGGCGACCTGGTGGCCGCGGGGATGGAACGCCTCGGCATCACCGCGCGGACCCTGACCCGGGTCCAGGCGGTCGAGGGCAACGGCCGGGTCGAGCGCGTCGTGCTGTCTTCGGGCGAGGTCATTCCCTGCGATACCGTGATCGTCTGCGCCGGGGTGCGCGCCAATCTGGAAATCGCGCGCAACGCCGGGCTGGCCGTGGGCCGGGGCATCACCGTGGATGCCCACATGCGGACCGACGATCCGGACATCTACGCCGTCGGCGAATGCGCCGAATTCGACGGCCATTGTTACGGTCTGGTCGGCCCCGGCCTGGAACAGGCCCAGGCCTGCGTTGATCATATTCTCGGCCGCAAGGGCGTCGATTACGCGGGCAGCGTGCCGGCGACGCGGCTCAAGGTCGTCGGCATCGACGTGTTTTCCATGGGTGAGGTCGAACAGATCGACGACGACCCGGCCCTGACCTCGGTGGTCTGGTCCGATCCGCAAGCGGGCCTTTACCGCCGGGTGATCGTGCGTCGCGGCCGCGCCGTCGGGGCCATCGCCATCGGGAAATGGGCGGAAATCAACCACCTGCAACAGATGATCAAGGCCCGCGCGCGGATATCCCCCTGGCAGCAGCGCCGCCTGCGCGCCACGGGCCTGCTGCTGAAGGACGCGGCGCCCCAGTCGGTGCGCGACTGGGCCGATGCCGCGACCGTCTGCAACTGCACGGGCGTGACCCGCGGCATGCTGGGCCAGGCCATGGCCGCCGGCTGCACGACGCTCGGCGATCTTCAGCGCGCGACCTGCGCCTCCACCGTCTGCGGCACCTGCCAGCCGCTGTTGCAGGACCTGCTGGGCGCGGAGGCCAAGGCCGAGCCCGTGGGCTGGTCGACATCGCTGCTCGTGTTCTCAATGCTGGCCGCCGTGTTGGCCCTGGTCACGGTCTTCACGCCCGCCTGGCCCTATTCGGTGAGCGTGCAGGACAAGCTCCGGGTCGATCTTCTGTGGATCGATCCTCTGATCAAGCAGATCTCGGGCTTTACCCTGCTGGGCTTCATGGTCATCGCCGCCGTGCTGGGCCTGCGCAAGCGGATCAAGCTGTTCCAGCGGCTCGGCGGCTACAACGGCTGGCGCCTGGTGCACGGCATCGTCGGCGCGCTTTTGATCGCCGGGCTGTTCGTGCACACGGGCTTTCACCTGGGCGAGAACCTGAACAGCTGGCTGATGGGCACGTTCCTGGCGCTGTCGGTGCTGGGGGCGGTGGCCGGTCTCGTCACGTCGGTGGAGCATCGGCTGCTCAACGGCCCCCTGAAGGGTGCGAAGACCGCGCCCCGGGTGCTACCGACCTGGGCGCATATCCTCCTTCTGTGGCCCATCCCGCTTCTTTTGGCCGCGCATGTCGCGACCGTGTATTTCTACTGAGGGGGCGGCGGCGACCATGCGCAACAAGCTGCTCTGGCTGGTTTGGATCACGGCGACCCTCATGGGGGGCGGTGCGGTCGCGGCGACCATGCACTACGGCGGTGACTTCCGCTCCGTGTTCCTGATCGGCAAGACGACGTCGGGCCACCACCAGATCGAAATGGCCTGCGACGCCTGCCACACGGACATGTTCGGCGGCATCGACGCCCTGCAGAAGGGCTGCGTCACCTGCCACGGGGACGAGCTGAAGGCGGCCAACGATTCCCATCCCCGGTCCAAGTTCATCGATCCGCGCAACGCCGACCGCGTCGCCGTGCTGGACGCGCGCTACTGCGTGACCTGCCACCGTGAACATCAGCCGGGCATCACCAACGCCATGGCCGTCACCCTGCCGACGGATTATTGCGCGCTGTGCCATCAGGACATCGCCAAGAACCGGCCGAGCCACGAAGGCCTTGCCTTCGACACCTGCGGGAATTCCGGCTGCCACAACTTCCATGACAACCGCGCGCTTTACGAGGACTTCCTGGAAAAGCGCCATGGGGAACCTGATTTCAAAGAGGTCCTGCTTGTCGCCCTGTCCAACTGGACCCCGCCGGCGGACCAGCCGAAGCCCGAGCGCAAGGCGCTGAGGGCGCTCGACGCCGATGCGCCGGCCGCGCATCGGGGCGCGCTCAAGCATACTGCCGACTGGGCCGCTTCCGGCCATGCGGCGGCGGGCGTCAACTGTTCTGGCTGTCACCAGCCGCGCAAGCGCACGCGTCCCGATGAATGGGTCGCCGCACCCGCCGCCAAGGAGTGCGCCGCCTGCCACACGGCCGAGGCCAAGACCTTCACCGAGGGCAAGCACGGCATGCGTCAGCGCGACGGCCTGTGGGTGTCGCGCAAGGATGATTTCCTCGGCCTGTTCGAGGACAAGGGCCTGCCGCCCATGACGCCGGCCCTGGCCCGCCTGCCCATGAAGGACGACGTGCACGCGACGGCGCTGACCTGCAACACCTGCCACGGCGCGCATAAGTACGACGTCAAATTCGCACAGGTCGACGCCTGCGAAAGCTGCCACGCCGACGACCACACCAAGGCCTTCCGCATGTCGCCGCATAACTCGCTGGTCGACCGGGAAGCCTCGGGCGACCTGCCCAAGGGGTCGGGCGTGACCTGCGCCACGTGTCACATGCCCAAACATCTGGTGCGCGACGACTACGGCACGGAAAAGGTCTTCGTCACCCATAACCAGAACGACAACCTGCGGCCCAACGAAAAGATGATCCGCACGGTCTGCGCCGATTGCCACGGCCTGCGCTTCACCATCGACGCGTTGGCCGATCCGGCCCTCATCAAGAACAACTTCAAAGGCAAGCCCGCCCACCATGTCGAAAGCATCGACTGGGTGGAAAACAGGATGCGGGAACGGGCGCGCCGCCAACAGCAGCAGTAAATCCCGCGTTCAACGAGACAGGAAGACAACAAGGAGATGACCATGACCAAGAAACTGACCATTGCCGCCTCATGCACGGCGCTCGCCTGCGCCGGCGTGCTCGCCATGGGGCTCGGCACGCCGGCCAAGGCCGGGCTGTTCGGCAGCGACGACAAGAAAGGCGTGTCCTACGAAACCTT
This sequence comes from Thalassospiraceae bacterium LMO-SO8, assembly GCA_031655335.1. Lineage (NCBI taxonomy): Bacteria > Pseudomonadati > Pseudomonadota > Alphaproteobacteria > Rhodospirillales > Thalassospiraceae > Thalassospiraceae bacterium LMO-SO8. The sequence continues at coordinate 1,078,763 of CP134226.1, read as the reverse complement.
CACCGACATGCTGCATCTCGTCATGGCGTCGGACCGCGCGATCTACACCAAGAAAGTGGTCGCCCGCCTGGCCGCCAAGGAAAAGGTGATCAAGGCGTCCGAACACTTCGAGGACGAAAAGGCCCTGCCGCTGCCGGCGCAGATGTTCCGCTTCGGCTCGGAAATGGTGTCGAGCAAGACGGACAAGTTCGCCTATCAGCTTTTGTCGCTCTGGCCGATCAACAAGCAGAACGCGCCGCGCACGGAGACCGAGAAGAAGGGCCTCGCCTTCATCGCCGAGAACAAGGGAGAGAAGCCGTTCTACAGCGAGGAAGAACTGGGCGGCAAAAACTACTTCACCGCCGTCTACGCCGACGTCGCCGTCGCCGGCCCCTGCGTCACCTGCCACAACGCGCACAAGGATTCGCCCCGCACCGATTTCAAGCTGGGCGAGGTGATGGGCGGCGTCGTGATCCGCGTTCCCATGAATTAGTCCGGCCCGGCCCGGCGCCGTTCCGGCCGCCGGGCCGCTGGTTGGCGCAAGACGTCACGAAAGGAAAAGACATGACACCCGAACAGATCAAACTGGTCCAGGACAGCTTCAAGTCCGTCATCCCCATCGCCGACACGGCGGCCGATATCTTCTACGGCCGCCTGTTCGAGGTGGCGCCGCAGTTGCGCCCCATGTTTCCCCAGGACATGAGCGAACAGAAGAAAAAGCTGATGCAGATGATCGGCGTCGCCGTCACCAACCTGCATCAGGTCGACACCATCGTCGCGCCGGTCCAGGACCTGGGCCGCCGCCACGTCGGCTACGGCGTCAAGGACGAGCATTACGACATCGTCGGCGGCGCCCTGCTGTGGACCCTGGGCAAGGGCCTGGGCGATGCCTTCACGCCCGAGGTCGAATCCGCCTGGGCGGAAGCCTACGGCCTGCTTGCGTCCGTCATGAAGGACGCGGCGGCGGAGGCGGCGTGAGGCCATGCCGTTGTCGGGCTGTGGTCGGCCGGTCGAAGGACCGTCCGGCCACGCCTCCGATATTTGTATATTTTGTAATCACATAAGCCGTTGATGACTAAATTATCACCAATTTGATGAAGAGGCAGTCAAAGAAAAAAGTCTCAATCAATTGAAATAAAACAATTATTTCCCTGGCACGCATTGTGCAAAACGCATTTCAACAGTCGAACGCCAACGTTGCCGTTCATATGACGTAGACCGGGCTCGCGGACGAGCCCCTTACATCGAACATCCGGGCCCAATTACGCGCCCTCGAAGCATGGCCGCTTCCTTGACCGCTCTCCTTATCCGGAGAGCCGACCAAGGGAATGCGGCTTTTTGTTTTGAATTTCCCGGATACCGGCCCTGCGCGGCGCCAGGCGTCCGGGGCAACGAAGGAGCAACGATATGACCGACACCACGATGAAAAGACGATTGTTCGTGAAGACATTGACCGCTGCGGCGATCATCGCCGGCGCGCTCTGCGTCGGCCAGGGAGCGGCCTCGGCCAAGGCCCTCAAGGTCGAGAAGGAAGAGCTCAAGTTCGGCTTCATCAAGTTGACCGACATGGCGCCGCTCGCCATCGCCTACGAGAAGGGCTACTTCGAGGACGAGGGCCTGTTCGTGACCCTGGAACCCCAGGCCAACTGGAAGGTTCTGCTCGACCGCGTCATCGACGGCGAACTGGATGGTGCGCACATGCTGGCCGGCCAGCCGTTGGGCGCCACCATCGGCTTCGGCACCCAGGCCCACGTCATCACGCCCTTTTCCATGGACCTGAACGGCAACGGCATCACCGTGTCGAACGAGGTCTGGGCCAAGATGAAGAAGCACGTGCCGCACAAGGACGGCAAGCCGGTCCATCCGATCAAGGCCGACTACCTGAAACCCGTGGTCGCCGAATACAAGGCCGCCGGCAAGCCGTTCAAGATGGGCATGGTGTTCCCCGTCTCGACCCATAACTACGAACTGCGCTACTGGCTCGCGGCCGGCGGGGTTCATCCCGGCTTCTATTCCAAGACCGACATCTCGGGCCAGATCAAGGCCGACGCCCTGCTGTCCGTGACGCCGCCGCCGCAGATGCCCGCGACCATGGAGGCCGGCACCATCTTCGGCTACTGCGTGGGCGAGCCGTGGAACCAGCAGGCCGTGTTCAAGGGCATCGGCGTGCCGGTCATCACCGATTACGAAATCTGGAAGAACAATCCGGAGAAGGTGTTCGGCATCACCAAGGAATTTTCCGAAAAATATCCCAACACCACCCTGGCCCTGACCAAGGCCCTGATCCGCGCCGCCATGTGGCTTGACGCCAACAACGACGGCAACCGCAAGGAAGCCGTGAAGATCCTGGCCAAAAGCGAATACGTCGGTGCCGACTACGAGGTCATCGCCAATTCCATGACCGGCACCTTCGAATACGAAAAGGGCGACAAGCGGCCCTTGAAGGACTTCAACGTGTTCTTCCGCTACTTCGCCACATACCCCTATCTGTCCGACGCGGTGTGGTACCTGACGCAGATGCGTCGCTGGGGCCAGATTCCCGAGGGCAAGGCGGACGCCTGGTATCACGATATCGCCAAGAAGGTGTACCGCCCGGACATCTACCTGAAGGCGGCCAAGATGCTGGTCGACGAAGGCAAGGCGGCCAAGGCCGACTTCCCCTGGGACACGGACGGCTTCCGCGCCCCGCAGGCCGAGTTCATCGACGGCATCACCTTCGATGGCCGCAAACCCAACGACTATCTCGCCAAGTTTCCCATCGGCCTGAAGAAGAATCAGGTCGTGGTCGGCGCCGACGTGCAGGGCTGACCCCGCCCGCGGGGACAGGACGGGACCGCCGCCTCGGGTGGTTCCGTCTCCCCCTCCGGTCTGAAGTGACAGTTTGAAAGAGACAGAAAAATGACCGCAATCACCGCAACCCGGGTCAATAACGTCCTGACCCTCATCGGCCTGACCTGGTTCACGCCGGTCATCCGGATGATCGCCGGCGAAAACCCGCGCCACGAGATGGTGCAGCTGTGGCGCCTTCTGGGCGTGCCCATGCTGGCCTTTGCCGTGTTCCTGGGCCTGTGGTCGCAGATGGCGTCGCAGGTGGAAACCAGCCTGGGCAAGATTCCCGGCCCCGTCGCCGTCTACGAAGAGGCGGTCAGCCTGTGGCAAGACCACAAGATTCAGCGCGAAAAGCAGGCCGCGTTTTATGAACGCCAGGAAAAGCGCCATGCGGCCAAGCTGGCGGAAGACCCCAACGCCGAACTGAAATGGCGCACCTACACGGGCAAGCCCAGCTACGTCGACCAGATCGTCACCAGCCTGAAGACCGTGTTCATGGGCTTTCTGATCGCGACCCTGTTCGCCGTGCCCATCGGCATCCTGTGCGGCCTGTCGCCCTTGTTCAATTCCGCCATGAACCCGTTGATCCAGATCTTCAAGCCGGTGTCGCCGTTGGCCTGGTTGCCCATCGTCACCATGGTGGTCAGCGCCGTTTACGTCACCAACGACCCCATGTTCGACAAGTCGTTCCTGACCTCGGCGATCACGGTGACACTGTGTTCCTTATGGCCGACGCTCATCAACACCTCCGTCGGCGTCGCCTCGATCGACCGCGATCTGGTCAACGTCGGCCGCGTGCTGCAACTCAACTGGTCGACCAAGGTTTTGAAGATGGTCCTGCCGTCGGCCCTGCCGCTGATTTTTACGGGCCTGCGCCTGTCGCTCGGCGTCGGCTGGATGGTGCTGATCGCGGCCGAGATGCTGGCCCAGAACCCGGGGCTCGGCAAATTCGTGTGGGACGAATTCCAGAACGGCTCCTCTCACTCCCTCGGCAAGATCATGGTCGCCGTGTTCACCATCGGGATCATCGGTTTCCTGCTCGACCGGGTCATGCAGACCTTGCAGGGGCTGCTGACCTTCTCGGACAAACGCTAGGACAAAGGACGGAAAGCCATGGCATTCCTGGAACTTCAAGGCGTCGCCAAGTCCTACGGCTCGGGCGCCGCCAAGACCGAAATCCTCAAGGACATCAACCTTTCGATCGAGGAAGGCGAGTTCGTCGCCATCGTCGGGTTTTCGGGGTCGGGCAAGACGACCCTGATTTCGGCCTTGGCCGGGCTGATCAAGCCGGACGCCGGCCGCATCGTCATGAAGGGCAAGGAGATCGACGGGCCGGCGCCGGAACGCGGCGTCGTGTTCCAGAACTATTCCCTCATGCCTTGGCTGTCCGTGGCCGGCAACATCGGCCTCGCCGTCGATGTGCTGTTCAAGAACGAAAGCAAGGCACAGCGCCGGGCGCGGGTCGAGAAATACGTCGACATGGTCGGTCTCAGTCACGCCATCACGCGCAAGCCGGCGGAACTTTCGGGCGGCATGCGCCAGCGCGTCGCCGTGGCCCGCGCCTTGGCCATGGAGCCGGAGGTGCTGCTGCTGGACGAGCCGCTCAGCGCCCTAGATGCCCTGACCCGCGCCAACCTGCAAGACGAGATCGAGGAAATCTGGAGCCGGGACAAGAAGACCGTGGTCCTCATCACCAACGATGTGGACGAGGCGATCCTGCTGGCCGACCGCATCATTCCGCTGAACCCTGGGCCAGGGGCGACCTTCGGGCCCGAATTCAAGGTCAATATCCCGCGACCGCGCGACCGCGCGGCCATGAACCACGACGCGGCGTTCAAGGCGCTGCGCCGCGACGTCACGCAGTACCTGATGTCCGTCGGCGTCGAGCGCGCGTCCGAGACGGAGGACGACCTGGTGCTGCCCAACGTGGTTCCCATCGACCTGCACACCAAGCTGCCGCAGGTCGCCCAGGACGCGGCCCAGCCGCGCACGCCCCATGACGAGCGCTATTGCGATTTCGCCAAGGTGTCCAAGACCTACCCCACGCCCAAGGGGCCGCTGACCGTGGTCGAGGGCTTCGACCTCAGAATGCGGAGGGGCGAGTTCATTTCCATCATCGGCCATTCCGGCTGCGGCAAGTCGACGGTGCTGTCCATGGCGGCGGGGCTCAACCCGATCTCCGACGGCGGCATCATCCTGGACGGGCGCGAGGTTTCCGACGCCGGGCCCGACCGCGGCGTGGTGTTCCAGGCGCCGTCCCTGTTCCCCTGGCTGACGGCGCTGGAGAACGTGGCGCTGGGTGTCGACAAGGTCTACCCCCACGCGACGCGGGAAGAACGCGAAGCCGTCGTGCGCTACTACCTGGGCCGGGTTGGTCTGTCCGACGCCGCCGACAAGGCCGCCTGCGACCTGTCGAACGGCATGAAGCAGCGCGTCGGCATCGCCCGCGCCTTCGCCCTGTCGCCCAAGCTGCTGCTGCTCGACGAGCCCTTCGGAATGCTCGACAGCCTGACGCGGTGGGAATTGCAGGAAGTGCTGATGGAGGTCTGGGCCCGCACCCAGGTCACGGCGATCTGCGTCACCCATGATGTGGACGAGGCGATCCTGATGGCCGACCGGGTCATCATGATGACCAACGGGCCGAACGCCCGGGTCGGCAAGATCATGGAAGTGGACCTGCCGCGTCCGCGCACGCGCAAGCAGCTTCTCGAACATCCGAAATATTACGAGTACCGGGCCGAGCTTTTGGACTTCCTGGAGGAATACGAGCACGGCCACCAGGGCAAGAGCGGTTCGCCAACAACGGAGGAGGCAGCGTGATGAGCCAGACAACCCCCAAGAAACTCGTCGTCATCGGCAACGGCATGGCGCCGGGGCGGGTGCTCGACCATTTGTTCGAAAAGGCGCCCGGCGCCTATCAGGTGACGATCTTCAACGCCGAACCGCGCGTCAATTACGACCGCATCATGCTGTCGCCGGTGCTGTCCGGGGAAAAGGCCTACGAGGACATCATCATCCACGACGACGCCTGGTACGAAACCCACGGCGTGACCCTGCACAAGGGGAAGAAGATCCTGGAGATCGACCGCGCCGACCGCAAGGTCGTGGCCGACGACGGCACCGTGGCCGAATACGACAAGCTTCTGATCGCCACGGGATCGTCGCCCTTCGTCATTCCCGTGCCGGGCAAGGACCTGGCCGGGGTCGTCACCTACCGCGACCTGGACGATGTAGACGCCATGCTGGCCGCCGCCAAGTCGGGCGGCCATGCGGTCGTCATCGGCGGCGGGCTGCTGGGGCTGGAAGCCGCCTACGGCCTGAAGCGCCAGGGCATGGACGTCACGGTCCTGCACCTGATGCCGACCCTGATGGAACGCCAGTTGGACCCCAGCGCCGGATACCTTCTGGAAAAGGCGCTGGCCGACCGCGACATCAGGATCATCACCCGCGCCAACACCAAGGAAATCACCGGCCGTGACGGCAAGGTCGCGGGCGTGGTGCTGGAGGACGGCACCAAGCTTCCCGCCGACATCGTGGTCATGGCCGTGGGCATCCGGCCCAGCGCGCAGCTGGCCGACGACGCCGGGCTCGAGGTCGGGCGCGGCATCCTGGTCGACGATCATCTGCGCACCAGCGATCCGGACATCCTGGCCGTCGGCGAATGCGTCGAACACCGGGGACAGTGCTACGGCCTGGTCGCCCCGCTTTACGACATGGCCAAGGTCATCGCCGCCAACCTGGCGGGGGACGAGGCCCAGGAATACACGGGCTCGGTCACCGCGACCAAGCTGAAGGTCACGGGCATCGATCTTTATTCCGCCGGCGACTTCGCCGAGGCCGACGACCGCGAGGAGATCGTCCTGCGCGACGCCGCGGGCGGCGTCTACAAACGCCTGGTGCTGAAGGACAACAAGATCATCGGCGCGGTGCTCTACGGCGACACCGCCGACGGCGCCTGGTTCTTCGACATGCTGAAGAAGGGCACGGACATTTCGGACCTGCGGGACACCCTGATCTTCGGCCAGGCCTATGCGGGGGGCTCCCCGCTGGACCCTACGGCGGCCGTTGCAGCCTTACCGGATGACGCGGAAATCTGCGGCTGCAACGGCGTGTGCAAAGGGACCATCGTCCAGGCCATCACGGAAAAGGGGCTGACCGGCGTCGACGGCGTGCGCGCCCATACCAAGGCGTCGGGCAGCTGCGGGACCTGCACGGGGCTGGTCGAACAACTGCTCAAGGTCACCCTGGGCGACGCCTTCCAGCCCGACGCGGTGCAGCCCATGTGCGGCTGCACGGACCTGGGCCACGACGACGTGCGCCGTCTCATCGTCGCTCAGGAATTGAAATCCATTCCCGCCGTCGTGCAGGAACTGAACTGGAAGACGTCCTGCGGCTGCGCCAAGTGCCGCCCGGCGCTCAACTACTACCTTCTGGCGACCTGGCCCGGCGAATACGTGGACGACAAGCAGTCCCGCTTCATCAACGAACGGGTTCACGCCAACATCCAGAAAGACGGCACCTATTCCGTGGTGCCGCGCATGTGGGGCGGCATCACCACGCCGGACGAACTGCGCGCCATCGCCGACGTCGCCGACAAGTTCAAGATTCCGACGGTCAAGGTTACCGGCGGCCAGCGCATCGATCTTTTGGGCGTGAAGAAGGAAGACCTGCCGGCCGTGTGGGCCGACCTGAACGCGGCGGGCATGGTCTCGGGCCATGCCTACGGCAAGTCGCTGCGCACGGTGAAGACCTGCGTCGGCACCGACTGGTGCCGTTTCGGGACCCAGGATTCCACGGGTCTCGGGATCAAGCTGGAAAGGTTCATGTGGGGGTCGTGGACGCCGCACAAGGTGAAGCTCGGGGTGTCCGGCTGTCCGCGCAACTGCGCCGAGGCAACCTGCAAGGACATCGGCGTGGTCTGCGTCGACAGTGGCTATGAAATCCATTTCGCCGGGGCGGCCGGGATGCACGTCAAGGGCACGGAGCTTCTGTGCACCGTGGCGACCGAGGCGGAGGTTCTGGAATACATCGGCGCCCTCACGCAGCTCTACCGCGAGCAGGGCCGCTACCTGGAGCGCATCTACAAATGGGCGGACCGGGTCGGCCTCGACGTGGCCCGCGAACAGGTGGTGGAGAACGCGGACCGGCGCAAGGAGCTGAACGCGCGCTTCGTCTACTCGCAGAAATTCATGCAGAACGATCCCTGGGCCGAGCGCGCCCAGGGCAAGGACGCGGAGGAATTCACCTCCTTCCGTCTGGCGCATTTGGGGAAAGTGGCGTGATGAACGACATGAGCATGAACACGAAAACACAGGTCTGGATCGAAATCTGCCGGCTGGAAGACATCCCGCCGCAGGGCGCGCGGGTGATCCGGGCGACGCTCGGCTGCGTCGCCCTGTTCCGCACGGCGTCGGACAAGGTCTTCGCGCTGGAGGACCGCTGTCCGCACAAGGGCGGGCCGCTCAGCCAGGGCATCGTCCATGAGAACGGCGTGACCTGCCCGCTGCACAACTGGGTCATCGACCTGGAAACCGGCGTCGCCAAGGCGCCGGACGAAGGGCGCGCGCGGACCTTCCCGGTGCAGGTGCGCGACGGCCGGGTGCTCATCGACCGGGCGCTGTTGGCGTAAAGGGGGCGGGACGCATGACCGACGGCATGGCGGAAATGGCGGCAACCTGCACCGCGACGACCTGCCCCTACTGCGGGGTCGGCTGCGGCGTGCAGGCCACCGTGGCCGCCGACGGCGCCGTCACCATCGCCGGCGATCCCGACCATCCGGCCAACTTCGGCAAGCTGTGCTCGAAGGGAACGAATTTGGGAGAGACCCTCTCCCGCGACGACCGGTTGCTGCACCCGGAGATCGGGGGGCGTCAGGCATCCTGGGACGACGCCCTGGATCTTGTCGCCTCCCGGTTCCGTGCCGCGATCGATGAATTCGGCCCGGATTCCGTGGCCTTCTATGTCTCCGGCCAATTGCTGACCGAGGACTATTACGTCGCCAACAAGCTGATGAAGGGGTTCATCGGTTCGGCCAACATCGACACCAACTCGCGGCTCTGCATGGCGTCCTCGGTCGCCGGGCACAAGCGCGCCTTCGGCACGGACACGGTGCCGGGGCTGTACGAGGACCTGGAGCAGGCGGACCTGGTGGTCATGGTCGGCTCCAACCTGGCGTGGTGTCATCCGGTGCTGTACCAGCGCCTACAGGCCGCCCGGAAAGCGCGCGGCACCCGCGTCGTCGTCATCGATCCCCGGCGCACGGCGACGGCGGAGACGGCGGACATGCACCTGGCGCTTCAGCCGGGATCGGACGTCGCCCTGTTCAACGGCCTGCTGGCCTGGCTGGCGCAGAACGGCGGTTTCGACGGCACCTTCATCGCCGACCACACGGCGGGCGTGACCCAGGCCCTGCGCACGGCCGAGGCGTCGGACCCGGAATGGGTGGCGGCGCGCTGCGGCCTGACCCTCGATCAGGTCATGGCCTTCTACAATCTGTTCGTGCGCACGGAACGTACGGTCACCGTCTACAGCCAGGGCGTCAACCAGTCCTCGGCCGGAACGGACAAGGTCAACGCCATCATCAACTGCCATCTGGCGACGGGCCGCATCGGCCGGCCCGGCATGGGGCCGTTCTCGGTCACCGGCCAGCCCAACGCCATGGGCGGGCGGGAAACCGGCGGGCTCGCCAATCAACTGGCCTGCCATCTGGAACTGGACGATCCGTCCCACCGCGCCCTGGTGCAGGATTTCTGGGCCAGCCCGGGGGTTGCCGGGGCGGCCGGGCTCAAGGCCGTCGATCTGTTCGACGCCGTCGCGGACGGGCGCATCAAGGCGCTCTGGGTCATGGCGACCAATCCGGCGGTCAGCCTGCCCGACGCCGACCGGGTGCGCGAGGCCATCCGCCAATGCCCCTTCGTCGCCGTGTCGGACGTGACGCGGGACACGGACACGGCGGCGCTGGCCCATGTCCTGCTGCCGGCCCAGGCCTGGGGCGAGAAGGAGGGCACGGTGACCAATTCGGAGCGCCGAATTTCCCGGCAGCGCGCCTTCCTGCCCGTGCCCGAGGACGTGCGCGCCGACTGGTGGATGATCGGCGAAGTCGCCAAACGCCTGGGCCACGGCGACGCGTTCGGCTATGCCGGGCCCGCCGACATCTTCCGCGAATACGCCGCGCTCACGGCGCGGGCCGGCGCGGCGCTTGCCCGTGACCTGGACCTGGGCGCCATGGCGGCGATCGACGACGCGGCCTATGAAGCCCTTCCGCCGACCCTGTGGCCGCAGCGGGCCGAGGGGGTCTCCGAGGAAAGGTTCTTCGCCGACGGCGGGTTCTTCACCCCCGACCGGCGCGCGCGCTTCATCGCCGTTTCGGACCGCGCCCCGGCGACGTCGCCCAACATCGCCTATCCGCTCGTGCTCAACACCGGGCGCATCCGCGACCAATGGCACACCATGACCCGGACGGGCCTGTCGCCGGCCTTGTCCCAGCACCTCGCCGAACCGTTCCTGGAAATCGCGCCCGAGGATGCGGAGCGCCTGGGCCTCGGCCCGGCCATGCTGGCCCGCGTGACCAGCCCCCAGGGCGAATGCCTGGTGCGGGCCCTGATCACCCGCCGCGTGCGCCCGGGTCAGGTCTTCATGCCCATGCATTGGAACGACCAGTGGTCGGGCAAGGCGCGGGCCGACGCCCTGGTCGCCTCCCACGTCGATCCCGTGTCGGGCCAGCCGGAAGCCAAATACACGCCGGTCTGCGTCACGCCCTTCGCCGCCGGGTTCTACGGCTTTGCCGTCTCGGTCCGGCGTCCCGATCCGGCGGGCGCCGATTACTGGGCCCTGGCCCGGGCCGAGGGCGGCTGGCGGATGGAGTTGGCGGGTGCCACCGTGCCGGAGGACTGGGCGGCCTGGGTCGCGACGGTTCTGGGCCTGGATACGGCGGACGGCGCCATCCGAATCATGGCGAGCGAAGACCGGGCCGCCGGGGGATATCGCATGACCGCCTTCCAGGGAGATCAATTGATCGGCGCCCTGTTCGCGGCGCGGAACCCGGTGACCGTGGACCGCGCTTGGCTGGCCGGGAAGCTGACGGCGAATGCCGCAACCCTGGCGGACCGCATCGCGGTCCTGGCCGGGCGCCGCGCCGCCGACAAGGCCGACCCCGGGGCCATCGTCTGTACCTGCATGTTCGTGGGCGCCAACGACATCCGCCGCGCCATCGTGGATCAGGGCTGCGCCACCGTCGACGCCGTGGGGGCCTGCACGGGGGCGGGCATCACCTGCGGGTCCTGCCGCCCGGAGATCGAGGTCCTGATCGCCGATGCCGAACTTAAGAAAGCGAGCTGACATGCCGAGACAGCCGGAAGAACGCACCCCAGGCGCCATGGCGGACCTCGCCGTGCTGCCCCTGTTCCACGACCTGAAGGGCCGCCCGGTCGCGGTCTGGGGCGCGACGGACGCCGCGGGCTGGAAATCGGAGCTTGTCACGGCCGCCGGCGCCGAGGTGCGGCGGATCACGGACGGCCGCGTGTGGGACGCGGGCGATCTGGCCGGATGTGCGCTGGCCGTCGCCGATGCGGCGGACGAAGATCAGGCGGCATCGCTCGCCGCCGCCGCGCGGGCGGCGGGCGTGCCCGTCAACATCATCGACCGTCCGGCCCATTGCGATTTTTCCTTCGGCGCCATCGTCAACCGCTCGCCGGTCGTGATCGGCATCTCGACCGCCGGGGCGGCCCCCGTGCTGGGTCAGGCCATCCGCCGGCGCATTGAAACCCTGCTGCCGCCGGGCATCGCCAACTGGGCCGCCGCCGCGCAGGCGCTGCGCGACCGGGTGCGGACCCTGATGCCCGAGGCCGCGCGGCGGCGCCTGTTCTGGCGGGCCCAGGCGGAACGCGCCTTCGCCGAGCCGGACCATCCCCGACCGGAAACCGCCATGGACCCGGCGGACCTGAAAATCCGCACCGCCGGGGGAACGGGCCGGGTGACCCTGGTCGGGGCCGGGCCGGGCGACGCGGAACTGCTGACGCTCAAGGCCGTGCGCGCGCTTCAGGCCGCCGACGTGATCTTGTACGACGATCTGGTGTCCGACGACGTGCTCGAACTGGCGCGGCGCGAGGCCAAGCGTCTTTTGGTCGGCAAGCGGGGCAACCGGCCGTCCTGCCGCCAGGACGAGATCAACGGCCTGATGATCAAGCTGGCCGGCCAGGGCAAGCAGGTGGTGCGCCTGAAATCGGGCGATCCCATGGTCTTCGGCCGCGCCGGCGAGGAAATCGCCGAGCTCAAGGCCCGCGGCATCGCCGTCGATGTGGTGCCGGGCATCACGGCGGCGCTGGCGGCGGCGGCGGCGCTCGGCGTGTCGCTGACCCACCGCGACCAGGCGCGCTCCGTCCGCTTCGTCACCGGGCACGGGCACGCGGGCGGCCTGCCGGAGGATATGGACTGGCGGGGCCTGGCCGATGCGGGCACGACGCTGATGGTCTACATGGCCGGGCGCACGGCGGGCACCCTGGCCCGCAGGCTGATCGAACAGGGCCGGGCACCGGGCACCCCCGCCGTGATCGTCGCCAACGTCAGCCGCGCCGACGAGATGCGCGAGGCGCGCACCCTGGGCTATCTGGCGGGCCAGACGCCGGCGATGGGCGAGGGTCCGGTGCTGATCGGGGTGGGCGAGGTGTTCGCCGGCCTGCGCGCGGTGGCCGCGCCGGTCGCCGAGCCCGCGTTGCCGGTCGCCCCCGCGGTTCCCGTGGCGCCGACCAACCTCAAGGCGTGATCAGGGCCGGGTCAGGGCCGGGTCAGGGCCGGATCAGGGAAAGAGCGACGTGATGACCGTCGTGGCGCCCAGGCCGACGGTCAGGCAGCCGATGGCCGCCTGCAGGCCGTTGTGGGCCCAGGTCAGGGAGCGGGCACCCCGGAGCGGAAGGGAAATGGCCGCCGAGAACAACGCCATGCCGGCCATGGAGCCGACGCCGAACAGGGCGACATAGGCCAGCGCCAGCCAGGGCGATGCCGTGGTCTGCGCCGTCATCACGGCCAAGGCCGCCGATCCCGCCATGCCGTGCATCAGGCCGACCACGAAAAAGCGCAGCGGAAAAGCCGCCGGATGGTCGTGGTCGTGGGTCCGCGGATGCATGGCCTCGCGCGTTTCGTGCTTGTGGGAATGGGCGTGGAAGTGGGTTTCCCCGCCGGCGTGGCGATGGGCGTGGAAGTGGATGCGGTCGCGGATCATGCGGCGGATCACCTCGGCCCCCAGGCCGACAAGCAGCACCCCGACCACGGCCTCCATCATGCGCGCGGCGAAATCGGAAATCGCGGTTTCCATGTAGATCACGGCGCCGCAGACCAGGAACAGGGTGGTGGTATGGCCCAGGCCCCAGACCGCGCCCTGGCGCAGGGTCTGGCGAAGCGACGTCTTGCCGGACGCCATGGCGGTCACCGCGGCCAAGTGGTCGGGCTCAAACGCATGACGAATCCCGATCAGAAAACCCAAAATCAGGATCGCGGTCATGCAGATGCTCCTTTATGCGAGGGATCACGGCCGGAACGCCGCGTCCCTCTTTGTGACGGATTACGACGCGCCGTTCCAGCGATGTTTCGCTGGCGTGACGGTGCCCGTCATTGCGCGCCGCCGACGGTCAGGCCGCCGCAGACGAACAGGGTTTGGCCCGTGACGAAGCCGCTTTCCTTCTTCAAAAAGAACATCACGGCGTTGGCGATGTCTTCTGGCTCGCCCAGGCGCTTGACCGGCACGCCGTCGATGATTTTCTGGGTGCGCGGGCTGCCCGGCGGGTTGACCTCCTTGAACAGGGGCGTGGCGATGGGGCCGGGGGCGATGGTGTTGACGGTGATGCCGTCGGCCGCCAGTTCCAGGGCCCAGACCTTGGCCATGGCGGCGATGCCGCCCTTGGTCGCGGCATAGGTCGTGCGCAGTTCCTTGCCCAGGATGACGCGGCTGGACATGTTGACGATGCGGCCCCAGCCGACGCGTTTCATGTGTTCCGCCGCGTATTTCGCGCAGAGTGCGGGTGCGACCATGTTGAGGGGGACCACCTTGGCGAAATCCTCGGCCTCGGTCTCGGCCAACGTTTTGGCGAGCGACATGCCGGCGTTGTTGACCAGGCCGACGATGTCGAAGGTCTGGGCGATATCGGCGAACACATCACGGATTTTGCCGTGGTCGTAGAGATCGAGCTCGATAAAGGTCTCGCCCGGAATGAGTTCGGCCGGATTGCGGTCCAGATTGACGACCTTGGTGCCCGACGCGGCGACGGCTTCGACGCAGGCGCGCCCGATGCCGCTGCTGCCGCCGGTCACGACGACGCATTGTTCCCCCATTGGATGTTCTCCTGATTGCGGTTTGTTCTAAGGACCGCCCTCATTTAGCGGATTTGCGCAGCCCTGAACAGGCCGGGGCGGGAAGTGCCCATGCCCATGATCGCCCGGAGCATGAGAAAAAATTCAAGTTGGCGGCGGCCAATGTGACCATGGTCACAGGCAGGGGTTGAGCTATAATGCATGGCTACTCGTCGGATAAATCACGGCGCGCCTCCCACATGACGTTCCTTGAAAACCATCAAATACTGACCTCCACGGACCTGCATGAAATGCGGGATATCCTGACGCGCCTGACAAACACGGATGAAATCGACGTCATCGGCAAGGGGCACGAAATCGACGCCTCGCTCAAGTGCGCCGACCTCGACGGTCTGAGCATCATGCATGTTACCTACGGTGACGTGCCGACCCGCGTGCATGCCTACGAGCACGCTGAGGACACGTTGCTGCTGTTCATCCTGACCGGCGGCGCGGCCGGTGTCCGGCATGGCGGGGAAGAGTTCGAGATTTCAACGGCCACGGGCTTGATCCGCGACAAGCGCCTGCCTCTGACGGCCCGTCAGGACGCCTTCGAAAGCTTCGTGATTCCCCTGCCTCTCGAATGCCTCAAAGAACATGCCCGCAAGCTGGTCGGCGACGACGCCGCTTTGATGGACATCCGGTTCGACGTCAAACTCGACCTGACCACCCCCGGCGGGCAGCACCTGCGCAATACGGTCGCCTATATCGCCGAGGCCCTGGATGGTCCCATGTGCGGGGCGGACAACCCCATCATGCTGGCGGGCCTCAAGGACTTGCTGTTGACCAGCGTGCTGTCGCTGTTGCCCAATTCCGCCACGGATGCCTTGCAGGGCCGTCCCAAGGCCGTCGCCGTCCCCTATTACGTCAAACGGGCCCGCGATTACATCCACGCCCATGCGGATACGGCGATCACGCTGGAAACCCTGGCCCATCATGCGGGGTGCGGTTACCGGACACTGCAGACCGCGTTCAACGACGCCTTCGGCATGTCGCCCATCGCCTACGTCAAATACGTGCGGCTGACCTTTGCCCACGACGACCTGCGCCAAGCCGACAGCGGCGTTTCCGTCCGCGCGATCGCCGCCAAGTGGGGATTTACCCACATGGGCTGGTTCTCCAAATGCTATTTGGAACGCTTCGGCGTTCTGCCGTCGCAAACCTTGCGGTCCCGCGGCTGAGGGTGCCTTTTTGCCACTTCTGGAGTCCCTCCCTCCTCTCGCGCCGCCGGAATTACTTCAAATGCGCAATCGCTGTCGCCGGTGCGCAGAAAATTCCTCGGACCCCATCCGACGCGGCCCAAAAGGCATGATTTCGGCGCGCTTAGGTGATTTAAGAACATAAGTATCGAAATTCATGACTTCGGCGCGATATGCGCCGCGAGGGGGAACCGTCTATGGCGTCGTTTGTTGCAAGGTTGCTGCCGAAATACCTGGGTATTCTATTCCTCGGTCTGTTTATCCTGAGTTTTGACGCAAATGACGCGCGGGCGAATTCGGCCTGGCAGCAGCTCCAGGGCCATTCCGCCTGCGGCGGCGTCGACAAGGCCGGGAATCTCCAGGCCCCCTGTAATTTCGAGAAGGCCACCTATATCCGGCAATCCATCAAGGCGTGCCCGAAAGGAACGTTCGCCGATTTGGGGTCTTGTTGGGTTTGTCCGACGGGATATGTGCGCAGCGCCCGGAAAATCACGCATGAACGGGCCTGTCAGAAGAACGTCCCGGACCGGACGGGGCCCGCCACGTTCCTCGGGGCGGTCAAATGCCCGAGCGGCTCTTTCAAGGACGGGCGCAACGGCGGCGAGTGCTGGAGCTGCCCCGCGGGCTATGGCCGGACCGCCGCGAAGGTCGACCAGTGGAATGCCTGCGGCAAGATCGGCAAGAAGGCGACATCGGCGATCTTCAAGGGACGGCAATGTCCCGATCAGGATGCCTTCCGCGATCCGCGCAATGGCGGTGAATGCTGGAAATGCCCCGAAGATTACAACCGCACGGCCAATGCTGTGACCGGGAAGGCGGCCTGCAAGACGTCCTTCGCGTTCGAGCCGGCAGTCCAACGGGGCGATCTCAAGTGCGAACCCGGTCAGATCTTCGACATGATCGACGGCGGCACCTGCTGGACCTGCCCGGAAGGGGCCAAGCGTACGTGGTTCAGCATCAAATCCGCCAAGGCCTGCCGCAACAACAAGATGCGTTGGGTCCTGCCTGAACGCGGAAAGTACGGCCTGTTCGGCCTCGGCAGGGGCGCCGACGACATTCTCGCCAAACTCATCGCCGAACGCACGGCGTTGGATACCCAGATCAAAAAGGCTGCGAAGCTAGCGAATAAGAACCCGGAAGAGGTTCTAAAGGAGGCCTGGGAGGTCATCGACAACCGGCCGTGGGAAAGCCCCTATCTGTCCGCGGCACTTGGCGCGGCCGTGATGGATGCCGCCGCCAAACCCGCCGGTCAGCGGACGGAATCCGAGAAGCAGCTGATGGGGCAGGTTGCCCAGCTTATCCAGTGGAACCGGCAGTTCATCGCCTATCAGGCGAAACAGGCGCATCAAACCTGGGAGTTGGCGTCCAAAAAGGCCTACGAGGTCGCGGCGTCGAAGATGGGCGCCGCCGTCATCTATTCCGATTCCATGGTCACGCCGCCCGACTATAACGAGATGCTCGTGGGGTCCATCCAGATGGCGGCCGGCTTTGCCGGGCCGGCGGGCAGCATTCTCGTGCCGTTGTTTGTCAAGCCGGTGCATATTGCGACATTTCCGTTCAGGAAGGCGGCGATAAAGGCGTCGCAGGAGGCGGCGAAAAAAGTGGTCGAGACGGCCCTCAAGACGGGTGGTGGTGCCGGCAGTTGGACAACGTCGGGCGTTGCGACGGCGGCTCTCGGGCCGTTGATGATCGCCATCGCCGCCGGGGTGATCGTGACAATGGAAATCGACAAGTTCATGGCGTTGGAGAAAGCGGCCGGAAAAATCCAACAGTCGATCGATATCGCGAACCGCCCCCTCGATCTCAATATTTTTCTTCAGCAAAAGGACGGGCCGGATGAATTTTTGTTTCATTGGGCGGCCGTGATCGGCGCCGACACGCAGCCGAGCGCCAATTTCAGAACCCGCCTGGCCGCCTACAAGGCCGGCAAGGACCCGGACGCCAAGCCGACCGGGCCGACCATGCCGACGATCAACTTCGGCAACAACGTCAACACGGGCCAGACCACGCCGAACTCGTCCACCATCGATCCGAATTCGATCAAGATCGAGACCATTCCCTCGACGTCGGTGGTTGTCGGCAACTCGGCCGCGGCCCCGGCGCCGACCGCTGAAAAAGCCTTGATCGCCGCGATCAAGCGGCAGCGGAACCAGCCCAAGGGGACGCTGCGGTTCGAACTGACCAGCGCACCCGGACTGTGCCTGAGCAAAAGCGAGGGTCCGACGGAAGCCATGGCCCTGGCCGACTGCAAACAGCGGGATACCCTGTGGATCAGGCCGAACGAGTTGCCGAACGCCCTGGTGTTCAGCGGCAAGTTTTGCGTCGCCAGCGCCGAAGCCCAGCCCCGGGACCGCACGCCGGTGCTGATCTCCAAATGCCAGTCCATCCCCAGCATGCAGTGGGAGTTGCAGGCCGACGGCCACGTCAAGATGCTGAAATCCGATTTCTGCATGACCGTGATCGACGGCGCGGCCAAAGGGGCCGCCGTCCTGATGCAGAAGTGCAGCGGCATCCGCGAGCGGCAGATCTGGCGGCCCTGGGTGGTGGCGAAATAACGCCGCTGCCCCGGAGCGGTCAGTTGATGCAGCCGGCCGATCTCATCGCGGCGATCTCGTCGGCGTCATAGCCGAGTTCGGTAAGGATTTCGGCGGTCTGCGCCCCGACCGGCTGGGGCGGCAGGGTCACTTCCGACGGGCTTTCGGACATATGGAACGGCAGGACCGGCACGGTCAGCCCGTCCGCGACGCTGTTGGGTGCGACGTGCGTATGCAGCACCTGGCGCGCGGAAACCTGATCGTCGGCAAGGGCTTCCTCCAGGCGGCGGATACGGGCCGCCGGGATGCGCCGTTGTTGCAGGAATTTTTCCCAGTAGTCGGCCGTGTTGGTGGCGATGATCGCGGCCAGGGCGGCTTGTTCCCCCCCATGGGCGTCCAGGCGCTGATTGTTGTCGGTCTTGACCATGTCCGGGCGGCCCAGGGCGGTCCACAAGCGTTCCTGTTGCGCCAAGTTCGACGCCGCGATCATCATCGGCGCGTCCGAGGCTTCGTAACAGCCGATCGTCGCGAAGGGGAAGGTATTGCCCTTGGGTTCGGGATGCTTGCCGTTCCACTTGAACCCGGTGAGGTGCGAACTGGTCAGGATCAGCGCGACTTCCAGCATGGAAACATCGACGAACTGACCCTTCCCGCCGGACCGTTCGCGCTGTAGAAGCGCGGACGTGATGGCGAAGGCCGCCGTGGTGCCGGTGGCGTAATCGACCACCGGGGCGCCGGTCTTGAGGGGGCGGGGGTCGTCGGGATGGCCGGTCATTGCCATCATGCCCGAGAACGCCTGAAGGATGTTGTCATAGCCGGTAAGGTGGGCGCGGGGGCCGGTCGCGCCGAACGCCGAGATCGAGCAATAGATCAGACCCGGATTGAGTTTGGCCATGGCATCGTAGCCCAGACCCAAATCTTCGAAAGCCCCCGGCCGGTAATTTTCCACGAACACGTCGGCCGTCGCGATCAACCGTTTGAGGGCGTCGCGCCCCGGTTCGGTCTTCAAATCCACCGCCAGTGTCTTCTTGTTCGACGCCTGCGCCATAAAGGCGGTGCCCATGCCGATGTCGCTTAGGGCGCGGTCCGAGCCCTGCCAACGCGCCTGGTCCGGATCATGGGGGGCTTCGACCTTGATGACTTCGGCGCCGAGGACGGCCATCTGATAACTGGCGAAAGGTCCCGCCAGGACATGCGTCGTGTCAATAACGCGAATTCCGTCAAATGCCTTGGTCATTGATCCCCGCATGGATTTGGATGGTCCTTTCGTACAGAAAAGACCTGAATGAGCGGAAAATGACAGGAAAAAATCAGGAACTTCGGTTGCGACCGTGCAGATTCGACATCTCCGGCGGCAACACAACGAGAGCCGCCAGAGCGGCGCAATCGATCCTTGTTCAGACGCCCTGATTCTTGGAAACCTGCCGGACAAGGCGGAGCAGGCCGCGCAGGAGCACGCCGTTTTCGGCGGCCAGTTCATCGACGATCGTGAAGTGATTTTGGCCGGGGACGACCTCCAGTGCTGCGGGAATGCCGTCGGCGGCGGCCGCTGCGGCATAGGCCGTGGATTGCCGCTGAAGTTCCGGCAGTTCGTCGCCGCCGACGAACAGCCGATGCGGGATTTTCCGCCGGGGCAGGTTGAATAGGGGGCTTAGGGTCTCGACTTCCGCCGCCGTCAGCGACAGGGCGTCGTTGATATAGCTGAGCGCGATCGGGGTCAGGTCGAAAATGCCGCTGATGGGCAGAACGCCGGCGACATCCGGGTGACCGGCGGCAAGGGCCGTGAGATGCCCGCCGGCCGACCATCCGCCGACGATGACGGCGGCACGGTCGAACCCCAGGTGGTCGGCGGAACTCACCAGAAAATCGATCGCCTGGCTGACTTCCTGGACGATTTGGCTGAGCCCGGCTTCGGGGGCCAGGGTGTAACCGATGGTCGCGACGTTGATGCCGTTGGCGCAGGGGGCGTCGGCGACGAAGGCGAAGATTTCCTTGGTATTGCGGAACCAGTAGCCGCCGTGAATGAAGATGAACAGCGGCGCCGACGGCATGTCCGTGGGGAAATAATCAATGCGGTTGTTGGCGCCGGACCCGTACCGGAGGTCAAGCCGCGCCCCGGGCCGGGCGCGGGTTTTCTCGCTGCGGCGGCGCCATTTTTCCACGCGGTCGGCGCTGTCCGCGACGGCGGCGGAGTTGTTGTAGGCGGCGTCGATCGCGGCTCGTTCCATGCCACGGTAGGTGTCGGCGGTCTGGTCGGTGGGCATGTCAGGCGGCGTCTCCGGTTGCAAGCCGGCGGCCCGGCGCTAAGTTGCTGCTGAGCCGCTGCGCCACGGTGCGGCGGACGGCGTTGAACGGTTCCGACGACACGTCGCGGGGACGGGGCAGATCGACCGCCATGTCGCAGTCGACCCGGCCGGGACCGGCGCTCATGACGACGATGCGGTCGGCCAGCACCACGGCCTCCTCGACCGAATGGGTGACGAAGATAACGGTCAGCTTCGTCTGCCGCCAGATGTCGAGAAGTTCTTCCTGAAGTTTCGCCCGGGTCAGCGCGTCGAGCGCGCCGAACGGTTCGTCCATCAAAAGGATGTCGGTGTCGTTGGCGAGAACGCGGGCGATGGCGACACGCTGTTTCATGCCGCCCGACAGTTGCGCCGGGTAATGGCCGGTGAAGGCGGTCAGGCCGACCATTTCCGTGAACTTATCGGCGATCCGTTTTACTTCCTTGGCGCTCATTCCCGCGTGCTTGGGGCCGAAGGCGATGTTCTCATGGACGGTCAGCCAGGGAAACAGGGCATAGTCCTGAAACACGATGCCGCGGTCCGGGCCCGGTTCGTGGACGGGGCGGCCGAACACGCTGGCGGTTCCCTCGCTGGCCGTCTCGAAGCCGGCGATGATCCGCAGCAGGGTCGACTTGCCGCAGCCGGACGCCCCCAGCAGGCAGACGAATTCGCCCTTGTCGATGTCGAGGTTGATGCCGCTGAGGGCCAGGAACCGGCCGGTGTCGGACTCGAAGGATTTGTTCAGCCCGGCGATGCGGATGATGGGCGGCGCGCCGGCCGCCTGTGGGTTCTGGGGATCAGACATGATGTTGGGGGCTCCAACGCAGCAGGCGGTTGTTAAGCAGGACGATCAGGCGGTCCGACAGGAACCCGGTCACGCCGATCACGATCATGCCGGTGATGACCAGGTCGGTGCGGGACAGCGTCCGCCCGTCCATGATCACGGCGCCCAGGCCTTCGGGCACGCCGGTCATCTCGCCGACCACGATGAGGATCCAGGCGAACCCGTGGCCGAGGCGCAGGCCGTTGAAGATGTTGGGGGTGGCCGCCGGCAGCACGACCGAGCGGAACAACTGGGAGCCCTTGCAGCCCAACATGGCGGCGGCCTCCAACAGGCGGGCATCGACCGATTTCACCCCGAACACGGTGTTCAACAGGATCGGATAGAAGGCGCCGAGAAACACCAGGAACACCGCCGATTTGGGCCCCAGGCCGAAAAAGATCATCGATAGCGGCAGCCAGGCGGTGACCGGGACGGGCCGCAGCAGCGACAGGGTCGGGTCGAGCATGTCACGCAGCAGGGGAGAGCGGCCGAGCGCCACGCCCAGCGGAATGCCGACCAGGGCCGCGACCAGGAACCCGCCGTAGACGCGTTGTAGGGAGACCCACAGATGGATCGGCAGGCTGGCGCTGAAGCCGTCGTCGTAGACGCCGCCGAAGGCGAAATCCCACATCATGACGAGGACATCCGCCGGTGGCGGGATCAGCCGGGTGCCGGTCCATCGGACCATCAGTTCCCAGAACCCGATCAGGGTCAGGGGCACGATCAGCCCGAGGCCGATCTTTCGCAGCCGCCTGAGGAGGGCCCGGCTCAAAGCGGGTTGCGCCGGGGACGTGTCCCCGGGCGCAACCGTTTGGCATTGGGCGGTGATGTTCATGTCGCTGGCCATGTCGACGATTACATGCCCGCGATTTTCTGAACGAAGGTCGGGTTGATGAAGGTCGCGTAATCCGGCAACTGGCGAATCTGTTTTTTGGCGAGCATCTGGGTGCCGTAATAGTTCGCCTGCTTGAGGAACAGGTCGTCGATTTTCCAGGTCAGTTCCACGTTCGGCGCGGCCTTCTCGATCGACGGTTTCTGCTGGCCCAGCTTCTGCATGGCGACGGCGACGAATTCGGCGCGGGTCTTCATGGCGTATTCGGCGGCCTTGCTGTGAATGGTCAACAGGGTCATCACCAGTTCGGGATCCTTGTCGATCTTTTCCTGGCTGGTGGTCAGGACCATGTTGAGCGACCCGGTCGGCGTCGAATAGGGATATTCGACGATCTTGCCGACCCCCTTGGCGAGGCTGATGCCGGGGCCCGGCTCGGCGCCCACATAGGCGTCGAGGTCGCCGCGTTCCAGCGCCGGGGCCATGTCGCTGAAGGAAACGCGGATCGGCTTGATGTCCTTGATGGTCATGCCTTCGGCGCTCAAACGGTCGAGGATGACCACTTCCTGGGTCGAGCCCGGCCAGATGCCGACCTTCTTGCCCTTCAGGTCCTTGATCGTGTTGAGCCCCGACTTCGCGCCGGAAACCACGGCCATGCCGCGGTTGCAGGCGGCGGCGACGACGACGACCGGCTCACCGGCGGCCGCGCCCAGGGTGGCGGCGGCAAGGCCGTAAATGCCGAAATCGACGGTCCCGGTCACCACGGCGTTCTTGCCGTCCGTCGGGCTTTCGAAGGGGATGACCTCGATCTTGTATCCCGCAGGTGCGAACTTTTCGTAGAAATAGGGCGTGATGCCGTGGATCAGTTTCAGCGTGCCGACCTTGATCACCCGGTCGGCGGCGGTCGCGGGCGTGGAAGCCGCGGCGGTAAAGGCGCAGAGCGCGCCGGCAAGGGCGGCGTGAATGAATTTCCGGCGTGTGGTGCCTGACATGACGATCTCCTGTTGTGGCGGGAATGTCCCGGCTTGTATGACGCAACGAAGACGTTAGGGTGCAGTGCACAATTTACAAAATTTATTCTTTAAATAATTTCCATAAATATATTTAATGCCCAGATCATGAAGCAGCCCTTGGATCTGCGCCTGTTGCAGGCGTTCATTTTGCTGGTGGAAACGGGCAGCGTGTCGGAAACGGCGCGCCGGCTCGGGCGCACCCAGCCGGCCGTCAGCCTACAGATGCGGCGGCTCGAGGAAACGGTGCATGCCAAGCTGTTCACCACGGTCAACCGCAAGCTGGTGCTGACCCCGGATGGGGAGCTTCTGCTCGGCTATGCGCGCACGATCATGAACCTGCAGGAAGAGGTCAAGGTGCGCCTGACCGCGCCCAAGCTCAGCGGCAAGGTGGTGCTGGGCGTGCCCGACCTGTACGCCGCCTATCTGCTGCCGCCGATCCTGTCCAGCTTCTCCAACGCCTTTCCCGACATCGAGGTCGAACTGCGCACCCTGCTGTCGAGCCCGCTGGTCACCCAGCTCAAGCGCGGCGAGATCGACCTCGCCCTGGTCACCGACATGCGGGCCTTCGACGAAGGCGACGTGGTCGCCCGCGAACCGCTGGTCTGGGTGACGGGGGAAACCCGTTCCCTGCACAACAACAACCCGGTGCCGCTCGCGGTCCTGCCGCCCGGCAACGTGTTCCGCGACCTTGCGCTCGCGGGCCTCGCGACCATGGGGCGGAAATGGAAGATCGCCTTCGTCAGCGCCGGGATCAGCGGCCTGCAGGCGGCGGTGCTCAGCGGCAGCGCGGTCAGCGTCGTGGCCAAAAGCTCGGTCATGCCGGGCATGCGGGTGCTCGGCGCCGCGGAAAGCTTCCCGGCCCTGCAAGGCGTCGATCTGGTGCTCTACCGCGCAGGCAAGCGCAACAACGCGGCCGCCGACGTGATGGGCGACCTCATCACCGAATACTTCGCGCGCTCCAGCATCGCGCCGGTCACCGGCGCCGCCAAGACGCAGGCGGGCAGCGGGTCCCACGAATAGCCCAGGGGGGCAAGCAGGGTGAATCCGCGGACCGCGTGGTTGCCGCTGCTTTCGGGCAAGTGAACGTCCGTCTCTAGTCAGTAACGGACGAAAAAATGAGGGTTGGCCGCGGAAAATTTCTCGAACAAGGAGGGCTGGGAAAGAATTTTATTCTCTTCGGAACATTATCGAATGTTGACACCGGTCAAAGCGACGGAAAATTCCCCGAGGTAAGATTTTGTTTAAAATGTTCTCTATTCAGGCTGTGGTCGCTTTATAGGTTGGTTGTCGGACGATTAAATGAAGCTTTCGATTAATCTTGCAGGAATTGCAGCTTTCGCGGCTGCTGTCGGTATTTCCGGCATTGCAGGAGGGGGCGTGTCGGCTTTTACCCAGCAGGGCGCCGCCGCCGCCGGCAAGGACCGGGTGATCCAATTCCAACTCGTTGATTTGGACGGCGATGGCATGATCAGCGCTGACGAGGCGGCGGTCCGTCACGAAGAGACGTTCGCAATTATTGACGCCAACGATGACGACACTCTGACCCTTGATGAATACCTCGCTGTGCGGTTTGGCGGCGGCCCCCATGGACCCGGCCTCGGCCCCCGCCGGGCGGAAATGGACGAGCGGAAGCGGGCCCGCTTCAAAAGCATGGATACGAATGGCGACGGTATTATCCAAAAACTGGAGTTCCTGAAGTCGGGGGAAGAACAACATAAAGCCGCCGATACCGACGGCGACGGCAAGGTTTCCATTTGGGATTATCGTGCCGCCCGCCGTTATTGAACCATGACCTTTCTACGTTCCCATATTTCTATTATTGGCGTGATTATGATCGCTGGTAATTTTCTGCCGTCCTTTGCTGCTGCCGATGAAAATGCCGGCGAAATATTGTTCAGCATAAAATGTGGCCGCTGTCATAGTGCAGGCCGCTTGGCCACGAGCTTCCGTAGCGTCGAGAATCTCGAAACCACCCGAAAGGCGTTCGACGAAAAACTGTTCCGCCACTTCCTCAAGGACGCTACGGAACGGCGCCTGATCATTGATTACTTGGTACGCCTCGCCAATGAGAACCGATGAATCTCCGCTTCTGGTCAGACGCGAGCGGTCGAGGTGCACAGATTTGTGCGTTTTGGCGCGGGGAGGGTGGCTGGAATATCAGAGGCTTGGGAGTGGTGGGCCAGGCAGGACTCGAACCTGCAACCAGACGGTTATGAGCCGTCGGCTCTAACCAGTTGAGCTACTGGCCCTTTATTCGGTTTTTCCTCCGTCCCCCCTGTGGAACGGAAAAGGCCGGAAGCGATGGTGCTCCCGGCCTGTCGTTTGGTCCGTTTCGCCTGGCGTTTAGTAGTCCAGGAAGCTTCTGAGTTTCCGCGACCGGGACGGATGTTTCAGCTTCCTGAGCGCCTTGGCTTCGATCTGGCGTATTCGCTCGCGGGTGACCGAGAACTGCTGGCCGACTTCCTCGAGCGTGTGGTCCGTGTTCATGCCGATGCCGAAGCGCATGCGCAGCACGCGCTCCTCGCGGGCCGTGAGGCTGGCCAGCACCCGCGTGGTGGTTTCGCGCAGGTTGCCCTGAATGGCGGCGTCGAGCGGCTGCACCGCGTTCTTGTCCTCGATGAAGTCGCCGAGGTGGCTGTCTTCCTCGTCGCCGATCGGCGTTTCGAGCGAGATCGGCTCCTTCGCGATCTTCAGCACCTTGCGCACCTTTTCCAGCGGCATGGAAAGCCGCCCGGCCAGTTCTTCCGGCGTCGGTTCGCGGCCGATCTCGTGCAGCATCTGGCGCGAGGTGCGGACCAGTTTGTTGATCGTCTCGATCATGTGCACGGGGATGCGGATGGTGCGCGCCTGGTCGGCGATGGACCGGGTGATGGCCTGCCGGATCCACCAGGTCGCGTAGGTCGAGAACTTGTAGCCGCGGCGGTATTCGAATTTGTCGACCGCCTTCATCAGGCCGATGTTGCCTTCCTGGATCAGGTCGAGGAACTGCAAGCCGCGGTTGGTGTACTTCTTGGCGATGGAGATGACGAGCCGCAGGTTGGCCTCGATCATTTCCTTCTTGGCCTTGGCGGCCTCGCGCTCGCCCTTCTGGACCGTCGAGACGATGCGGCGGAATTCCAGGATCGGCAGGCCGGCCGTCTGGGACACCTCGGCGACCTGGGCGCGCATGTCCTCGATGTCGTCCTTGTTGCGGGAGGCGAACCGCTGCCAGCCCTTGGCGGGCAGCTTTTCGACCCGCTTCAGCCAGCCCGGATCAAGCTCGTGCCCCTGGTAGGCTTCCAGGAATTCGTCGCGGTTGATGCGCGCCGTGGTGGCGAGACGCAGGATCTTGCCCTCCAGCCCGACCAGCCGGCGGTTGAGGCCGTAAAGCTGGTCGAGAAGCTGTTCGACCCGGTTGTTGTTGAGGTGGACGTCCTCCATCCACTCGATCAGTTCCTTGCGCAGCTTCTGGAACCGCTTTTCCTGGCTCGGCTTGGGCTGCTCGCCCGAGGTCAGGGCCTCGAGGCGCTGCATCTGTACCCGGTGAAGCTTCTTGTAGGTCTTGGCGATGTTCTCGAAGGTCTCGATGACCTCGGGCTTCAGCTTGGCTTCGAGGGCGGCAAGGGACAGGTTGTTTTCGCCGTCGTCCTCGTCGTCATCATCGTCGTCGCTGCTGCTCTTGCTTTCGCCGTCCTCGCTTGAGGTTTCGTCCGCGTCGTCGTCCGACGGGGCAGCCTTCTTGGCGTCCTTGTCCTTGGCGGTCTCGGCGGCGCCTTCCTTGGCGTTTTCCGCGGGGGCCGCGTCGCCGTCACCGTCGCCGCCGTCGTCGTCGCTATCGCCGCCGTTGGTGTTGGCGGGAACGGCGCCCGGCTGGCCCGGGCCGCCACCGTGGGTGGCTTCCAGGTCGATGATGTCGCGCAGCAGCATGTCCTCGGCGACCAGCGCGTCATGCCACAGGGTGATGGCCTTGATGGTCAGCGGGCTTTCCATCAGGCCGCCGATCATCATCTCGCGGCCGGCCTCGATGCGCTTGGCGATGGCGATTTCGCCCTCGCGCGACAGCAACTCGACCGAGCCCATTTCGCGCAGGTACATGCGCACCGGGTCGTCCGTGCGGCCCAGGTCGTTCTCGTCGACGTTGCCGGCGGTCGAGGTGGTCTTTTCCTCGTCGTCGCCGTCGCCGTCGGTCTCGGCCGGGGTGTCGTCGGTCTCTTCGTTTTCGACCACGTTGATGCCCATTTCGGACAACATCGCCATGGTGTCTTCGATCTGTTCCGAAGACACTTTTTCCGGGGGCAGGGCGCCGTTCAGGTCGTCATAGGTGACGTACCCGCGTTCCTTGCCCTTGGCGACCATCTTCTTGACGGCCGCGCCCAGGGTATCGAGAAGGGGGCTGTCGCCGCCTTCTTCCTGGGTGTCGCCGCCTTCTTGATCTTTCGCTTGTGCTTTTGCCACGCTCGACCTCTAAATCCGTTGTCCGGGGAACCCCGCCCCTTCCGGTCCTTGCCGCCCTTAGGCGTCCGGTCCGTCTCAAACCTCAATGGGGTCCCGATGCCATGTCCCAGTCTGATAAAACGCGTCTCGTCAAACTGCCTGCTGGTTTAACCACTTGCCGTTCGGCCGCCGCCTAGTCGAAGGCCGCTTCCGGTTGTTCGCTTTCGTCCATCATCCGCCGAACCCGAACAACCCAGTTCATGTTTGCCTCCGACGGGTCGCGCCGGACAGCATCCTGGGCTGCTTGGAGCTCGGACTCCAGGTCCTCTCCGCGCAAGTGGCTAATGGTCGCTTCCCAACCCTGTCTGGCCTCTGCATGTCCCGCATTGGGTCGGGCGAATCTAGCGTGGTCGTAGGTTCGCGCACTTAATAGCTGGCTCAGCGCCTGGGAATAACCCTGCTCTGACAAGTGGTTTACAAGCCCTTCGGTGTCAAGGGGTAAACCACCCGCGTGGGTGATTAATATCGCCTGACGCAGATTGTCAAGGTTCTGGTCATTGATGGCGACCTGGCCCAGTTCTTCCTCGACCTCGGCCAGCAGTTCCGGATGGTTGATCGCGGTGGCCAAAAGGATGGCCCAGCGCAGGCGGGCACTCTCCACCGGCCGGGTGTCGGCGGTGTCGGCGCGCAGGCGCTCAGACGGCCCGACCCAGGCGTTGGCGCTCCATTTCCCCTTGCCGAACCCGCGCCCCTGCCGTTGGCCGCCGCGCCCGCCCTGCCGGCCGGGCCCGTCGGGCCATAGGCGGGTTTTGAAGAAATCCTGGAAATAACGCCGCACGGTGGGGTCGGGGATGTCGCGGATGCGCTGGTCCAGGCGCTTGTTCAGATCCGCCCGGCCCTCCGGCGTCGGCGGCAGGCGGCCACCGGATTCAACCCGCCAGATCAGCTCGGACAGGGCCGTGGCGCCGGCCAACAGCGTGTCGAAGGCCTGGCGGCCCTGGCCCTGGACCAGACTGTCCGGATCCTCGCCCGGCGGCAGCAGGGCGAAGCGCAGGCCGAACCCGGCCTTGAGCAGCGGCAATGCCCGCTCCGCCGCCCGCGCGGCGGCGCGCTGGCCGGCCGCGTCGCCGTCGAAGCACAACACCGGCTCCGGCGCCAATCGCCACAGCAGGGCGATCTGGTCTTCCGTCAATGCCGTGCCCAAGGGCGCCACCGCCTGCCCGATCCCGGCCTGGGCCAGGGCGATGACGTCCGTATAGCCTTCGCAGACGATGACCGTGCCGGCGGCGCGGATGGCGTCTTTTGCTTGCGCGAGGCCGTACAGGTTGCGGCCCTTGTGGAACAGGGGCGTTTCCGGGGAATTCAGGTATTTCGGCCCGTCACCGGCCAGAAGCCGCGCGCCGAAGGCGATGACCTGGCCCTGGCGGTCGGTGATCGGGAACATGACGCGGCCGCGGAACCGGTCGTAGGGTTCGCGCCCCGCATCCTCGGGCTGAACCAGCAGCCCGGCCGCGATCATCAGGCCCTCTTCGACGCCTTCCGCCGCCAGCATGGATTTCAGCTTGCCGCGCCCGTCGGGGGAGAAACCCAAGCGGAACCGGCGGATCGTCTCGTCCGTCAGGCCGCGCCCGCGCAGATAATCCAGGGCCGGGCGGCCTTCGGGCATGCGCAGGCATTTCTCGAAGAACGCCGCCGCCATTTCCACGACCTCGGCCAGGGTACGGTTGCGGGCCCGGCGCTCGCGGTCTTCCGGCGTTTCCTCGGGCATGGGCAGCCCGGCCTCGCCGGCCAAGCGCTGAACCGCCTCGCGGAATTCCAGGCCCTCGCTTTCCATCACGAAATCGATGACCGATCCGTGCGCGCCGCAGCCGAAGCAGTGGTAATGGTCGTCGTAGACGTGGAAGCTCGGCGTCTTTTCCTTATGGAAGGGGCAGCAGCCCTTGGTGTCGCGGCCCGAGCGGATGAGCTTGACCCGCCGTCCCACGACCTCCGTCGCGGGCAGCCGCGCCTTCAGTTCTTCCAGGAATTCCGGGGGAATCGCCATCTGCGATGGGCCGCCTGTCTTTGGTTTAAGGGCAGGATTGGAACCTGCGACCATACCCATAATAAGGGTACGGGCGCAGCAGTGGAGTCACGGGGGTTATCCCCGTGATTCTCAAGTCATCCACAACGGATTTGTGTGGATATCGCTGATGAAAGGCCGGGCGAATCGACCGGGCAGGGCTGGACTAGCAGAGCTTGTCCTTGACCAGGGCGCTGGCCTTGGAAAAGTCCATGCGGCCGGCGTACTTTTGCTTCAAGGCGGCCATGCATTTGCCCATGTCCTTGATGCAATCGGCGCCGGTTTCCTTGATCGCGCCCTCGACGGCCTCGACGACCTCGTCCGGCGACATCTGGGCCGGCAGAAAGCCCTCGATGACGGTGATTTCCTCGCGCTCGCGGTCGGCCAGTTCCTGGCGCCCGCCTTTTTCATAGATGTCGGCGCTTTCGACGCGCTGCTTGATCATGGATTGCAGCAGGCCCAGGATTTCCTCGTCGGAAATACCCTCCTGGTTGCCTTTGTCCCGGGCGGCGATGTCCCGGTCCTTGATGGCAGCACTAATCAGCCGCAGCGTCGCCGTGGCGCAGGCTTCCTTGGACTTGATGGAGGTCTTCAGCGCAGCCGAAATCTGCTCGCGTAGCATGGGTGTGTCCCGGTTGTGGCGGAAGATGCGGACCCTAGCTCAAATCGCCCCCCAAGGCAAACGCGTTCCGATTCTTTAATTTGTTGAAATATAAGGATATTTTTTCTGAAACGAGTCTTGACCTGATGCCGGGACACGCGTAGAAGCTTGTTTCCAACGCATGCAGGGTCGTCGCCGTCGGCGCGGCCCGGGCGCCTTGGTCCAACCCCAGCCCGAAAAAGTCATATGTCCGAAGCCTCCAAGCCCGCGACCACGACCGTGGCCGCCCAACCGCCGAACGCAAACGCGGCCCTGGTGCTGGCGTCCGGCGAAGTTTTCTGGGGCCGCGGCGCGGGGGCTCCCGGCGCCTCCGTGGGCGAGGTCTGTTTCAACACCTCGATCACCGGCTATCAGGAAATCCTCACCGATCCGTCCTATGCCGGTCAGGTCATCACCTTCACCTTCCCGCACATCGGCAACGTCGGCGCCAATCCGGAAGACATGGAAACCATCACCCCGGCGGCCCGGGGGGCGGTCATGCGCGTCGACATCACCGATCCGGCCAGCTGGCGCGCGGCCCAGCATCTGGACGCCTGGCTGAAATCCCATAACCTGACGGCGGTCACCGGGGTCGATACCCGGCGCCTGACCCGGCTGATCCGCGACGGCGGGGCACCCAACGGTGTCGTCGCCTATAAAGACGACGGCCCCCTCGACATTCCGGCCCTCGTTGCCATTGCCCAGGGCTTTCCCGGGCTTGAAGGTCTGGACCTGGCCAAGGACGTGTCCTGTGCCCAGACCTATTCCTGGGACACCACGATGTGGACGCTGGGCCAAGGCTACGGCACCCAGACGGCCCCCAAGCATCACGTCGTCGCCGTCGATTTCGGGGCCAAACAGAATATCCTGCGCTGCCTCGCGGCAGAGGGCTGCAAGGTCACCGTGGTGCCGGCAACGGCCACCGCCGAAGAGATCCTGGCCCATCGTCCCGATGGGCTTTTTCTTAGCAACGGTCCGGGCGATCCGGCGGCCACCGGCGAATACGCCGTCGCCATGGTCCAGGAAGTCATGGCGACCGGCCTGCCCGTGTTCGGCATCTGCCTGGGCCATCAGATCCTGGCCCTGGCGCTGGGCGCCAAGACGTCGAAGATGCACCTGGGTCACCGCGGCGCCAACCAGCCGGTGAAGGATTTGGAGACCGGCAAGGTCGAAATCACCAGCCAGAACCACGGCTTCGTGGTCGAACGGGACAGCCTGCCCCAGGGCGTGATCGAAACCCACCGTTCCCTGTTCGACGGGGCCCTCGAAGGCATCCGCGTCGACGGCAAGCCCGTGTTCTCCGTGCAGTACCACCCGGAAGCCTCGCCGGGGCCGCAGGACAGCCATTACCTTTTCAAGCGGTTCGTGAAGCTAATGGAGGGGTAGTAGTGAGTAGATTCGAAGCAATGATCGATACGGCGATAAATGCCATCGACATATATGTTTCGGAATTAGAAGTTGAGGTCGATTCGTTTTCAGGATCAGAACTCAAACAGGTGATAGCCGACTCTATCGGCTATGGATATGCACAAACTATCCTCGATGAATTGTACGCTCGAAATATGTTGAGTCAGATAAGCGCTGTTACAGATGAGCATGGTGGTGAATGGCAATTCACGAAAAACTTCATCGAGGCGTTGGACAAAGATGTTGGATCCGGGAAAGCGGACTCTTCTCCATCAGACCTACACACAGAGCGTGGCGGGTATAGCGAGTTTAAAGATAGGTTGCTAATTGCAATTGCTGAATACGAAGAGAAATTCGGTTCGAATTATTATGAGCCTGCCGAAATTGCTGAAGAGGCTGGTTTAGATTTCCGCAAAGGCTGGGTAAGGAAAGCCGCGATCTCTTTCAGAGACTATGGTTATGTTTCTGAAGCTTTTTCTCTGGGGGGCGGTGAAGATCGAGGTTTAGATTGCCAGTTGACTGGTCAAGGGCTCGAAGAAGCTGAAAGACTTCGCAGCATCTACTTTCCGATTAGTTCAGTTCCGGCATCAGATAGGACAGTTACCAATCGAGACAACGTTTGGAATGAACCTGATTACGTAGGCGAGCTTGAGCCTGAGAAAGAAGAGGAAATTCGCAACCTCATAAAGCTAGCGATTGCTGAATTGCCTAATGCTGGTTTGAGCAATGCAGATCAAAGCCAAGCATCTGCGCAGCTAGAGGCAGCGGAAAAGTTGGCGAATGCACCGGTTCCGAAATGGGGGAAAGTTAAAGAGATTTTGGAACCGTTAGCTCAGATTGCTGCGATTGGCGGGCTCATCGTAGCAATTATCGCTTTGATTGTATGACAAATTTGAATTGAAAGAGCGGCGCTCGGCCAACCCCACCATCCCCGAGCGCCTTTCCTGTGAGGCGACAAGACTAATGCCCAAAAGAACAGACATCTCCTCCATCCTCATCATCGGCGCCGGACCCATCGTCATCGGCCAGGCCTGTGAGTTCGATTATTCCGGCGCCCAGGCCTGCAAGGCGCTGCGCGAGGAAGGCTACCGGGTCATCCTGGTCAACTCGAACCCGGCCACCATCATGACCGACCCGAGCATGGCCGATGCGACCTATATCGAGCCCATCACGCCCGAAATGGTCGAGAAGATCATCGCCAAGGAACGGCCCGACGCGCTGCTGCCGACCATGGGCGGGCAGACGGGCCTGAACACGGGCATCGCGCTGTTCGAGAACGGCGTGCTGGAGAAATACGGGGTCGAGATGATCGGCGCCGACGCCGAGGTCATCGCCAAGGCCGAGGACCGCCAGAAGTTCCGCGACGCCATGGACAAGATCGGCCTGGAAAGCCCGAAATCGACGGTCGTCAATTCCATGGCCGAAGCCCTTGCGGCGCTGGAGAAAACGGGTCTGCCCGCCATTATCCGCCCGTCCTTCACCATGGGCGGCATCGGCGGCGGCATCGCCTATACCCGGCCCGAGTTCGAGAAGATCGTCGCCGGCGGCCTGGCCGCCAGCCCGGTCACCGAAGTCCTGGTCGAGGAAAGTGTTCTGGGCTGGAAGGAATACGAGATGGAGGTCGTGCGCGACAGCGCCGACAACTGCATCATCATCTGTTCCATCGAAAACATCGATCCCATGGGCGTGCATACGGGCGACAGCATCACCGTGGCGCCGGCGCTGACCCTGACGGACAAGGAATACCAGATCATGCGCAACGCCTCGATCGCGGTGCTGCGCGAGATCGGGGTCGATACGGGCGGGTCCAACGTACAGTTCGCCGTTAACCCGGAAAACGGCCGTCTGGTGGTCATCGAAATGAATCCGCGCGTGTCGCGGTCCTCGGCGCTGGCGTCCAAGGCGACGGGCTTTCCCATCGCCAAGATCGCGGCCAAGCTGGCCGTCGGCTATACGCTTGACGAGCTGGACAACGATATCACCGGCGTCACGCCCGCCAGCTTCGAGCCGACCATCGACTACGTGGTCACCAAGATCCCGCGCTTCACCTTCGAGAAATTCCCGGGTGCGGAGCCGACCCTGACCACGGCCATGAAATCCGTGGGCGAGGCCATGGCCATCGGCCGCTGTTTCGCCGAAAGCCTGCAAAAGGGCCTGCGTTCCATGGAAACGGGCCTGACGGGCCTGAACGACGTGGAGATCGAGGGCCTGGACCCGGACGCCGGGTTCGAGGCCAACCGCGACGTCCTGCGCGCCGCCATTTCGCGCCCCACGCCGGACCGCATCCTGGCCATCGCCGAGGCCCTGCGCCAGGGCATGCCCGTGGACGAGGCCGCCGCCATCACCAAATACGATCCCTGGTTCCTCGACCAGTTGAAGGCCATCGTCGATGTCGAGGCGCGGGTCAAGCAGGCAGGCCTGCCGACGGACGCCGCCGGCTGGCTTGAATTGAAAAAAATGGGCTTCTGCGACGCGCGCCTGGCGGAATTGACGGAGACGACCGCCCAGGGCGCGTCGGAAGCCCGCCGCGCCCTGGGCGTCACCCCGGTCTACAAGCGGGTCGATACCTGCGCCGCCGAATTTCCGGCCAAGACGTCCTACATGTATTCGACCTACGAAGGCGACGGATCGCGCCCGCCGGAGAACGAGGCCGAGCCGACCAACCGCAAAAAGGTCGCGATCCTGGGCGGCGGGCCCAACCGCATCGGCCAGGGCATCGAATTCGATTACTGCTGCGTCCATGCCGCCTATGCGCTCAAGGAAACCGGGTATGAGGCCATCATGGTCAACTGCAACCCGGAAACGGTCTCGACCGATTACGACACCTCCGACCGCCTGTTCTTCGAACCCCTGACCGCCGAGGACGTGATCGAGCTGATCCGGGGCGAGCAGTCCAAGGGCGATTTCCGTGGCGTCATCGTGCAGCTCGGTGGGCAGACGCCCTTGAAGCTGTCCCTGGCGCTGGAAAGCGCCGGCATTCCCATTCTCGGCACCTCGCCCGACGCCATCGATCTGGCCGAGGACCGCGAGCGGTTCCAGAAACTGCTGACCGACCTCAACCTGCGCCAGCCGGCCAACGGCCTGGCGCGGTCTCAGGCCGAGGCCGAAGCCGTGGCCGAACGCATCGGCTATCCGCTGGTCATCCGGCCGTCCTACGTGCTGGGCGGCCGCGCCATGGAGATCGTCCACGACCTGACGGCCCTGCGCCGCTACATGACCGACGCCGTCAAGGTGTCGGGGGACAGCCCGGTCCTGTTGGACAGCTACCTGCAAGACGCCATCGAGGTCGATGTGGACGCGCTGGCCGACGGCACCGACGTGTTCGTCGCCGGCATCATGCAGCACATCGAGGAAGCGGGCATCCATTCCGGCGACAGCGCCTGTTCGCTGCCGCCATTCTCGCTCGGCCCCGACATCATCGCCGAACTGGAACGCCAGTCCCACGCCCTGGCCAAGGGCCTGCACGTGGTCGGCCTGATGAACGTGCAGTTCGCGGTCAAGGACGGCGACATCTATATCCTGGAGGTCAACCCCCGGGCGTCGCGCACCGTGCCCTTCGTCGCCAAGGCGACGGGCATCCCGGTGGCCAAGATCGCGACCCGCCTGATGTGCGGCGAAAAGCTGAAGGACATGGACCTGACCTCGCGCGCCGTCGGCGGCCATGTCGCGGTGAAGGAGGCGGTGTTCCCGTTCTCGCGCTTCCCCGGCGTCGATACGGTGCTGGGCCCGGAAATGAAATCGACGGGCGAGGTCATGGGCCTGGACCGCGACTTCCCCCGTGCCTTCGCCAAATCGCAGCTGGCCGCGGGCATGAGCCTGCCCACCTCGGGCACGGTGTTCATCTCGGTCAAGGACCGGGACAAGACCGGCATGGCGGCGCTGGCCCGGCGGCTTGCGGAGATCGGTTTCAGCCTGGTGGCCACGGGCGGCACGCAGCGCTTTCTGGCCGATCAGGGCCTGGACGTGGCGCGCATCAACAAGGTTCTCGAAGGCAGGCCCCATTGCGAGGACGCCATCGTCAACGGCGACATCCATCTGGTCATCAACACGACCGAGGGTGCCCAGGCGATCGAGGACTCGCGGTCGATCCGCCGCGCGGCCCTGGAACACGGGGTGCCCCACTACACCACCCTGACCGCCGCCGCCGCCGCGGTCGCGGCGATGGAGGCGATGGCCCACGGGACGCTTGAAGTGGCGCCGCTTCAAGATTATTTTTCTAAGACGTACTAGACCAATCCAGCATGATCCGGTGATAGACGGGCCCTTACCGATAAGGGCCGACACCATGATTTTGTGTTTTGACGCGCCCGGATCGGCGCAGGAGAGCGGTGAGATGGACAAACTTCCGATGACGCGCGAGGGCCTTCAGGCCCTGGAAGACGAACTCAAGCGCCTGAAGTCCGTGGACCGCCCGGCGGTCATCCAGGCGATCGCCGAGGCGCGGGCCCATGGCGACCTGTCGGAAAACGCCGAATACGACGCCGCGCGCGACAAGCAGGGCTTCATCGAAGGCCGCATCGCCGAGCTGGAGGCCGCCATCAGCCTGGCCGAGGTCATCGACACGTCGGCCATGGCCGGCGACACGGTGCGGTTCGGCGCCTGGGTGGTGCTTGCCGACGAGGACACGGGCAAGGAAGTCACCTACCGTATCGTCGGGCAGCACGAGGCCGACCTGGAAAAGGGCAAGATTTCCGTGACCTCGCCCCTGGCCCGGGCCTTGATCGGCAAGTCGGCCGAGGATGCGGTCGAGGTCGCCGCCCCCGGCGGCTCCAAAGCCTACGAAATCTGCGAAATCCGCTACAAGTAAGCGAACCTGCCGTCAGGCGACCTTGCCGACGCGCGGCTCCGGCAAGGTCCAGGTGACCGGCTCAAAGGCCAGCGCCTGTCCGGTCAGGGCGGCTTCCGCCGTCGGCAGAACGTCCAGGTTGGGCCATAGGCCGTCCTTCAGCGCCTGGCGATAGGCGTCGGGCAGGGCCTCGGCGGCCATGCGGGTCCGCGCCCCCTCGAAATCGTAATCCAACGCCAGATGGCGGATGGTGATCCCGCCCGGGGCGGGGGCCAGCACGGAATACCAGACCCGGGGCGTGCCGTCGTTGGCGGGCACGCCGATGACGCCCGGGTTGTGCCACAGGCGCCCGTCGGACAGCACATCGGTGAACGGCAGGCCGGAATGGCCGGCGATCACCCCGTCGACGCCCAGATCGTCGAGCGCCACGCGCTTTTCCCCTTCCGGGGTCGAGGCGAACACCCATTCGGAAATGTCCCGCGAATGGCCGTGCACCACGGCGAATTTCGCCCCCCCCATCTCGAACGTGATGGGATGCGGCAGGCCGGCCATCCAGGCCTTGTGGGCGGGCGTCACGCGGCTGCTGGCATGGGCGAACCAGCGCACGGACAAAAGGTCGCATTGCGATCCCTTTTCGAAGCCACAGCGGCAGTCGTCGCCGCCTTCGCCGAGCGCTTCCTCGCAGTTGCCCATGGCGACATGGCAGCCCCAATCGATGATCTCGTCGAGGGTCCCGTCCGGGTCGCCGCAATAGGCGACCACGTCGCCGGTGCAGATCGTCCGGCCGGCGGGAATGCCGAGGCGGCCGGCCTCGGCGCGCAGCGCCCGGGTCGATTGCAGGTTGGAATAGGGTCCGCCGAACAGCAGGACCGGGCCGTCGAGACGGCCGAGGTCGAGGACGGGACGTTGGGTCGCGGCCATGGGTTTAGTCGCCTCCGGAACAGTTGGCGCCGCCGAGCACGCAGAAGGTGGCGCAATGGGGATGGTTCAGATGCACGGGGCCGCCGGCGCCGGCCAGGGTCGGGCCCATCTCGAACCGATGGTCATAGGGCAGCAGAGTGCAGGGCAGGACGACCGGCGCCGCCGCGCCCTTGCGCTTCACCACCATGCGCGCCGTGGCGCACATCATGCTGTCCGGGTCGACGCCCAGGATGTTCCAGCAGGCGGTGGTGATTTCCGGCACGTCGCGGGCCGCGTCCATGTCGGGAAAGACGACCAGGTCGCGGGGCGATCCGGCGTCAAGCGCGATGCCCTCGGCGGCGAACAGGCCCGCAAAGCCCGCGCGGGTTTCGGCTTCCGTCTCGCCGACCGGCTGGCGGGCGGCGACGGACAGGGTGACGTCCAGGCCGGCCAGCCATTTCAGGCCGCGCATCATGGGGGCCCAGCTGTTCGCCCCCCGGACCGCCTCGTGGCCGTCCTTTGTGAAATGGTCGATGGACACGCGCAGCGCCAACGCCTTGCCGTGGCGCCGGGCAAGATCGGCGACCGCCGCCCGCTTCTGCCACAAGGGCGCCATGGCGTTGGTCAGGATTAGCACGCGAAAACCCCGCGCCAGGGCGTCCCCGGCCATGGCGGCCGTGTCCTTGTTCATGAAGGGCTCGCCGCCGGTGAAGCCGATTTCCCGGGTGCCCAGGCCGTCCCGCGCGATTTCGTCCAGGAAGGCCGCGGCCTCGTCCCGGGCGATATAGGCGAGACGGTCGTTCTTCGGCCCGCTTTCGATGTAGCAGCCGTCGCATTCGATGTTGCAGAGCGATCCCGTATTGATCCACAGCGTACGCAGGCCGGCAAGCGCCACGGCGGCGCGGGCCTCGCCCTTGGCCGTGACCGTCGGGTTCTGGAACTTCTTCGCATCAAGGGCCGGCCGTTCGGCCAGCATCGCCTGAATCATGGTGATTTTCCTGACGGCCTCGGGGGCCGCAATGGTCCGGCGGACGTGGGTCCGGGACGGTTTTTCAAACATAGGCAATGAAAAGCTGTAACCGAACCGCTGTGCTCCCGGCCACAAACATTTTTGTGAGCGCGCCGTGTGTGCGGCCTTGAATCGAAGGCGTTCGGGCCCGCTTGCGTCCAACAAGGCAATGACCTATAGACTTCGCCTAGCATCAATACGCAATGGCCGCGTGGCCGGATGCGGGTGTAGCTCAATGGTAGAGCTTTTGCTTCCCAAGCAAGTGACGAGGGTTCGATTCCCTTCACCCGCTCCAATTCTTCCGGGAAATCCCTGCTTTCAGACCGAATTCCGCCGCCGCCGCCGAGACAAAGCGGTGTTTCGCGCCGATGCCGGCCTATGACCTATGGTCATATGACTTAAGGTCATCTTGTTTTTGTATACAAGAATGATAATTTTTGATTGTGGCGCTTGTGGATTTCGCTGCTGGGACAACAGCTTAGGTGCCGAGAGAAAATCTCCGTACCGTCCACGAGAAGCCATGGCCCGTGACCGGGCCCACCGTCCGGTCTACCGGCTTCCCTCCTCCCTGAAACTCGGGCCGGTCCCTTTGGGCCGGCCTTCTTCTTTTCTGAATTCGGGTCCGGCGACCTGCCGCGCCGGGCGGGTGGCTATTTGTTCAACGCCTTGGCGTGATGAGCGATGTGGTCGGCCATGAAGGTCGCGATGAAGAAGTAGGAATGGTCGTAGCCGTCCTGCAGGCGCAGCGTGCAGGGCTGGTCCACGGCGGCGCAGGCGTCGGCGAACAACCGCGGCTTCAACTGGACGTCCAGGAACGGATCGTCGGTGCCCTGGTCGATCAGGATGTCGCCGGCGAAGAAATGGCCGGATTTGACCAGTTCGGTCGCGTCGTATTCCTGCCACCGCTCCTTGTCGTCGCCCAGATAGCCGGAAAAGGCCTTCTCGCCCCAGGGCACGCTGGCCGGCGCCACGATCGGCGCGAAGGCCGACAGCGACGTATAGGTCCGCCGTTCGCGCAGTGCCATGACCAGCGCCCCGTGGCCGCCCATGGAATGGCCGAAAATACCCTGGCGGTCGCGGTTGCCGCCGCCGATGCCGTTGAACACCACGTCGGGCAGTTCCTCGGTGATGTAGCTGTACATGTTGTAGTGCCGGGACCACGGATCGCGGGTGGCGTTCACGTAGAACCCGGCGCCGGATCCGAAGTCGTAATCGTCATGCTCGCCGGGCAGGTCGGTGCCGCGCGGGCTGGTGTCGGGGGCGACGACCATCAGGCCGTGTTCGGCGGCGTGCTTCTGGAATCCGGATTTGACCGTGAAGTTCTCTTCCGTGCAGGTCAGGCCCGACAACCACCACAACACGGGCACGGGGCCCGCCGCGGTGCCCTCGATCACGGCCGGCGGCGTGTAGACCGCGAACCGCATGGGACAGGCGCAGATGTCGGACCGGTGTTCCCAGACCGTTTGCAACCCGCCGAAGGACTTGTTTTCAGATATCTTTTCCATGGTCCGGATGATGGCTTGCTGTGGGGAAAAATTCAAACGCCGTGTCGGTGCAAGGGAAACATCAGATGCGCCGATCGTCACCGGCCGGGTGGCGGGCGAAGATGTGGTTGGCGACATAGGTCATCACCGTGTCACCCGTTTGGGTGACGACGGCGTATTTGATCTTGGTGTAGCCGCGGTCGGGTTTCGAATCGGAGGCGCGGGATTCCATCACCTCGGCCTCGACATGCAGCGTGTCGCCCGGGCGCACCGGCAACAGCCAGCGGATTTCATCCAGCCCCGGCGAGCCCATGGAACATTCGTTCATGATGTTCTCCTGGAACCACAGGCGGAAGGCGACCAGCAGGGTCTGAAAGCCGGAGCCGATGATGCCGCCGAACTGGCTCGCGCGGGCGGCCTCGGCGTCGATATGGAAAGGCTGGGGATCCCACTGCCAGGCGAATTCCATGATCTGGGCCTCGGTCAGGGTCATGCCGCGGGTCCGAAACCTGCGGCCGGGCATGAAATCCTCGAAGTAGAGCGCGTCCATTTTCGGTTTCTTCCGTTCGTCGGATTGGTCGGGGAATCGATTGCCAGCGGTGTAGCGGAATCCGGGACGCAAGGAAAGCCATGGATTGACGCCGTTGGCGGGTGGTTTCGCCCGGCGGTCGGCGATCATTCCTCCTGCCAGACCGGCAGGGGCGGCGCGCCGTCCTTGGTGTCCGTGCCGTCCGTCAGAAGACCGTAGGCCTTCAACTGGCGGGCGATGGTGGGAAAGGTTTCAAGCCCCTTGGGCATGCGGGCCTGCGACGCCGTGAAATCGATCAGTGCCAGATTGCGTTCGCTGCGCGCCTCACGCAGCAGGCCGCGGGTGAACCAGCCGCGCCAGTCCTCGGGCGCGAGTTCGACCGCCCGGTCGCAGTCGGCCAGGGCATCGGGCAGCTCGCCTTTCAGGGTCAAGGCACGGCAGCGCACGCGCAGCGCCTTGACGTTTTTCGGCCAAAAGGCGACCGCCTGCGTGAAATCGGCGAGGGCGAGGTCAGGGCGCTGGGTCCGGACCAGGGCGCGTCCGCGGAAGTAATAGGCATCGGACAGCCGCTCGGGTTCCAGCGCGTGCGCCTGGATCGCCTCCGTCAAATGCACGATGGCGCGAGGGTAATCCTTGGCCTTCATGAAATGCAGGCCATAGGCAAGCTGCTTCGGCCCCTCGGCCGTGGCGCCGGCATCCGCATCGGCGGCCGGGCCCGCCATCAGGCCGACGGCGAGACAGCCGGCCAGACAGCCGGCCGCGATCAGGTGGCGCGTCAAAAAGTGACGACGCTTCGGATGCTCTTGCCTTCGTGCATGAGGTCGAAGCCCTTGTTGATGTCTTCCAGCGGCATGACGTGGGTGATCAGGTCGTCGATGTTGATCTTGCCGTCCATGTACCAGTCGACGATTTTCGGAACGTCCGTGCGCCCGCGCGCCCCGCCGAAGGCGGTGCCCCGCCACGACCGCCCGGTGACCAGTTGGAACGGCCGGGTCGAGATTTCCTGCCCGGCGCCGGCGACGCCGATGATGATGCTTTCGCCCCAGCCCTTGTGGCAGCATTCCAGGGCCTGGCGCATGACGGTGGTGTTGCCGATGCACTCGAACGAATAGTCGGCCCCGCCCTTGGTCAGTTCGACCAGATGCGCCACCAGATCGTCGCCGTGGTCCTTGGGATTGACGAAATGGGTCATGCCGAACTTGCGGGCCAGGTCTTCGCGCGCCGGGTTCAGATCGACGCCGACGATCATGTCGGCGCCCACCAGTCTGGCGCCTTGCAGCACGTTCAACCCGATGCCGCCGAGCCCGAACACCACGACGTTCGATCCCGGCTCGACCTGGGCCGTGTTGATGACCGCGCCGATGCCCGTGGTCACGCCGCAGCCGATGTAGCAGACCTTGTCGAAGGGCGCGTCCTCGCGGATTTTCGCCAGCGCGATTTCCGGCACCACGGTGAAGTTGGAAAAGGTCGAGGTCCCCATGTAATGGAACACGTCCTTGCCGTTCAGCTTGAACCGCGAGGTGCCGTCGGGCATCAGGCCCTGGCCCTGGGTCGCGCGGATCGCCTGACACAGGTTGGTCTTGGGGTTCAGGCAGTATTCGCACTGCCGGCATTCGGGTGTGTACAGCGGGATGACGTGATCGCCCTTCTTCAGGGACGTGACGCCGGGGCCGACATCGACCACCACGCCCGCACCCTCATGGCCCAGAATGGCCGGAAAGATGCCTTCGGGGTCGGCGCCGGACAGGGTGAATTCGTCCGTGTGGCAGATGCCGGTGGCCTTGATTTCGACCAGGCACTCGCCCTCCTTGGGGCCGTCCAGTTCGACGGTTTCGATGGACAGGGGGGAGCCGGCCTCGAGGGCGACGGCGGCGCGGGTCTGCATTTCTGAACTCCCTTGGGTCTCGTTTCTTGGACGTTTTTGCGTTTCGTTGGGCGCCAGACTAGGCGTTTTTAGGCTTAAAGAAAATTAAGTTTGATTCAGAAATCGTTAATGACTCCTCCCTAATGTTGGCCTTGGGACGACTTGACTTTAAGTGCAGGAGGCTATGGCAAGAGAAGTTGCCATGCCTGCAAACCTCAAGAAGGAGGTGCGACGATGCAGCGCATTCACGCTTCAGCAAAAGCGACATCACTGACCGTGACCGGCATAGTCATCGGCATCACGGTCGCGACCGCCGTCATTGCCTCTGCCGCTTTTGGCTGAGCCTTTCCCATTACGTTTGCCCTAATACCCCGCAGAAAGAGGCCCGGCGGCCACTCCCCAACTCCCCAACCTTCCCCCCAGCCGCCGGGCCTCACCCCAACGACCGATG
The DNA here is from genome assembly GCA_031655335.1 of Thalassospiraceae bacterium LMO-SO8. Classification (NCBI taxonomy): domain Bacteria; kingdom Pseudomonadati; phylum Pseudomonadota; class Alphaproteobacteria; order Rhodospirillales; family Thalassospiraceae; species Thalassospiraceae bacterium LMO-SO8. Next base: position 1,036,390 of record CP134226.1, on the reverse strand, counting down.
AGGTCACTCCGCTTAAGGCCCCCGGGTTCCCCACCCGGGGGCTTTTCGGTATTTGGCCGATTTTCATACCAGTCAACTTGCTGTCAGGGTCGGCTGCTAGTATCCGCGCCAATTCATGCCGAGTGCCCACTAAGGGTGCCTTGAGGGAAAATCGAATTTCTACCATGGCGGCGGCGCATTCGCGCCGGGCGCGTCCCCGCATGACGACTGGAATCGAGCACACCCATGTTTCTTTTCAAATTGTTCGCTGCCCTTATCGCGAAATTCTCCCCGCCGGCCCCGCCCGCGCCGCCGCAACCGCCATACGGCGGCAACGGCGATGACGTGATCGTCGGCGGCAACGGCCGCGACAAAATTGTGGGCCGCGGCGGGGACGATACGCTCGACGGCGCCGGCGGCGACGACAGGATTTATGGCGGCAACGGCGACGACGTGATCGAGGGCGGGTCTGGAAACGACCATGTCCACGGCGACCACGGCGACGACACCGTGTCCGGCGGGTCGGGCAACGACCATGTCGACGGCGGCAGCGGCAATGACGTGCTGTCCGGCGGCACCGGCAACGACCATATCGACGGCGGCAGCGGCGACGACGACATCGACGGCGGCGACGGCCGGGATCTGGTTCATGCCGGCAGCGGCGACGACGTGGTCGACGGCGGCAGCGGCGACGACCACCTGCACGGCGGCAGCGGCGACGACGTCATCAATGGCGGCAGCGGCCGGGACTTCATCGACGGCGACAAGGGTGACGACATCCTGTCCGGCGGTGCGGGCAGCGATCATGTCAAAGGCGGCAAGGGCGACGACACCGCCGTCTACGTGATGGGCGACAACGCCGGCAGCCGCGACACCTACGAAGGCGGTAAGGGCGTGGATACCTTGCGCCTGGACCTGACCCAGGCCGAATGGCTGCGCGCCGACGTGCAGCAGGACGTCCGCGATTATCTGGACTTCATCGACGATCACACGGGCCGCCGGGGCGAAGCCGACGGCAAATGGTTCACGTTCTCCGCCTTCGGCCTGAAGGCCAAGGAATTCGAGAACCTGAAAATCGTCGTCGACGGGGTCGAGATCGATCCCGCCGACCAGGGCGTGACGGCGAACGACGACGTTTTCGTGACGGCGGGCGAGGATGCCGCCGTGTCCGGCTCTGTCCTGGCGAACGATCTGGTGCCAGATCTGGTGGCCTCGGTCGCGCTGGTCAGCGGCCCGGCTCAGGGCGATCTGACCTTCAATGCCGACGGCACCTTCACCTATGATCCGGGCCAGGCGTTCAATCACCTGGGCGCCGGCGAAACGGCGACGCAGACCTTCACCTATCGCGTCACCGACGCGGACGGCGATTCGGACGAAGGCCTGGTCACCCTCACCATCACCGGCACCAACGATGGTCCCGTGGCCGCCGCCGACGTGATCGCGAACGGGGTCGAGGATACGGCCCTGGTGATTTCCGCGGGCGATCTTCTTGCCAACGACACGGACGCGGACGCCAACGACGTGCTGACCATCGCCGCCCTCGGCAACCCCCAGGGCGGCACGGTCGCCCTGAACGCGAACGGCGACGTGGTGTTCACGCCCGCCGCGAACCATTCCGGCCCGGCCGGGTTCACCTATACCGTCGTTGACGGTTCGGGCGCCCAGTCCACCGCCACCGTCACCTTCGAGATAGAGGCCTCCGCCGATCAGCCGGTCCTGACGGTTCAGGGCGTGTCCGGTCAGGCGGGCCAGCCCCTGGCGCTCGACATCGCCGCCGCCTTGACCGACACGGACGGTTCGGAAGTTCTCAGCCTGACCCTGTCCGGCTTGCCGGCCGGAAGCCTGCTGTCGGCGGGCACGGCGAACGCCAACGGCACCTTCACCCTGGCCCCTGGCGACCTTGCCGGGCTGATGCTGACCCCGCCCACGGGCGTTTCCGGCGACGTCACGGTCCAGGTCACGGCGACCGCCACGGAACAGTCCAACGGCGCCAGTGCCGCCGTCACCGCGGCCTTCGTTCTGACCCTGCCGGACGCCAATCAGGCGCCGTCGGATATCGCGCTCGACGCCTCACCCGTACGCGAGAACGAGCCGGGTTGGGTCGTCGGGACGCTCAGCGTGACCGACCCCGACGCCGGCGACAGTCATACGCTTGCGGTCAGTGACGCGCGGTTCGAAATCGTCGCCGGGCAACTGAAGCTGAAGGACGGCGTCACGCTCGACTTCGAGACGACGCCTTCGGTTTCCGTCGAGGTCACGGCGACCGACGCGGGCGGCCTCAGCCGCACGGAAACCTTCGTCGTCACGGTCGAGGACGTGCCCGACACGGCGACCCAGGGCGGCGATCTGCTGATCGGGTCGTCGGTCGACGACGCCATCGACGGGCTTGGCGGCGACGACACGATCTACGGGCTCGGCGGCAATGACGAATTGATCGGCGGCGCCGGGGACAATTTCCTCGACGGCGGTGACGGCGACGACATCCTGCGCGGCGGCAACGGCGCGAACACGGTGCTGGCCGGGGCCGGCAACGACGAGATATTCCTGGGCGACGGCGACAATTACGTCGACGGCGGTGACGGCGACGACGTTGTCGAAGCCGGGGAATTCGGAAACGGCGACAACGAGCTGATCGGCGGCGCCGGCAATGACGATCTTTCCGCCGGCGACGGCGACAACCGCGTGTTCGCGGGGATCGGCAACGACGTGGTCGACCTGGGCGACGGCGACAATTACGTCGAGGGCGGCGACGGCGACGATGAGATTCTGATCGGCGACGGCGACAACGTGATCCATGGCGGGGCCGGTAACGACCTGATCGACGGGCTGAACGGCGAGAACACGATCCATGGTGACGACGGCGACGATCTTGTCATCGTCGATGACGGCGACAACCGCATCTTCGGCGGCGCCGGCAACGACGATCTGGATGCCGGCGACGGCGACAATTACATCGACGGCGGCGATGGCAACGACATCATCATCGTCGGTAACGGCGACAACGAAATTTACGGCGGCGCCGGGGACGACGACATCGAAACCGGGTACGGCGAAAATTACATCGACGCCGGTGACGGCGACGATTTCGTGACCCTGGACGACGGCGGCGCCATCGTGTTCGGCGGCGCCGGCAACGACGACATCTGGGCCTATGGCGGCGACAACGTGATCGACGCGGGCGACGGCGACGACATCGTGGAAACGGGCGACGGCGACGACACGATCACCGGCGGCCTGGGCCAGGACATCCTGATCGGCGGCGAGGGGCGGGACGTGTTCATCTACCGCTCGGCGGATGAATCGGGCACCGGGGCGGCCCTGCGCGACGTGATCGAGGACTTCGACGCCGGCGGTGCCGGGAATTCCGTCGATATTCTCGATTTTTCGGGCTTCGTGACCGGCGTGTTCGCCTTCCTGGGCGACGAAACCCACGGCTTCGACGGCGGCGGCAACACCCAGGCGCGGTTCAACGATCAGACCAAGATCCTGGAAATCGATGCCGACGGGGATGCCCAGGTCGACATGGAAATCGAACTGACGGATACCGATGGCGCCGCGCTCGACGACAGCGACTTCAACGTCACCTGATCCGCTGACACCTGATTCGCCGCCGCCCTTGCATTAGGATTCCTTGGGCAGGCGTTAAGCAAATCTCGCTTGCGGCACAGGCGCGGTTGGGGCCCAATCATGGGCTGGGACTGGTCGAAACAGGCTGGCCCGCGTAGAATTCCGAAAAACCGGAACATCCGCACGATCCTTGGGAGGACTCCATGCCGAAACTGTTGTCGGAACAACAGGTCACTCAATTCCGCGAGGACGGCTACGTCGCGCCGGTGCCGATCATGTCGGCGGACGAGGCGCTGTCCTACCGCCGCCGCTTCGAAGCCTACGAGACGGCTCAGGGCGGCTGGTACGAACTGTCCAAGGGACAGAAGCTCTACCTGTTGCAGACCTGGGCGGCGGAACTGGTGTCCCATCCGAAAATTCTCGACGCGGTCGAGGACGTGCTCGGCCCGGATATCCTGGCCTGGGGCTGCTCGCTGTTCGTCAAGGACGCGCACGACCCGGGTTTCGTGTCCTGGCATCAGGACGCGACCTATTGGGGCCTGTCCAAGCCCGATGTGCTGACCGCCTGGGTCGCGCTGTCGCCGGCGACCGTGGAAGCGGGCTGCATGAAGGTCCTGCCCGGCAGCCACAAATGGAACCAGGTCGACCACCGCGACACCCTGGACAAGAACAACCTTCTGACCCGCGGCCAGGAACTGGCGGTCGAGGTCAACGAGGACGAGGCGGCCTACATGCCGCTCAACCCCGGCGAGGTTTCGCTGCATCACGTGCTGATTGCCCATGCCTCCACGCCCAATGTCACGGACGACCGGCGCATCGGCTTCGCCATCCGCTACATCCGTCCCGACGTGTCGCAGATCAACGCCGACAAGGACTGCGCCTGGCTGGTCCGCGGCACCGACACCCACGGCAACTTCATCCATGAAACCCCGCCCGACGCGGACATGGACGAAGCGGCGTTGGCCGAATACGCGCGCATCATGAAGCTGCGCCAGAGCATCCTGTACAAGGGTGTTCAGGGCAAGCCGGCCCACACGGACCTGACCGCGGCCGGCTAACCGCCGGTTTAGCGTTTCATTTTGGCCGCGCGGTCTTTGCCTGGGCAGATCGGGGGTGTAGCATGCGTCTCCTTCATGTCCCGCCCGCATCCCAACGGAAACATCCATGACCGAAACCACCACCCGACCCGCCGGCCCTTTGGCGGGAATCCGCATCCTCGACATGACCCGCATCCTGGCGGGGCCGACCTGTGCCCAGTTGCTGGGCGATCTGGGCGCCGACGTGATCAAGATCGAGCGCCCCGGCGTCGGTGACGACACGCGCAGCTGGGGGCCGCCGTTCCTGACGGCCGAAGACGGCGGGGACCTGGATGAAAGCGCCTATTACCTGGCGGTCAACCGCAACAAGCGCTCGGTCACGGTCGATTTCTCCCGGCCCGAGGGCGTCGCCCTGATCAAGCGGCTTCTGAAGCATTGCGACGTGATGGCGCATAACCTGAAGGTCGGCGGGCTGGAGAAATTCGGCCTCGGCTATGCCGACCTGAAGGACGAGTTCCCCGGCCTGGTCTACTGCCACATTTCCGGCTTCGGCGAGACGGGGCCCTACGCCAAGCGGCCCGGCTACGACGCCCTGGCCCAGGCCATGGGCGGGATCATGTCCCTGACCGGCAGCCCGGATGGGGAGCCGGTGCGCGTCGGCGTCGGCATTTCCGACATCATGTGCGGCATGTACGCCTCGACCGCGATCCTGGCCGCACTCCGCCACCGCGACAAGACGGGCCAGGGCCAGAACATCGACCTGGGCCTGCTCGACACCACCGTGGCCTGGGCGTCCAACGAGGCGCTGAACTATTTCACCTCGGGCGACCTGCCCAAGCGGCGCGGCAACCAGCACGCCAACATCGTGCCCTATCAGGTATTCCCGACCAAGGACGGCTATTTCTATCTGGCCGCCGGCAACGACGGGCAGTATTCCCGGTTCTGCGAGTTCGCGGGCGTGCCCGAACTGGCGACCGATCCGCGTTATGACACCAATCCGAAGCGGCTGGTCAACCGGGACGAACTGGTCGCCAAGCTGGAACAGGTCACGCCGAACAAGACCACCCAGGAATGGATCGAGGGCCTGGAACAGCGCAATGTGCCCGCCGCCCCGGTCTATAATCTGGAACAGACCTTCAACGATCCGCAGATCCAGCATCGCGAGATGAAGATCGAAATGGACCAGCCGCTCGCCAAGGGCGGCAAGGTGGCGCTTCTGGGCAACCCCATCAAGCTGTCGGAAACGCCCGTTTCCTACCGCCGCCCACCGCCGACCCTGGGCCAGCACACGGACGAGGTCCTGGCCGAGCTTCTGGAACTGAGCGACGAAGACCGCGCCAAGCTGCGTGACGACGGACTGATTTAACAAAGAGGGATTCCGCCATGTTCGACCTGACCGACGACCAGAAAGACTTGCGCGCCAAGGCCCGTGCCCTCGCCGAGGGCGCGGTGGCCGACCGCGCCGCCGAGGTCGACCGTACCGAGGAATATCCCTGGGACAACGTTGCGCTGCTGAAGGACGCCGGCTTCATGGGCATGACGATCCCCGAAGCCTACGGCGGGCAGGGCCGGTCGTTCCTGGACGCCGTTCTGGTGGTCGAGGAAATGGCCAAGCAGTGCGGCGTTACCGGCCGCATCGTGGTCGAGGCCAACATGGGCGCCATTTCCGCCGTCATGCGCTACGGCTCCGAGGAACAGAAGAAGCTTTGCGCTGAACATGTGCTGGCCGGCGACAAACCCGCCATCTGCATCACCGAACCCAATGCCGGCAGCGCCGCCACCGACATGACGACCCGCGCCGACAAGGTCGGCGACAAATACATCATCAACGGCACCAAGCACTGGATCACCGGCGGCGGCGTGTCCAAGGTTCACCTGATCTTCGCCCGCGTGTTCGAAAACGGCGAGGAACAGGGCATCGGCGGCTTCCTCGCGATCCGCAACGAGCATCCGGGCCTGATCATCGGCACGCGGGAACCGGCCATGGGGCTGCGCGGCATCCCGGAATGCCAGGTTCATTTCAAGGACCTGGAAGTTCCTGAATCCATGGCCGTGATCCCGCCCCAGGGCATCCGCCGCGGCTTCGCGGGCCTGATGACGGCCTACAACTCGCAGCGCGTGGGCGCCGGCACGGTGGCCTTGGGCATCGCCCAGGGGGCCTACGAAAAGGCCTTGGCTTACGCCCAGGAACGCGAACAGTTCGGCCGCCCCATCGCCGAATTTCAGGGCCTGCAATGGATGCTGGTCGACATGTCGACCCAGATCACGGCGGCGCAGACGCTGATCTACCGCGCCGCCGCCAGCGCCGAGACGGACCAAAGCGGTTTCCCCGACATGACCCTGGCCGCCCAGGCCAAGATCTTCACCTCGGAAATGGCCATCAAGGTGACGTCGGAGGCGCTTCAGGTGTTCGGTGCCATGGGCTATTCCCGCAACCTGCCCATGGAACGCATGTACCGCGACGCCCGCATGTTCACCATCGGCGGCGGCACCGCACAGGTCCTGCGCAACATGGTGGCGACCCAGATTTTGGGCCGCAAACTGCCGCAGACCCGCGACGGTTATCAGAAGCTGGCGGAAAAGTAGGGTAGCCACCTTCCGGTAAACTTCCCGCGAGGGGCCTCGTCAGGGGGCGTGGCCGTCCTATATGATCGGTCAGGACCTTAATTGGTGGAAACGTAAGATGACCGGCAAGATCGAGAAATCCGACGCCGAATGGCGCCAGCAACTGACCGACGAGCAGTATAAGGTGACCCGCCTGAAGGGCACCGAGCGCGCGTTCACCGGCAAGTACCATGACGAGAAGGCGCCGGGCACCTATGTCTGCGTCTGTTGCGGCGAGCCGCTGTTTTCATCCGACACCAAGTTCGACAGCGGCACCGGCTGGCCCAGCTATTATCAGCCGGTCAGCAAGGACGCCGTGGCCGAGCACGAGGACGTCAGCTTCTTCATGCGCCGGGTCGAGGTCGTGTGTTCCAAATGCGACGCCCATCTGGGCCACGTGTTCCCGGACGGGCCGGAGCCGACGGGTCTGCGCTATTGCATCAACTCGGCATCCCTGGCCCTGAAGCCCGAGGAATAGCCCCCGCGCCCCCTGGTTTCGAGGGGGCTGCCGCGCGCGCACCGCATGGCGGGAATCGACGACGGCTTATAGCCAAGAGCCGACTTTTGAGGTACCTGTTCGGGCGTAATACCGTGCGCGGAATGTCGCCGGCCCGGGCCCGGCCCTCCGCTGATTTGTATGTCCCTTGAAAGTCGCGCAGGTTCCACCGTGATCCGCAACGCCACCTTGGAAGATGTTCCGGTCCTCGCGGACCTGGAGCAGCAGTGCTTCGACACCGACAGGCTGTCGCCGCGCAACTTCCGTTACCTGCTGACGCGCGGTAACGCGTCCCTCATCGTCGACGAGGTGGACGGCGCCATTGCCGGTTACAGTCTTGTGCTGTTCCACCGCAACACGTCGATGACGCGCCTCTATTCGTTTGCCGTCCTGCCCACCCACCAGCGCGGCGGCATCGCCCGCGTGTTGTTGGCCCAGTCGGAAAAAATCGCCCTGGAAAAGGGCTTCGTGATGATGCGGCTGGAAGTGCGGCGGGACAACGCGCGCGCCCTCGCGTTTTACGAAAAGGCCGGCTACCGCGCCTTTTCGACCTATCCGGACTATTACGAGGATCACGTCGACGCGGTGCGCATGGAAAAGGCGCTGGCGCCGCATCTTTCGGCCGACGACGCGCTTGTTCCCTATTATGCCCAGACCCTGGAATTCACCTGTGGCCCGGCCTGCCTGATGATGGCCATGAAGGCCCAGGAGCCGGATCTGGTGCTCGACCGGACGTTCGAACTGCGCCTGTGGCGCGAGTCGACCACCATCTTCATGACGTCGGGCCACGGCGGCTGCGGACCCTACGGCCTGGCGCTGTCCGCCTGGAAGCGGGGGTTCACCGTCGAGATGTTCGTCAGCGAGGACGGGGCGATGTTCGCCAATGGCGTGCGTAACGAGGAGAAGAAGGAAGTCATCCGTCTGGTCCAGGCCGATTTCATCGAGGAAATCGGCAGGACCGGCGTGCGCGTCAAGCATGCGCCGCCCGCGCTCGCGGACCTGCGCCGCCGGTTCGAAAAGGGTCATGTCCCCATCGTTCTGATCAGCGCCTATCGCCTGACGGGCTACAAGGCGCCGCACTGGATGGCCATCACCGGCTTCGACGACCGTTTCGTCTATGTCCACGAACCCTATGTCGATACCGACGAGGGAGAGACCGAAACGGTCTGTTTCGGTATTCCCATCCGTCTCGAGGAGTTCGACCGCATGATGCGCTACGGCGGGTCAAAGCAATATGCGGTGGTTGTCATCGGCCCGAAAAAGAGGAGCGCCTGATGGCCCGCAGCGTCATTGTCGTCGACCGCCTTTCCGATTGGCGCTGGAATCAGGAGGGCCTGAACATCCAGACGGTCGACGCCTTCATCGCCGAAAAGCGCACGCCGAACAAACGGCCGCTCCGCGTCATCAACCTGTGCCGCCGCTACAAGTATCTGTCGGCGGGGTATTACTGCTCGCTGCTGTCGGAATCCCGCGGCGACCTGCCCATGCCGACGGTGGTCGACATCATCGATTTGGACAAGCGGGGGTCCTACGCCTATGCGGTCCCCGATCTGGAACGCATCCTGCAGGCGACGATGAAGCGGCTGGCCAGCCCGCCCACGACCGGGTTCGCACTGCATGTGTTTTTCGGGCGGCCCGACGATGCGCGGTTCCGCCGGCTTGCCGCCGAAGTCTTCGATGCCTTCCGCTATCCGATCCTGGAAATCCAGATCGTGCGCGACAAGCGCTGGCGGATTCAGGCGATCCATCCGCTCGGCATCAACAAGATCAACGACGACCTGGCCGCCGTGTTCGAGGATGCGCTGCGTACCTATGTCCGGGTGCCCGCGTCGCAACGCAAGAGCCGCCCGTCGGCGCTTTACGAACTGGCGGTTCTGGTCGATCCCAACGAACGGTTGGCGCCGTCGGACGAGGTGGCGCTGAAACGCCTGGCCAAGGCCGGGGCGGATCAGCGGGTCGAGGTCGAATTCATCACCGCCAAGGACATCCAGCGCATCCCCGAATTCGACGCCTTGTTCATCCGCGAGACGACGGCCCTGAACCACCATACCTTCCGCTTTTCCCGCAAGGCCGAGGTCGAAGGCATTCCGGTGATCGACGATCCGCGCTCGATCCTGCGCTGCACCAACAAGGTCTACCTGTCGGAAGCATTGAAGGCGGCCAACGTGCCGACGCCGCGCACGGAACTGCTCAACCGGTCGACCTTCAACGACAAGCGTCTGGCCGAAATCGAAGCCATGATGGGCTATCCCGTGGTTCTGAAAATTCCCGACGGCGCCTTTTCCCGCGGGGTCGAAAAGGCCGAGAACCGGGAGGATTTCCTGCGCCATGCGGAGGGCCTGTTCGAACGCTCCCGCGTGATCCTGGCCCAGGAATACATGTACACGCCCTACGACTGGCGGATCGGCCTGATCGGGGGGGAGCCCCTGTTTGCCTGCCAGTACTTCATGTCGCGCTCCCACTGGCAGATCTACCGTCATGTCGACAGCGAAAAATCGGTCTCCGGCGCCTGGGAAACCATGCCGATCGACGCGGCCCCGCCCGTGGTGGTCGAGACCGCGCGCCGCGCCGCCGCCCTGATCGGCGACGGGCTCTACGGCGTGGACCTGAAGGAAACAGAGGCCGGCGTGTTCGTGATCGAGGTCAACGACAACCCCAACATCGACGGCGGGGTCGAGGACAAGGTTCTGAAGGGCGCCCTTTACGAGCGCGTGATTCAGGAATTCACCCGCCGCATCGACAAGGCCCGAAGCGGCTGATCGTGCCGCCGGGGGTGCACGGGTGCCGACGTCTGAAAAACGGAGAGTGATGGGCGATGGCCGCGGATGACATCAAGTTCATGGACGAGGCCTATCGCCTCGCCGAAAAAAGCTTCGATGAGGGCGGTCTGCCGATCGGCTCGGTCCTGGTCAGGGACGGTGCGGTCATCGGCAGGGGCCACAACCAGCGGATTCAGAAGGACAGCGCGATCCTTCACGGCGAAATGGATTGCATTCAAAATGCCGGGCGGCAGAAAAGCTACCGGGACACCACGCTCTATACGACCCTATCGCCCTGCATGATGTGTTCCGGAACCATCGTGCAGTTCAAGATTCCCCGCGTCGTTATCGGGGAGAACATCAATTTCGGCGGCAACGAGAAATTCCTCCGCGATCATGGCGTCGAGGTCGAAATTCTTGGCCACCAATCCTGTATTGAGCTCATGGCGCGGCTGAAGCGCGAGCGCCCAACAGATTGGGATGAGGATATTGGGGAAGGCTAAGAGGTGGGAAATGCGACGCTTCAGAAAACCGACGGTGATGTCAGCAATCACCGCGACGCAATGAAAGCACCCTGCATGTCTCCGCGGTTTTCGTCGGCATATTGTTGGCCTTCGCCGTCATCATGACGTGTTTTTGACCCACCGGGGCTACGCCGCCGGCGGCATCCATCCAGACCAGCACTGGTCGTTGAACGGCTCCATATGCGCGGCCTTGTAGGCGGGGCGGGCCTTGACCGCCGCCCACCACTTGGCGGCATGGGGCCGCTTTTCCGCCGACACCTCTTCCGGCGCCAGTTCCTCCGTGCGGATGACGTAGGGCGCGGCGGCGATATCGGCCAGGGAATAGGCGTCGCCGGTGACGAAGCCGGTGGCTTTGATCCGCGCCTCGATGCGATCCATCATGTCGCGCAGGATGTTCAGCGCCGCCTCCAGTTCCTCCGCCGTGTAGGGATCGCGGGCCATGCGGTACCACACATGCTTGCGGTTGGCGGTCGGGATGGCGGCCAGGCGTTTTTCCAGCTCTTCGTCGGACCATTCGCGGGCCATGGGGTGGAAATGGTGCATCCAGTTGTGTTTCTGGATCGCCGGCAGGCAGGTGTCGTCGATGTACTTTCCCCACAGCCGCATGTCGTGCAGCAGCATCGGGTCCGTCGGCCGCAGCGGCGGCGTGGGATAGGCCTCGTCCAGGTATTCGTTGATGAAGTTGCTTTCGACCAGCGGGCGGCCGTCGACCATCAGCGCCGGCACGATGCCCGACGGGTTCAACTTCTTGTACCAGTCGGCATGGTGTTCGAACTTGTTGAGGTCGACGATCTTGGCTTCGAACGTCAGGCCCTTTTCGTGAAGGCACATGCGCACCTTGCGCGATGCGGAGGATGCCCAGGCATGATAAAGCACCAGGTCCTGCCCTGGCGTGGTCGTGGTGGTCATGGTGTTCTGCTGGTCCTTATGGTTGGAAGGGTCGTCAGGCGGTCATGCCGGTGATGTAGTCGCGCATGGCGGCGGCGTCGGATTCGATTTCGTCCATGCGTTCCTTGACCACGTCGCCGATGGAAATCAGGCCCGTCATCTTGCCGTTTTCGGCCACCGGCAGGTGGCGGATGCGGCGCTGGGTCATCATGCTCATCAGAACGTTGATGCGGTCGTCCGGTTTGCAGGTGATGACGTTGGCGGTCATGGCCTCGGTCACCGGACGGTCGAGGGCGCCGGGGCCGTCCGTGCCGATCATGCGCACGATGTCGCGTTCCGACAGGATGCCCTTGATGGTGCTGCCGTCGTCGGACACGACGATGGCGCCGATCCGCGCCTGCGCCAAGGTGCGCGCGGCTTCGCCGATGGTGGCGCCGGTGGGGATGGTGGTGACGGCGCTGCCCTTGCGTTCGAGGATGTGTTTCACGTTCATGGATGCGTCTCCCGTCTGCTCGCCCGGCCGTTGGCCGGGGCGGTTTCCGCCCAGTATAGCGTAAATTAGACGGATCAGATACGCGGCAAGGCGCAGGGGTCGGTCAGGCGAAATCGCGTTGTGTGATGGGCACGTATCCGGGAAGGTCGCGGAACCGGCCGATCCAGGCCGTGACGTTGGGATAGGCGTCCAGGTCATAGCCGCCCTCGGGCGCCACGTGGGTGTAGCCGTAGAGTGCTATGTCGGCGATGGTCGGGCGATCCCCGACCAGCCAGGGGCCGTTCGCGAGGCCTTGTTCCAGGACGCCCAGCGCCGCATGGCCCTGATCCAGCTTGGCCGGCAATTGCGCCTGTTGTATCTCGGTCAGCGGCGTGTCCTGTTCGGTCAGCCAGAACCGGCGCACGGCGATGGAGGGTTCCAGCGTGTATTGTTCGAAGAACATCCATTGCAGAACCTTGGCGCGGTCCCAGGGATCGTCGGGCAGGAACGGCGTGCCTTGGGCCAGGAAATTCAGGATCGCTCCCGATTCCGACAGGCAGCGGCCGTCTTCCATCTCCAGCACCGGAATGCGGCCGTTGGCGTTGAATTTTCCCAGGAAATCGGGCGTGCGGGTTTCTCCCTTGGTGATGTCGTACTCGACCAGGGTGAAGGGACGGCCGAGGAAGCGCAGCATCAGCCGGCACTTGTAGCCATTGCCCGAAGGCAGAAAATCGTGGAGCGTGACCATGGGTGAAGCCTATCCGGGGTCCTCGGCCCGCGCAATTGAAGAAGAGGCGTCATGCGCAGATCGATCATCCTCACATGTCTCGTTGCCGCCTTAGGGGCGGTGGATGTGCCGCGATCGGCCCGGGCGGCGGACCTGCCGGGGACCGTGACGACCCTCGATCTGGTGCGCGCCGCCGCCGCGGGCGATGTGGACCGGCTGACCCAACTGTTACAGGCGGGGGCCGACCCCAACGTGGTCGGCACGGACTGGCGGGCACCTCTTCACCACGCGGTGCTGCTGGGGCGGTTCGACATGGTGGCCGTACTGGTCCGCGCCGGGGCGCGGGTCGGCTGGCGGGACGCGGACAAGGTCACGCCCCTGATCCTGGCGGCCCACGGCAATTATCCCGCGATTGCCGAATATCTGATTCTGGCCGGGGCGGACCCCCTGGTCACGGACCGCTGGGGACGCAGGGCGCTGGACTACGCGCTGATGAGGGGTAAGAATGATGCCGTCGCCCGGATGTTGCGCCGGGCGGAAACTAACCGGCCCTTCCATAAAAACAAATAAATGGGCCGTATCGGTTCAAGCATGGGAGGCCACAAGATGAGCCGCGACTATCCGTTCCAAGTGCAACCCCTGACCGGCGCCATGGGCGCCCGGATTTCCGGCGTCAACCTGTCACAGGATCTCGACGCCGCAACTTTTGCCGCCGTTTCCGACGCTCTGAATGAGTATCTGGTGCTGGTGTTTCCCGGCCAGGACCTGACGCCCGCGGAACAAAGCCGGTTTTCCCAGCGGTTCGGGCCGGCGGAGCCCCATCCCTACGGTTCCCGCGCCGGCGTCAACAACGAGAACCCCGAGGTCATCGTGCTGGAAACCAAGCCGGGCCGCCGGGGGGCCCGCAACGATTTTTGGCATTCCGACATCTCGGCCTCGGAACAGCCGCCGGCGCTGTCGCTGCTGCATGCGCGCATCGTGCCCGAAGGCCGGGGCGATACCCTGTTCTGCAACATGTACCGGGCGCTGGAAACCTTGTCGCCGGCCATGCAGGACATGCTGCGCGGGCTCGACGCCATGCATTCGCCGGACGCCATCCGGCGGCGTAATCTGGCCGAACCGGACACGGATTCACCGCAGATTCCGGCGAACCTAGCCTCGTTCCGCCATCCGGTGGTGCGCACCCATCCGGAAACGGGGCGCGACGCGCTCTACGTCAATACCTTCTTCACCACGAACTTCGTGGACATGACCATGGAGGAAAGCCGGCCGTTGCTGGACTTCCTGATGGCCCATGCGACGCGGCCGGAAAATATCTACCGCCACCGCTGGCAGGAAGGCGATCTGGTGATGTGGGACAACCGCGCGACCATGCATTACGCCGTGCGCGATTACGACGAAAACATGCCCCGGCGGATGCACCGTACCACGGCGGGCGGCGACCGGCCGTTCCTGAAGGGCCGGGCGACGGCGGCCTGATCCGAAGACCGATTGGCGCGGGGGCGGTTAGGGGATCGAGACGGCGTCGAGCGGGCCGAAGACTTCGTCGAAGAAGGCGCTCAGGTCGGCGTCCGGGTTGACGTGCTCGAACTTGAACACGCCGATGCCGTTGGCGACCGTAACGCCGTCGTTGGAACAGGGCAGGCGCAGGATCACCGCGCGGCCCCGGTATCCGGCAAGGGTCTCGAACTGTTTGACTTCGCAATGGGGGGTCATCTCGTAGGCCAGCCGGCCGCAGCCGCCGCGCGCGCTCAGGCCGATGGCCTTGGGCGGCACCTCTATGGGCGAGCGGCCCAAATAATCCGCGCCGAAGGCCGCGGTCAGGCCCGATCCCCAGAACCTGTAAACGGATGCCAACGGTTCAGGGGTGATGTCGGTAATATTCATGAAACGGACGGTTTCCGGATCCAACTTCGCCAGGTCGAATTCGGACAACGGGGGGGCGGCCCTGTCGCCGCGGAGGCTCTGCCAATAATCCAGCACGGCACGATGAAAGGACGGAAGATTGCTTCCGGCTTCAAGAAACGTGGATTTTATGGTGACGGTGGACCCCATGAATGCGCCTTCTCTGCCCGGTCAAATTGCGGCGATCCGCCGGGCTTACCTTTGTATGATGTCATGAATTCGTCACTGTTTACATTAGCCGAAAGGCCTAGGTCTACCTGATCGCAAGTCATGGATGTATGGCCCGGAATTGATGGATATTCGGGGGCTTTCATATCATTTCGATAATTCTAGAAATGTCGTTGCAAAAGGCGGATGATCGCCTTAAACTGCACGCCATGGATACGGAACTCGCCGCCAGACAGCTTGCCGAACTGGGCAACCCGCACCGCCTTCTCGCCTTCCGCCTGCTGGTCAAGGCGGGGGAGGACGGCCTCGCCGTCGGCGATATTCAGGAACATTTGCAGATTCCCGGCTCGACCTTGTCGCACCACGTATCCCGCCTGGTCTGGGCGGGACTGGTCGATCAGTCGCGGGAGGGCCGTACCCTGCGCTGCCGCGCCAACTTCGCCGCCATGCACGGCCTGATCGGCTTTCTCGCCGACGAATGCTGCACGGGCGTCACGACGACCTGCACCGCGCCGTCCGCCAAAACCGCCACCCCCTGACGACAAGAGACCCGCGATGAGCGAAACCATCCTCACCCCCCCGTTGCAATCCCCCACCGAACAGCCCGCCCCTTCGGCCCGGCCCGGCGTTCTGGATCGACTGAAGCGGGCCGACCGCGTGCTACTGGTCATCCTGGCCGGACTTGCGCTGCTTGCCGTCCTCAACCGGGATCAGGCCGCCGCCAGCATCCTGTTCGTCGCCGATGCCTACGGGTTCATCGCCCCCTTCTTTCTGATGTCGGTGTTGGCCGCCGCCTGGACCAAGGCCACCGGCCTGGACCGCCAGATCGCCCGCGCGTTCACCAGCCGGCCCATGACGGCGATCTTCCTGGCGGCTCTTGTCGGCGCCTTTTCCCCCTTCTGTTCCTGTGGGGTCGTGCCGATCATCGCCGGGCTGCTGGCGGCCGGGGTGCCGTTGGCGCCGGTCATGGCGTTCTGGATCGCTTCGCCGCTGATGGACCCGCAGATCTTCATCCTGATGGCGGCCGTGTTCGGCCTGCCGTTCACCCTGTTCAAGGCCGCCGCCGCGGTGGTCATGGGCCTGGGCGCGGGTTACGGCACGCACGTCCTGGTCGCCCGGGGCGCCTTTGCCGATCCTCTGAAGGGGGCGGTCACGTCATGCTGCGGCGCGCGCAAGAAGGCATTGGCCGGCGCACCCGTGGAATGGGGGTTCTGGCGTCAGCCCGAACGGATGACCTTGTTCCGGGACGAAAGCTGGACAACCGGCTGGTTCCTGTTCAAGTGGCTGACCCTGGCCTTCCTGATCGAAAGCCTGATGGTCGCCTATATCCCCGCCGATCAGGTCGGGCGCTGGCTCGGCGGTGGCGAATGGTGGACCATTCCGGCCGCCGTGGCGGTCGGGGTGCCGGCCTACCTCAACGGCTTCGCGGCGATCCCCACCATTGACGGACTGATGGACCTGGGCATGGCGCCGGGTCCGGCCATGGCCTTCATGATCGCGGGCGGGGTCACCTCCATTCCCGCCGCCATGGCCGTCTGGGCCCTGGTCAAGCGGCCAACCTTCCTGTGGTACATCGTGCTCGGGCTGGCCGGATCGCTGCTGGCCGGGGTGCTGGCCCAGGCCGTTCTCGGCTGATCCCGCCGGGTTTGACGCGGCGGATACCGTAATTTTTAGGCCAATGACGGGTTGCGGCGGCGGCGCGGCGCAGGCAAGCTGTCCGCTGTCCGACCCCTGTCGGCTGCTCCTATCGGCTCGCCGACCGTACACACAAGTGACCCGAGGACCTGCCCATGACAAGCGCCGAAACGAAAAAAACCGTCGCCGCCATCTCGTTTCACGACAACAAGAACCTGTCCATCGACATCGAAGACGTGGTCGGTATCGACATCGGCACGCCGCAGGAACTGACGCCCGGCGTATGGTTCGTCGATCTGATCATTCGTTCCGCCGTCGGCAACGTATCGCTACAGTTGACGTCGGACAGCCTGGAAAAATTGCAGGGCATCCAGTCGAGCGACCGTTAGGCCGCCCGCTTGGCCTCAATCAGGCGGGCACCAGGGGCGTGCGCTTGACGCCGTTCATGTTCATGCCCTCAATGCGGATCAGGCGGGTTTCGCTGTGGCGTTCCGGGCAGTGCACGTCGCCGACCTGATACACGCGGGCATCGCCCGGGACCATCTTGTAGCTTTCGCGCTCCTTGACCTTGCCGGGCTTGTCGCCCTGGGGCGGCTCGACAATGTCGTATTCCGTCATCTTGGTCTCGCCGAAGGCCTGGCCGTAGATGGCCCAGGACGGGCCATGGTCGTGTGGGTTGCCGGTTTTGGCGCCCTTGTACACATGGGTCAGGATGCAGAATCCCAGGTCCGGGTCTTCATAAACGATCTTGCGCTCGCCTTCGGCGTCATCGCCCAGGTTGGCTTTGACGAACCCGGGATCCTTCAGCGCCTTTTCCACAAGCTTGCGGCTTTCCTCAAGCTGGGCGGGGCTCTGCCCCTGGGTCAGAACCTGTTTCAGATCCTTGGCGAAGGCATCGAGTGAGTAGGTCATGGTATCGAATCTCTCTGTTCGTCGGTGGGCGGTAGTCTATAAACCTATCACATCCCAAAAAATGATCTGCATCAAGATCTGCATCCAGGAGACGTTCCATGAGCCCGCAATCCCATACTCCCGCATCCAAGATCGCCATCGTCACGGGGGCCGGCACCGGCGTCGGCCGAGCCGCCGCCCTGGCGCTGCTCGCCGACGGCTATTCGGTGACCCTGGCCGGCCGCCGCGGCGACATGCTGGAGGAAACCAAGGCCCTTGCGGGCGACGCCGGCGGCCGGGCCCTGGTTCAGCCCACGGACGTGACCGATCCGGACGCGATCAAGGCCATGTTCAAGGCGACCACGGACGCCCATGGCCGGGTCGACGTGATCTTCAACAACGCCGGCGCCAATGCGCCGGGAATTCTGTTGGAGGACCTGGAAGTCGCGGATTGGAAGCGCGTCGTCGACGTCAATCTGACCGGGGTGTTCCTGTGCATTCAGGAAGCCTTCCGGGTGATGAAGGCGCAGTCGCCCATGGGGGGGCGCATCATCAACAACGGTTCGATCTCGGCCCATGCGCCCCGGCCCGATTCCATTCCCTATACGGCGACCAAGCATGCGGTGACGGGGCTGACCAAGACGGCGGCGTTGGACGGGCGCAAATACGACATCGCGGTCAGCCAGATCGACATCGGCAACGCCGTGTCGCCGATGACCGAACGCATGGCCCAGGGCCATGGGGTGAAGCAGTCCGACGGCAGCCTGAAGGTGGAGCCGCGCATGCCGGCCGAACATGTCGGCGAGGCCGTCGTGTTCATGGCCAACCTGCCCATGGACACGACGGTGCAGTTCCTCACCATCCAGGCGACCAAGATGCCCTGGATCGGACGCGGCTAGCCTGACGCCGGGCTGCTAGTAGACAACCACGCCGCAGGCGGCCCGCGCCCCGCCGCCGCCCAAGGGCGCCGGGGTGTCGGAATAGGTGTCGCCACCGGCATGGATCATGATCGAGCGGCCCTCCAGGTCCGAGGTCTTCAGGCGTGAGGCATAGCTGTCGCGGGTCGCCGTTCCGTCTGCCGCGACGTACAGCACGGGCAGGTCGCCCAGGTGCCCGTCGCCGTTGGGGCCCAGGTGCTTGCCCGTGTTCGCGGGATCGAAATGCCCGCCCGCGGCTAGGCCCGGCACGTGCTTGCCGTCCTTTTCCTTGTGCTCGCAGCTGGGATGTTCATGGACGTGGAAACCGTGCTGGCCCTCGCTCAGGCCCGACAGGTTGGGCAGGATGCGCAGGCCGCGCGCCGTGTCCTGGAATTCGATCGTGCCCATGATGGGCCCGACGCCGTTGGCCGAGGTCTGGTGCATGGTCACGGTGACCGTCGCGGCCTGAGCCGCGCCGGAAATCATCAGGACGGCCGCGGCGGCCGCAAGGTATGTCTTCATGGTTTGCCTCCCGCTTGAAAAAAGGCCCGGTCATCGTGCCGGGCTGCCCTTGATGTGGGGCCGATCTGGGCTTTTTTCAACGGAATTCGCCGGGATGCCGGGCCCGGGTAGTCAGTGCGTCACCACGCCGCAGGCGACGCGCAGAATGGCGCCGCCCACAGGCTTGGGGGCGTCCCGATACGCGGGGCCAAGGGCGTCGATGACGATGGCATGACCGATCAAATCCGCCGTCTTCATGGCGGGGGCCACGGTCGGGGTATAGGCGGCGCCGTCGTAATGGACGTACAGCCCCGGCAAGTCGCCCGGATGGCCCTTGCCGGGCTGATCCGCGCCCAGCGGGTTTCCGGCGGCCAGGGCGGGCACGGCTATGCTGTTCTTTTTCTTGGCGGCGCAGTTTGGAAACTCATCCACATGGAAGCCGTGCAGGCCTTCCTGCAATCCCATCAATCTGGGCGTGATCGCCATGCCTTGAGAGGTATCCTCGAAGGCGATCGTGCCGAGGTCCTTGCCGGGGCCGCCGGTCGTGGCCTTGTGCATGGTGACGGTCACCGTGGCGGCTTGGGCGGCATCGGCTGTAAACAGCGCGGCGGCGCAGGACAGGGCGAGGGCGAGGGGGTGGATTTTGCGCATGGTAACTCTCCCGTTCGGTCGCGCCCCGGCCGGTTCCGGCGCGCGGGGAGGCTAATCCAACGCCGCACCATGGCCATTTTATGACGAAGGACCGGGCGGCGGCGGTCAGGGTTCGAAGGTGTCGAAGGCGGCCTTGAAATCCGGATGCCAGCGGGTCAGGGGCGGACGGTTCTCGGTGATGTCGTGGGCCGCCCAGAGGATCCGTTTGGCGTCCATTTCCGGCGTCACCTCGCCGTCGGGGCAGAGGATGTAGAAATCGCCCCGCCGCAAGGCGTCCTGCATGAAGTCGACGACCTGGTCCGGCCACCAGGCCCCCGGTCTGTGGTCGCGCCCGCCGGTCGTGGTCATGCCGGGGATCAGAAGATGGGCGGTGACGTCGCCGCCGCCACCGTTGCCGCCCCGCAGTTCATGCTGCAGCAATTCCGTATAGGCCTTCACCGCCGCCTTGGCGACGTTGTAGTGGGGGCGGCCGGGCGGGTTGGTGATGCCCTGCTTGGAGCCGACGTTGACGATCATCGCCGGTTCCCCCGCCGCGATCATGGCGGGGGCGAAGGCCTGACAGCCGTTGATGACGCCGAACAGGCCGACGTCGATGGTCCGCCGCCAGTTGTCCGGCTCATCCAGGCAGCCGCCCGAATGGCGGGCGACCGCGTTGTTCATCAGCAGCGCGACGCCGCCGAAGGTATCCAGAACCCGGTCCTTCAGCGCCGTCACGGCGTCCGGGTCGGCGACGTCCACGGCCATGGACATGACGCGTCCGGCCTGGGCGGCGGCGCGGACTTCTTCATGGGCCCGGTCGAGGGCGTCTTCGTCCGTGTCGGCAAGGCAGACATGCATGCCGAGCGCCGCGAAACGTTTGGCGGCGGCAAGGCCGATACCGCTGGCCGCGCCCGTGACGACGGCGCCCCGTTCGGGAGACAGGATGTCTGACAGGCGATCTTCCGGGGATGGCGACGCGGACATGGCGGGTCCTCCGTTTCGTTTGCGGAGGCGCCATTCTGCGCTGGAACCGTGGCGGGGAAAAGGTCGCGGCGGCGGGCCGCGCCTTAATTTCGGCCCGGCGTCGTCACTTTGCGACTCCGGCCATGTCCGGCAATCGATGCGCGATGCCCTTGTGGCAGTCGATGCAGGTCTTTTCCTTGTTGGTGAGGAACCGTGCGTGGTGGTCGGCGGCCCGCTTGCTCTGCGCCGTGAAGTCCATGAATTCGAAGTTGTGGCAGTTGCGGCATTCCAGGGAATCGTTGGCCTTCAGCCGCTCCCACTCATGGCCCGCCAGTTCCAGGCGTTTTTCCAGGAACTTGTCGCGGGTCGAGATGGTGCCGAAAATCTTGCCCCAGACTTCTTTCGAGGCCTGCATCTTGCGCGCGATCTTGTCCGTCCATTGGTGCGGCACGTGGCAATCCGGGCAGGTTGCGCGGACGCCGGACCGATTGGTGTAGTGGATGGTCGTTTTCAGCTCCGCATACACGTTGTCGCGCATTTCGTGGCAGGAAATGCAGAAGGTTTCCGTGTTCGTCAGTTCCAGCGCGGTGTTGAACCCGCCCCAGAAAACGATCCCGGCGATGAACCCGCCGAAGGTCAGGAAGCCCAGGGAAAAATGCCTGGCCGGACCCGTCAGGGTCTTCCACAGGGTGATGACGCTGTCGCGAAGGGCCACGGCTTAGTTCTCCTTGCGGCCCGGGACGGCCTCCTGGATGACCGCATCGACATCCTGGAAGGTATTGCCGACCAGGGGCTTGGCGTCGGTCTGGGGCACATGGCATTGCAGGCAGAAATAGCGGCGCGGCGACACGGCCCCCCGCACCTGTCCGTCGCGGTCCATGAAATGGGTGACGCTGACCATCGGCGCCTGGGACTGTTCGACCGCCGTGCGCGAATGGCAGGTCAGGCATTTGTTGACGTTGCGGTCGATCTGATAGTCGCGGATCTGATGCGGGATGGTCGGCGGCTGTTCCGGGTAGTTCCGTGCCCGCTTGAGGTCATGGTTCTCCACCCGGGCCAACGGCGGCGGCGCTTTCTGGCCGGCGATGTCGTCCTTGCGCAGGGTTGCCGTGGTGTCGGCGGCGATCACGGAGCCGGCGGCAAGGGCCGTCGCCAGGACGGCGGCACAGGCCAGCAGAACGGCGCGGGCGCTCAGGCCTTGACGATCTTGATGGCGCATTTTTTGTAATCCGTCTGTTTGGAGATGGGATCCGTGGCGTCCAGCGTGACCTTGTTGATCAACTGGCTGGCGTCGAACCAGGGCACGAAGACCAGACCCATGGGCGGCTTGTTGCGTCCCCGGGTTTCCACCCGGGTCCTGATTTCGCCGCGGCGCGAAATCACCCGCACGTCGTCGCCGCGGCGCAGGCCGCGGGCCTTGGCGTCGTCCGGGTGCATGAACACCTTGGCGTCGGGCACCGCCTTGTACAGTTCCGGCACGCGCTGGGTCATCGACCCGGAATGCCAGTGTTCCAGCACGCGGCCGGTGGCCAGCCACAGGTCGTATTCCTTGTCCGGGCTTTCCGCCGCGGGCTCGTAGGGCAGGGCGAATATCCAGGCCCGTCCATCGGGTTTTCCGTAGAATTCCACGCCCTTGCCGGCCTTCACGTAGGGGTCCGTGCCTTCACGGTAGCGCCACTTGGTTTCCTTGCCGTCGACCACGGGCCAGCGCAGGCCGCGCACCTGATGGTAGATGTCGAAGGGTGCCAGGTCGTGGCCGTGGCCGCGCCCGAAAGTGGCGTATTCCTCGAACAGGCCTTTTTGCAGATAGAAGCCGAAATGCTTGGATTCGTCGTTGTCGAATTCCAGGCTGGCGTGGCTCAGCGGGAATTTATCGACGTTGCCGTTCCTGAACAGCACGTCATAAAGCGTCTTGCCCTTCATGTCCGGCTTCTTGGCGATCAGGCTCGCGGGCCAGACGTCCTCGACCTTGAACCGTTTCGAGAATTCGACCAGTTGCCACAGGTCGGATCGCGCCTCGCCCGGCGCCTTGACCTGCTGGTACCAGAACTGGGTACGCCGTTCGGCGTTGCCGTAGGCCCCCTCCTTTTCCACCCACATGGCGGTCGGCAGGATCAGGTCGGCGGCCTGGGCGGTCACCGTCGGATAGGCGTCGGACACGACGATGAAGTTGTCCGGGTTGCGGTAGCCGGGCAGGCCTTCTTCGTTGATGTTGGCCGCCGCCTGCATGTTGTTGTTGCACTGGACCCAGTAGCAGTTGAGCTTGCCGTCCTTGAGCATGCGGTTCTGCAACACGGCATGGAAGCCGTTCTTGCCGGGGATCGTGCCCTCCGGCAGCTTCCAGATCTTTTCCGCGAAGTCGCGGTGCGCCTTTTTGGCGACCACCAGATCGGCGGGCAGGCGGTGCGAGAACGTGCCGACCTCGCGCGCCGTGCCGCAGGCCGACGGCTGCCCGGTCAGGGAAAACGGGCTGTTGCCGGGCTCGGAGATTTTTCCGGTCAGAAGGTGGATGTTGTAGACCAGATTGTTGGCCCACACGCCGCGGGTATGCTGGTTGAAGCCCATGGTCCAGAACGAGGTGACCTTGGTTTTCGGGTCGGCGTAAAGTTCGGCCAGTTCGATCAGCTTGTCCTTGGGCACGCCCGACAGCTTGGAAACGCTGTCGACGTCGTAGTCGGCGACGAACTTGGCGTAGTCGTCGAACGACATGGCCTTCGATCCGTTGGCATCCTTGGCGTTCTTGGCGTTTTTCTCCAACGGGTGTTCGGGCCGGAGGCCGTAGCCGATGTCGGGGTTCCCCAGGCGGAAGTTCACGTGCTTGCCGGTGAACTCCTTGTTCACCCGCCCGGTCTGGATGATGTGGTTGGCGATGAAGTTGAGGATCGCCAAGTCCGTTTGCGGCGTGAACACCATGGGGATGTCGGCCAGGTCGAAGCAGCGGTGCTCGAAGGTCGACAGCACGGCGACCTTGACGTGCGGCGCGCTGAGCCGGCGGTCGGTCACCCGGGTCCATAGGATGGGGTGCATTTCCGCCATGTTGGAGCCCCACAGCACGATCGCGTCGGCGTTCTCCATGTCGTCGTAGCAGCCCATGGGCTCGTCCATGCCGAAGGTACGCATGAACCCGCCGACCGCCGACGCCATGCAGTGGCGGGCGTTGGGGTCGATGTGGTTGGACCGGAACCCGGCCTTCATCAGCTTCGACGCGGCATAGCCTTCCCACACGGTCCACTGGCCGGACCCGAACATGCCGACCGGCGGCATCTGGTCCGTGTCCCTGGTCTTGGCGATGGCGGCCTTCCATTTCTCGGCCATGATATCGAAGGCCTGGTCCCAGGTGATCGGCGTGAAGTCGCCGTTCTTGTCGAACTTGCCGTCCTTCATGCGCAGAAGGGGCCGCGTCAGGCGGTCCTCGCCGTACATGATCTTCGACAGGAAATAGCCCTTCACGCAGTTGAGGCCCCGGTTGACCTCGGATTTGGCGTCGCCGTGGGTCGCCACCACGCGGCCGTCCTTGACCCCGACCATGACCGAGCAGCCCGTGCCGCAGAACCGGCAGGCGGCCTTGGACCAGCGCAGTTCGGTTGCCTGGGCGGCGGTCGGCAGGTTGGATGCCAGGGCGGAAACCGGCAGCCCTGCCGCCGCCATCGCGGCGGCCACGGCCTGGGCCTTGATGTATTCGCGCCGGGTCAGCTTAGGCCCGCTCATGACGCGTCTCCCTCATCCATCTGGTGGTAGACCAGAGACGCGATGATCACGCCCGGAGCGGCCTCGATGCGTGCCACGGTCTCGACCAGGCCGGTATCGTCATCGACATCGACGGTGATGATCAGTTTTCCGGGGCCGCCGGTCCCGTGACTTTCGACGCCGGGGATCGCGTTCAACGCGGCCTCGGTCGCGGCGATGCCGTCGGGCCAGGCCTGGACCAGCAGGCTGGCGACATGGGTCGTGCGTCCGCGAATGAACGCGCGACGGCTGCGTGAAATGATGGATTGCTTGCCTTCGAGCATGAATTCCTCCCGCCGGTGGTTGGAACCGCTGTGATGAGGCCGGGTCAGGACCCGGGCGGTCCTGCGAACATTTGATATATCCAGATGGAAAAGCCCAACCCGCCGACCAGGGCGACGGACACGATGGGGGCCAGGAACACGGTCAGGAACAGGAAGGCGCGGAGTTCTTGCTTGCGGGTATCGGTCTCCGAAGGCGCCATTGCCTTCCTCCTTCCTCAGACAGAGGTTTGCGCGCGAACGGCGACAACCCGGCGCGCCGCCGACGCGTTAATTGATTGTAACAATAGATGCGGCGCGTGTCCGTTGTCTTGATGAAGATCAATTTTTTAATGAAACGTTCGTGACGCGGCCGGCATGCGGGATATCGCTTGCCATGGCGGCCCGGCTCCGGCATTTTGCGCCGCAACATGTTCATCCCCGCCGAAAAACCACTCCCAGATCCCATGTCGAAAATCCAGAATCCGTCCCTGCCCAAGGAAAAAATCAAGGTCCTTCTGCTCGAAGGCATCTCGCCCACGGCCTCCGCCGTCTTCAAGGATGCGGGCTATTCCAACGGCGAGCGTCTGAAGACGGCCCTGGACGGTGACGCGCTCAAGGAAAAATTGAAGGACGTGCGCATCCTGGGCATCCGCTCGCGCACGCAGCTGACCAAGGACGTCATCGACGCGGCGCCGTCCCTGATGGCCGTCGGCTGCTTTTCCGTGGGCACCAACCAGATCGACCTGGACGCCGCGCGGAACAACGGGATTCCCGTGTTCAACGCGCCTTTTTCCAACACCCGTTCCGTGGCCGAATTGACCATCGCCGAGATCGTCATGCTGTTCCGCCGGACGTTCCCGCGGTCCATGGCGGCCCATGCCGGCGATTGGGACAAGTCCGCCGCCGGGTCGCGCGAGGTGCGCGGCAAGACGCTGGGCATCATCGGCTACGGCAACATCGGCAGTCAGTTGGCCGTGATCGCCGAATCCATGGGGCTCCGCGTCATCTACCACGACCGCACGGACAAGCTGCGTCACGGCAACGTCATGCCGTCGCGCAACCTGGAAGACCTGTTGAAACAGTCGGACGTGGTTACCCTGCATGTTCCGGAAACGCCGGACACCAAGGACATGATCGGTGAAAAGGAATTGCGCGCCATGAAGAAGGGCGCCTTCCTGATCAACAATTCGCGGGGCACGGTGGTCGATATTCCGGCCCTGGCGGCCGCGCTGAAGGACGGCCACCTGGGCGGTGCGGCGGTCGACGTGTTTCCCAAGGAGCCGTCATCCAATGCCGAGCCCTTCGTCTCGCCCCTGCAAGGCCTGGACAACGTGATTCTGACGCCGCATGTCGGCGGGTCCACGGAAGAAGCCCAGGAACGCATCGGTGAAGAAGTCGCGCGCAAGCTGGTCGAATATTCCGACATCGGCTCGACCGAAGGCTCGGTCAACTTCCCGCAGGCCCAGTTGTCGCCGCGTCAGGGCGGCACCCGCTTCATCCAGGTTCAACGCAACCTGCCGGGCGAACTGCAACGCCTGAACGAGGTGTTCGCCCGCAACAACGTCAACATCGCC
Source organism: Thalassospiraceae bacterium LMO-SO8 (assembly GCA_031655335.1). NCBI lineage: Bacteria > Pseudomonadati > Pseudomonadota > Alphaproteobacteria > Rhodospirillales > Thalassospiraceae > Thalassospiraceae bacterium LMO-SO8. The sequence continues at coordinate 1,010,164 of CP134226.1, read as the reverse complement.
GCCCAGACCTATCAGACCGACGGCGAAATCGGCTACGTCGTTCTGGAGGCCGAGGGGGCGGTCCCCGACGCCGACGCGATCCTGGCGGAAATCCGTGATCTTTCCGGAACCATCCGCGCGCGCCTGTTGAACCGGGTCGCCTGATCGCCCGCAGACGGACGTGGCACCGCACCGCACACGAAGATGTCACTCGCGGAAAAATCGCGGTTTATGTAGAATTCCGGCAATCGTAACCCCATAGATTGCAGGGAGTTCGTGTCATGAAACCCCTTACCCGCCGCCGCTTTGCGGCTCTTTCGGTCTTCTCCGTTCTGGCCGCGGCCACCCTTGCCGCGCCGTCCCCGGCCGTGGCCGAACCCGTCGTCGGCAGTCCGGCCCCGGCCTTCACCGGGGTGGATACCAAGGGCCGGACGGTCAATCTCGCCGATTACCGGGGCAAGACCGTGATTCTGGAATGGACCAACCACGACTGTCCTTTCGTGGTGAAGCATTATTCATCCGGCAACATGCAGATGACCCAGAAGAAGGCGACCCAGGACGGCGTCGTCTGGCTGTCGGTGATTTCCTCGGCCCCGGGGGAACAGGGCAACGTCAGCGGTCCGCAGGCCGATACCTTGACCCAATCGCGCAACGCCGGCCCGTCGGCGGTGCTGCTCGATCCGTCGGGCGAGATCGGCCGCCTGTACAACGCGCGCACCACGCCGCACATGTTCATCATCGATGCCAAGGGGTTGCTCACCTATCACGGCGCCATCGACAGCATCAAGTCGGCGGATGTCACCGACATTCCCAAGGCGCAGAACTATGTTCTGAACGCGCTTGCTCAGATGAAGGCCGGCCAGCCGGTCAATCCGCAGGGCACCCGGCCCTACGGCTGTAGCGTCAAATACGGCTCGTAACCGCGGCGTCCGGCGCCATGGCGCCGGACGGCCCCAAAATCCCATCCGAATTCGTCAAGCCGGCCAAGGCGGCCCCTGAGGGGCCCGCGGACGCTGCGCGGATAGGTATTACCTACCCCATACTTTTGTGTCGGCGCCCTCGTCTCCAGGTCAGCAGAAATCGCGGGCCGGTCGAGGTACTGTCCCAGTTGTCACAAATGGGAAACATCCCCGCGTCCGAGCGCGGAAAGGATGGCGCGCAAGAATAAAGGAAGCCGAAATGGCAAAAATTCTCGTCGTCGATGATGACATCGATCACCGGGCCTTTGTCGTGCAACTTCTTGAGCGACTGGGCCATGTCGTGATCGCCGCGGAGAACGGCCAGCGTTGCCTCGGCATGCTGCGCGATCAGAGCGTTGACGCCATTATCACCGACATTTTCATGCCCGGCGCTGACGGAATCGAACTGGTGACCGAGTTGAAGAAGCTGGGCTCCCGGATTCCCGTGCTCGGCATGACCGGCGGGTACAAGGGCGTGATCCGTCCTTACGAGAACCTGTTCCAGGTTCTTGCGAAAGCCAAGGTCCTGCACAAGCCGTTCGGCGCCAAGGATCTGGAAACGGCACTGAAAGAGGTGCTGCGCGATGCCGCGTAAGTTCGAAGGCAACGCCGTCAGTATCGTCCGGCCCGTCCGCCGCCAGGACGGCCCCCTGGCTCGGATGCGCGCCGCGGTGGACGCCTTGGAACGGGAAACCCAGACCCTGCGGGCCGAAGTCGGTGAATTCCAAGGCGTGATCGACACCCTGCGCGGCGGCATCGAGAATTTGGCCGGTTCCATGGAGGATTATCGGTTCAGGATTTCAGGCATCCGGACGGGAGGCCTTCATCGTGCCGCCCGGCGGTTGGGCGAGATCGCGGATAACTGGCAGTCGCGCTGCGCGCGGACCACCGGCGCACCGTCGGGACGTCCCTCCGGGGAGCCGCCTGATCCCGTTGGATGTCACGGGCGGGACAGACAATTAAACGATTAGAGGAAACGTCCCGTGAACGTCAGCAACAACATTCATCCAGCGCAGGTCAACCAATCCGGCATTCTGTTCACCGTCGACCGTGACGGGAGATTCCTGATGACCGATGCGATGCTGGAACAGCTGCCCTTCGCCGGCGTTTCGGGCAACCAGTTGATGCGTCTCCACGACCTGCTTGGCATGGAGGCGGGGCCGGTCATCGCGTCTCTGCTTCGGGATACCCTGACAGGCAGTGAAGAGGGAGTGGCGCGCCGCATCGTCATGCGCGACCGCGAAGGCCGAATGCTGAACATTGGGCTGTGCTGCATGATGGGGATCGCCCCGGGCCGGATGGTCTGCACCCTGGACGAATGCCAGTTTCCGGGCACGGCACCCGTGAATGTCTCGCGGTCGGCGCCGCTCGTCGATGGTCTGCCGTCGCGGGCAGAGGCTTTCCGGCAGGCCGCCGGCCTGGTGGATGATGGCGCGGTTATCGGCGATGGCTTCGCGATCATGCTTGTCGGTTTGAACAAGCCGCGCAATGTTGAGGGGCCGGTGGCCGGGCACATATGGTCGCGCCTAACGGCGAAGGCGGCCAAGCGTCTCCAGGCGGTGGTCGGTCCGCGCGGCCTTGTCGCCCGATATTCGGAAAATGCCTTCGTCGTGATCAATGCCCAAAGCATCGGTCCGGTGCTTCCCGACATGGCCGCCGGCGCCATCGTCAGCAGCTTTGACCATCCCTTCGAGATGGACGGCATGGACTTCTACGTCGGCGTCAACGTGGGCACCGCCGGTGTCGGCACGGGGCCGGTCAACATCGGGCATTGCTTTCGATGCGCCGAACTGGCCCTGGATGATGCCCGCAGGTCGGGTGTCCCCGCGCGCGAATGCACGATGCAGATGGTCGAGGCGGCCAACGCCAAGCTGCGATTGGAACGTGACCTTCGCGATGCCTTTGAATACGACGGATTCAGGCTCGACCTTCAGTCCAAGATCGACATGGCCGACGGGCGGTGCCGCGGATTTGAGGCACTGATCCGTTGGCACCATCCGGAACGGGGACTGATCCCGCCGACGCAATTCATTCCCATGGCCGAGGAATGCGGCCTGATCGTGCCGCTCACGGATTGGGTTTTGCACGAGGTCTGCCGGCTGCTGAAGGCTGAGCGCGACGCGGGGCGGTCGCCCCTGCCGATTTCGATCAACGTGTCCCCCAGCCAGTTGATGCACCGGGAACTGAAGGATTTCATCAAGATCATCAACGCCTATGACATTCCGCCGTCGTTGATCGAGTTCGAACTGACGGATGCCATGTCGGCCGGCGAACTTAGCCGTGGCATCGCCATGATGTCCGGTCTGCGCGCGGCCGGCGTGAAGATTTCGGTCGGGGATTTCGGCACCGGATACTCGTCCCTGTCGCGCCTGGTGCGATTGCCGGTGAACATTCTCAAGATCGATCGATCCTTCGTCGATGAGTTGCCGTCCGACTCTGGTGCCTGCGAAGTCGTCACCGCGATTGTCCGCGCCGCCAAAGCCCTTGACCTGACGGTCGTCGCCGCGGTGTGGAGAACGGTGCCCAGGCTCGATTTCTCGCGGATCTCGGGGTGACGACGGTGCAAGGGTTTCTGTACAGCCATCCACTGCCGCCGGAGAAGGCCTTCCGGCTTGCCGAGGCGCGCGTCGGATGAAAAGATCGAAGCACGTTCATTTTCCAGGAACACGTTGGACAGCGTAATCCGGGGATACGGGAGCCTTGCCGGGAGGGGCTGAATGCCACGGTCACCATCGGACGAGTCGATGAAAACACGCCAGACCGGCGGACCCGGGGACGACGGCGCGGGCGCGGATGCGCGCGTTATGGACTTCGCCCGCGTCAGCGCCGACTGGTTTTGGGAAACGGATGCCGACGACCGGTTCACCTTCATTTCCGATCAGGTGATCTCTTCGGTTGGGATACGGCCCGAGGACTGCATTGGAAAGTCGCGCGAGGAACTGCATGGATCGGTTACCCAGGACACGGCATGGGCAGCCTATCGCAAGATCATCGACGCGCATGAACCCTTTCACGATTTCACTTTTATCATGGCCGGCATCGATGGGACGACTTTCCCCATCGCCGTCAGCGGCCTGCCGGTGTTCGACGGCGGCAAGTTCCTGGGATATCGCGGAACGGGACGCCGGGCCTCCCAGGGCGAAGTGATCGAAAAGCTGATCCGCAACGTTGTCGGCGCCACGTCCAGGGCCGTTGGCCAGGATTTTCTGGAGCAGGTCGCCCAGGCCCTGTGGCGGGAACTTGGGGTCGATCAAATCTACATTTCCCGCCTGTCCGGCGACGGCAAGACGGCGGAAAGCGTGATTGCGATCGTCGACGGCAAGCGGGTCGATAACATCAGTTATCCTATCGTCGGCGGCCCCTGCGAGACGGTGACGCGCAACGCGTCGCTCTGTGTCTATCCGCGGGGCACCGCGGAAAATTCCCCAAAGACCGCTTCCTTGTGGATGAAGGCATCGAGGGCTACATCGGCGTGCCGTTATATGGCGCCAGCGGGCACTGCCTGGGCCTGATGGTGGCGATGTCCCGTCAGCCGATGGTTTTGGAAGACCTGCACAAACTGGCATTCGAATTCTTCGCGGGCAGGGTTGCCGCGAACTGGATCGCGCGCTGGCCGAAGAGGAACTGCGGCGCCGGGACGTTCTGTTATCGGCGATCGTCGATCACCTTCCCCACGGCCTGACCGTGAAGGACCCCGATGGACGCTACATGCTGATCAACAAGGAATTCACGCGCCGCTACGGGGTTGGCGGCGATGAAATTCTGGGCAGTTCCAACGAAGAACGCTTCCCCGCCTGGGAACAGGCCTGGGCGGCGTCGCGGGCCCAGGAAAAGGATGTCGCCGACAGCGGCAAGATCACTACCCGCGAGCAGGATCGCCAATTCGCCGACGGATCGCATCATCGCCTGGAGATCGTCAAGTTCCCCATTTCCGACGACGGCGGCCGGTTGATCGGGGTCGGCGCGCTCGGCGTCGATATCACCGAGCGCGATAAGTGGGAGCGCGACGCCCTGGACCGGGAACGTGTTCTGAAAGGCTATCACAAGGCGCTCGACCGCATTGTCGCCAGCGATGCGATGGCGTCGCCCAATGCCGGGGACGCCTTTTCCCTGTTGACCCAGGTCGCGGCGGAAACCCTGGGCGTGGAACGGGTCAGCGTGTGGCGTGCCCGCCCGGATATGAGCCAGATCGAATGCCTGGATCTATATCAGGCCACGGCGGCGGCCCACAGCAGCGGAATGATTCTTGAGCACGATTATTTCCCACAATATTTCAAGGCCTTGCAACAGGTCGAAGTGATCGATGCCCATGATGCCCGGTCGGACCCTCGGACCGCCGAATTCACCGGGAAATATCTGGACGGGCACGGCATCACCTCCATGCTCGACGCGGTGATCCATGTCGGCGACGAATTGAAGGGTGTCTTGTGCCTGGAGCATGTGGGCGATCCGAGGGAATGGACACTCGAAGAACAGTCTCTGGCGCGGTCGCTTGCGGCCTTGACGTCGCTGATCATGGCCCGCCAGGAACAGCAGGAATCGAACGCGCCCGGCAGTCCATCGAGCAGCGGTTCAGCGGTGTCGTCAACGCCCTGCCCAGTTCCCTGTCGCTCAAGGACAGGGACTATCGCTATGTGTTCGTCAACAAGGTCTATGAACGGAACTACGGGGTCCGCGCCGAGGAAGCCTACGGCAAGAGGATCGACGAACTGGGCCTGAATTCGCCCGAGATCCTGGCCGCCATCGCTGCCGAAGACAGGGCGGTTCTTGAACAGGGGCGGTCGTTTACCAGCGAGACGACCCGCATCGGCCGCGATGGTGTCGAACGCTCGGCGCTGGTGTCGAAGTTTCCGGTCCATGACAAGGACGGCAACGTCGAGCTGATCGCCACCTTATGGACGGACATTTCCGATCAAAAGGCGGTGCAGAAGACCTTGAAGACGCCCGGGCGCGTCTTCGCGCGATCACCGACAACGTGCCCATCATGCTCTGTTTGAAAGATCTGGACGGTTATTTTATGGAGGGCAACGCGGGTTTTGCCCGGTGGCACGGCATCGATGTGCGCGCGATTTCCGGCCTGCGGTCGAGCGACCTTGTGAATCCCGGCCGGGCCAAGGTCGTCGAAGCGCTGGACCAACGGGTCATCGAAACCGGCGAGGTCGTCGTCGAGGAAACGGTTTCCGAACTGCAACGCCGGCCCGACGGCAAGTCGACGATCTTCCGCATGATCAAGTTCCCGGTCTACGATGCCGACGGCGACATCATGGCCGTCGGCACGGCGATGACGGATATCACCGAGCAGAAGCTTGCCCAGCGTGCCTTGGAAGAGACCCAGGCGCGGCTTGTCGGGATTACCGACAACGTGCCGATCATGCTGTCGCTCAAGGACAAGAACGGCGCCTATCAGCACTGCAACCTCAAGTTCGCGGAATGGCATGGGGCCGCGCCCGAACAGATCATCGGCAAGACGTCGCGGGATCTGTTGCCGCCCGAGCGCGCGCGGCCGTCGAGAAAATCGACCGGGAGGTCATCAAGACGGGCGAAGTCCAGGTGTTCGAAACCGACACCGTATTCGGCCACACGAAGGACGGCGCGCCGGTTACCCTGCGGCAGTTCAAATTCCCGATCCGCGACAGTGCCGGCACGATCACCGGCATCGGCACGGCGATTCTCGACATCACCGACGAACGTCGGGCGGAAAAGGCGCTGCAGGCCCACCTTGAAAAACTCGAGGACATGGTCGCCGACCGCACCGTGGAGCTAACCCAGGAAATCGCCGAGCGCCGGCGGGCCGAGGCGGACCTCCGCCGATCCGAGACGAACCTGAGGGCGATCCTGGAAAAAGCCCTGTCGGGGTCGCCGTCGTCGCCCGTGAGCCCCGCCGCCGGCTGTTCGTCAACCACAGCCTTCTCGACATGTTCGGCGCCCAGACCGAGGAGGCGCTCAATTCGGTGCCCATGTCGGAAACCTATGTGGATCCGGAAGACCTGGAACGGTTGGGCGCACGGTTCGACGAAGAAGGCGCCCTTGATGCGGTCGAGGTGCGCCGGCGGCGCCTGGATGGACGCCTGGTATGGCTGTTGATGGATTCGCGTCTCGTCGAATTCGAGGGTGAGAGCGCGGCCCTGGTTTGGCATTACGACATCACCGCCCGTAAAGAGGCCGAGGAAACCCTGGCCCGTCAGGCGGAAACGCTGGAACAGACGGTCGCGCGCGACCCGCGAACTACAGGCGAGCGAAAGCCTGTTGAATTCGATCTTCGACCATCTGCCCGTGGCGGTCTTGATCAAGGATTCCGAATTGCGTCTGGAAAGGACGAATCCGGTTTATCGTCAGTGGTACGGCATCGATTTCGCATCCAAGATCGGGGAGAGTGAAATTCTTGTCGGCGGCGTACAAGCGGATGAAGAAGATATCCATTATCGCCAGGCACAAGAGCGGGAGGTTCTGAAAACAGGTGAAATTCGCACACGCGAGGCCACGCACCGTTTCGCGGATGGACGGGATCATTCTTTGAAGATCACCAAATTTCCGATCTTTGATGACCAGGGTAAGGCAATCCGGGTCGGTTCCGTCAGCATCGACATGACCCAGGAGGTCGAGGCCCGCCGGGCGCTCGAACGCCACGAACGTCTTCTGCGCTCGCTGATCGACAACCTGCCCGTCGGCATCACGATGACCGACAGCAACGAGTACTATAACCTCGTCAACCAGACCCTGCGACTGGTATGGGTTGGCCCAGGACGACGTGATCGGCAATGACATGTTGAACCTTGCCAAACGCATGAATGCCGACGGTGAGATTGTCAGGGACCAGGAAACCCGGGCGCGGATCACCGGGGAAACCCTGTCGCGGGAGACCGAGCGGCCGTTTGCCGACAACACGGTCCACAACCTGTTGATCACCAAGTATCCGTTCCGCGATGAGACCGGCGAAGTCGCCGGTGTGGTGTCGGTCAGCGTCGATCTGACCGACCAGAAGAAAGCGGAGAACGCCATTCGCGAAAGCGAGGCCAAGCTGCAGGCGATCACGCAGAACGCGCCCATGCTGCTTAACCTCAAGGACATGGAGGGGCGGTATCAGTTCGTCAACGACGTCTATGCCCAGTGGGTGGGCAAGCCCGTCGATGAGATCATCGGCAAGACGGTCACGGAGGTTTTTCGAACAGAACCCTGGACACCATCCTGGAACAGGAAGCCAAGGTGTTGGCGACCGGAGAACCCGCCGAGTTCGAGGCACAGGCGATGTCGGCGCAGGGCGACGGCGAGCGGATGATGCAGTACATCAAGTTCCCCGTGCGCGACGACAAGGGCGCGGTGTTCGGCGTCGGCACGGCGATCATGGACGTCACCGACCGCAAGCGCGCCGACCTGGCCTTGAAGGAAAGCGAGGCCCGGTTCCGTGGCCTGTTCGAAAACGCGCCGGCGGGGATTATCATCAAGACGACAACCGGGCGGTACCTTGCCATGAACAGGACCTTTCTGGATTGGAAGGGGTGGGATCTGGTGGATGTCGTGGGCCGCCGTGCGGCCGATTTGTTCGGCCCCGAGATCGGCCGGCGTACCGAGGAGGAAGACGCCAAGGTCATCGCCGGGCGCCAGCCCTTCATGAAAGAGGCCGTCATCAAGTGCGCGGACGGACGTAATCTGATCACGACCAACATCAAGGCTCCCATGCTGACGCCGGACGGGTTGGTCACGGGTGTGTGTTCCTTCTATGTCGACGTGTCCGAAATCCGTGAGATCGAGGCGCAGCTGCAACAGGCCCAGAAAATGGAGGCCATCGGTCGTCTGGCCGGCGGCATCGCCCATGATTTCAACAACCTTTTGGGCGCCATGATGGGGTTCAACGAATTTCTGATCGAAGACCTTCCGGAAGGCACGCCGCAGCACAATTTCGCCCAGCGCGTCGCCCGCGCCGGTGACCGGGCCAAGCAACTGGTCAGCCAGATTCTGGCGTTTTCGCGGGCATCGCACGGCGAACAGAGTGTTGTCGATCTGAACGCGATCGGCGAGGAGGCGGCGACGCTGTTGTCCGGCACCCTGCCGGTAACGACCCGCGTGGTGTTTCATCCTTCCGACGCGGAAGTCACCGCGATGACAAATGCCGGCCAGATGTCCCAGGTGCTGATGAACCTGGGCGTCAACGCCAACGACGCCTTCTCGGGGGTGGACGGAATCATCAACATCGGGTTGGAACGCATACCCGCGGGCTCGAAGCTGTTGTCCGCCCACGAAGGCCCGGTCAAGACCACGCCCGAGGACTTCATGGAAATCCGGGAGATGGAGGACGGCGCCTGGCAGGTGGTGGCGGGGGCGATCGATGCCGGGGCCGACCATGTCATGATATACGTGGAGGACACGGGGCCGGGCATCGCGGAACCTGTTCTCCGGCGTCTTTTCGAGCCGTTCTTCACCACCAAGGAGGCAGGCAAGGGCACGGGGCTTGGCCTTCCCGTGGTGCACGGCATCGTCACCGCCCACCACGGCGCGATACGTGTTCACACGCGCCTGGGCAAGGGCACGCGGTTCGAGGTGTTTCTGCCCTGCGCGGCGCCCGGTTCCGACCGTGCGGCGGCGGACGAAATCGCCGAAAAGGTGACGGGCCGAGGCATGATCCTGATCGTCGATGACGAAAGCGAGGTCGCGGACATGGTCTCGATCGGCCTGGAACGGCTGGGCTATGAAGCCGGGGTCTGTTCCGGCGGCGGCGAGGCGATCGAGGTGTTCGCCGACACGCCCGACCTGTGGCGGGCCGTGATTTCGGACCAGATCATGCCCGACATGCGCGGAATGGAACTGATCCGGCGGATCAAGGAAGTTCGGGCCGACGTCCCCTGCATCCTGTGTACCGGATACAGCGACACGCTGACGGAAGAAACGGCGCGGGCCGGCGGGGCGGATGCCTTCTTCCAGAAGCCGGTGTCCGCCTCGCGCCTGGGACGCGTGCTCGCCGATCTATTGGGCGATTGAACGCCCATGGCCCGGCGCCATACGAAAGTATGGTGTGACGGATATCACGGGTATATCGTCACATACTAATTTTCCGACCTAACGATCCCTCTGGTCAGCAGTCACGGAGCCGTCACATCGGTACGGTCCGTCATCGTCCGGCCTTGTCTCACACGAGCGCCCAGCGCAGGGCGCCGAAAGGCGGACATCAACAGGAGGTTTAGAGGAAATGTCACAGGTAAATTCGCAGAATGACACGGGCGGGAACGGCGCGATCGCGGCCAAGACCCTGTTCGGCAACTTCAAGATCGCACAGCGCGTGAGCGCCATCGTCATTCTGGGCGTCGTGGCGATGGCCGTGTTCGGCGGCATTCAGGTCTATGGCCAGTCGATGACCGCCAAGGCCGTCAAGTCGAATACCGACTACAACGCCCTGGCGCAGGAAAGTCAGGAAATCCAATCCCAGTCCCTGCAAATGCGCCGAGCGGAAAAGGATTTCCTGCTGCGCCGCGAGATGAAGTACGCGGAAGCCTACCAAGGCAATGTCGCGAAATTGACATCCGTTCTGGACGCGGTCCGCAAGGAGCATGTGGCCGACGCCAAGGCGGAAACGCTGTCTCGCTTGGAGGGCGCCGTCAAAGCCCATGAGAAACAGTTCGCCACGGTCGTCGCGCAGATCCAGGAACTGGGTCTGGATGAAAAGGCGGGTCTTCAGGGCAAGCTGCGCAGCGCCGTCCATGCCGTGGAAACGAAGCTGAACGAAGCCAAGCTGGACGGCCTGACGGTCAAGATGTTGATGATGCGCCGGCACGAGAAGGATTTCATGCTGCGCGGCGCCGAAAAATATATCGACAGCGTGGCCAAGCGCCGGGCCGAATTTCTGGCCATGCTGCCCGAGACGCCGCTGCCTGATGGTGCCAAGGCCGAGATCACCAAGCTTCTGGACGACTATGTGACCGCGTTCGATGCCTTCGCCAAACTGAGCGTCGAAAACGAGGCCGCCATCAGCGAACTCAGCACCATCTATAAGATCGTGACCCCGGCCGTCGAGGAATTGGTCGCGTTCGGTGAGCAGGGCGCCAAGCAGGCGCTTGTCACCATGCACGAAACGCAGACATCCATGGGCCGGCTGATGTTGATCGGATCCGTGGTGATCTTCGCCGTGTTCGTCGCCGTCGGCGCCGCCGTCGCGATGAGCATCACCCGTCCGGTGAAGGCGGTCACCGAAGCCACGGAAACCCTGGCCGAAGGCGATTGGACCGTTCAAATCCCAGCCCTTGAGAACAAGGACGAGATCGGCGCCGTCGCGCGGGCCCTTCAGGTGTTCAAGGAAAACCTGATCCGCGCCAAGGAACTGGAAGAAGAGCAACGCAAGGCGCAAGAACGGCAGGTCGAACGTGCGCAGAAGCTTGCGGCGCTGACGACGGCCTTCGACGCGACGGTGAGCGAGGTGCTCGGCGTGGTGTCGTCGGCCTCGACGGAACTTCAGGCGACGGCGACCAGCATGCGCGGCACGGCGGAAACGACGACCCGCCAGTCCTCGTCGGTGGCGGCGGCCTGCGAGCAGACGGCGACCAACGTGCAGACGGTGGCGACGGCGACGGAAGAACTGACCGCGTCGGTCCGCGAGATCACCCAGCAGATGGCGCGGTCCTCGCAAAAGGCCGGCCAGGCGGTGACCGAGGCCGATCAGGTCCAGGGCAAGGTCGACGGCCTTGTCGAGGCGGCCCAGGCGATCGGCCAGGTGGTGGAACTGATCAACGAGATCGCCGAGAAGACCAACCTGCTGTCGCTCAACGCCACCATCGGGCGGCGCGCGCCGGCGAGGCCGGCAAGGGCTTCGCGGTGGTCGCGTCGGAGGTCAAGAACCTGGCGGCCCAGACCAAACGGTCGACGGAGGAAGTGGCGGCCCATGTCGCCAAGATCCAGTCGACGACGGGCGAGGCGGCGAACGCCATCAACCTGATCAAGGCGACCATCTCCGAGGTCAACGAGATGACGGCCGCCGTGGCCGCCGCGGTCGAGGAACAGGCGGCCGCGACCCAGGAGATCAGCCGCAACTGCGAACAGGCCGCGGCCGCGACGCAGGAGGTTTCCAGCTCGATCTCAAGCGTGCAGGTCGCCGCCAACGACACCGATGGTTCGGCCTCCGAGGTTCTGCACGCGTCCGACGAACTGGCGCAGAAGTCGTCCTCCCTACAGCAGATCGTGCAGACCTTCCTGCATGATGTGCGGGCTGCTTAAGAAAGCGGCCAGGATAAACTCCCTCCCTCCTAAAGACTTGGGCGGCGCTGCGGCGCCGCCCTTTTATTGGCTATTGGATGTATTTCGAATATTTCATCCATAGATCCCATACCTAAGTATAGGAAAATAATAATACCAAAGCCCGAATTTCAGCATACCAATTGGCGCCTCTATATTACTTTTGCATAGTGTTCTAATGGATGAATAATAAGGTATGCTTTTTCTAGTTCTCGAAGAGGAGAGATTAGAAATGCGTTCATGTCTTTATGCTGTGCGGGGGATTGTTTTTGCGTTGCTTTGCGGCATCGCGACCGACGCCGCCGCCGACGAGCAGGTCGTTCCGGGCAAGCTGCTCGATCAGATTCGTTCGTGGGCGGCCTCGCCCGTGGTTCTGCTGACCCTTGAGGCCAGCAACAAGCGGCATACCGGGCTCACGGAAGAAAGCATCCTGACGCTCGACAAGCAGTGGCGCGCCGAACGCAAGACCGATGACCAGCCGTTGATCACCGCCGTTCTGGCCAGCCCGCTATCAAGCTATCTGACGGCGATCCAGGCGTCGTCCCTCGGTCTCTACACGGAAATTTTCGTCATGGACAACGGGTCTGAACGCCGGCCAGAGTTCCATCACCAGCGACTATTGGCAGGGTGATGAAGCCAAGTTCCAGAAAACCTTTCCCATGGGCCCGGCGGCCGTCTTCATCGACAAGCCGGAGGTCAATGGCGAGAGCGGAACCGAAAACGTGCAGGTCAACATGTCCATTACCGACGGTGTCGAAGCGGTCGGGACCGTGACCGTCGAGGTCAACCTGACCGAACTCCGGCGCCGCCAGGCCGCCGGCAAGATATAGCGCTTGAGGATGAAACCATGAACGCGATCAACAATATCACAATCTCAAAGAAGCTGATTGCCGCCTTTCTGACCCTGGTCGTCATCATCGGCGCGCGCTGGCCGGGGTGACCGCGGTCAATACCAATAAGGCCCAGAACCAGGTCGACGATACGGCGCGCATCAACACCATCGTCCTGGAACTCGAAGAGGTCCGCGCCCTTGTCGCGGCACAGCAGGCTTCCATCCGCGGTCTGCTGATCAGTGGCAACCGGGATTACATCACGTCTTACAACACGGCCAAGGCCGGTTATCTGGACAAGATCGGAAAGCTACAGGCCCGGTTGACCGTGCCCGCGGCGAAGCAGTACTTGCTGGCCGCCGACACCCATGTCCGCAAATGGCAGGACACGATCGTCGATCGGCAGATCACGTTGATGCGTCAACGCTTCACCGTGGATGAAGCCCGGGTTCTCGAAGCCAACGGTTACGGCGAGCAGGGGATCGCCAAGGCGTTCGAAAGCTTCGACGCCCTGAAGCAACTTGCGGTCGGCCTGATGGACAAGAACCGTGATGCCGTGGCCGGCGAATTCAAGGTGACGCTGATCAGCCTGCTTCTCGGCACGGTCATCGCCCTGGTGTTCGCCGTTCTGGCCTGGCTGACGTTGTCGCGCGGCATCGCGCGTCCGATCGACGCCATGGCCCGGTTCATGGAAGACATGGCCGAAGGGGACTACGACACGGAAACCGAGGGCCAGGCGCGCAAGGACGAGATCGGCAACATGGCGCGTTCGGTGGAATTCTTCCGCCAGCGCCTGATCGAGAACCGCGACCTTCAGGCTCAGCAGTTGAAGGATCAGCAGGCTCAGTTGGAACGCGCGCAGAAGCTTGCGGCGCTGACGACGGCCTTCGACGCGACGGTGAGCGAGGTGCTCGGCGTGGTGTCGTCGGCCTCGACGGAACTTCAGGCGACGGCGACCAGCATGCGCGGCACGGCGGAAACGACGACCCGCCAGTCCTCGTCGGTGGCGGCGGCCTGCGAACAGACGGCGGCCAACGTGCAGACGGTGGCGACGGCGACGGAAGAACTGACCGCGTCGGTCCGCGAGATCACCCAGCAGATGGCGCGGTCCTCGCAAAAGGCCGGCCAGGCGGTGACCGAGGCCGATCAGGTCCAGGGCAAGGTCGACGGCCTTGTCGAGGCGGCCCAGGCGATCGGCCAGGTGGTCGAGCTGATCAACGAGATCGCCGAGAAGACCAACCTGCTGTCGCTCAACGCCACCATCGAGGCGGCGCGCGCCGGCGAGGCCGGCAAGGGCTTCGCGTGGTCGCGTCGGAGGTCAAGAACCTGGCGGCCCAGACCAAACGGTCGACGGAGGAAGTGGCGGCCCATGTCGCCAAGATCCAGTCGACGACGGGCGAGGCGGCGAACGCCATCAACCTGATCAAGGCGACCATCTCCGAGGTCAACGAGATGACGGCCGCCGTGGCCGCCGCGGTCGAGGAACAGGCGGCCGCGACCCAGGAGATCAGCCGCAACTGCGAACAGGCGCGGCCGCGACGCAGGAGGTTTCCAGCTCGATCTCAAGCGTGCAGGTCGCCGCCAACGACACCGACGGTTCGGCCTCCGAGGTTCTGCACGCGTCCGACGAACTGGCGCAGAAGTCGTCCTCCCTACAGCAGATCGTGCAGACCTTCCTGCATGATGTGCGGGCTGCTTAAGGAAGCGGCCAAGACAAACCCTTCCTCCTCCGTTCTCCGGAACCCCGATCGGCGCCGCGGCGCCGGTCGGGATTTGTTTTTCGCCTCATCGGTTATGCCGGGGCGGAAAGCGGCGCTTCGGGGGCCGGATTCCGATTGTTTGTTCGGTATCGACCTAAGTATGTGTTTCGGGCATACTTAGGTATGGGGTGGAGAACATCCGGCCGCGAAGCAACGTGGCCGCAAGACAAAAGAAGCAGGCAGAATGCGATTGCTGTTCGCCGATGACCATCCGATGTTTCTCGACGCGGTGCGTGAGCATCTCAACCGCGCCTTCCCCGATGTTGAAATTCAGGCGGCATCCAACCTCGACGAAGTGACGGCCAGGCTTTCGGGCAAGGGGAAGTACGACCTTGTGGTCCTGGACTTTTCCATGCCCGGGATGGACGGCACGGAAGGGGTCAAGCGGCTTCGCGCCGCCTATCCGGATTTGGCCATTGCCGTGACTTCCGGCGTCGCCAAGACACGGGATGTGAAGACCGTTCTGGATCTCGGCGCCCATGGCTATCTTCCGAAAACCTTAACCGGGTCCGCCTATGCGGGGGCCCTTCGCGTGATCGCCGAGGGTGGCACTTACGTGCCCGTGGAAACCATGCAGGCAATGGCCGCCGAGGCGGCGGACCGCAAGGTCAATGCGGAAGGCTTGACGCCCCGCGAGATGGAGGTGCTTGAAGGCATCGCCGACGGAAAACCGAATAAGCAGATCGCCCGTGACCTGGAAATCCACGAAGTCACGGTGAAACTGCACGCACGCAGCATCTTCAAGAAAATCGGCGTGCAGAACCGTTCGCAGGCGGCCGTGATCGCCCGCGAACGAGGACTTGTTTCGAGGGGCTAGGTGCAAGGACATTACTGACCCTTATGAACACAGGCCGCTATGGGCATTTCGTGGAAAATTCATAAGGCCGAAAATCTTGTCAGCTTTTCCCTCTTCGGGCAGTCGAGTCTGTTGGAGACGGTGGATGCGCTGCGTGATTTGGCCGAGGCACCGGACTTCAGCCCCGGCATGCGCCGGCTTTATGTCTGTGACGACGGCCTGACGGCCGCCCCCGGGCTTGATTCCACCCAGGGTGCTTTCGTCGACGTGCTGGGCTACCAGATCGCCAAGATGTTCGACCATCCAGCGACCGCGGCCTTCGTTTACCGACGGGGCAACACCGTCGCCGCCGACCGCTTCGCGATCACCGCGCGAGTATGTGACGCGATCTATGCCCGTGACGGAAAGGCCGCCATGAAGCGCAAGATTTTTGAAGACGTGGCCGAGGCCGTGGCATGGCTGGAACTGCCGCCGGACTTCCGGCCCTAGAGAGCCTGTCGAGGAATCGCCGTCGCCGATACGGTCGCGCCCGGCCTGATTCGTGACGTGTTCGACGCCGCGCCGGGCCTGATTTTACGGAAGCATTTTTGGATGACGGCCGCCTGATCGCGGCCGTGCCGTGCTCCTTTCCCCTTATCTCTGGAATTCAGGCGGACAGCGTCTCTGGCTATCGATGTGTATCCGATTAAGGGGACAGGCCAGATTGGCAATCATCCCGGGATGACGTTGCCAATGTCCGACAATCTGCTTTCGGCGGTTTTGTAGGAAACGACTCGAGATTTTAAGGGTCAATGCATGCCAGGCGATTTTTCAGGCATCTATCCTTTAATGAATTCACCGGGTTCCAAGCTATTGGCCCAAGCCAGGCGCGGGCACCAAGACGCGAATGTCCATCATCGACCGGTCGCGGTCGGAATGGCCGGTGGCCGTCCAATGCTTTTAAGCGGTGACATGCGGCGTCAATCCGGCCCACGAGAGGCTTCCCCTCCTTCAAGAAATCAATCGCTGGCTCCGGCATCCCGTATTTACTTTTCCTGTGCCTCACGTCCAAAACCACTGGTCGCGGCGTCCAGAATCTCCGAAAGCATTAGGTTTATGCAGTGAAGCGCGGTTATGTGGAGGCGTGATTCAGCCGAAGGCGGAACGCGTGCTCTCGTGTTCGCCCGCAGGCTGATTTCTGATTTAGGACAGTGCTTCAGAACGGAGATTCAAACATGAACACGAATGTTGTCGAATTTTATAAAAAGGTCCGCACGGACCAAAATCTGATCGAAGCGCTCTCTGAGGGAAAAACGACGGAAGAGTTCATCAAGACCGCCGTCGACAAGGCCGCCGAAATGGGCATCACCTTGCAGCAGGACGACATTGTCGCCGCCTGCGGCAATTTCGCGGAGCTTTGCAAGCTTGCCGCCAATGACGACGAGCTGACCGAGTTTGAACTCGAGATGATCTCCGCGGGTGGCTTTTTCAATGGCTACGAAAGTGGCAATTATTACGGGCCGTCCGGGTTGACCGGAATCGGGGGCCAGGTCTAAAAGCTTCGCCGTTTTGACTTGATGGATGCGCCTGCACTGAGCCGAGTGCAGGCGTTTTCATTTTAAGGTCCGGCAGGGGCGCGGCCAGTTTTCCCTACGTTCCAAATTAATTGTCGGTGCGTTCCCGGGGGTGCTTATGGGCTGGCTCCTCGGGAAAGTTCGCCGTTAAGGTTTGCGCGTGACCCGGTCAGGGTGGGCCGCGTGCTCTCGCGGCTGCCCGCGTTGCAGGGTTGCTGTTTAGGACAGTGCTTCAGAACGGAGGTTCAAAAATGAATGCGAATGTCATTGAATTTTACAAAAAGGTGCGGACCGACAAAGGTCTGATCGAAGCGCTCTCTGAGGGAAAAACGGCGGAAGAATTTTATACGATCGCCGTCGATAAAGCCGCCGAAGTAGGCATCACCTTGCAGGAGGACGACGTCAAGGAGGCCTGCGAGAAATTTGGGGAACTCCGCGTGCTCGCCGCCAACGACGACGAACTGACCGAGTTCGAACTCGAGATGGTCTCCGCTGGCGCGACCATGTACCACCCGCCTTCCGGAATGACGTGCATCGACGGCGCTGTCTAAACGCCGCGCCGATTTTGTCTGAAGGAAACGCCCGTCCTCGACCGAGGGCGGGCGCTTTCTTTATGAAAGTCTGGCGTATTACCGGCCCAGGCTTCTGATCCAGGCGGTGAATTCCGGCGTCTCGCCGCCCGCGGCCGTGGGATCGGCGGCGGTTGCTGCGACGGCTTGACCCATGGCGCGGGCCTCGCTGGGCGACATCCCGTAGCGGTTCTTGAACGATTTGCTGAACTGCGACTCGCTGGAAAACCCGCAGGTGTACCCGATGGCGCCGATGTTCAGGTTGCCGTTCGCCGGGTTCGACAGCATGTGCAGGCTGCGCCGCAGGCGCCGTTCCAGGATATAACGCGCAACGCCGTCGTGGGGTGCGAAGATACGGTAGAGCTGGGAGCGGGAAATGCGGAAGGTCTTGGCCAGCGTTTCGGGGGGCAGCTGTTCGGCCAGGTTCTGGTCGATGTAGCGGAAGATCGCCTTGCCGACGGCGAGGGAGACCTCGGGGGCGGTATCGCCGGTGACCTCCGCTTCGTGGGTCAGCCAGGTTTCCAACAGGCCGAGCGTTCCTTTCAGGGCGACGCCCGCATGTCCCATGTCCATTTCGGGCACGTGGTTCCATAGCGAGCGCAGATGTTCCGCGACAAAGGGCACCATCGGGTTGTCCTGGCCGAGCCGCCGGCCGTGGAACACGGACAGCAGGTCCGACAAAGCCGGGTGTAGTTCGCGCGGCAGGACCATCGTCAGGTTGGCGAAATCGGTGTTCAGCATCTCGTGCGGCTGATCCAGATCGATGATCAGCATGTCGCCGGCCTGTATTCGGTGATCGCTGCTGGCCAGGCCGCCGCCTTCGAGAAAGACCTGGACCAGGATGTGATCCAGGTCGTCGCGGGCGACGCGGCGGTCGTTGCGGCTGAACAATTGCGATTGCGCCCGCGTGACGCCGAACACGGCGTCGCCCAGGTTACAAACGTCGATCCGCGCGCTCATGTCGTGCTTCGGGACGCTGCCGTCCGGCGCCAGCAGATCGAACAGGACGCCCATGTTCTGATTCCAGGCGTCGAAACGGTCTCCGGAATCGAAAAAATCCGTATCGAAATGCGCGATTTCTACGCGCGGCGGCGCTTTCCTGGTCGCCATTCACCGGTCTCCCCGACAATGCTTCGATCGTTCCGACGCAGCGCACGAGTGGCGCGGATCAAGCCGTAAACCGCAGGTTCCTCCACGAAAGGCATTCGGAAGCACAATTAATTCGCAAGCGAGGCACCCTGTACACCTTATTGGTGACGAGCCTAGGTGGGATTGAACGTTGGGACAATCGTTTTGGAACGCAATGACAAGTTCCGCCGGGAGCAGTCCACGTACACTCGGCCAGCAATTGCGCATGCATGCCGCACCGTGGGGGCCGTCAGAAAGTGTCTCAAGCTCCGAAGCGCCAGATCTTCCGTCAGGCGGCATTGGACCGCCTGTCGTCTCCAGAACAACTGGATCGCCTTGCCATCGTTACCGATTCAATCGGGTGGCTGGCCCTGGGTACCATCGCCGTTCTGATCGTGGCGGTCATCACCTGGGGGTTCGCCGGAAAGATTCCCGATCAGGTCGAAGGGAAAGGCATTCTGGTCAGCGCCGGCGGCCGGATCCTCGACGCCATGTCGCCGTCGGACGGCATTGTTTCCACGCTTTTCGTGGATCAGAACTCTTTGGTCGAAAAGGGCCAGAAGGTCGCCGTGATCGAGCAGGCCGCGCTGCGCCAGGAACGTCAGAGCGCGATCGAAACGCTGGGTGAAAGGCAAAAGGAAAAGGCACAGATCATCAGTGATTTCGAGCGCGAATTCGACCTCAAGCGCAAGAATTTCGCTGAACAGGCGGCGGCACAGAACCAGATCATCAAAGCCGCCGAACAGCGCGCGGGCTACTTGAAAAAAACCATGGCCGCCCGCATGCCGCTTGCCGACAAGGGGCTCTTGCCCCGGGACAAGATCGAGGAACTCAGGACCGATTACAACAAGGCCTTGCAGGACATCAGTGCCGCGAACAACAAGATTCTGGAACTTGAATCCGACACGCTGACGCTCAAATCGGATCATGCCAAGGAAATAACCAAGATCGATCAGCGCATCGCCGACGCGGAACGGGAAATCAGGGAACTCGACGCCAAACTCAGCCTCAACGGCGCGGTCCTGGCGCCCGCCTCCGGGCGGGTGACGGAACTCAAGGTCTTCGAGGGCGGATTCGTTCAGACAGGCGCGCCGGTTATCAGCATCGTCACGGCGGGCAGCAACCTTCAGGCCGTCGTCTATATCCCGACCAAGGACGGCAAGCGTATCCAGCCCGGCATGACCGTCCGCGTCGCGCCATCCTTCGTGAAGAAGGAAGAGCACGGCACCATCATTGGCACGGTGACGAAGGTGTCGGAGTTCCCGGCTTCGAAGCAGGGCATGCTCACCGTCTTGCAGAACGAACAACTGGTCAACGACTACACGAACGAAGGGGCGCCGTATGAGGCACGTGTCGACCTTGTTCGCGATACCGCGACGATCAGCGGGTTCAAATGGACCTCGGGCGCCGGGCCGAATGCCCATGTCACGACCGGAACCACCATCGAGGCCGAAGTCACAGTCAAAGAAGACCCGCCGGTTAACCTCATCATTCCCTTCGTGCGGAAGCATACGGGAATTGGGTTCTGGCCTTCGACGCCGGCGCGCTGAATGCGGTCGCTCATTCGTTACATCGATTGTTTCGCAAGGCCGAAGCGCACACCGACCATTCTGCAGATGGAAGCGGTTGAATGCGGTGCCGCGTCGCTGGCGATGGTCATGGCGTCTCATGGCCTCTGGGTGCCGATGGAGGAATTGCGCATTGCGTGCGGCGTTACGCGTGACGGCAGCAAGGCAAGCAATGTTCTGAAGGCCGCGCGGTCGTATGGGTTTTCCGCGAAAGGGTTCAAGAAGGAACCAGAAGACCTGACCAGCCTGCCGACTCCGTCGATCATTCATTGGAATTTCAATCACTATGTGGTCTTCGAAGGGTTCAAAGGCGGCAAGGCGTATTTGAACGATCCCGGCAGCGGGCCGCGGGTGGTGTCGCTGGAGGAATTGGACCAGTGCTATACGGGTGTCGTTCTGGCGTTCGAGCCGTCATCCGCCCTTCAGCGCAGAGGCCGCGCGCCGTCGATCCTGGCGTCGATGCGCAACCGCCTCGAAAACTCGAGAGCAGCCCTGTTCTATGTCCTTGCCGTCAGCTTGCTGCTGGTCGTGCCGGGAATCGCCATCGCGGGGTTTTCGCGCATCTTCGTCGATGAAATTCTCGTCGCGGAAAAAGAGGACTGGCTGGTGCCGCTGGTCCTTGGGGTGCTGACGGCAGCACTGTTGCGTGGGGGCATGACTTGGCTTCAACAGAAGTACCTGTTGCGAATGGAAACGCGCCTGTCGCTAACGATGGCTTCGACGTTCCTGTGGCACATGATCCGGTTACCCATGTCGTTCTTCCAGCAGCGCCATGTCGGCGATCTGAGCGACAGGATGGCGGCGAACGACCGTGTGGCCAGGCTGCTGTCCGGTGACCTTGCCACCAATTCGTTGAACCTTTCGTCTGTCGTTTTTTACGGCGCCGCGATTGCCGTGTTCGACGGCATGCTGGCGGTCATTGCCTTTGGCCTGGCCCTGATGAATGTTTTTGCGCTTCGTGCCGTCAACCGCAGCCGTGAGGACAACAGCCGCGCCCTGTTGGCCGACGGCGGCAAGCTGGCCGCGACAACCGTTGCCGCCATTCGGTCGATAGAAACCCTGAAATCGTCGGGAATGGAAGACGACACCTTCGCCAAATGGGCGGGCTACCAGGCGAAAATGCTGGAACAGCAGCGTAACCTGGGTTTTTCGACCGCGGTCCTGACGGCGTTTCCGTCGTTGATGTCATCCCTGACCGCGGCGGCGATCCTGGGCGTCGGCGGGTTTCGCGTGATGGAAGGCGTGCTTTCCGTCGGCGCCATCGTCGCGATCCAATCGCTCATGTCGAACCTGACGGCGCCGATCGCCGGGCTGGTCGATCTCGGCGGGAAACTGCAACGCATCAAGGGCGACCTGACTCGATTGGACGATATTCGCTCGGCGCAACCGGACGACACGCGGATCGACGGGGCGGAAGAAACCTGGGCCGGCCCACCCGTTCTCAGCGGCCGCATCGAAGCGCGGAACCTGTGTTTCGGTTTCAGTCCGCTGGACCCGCCGTTGATCGACGGCATCTCGATTTCGGTCGAAACCGGATCACGGGTCGCCATCGTCGGGGCGTCGGGCAGCGGAAAGTCCACGCTTGGCCGGCTGATCGCGGGCGTGCTGAAACCATGGAACGGGGACGTGCTGATTGACGATCACCCCCTCGGCAAGGTCCCTCGGCAGGTTTTCGCCGATACCGTAGCCTACGTCGATCAGGACATTTTTCTGTTCTCCGGAACCATCCATGAAAACCTGACCTTGTGGGACAACCAGATCCCGGACCATGTCCTGACCCAGGCTCTTAAGGACGCGGCGATCCATGATGATGTGATGGCCCGTCCCGGGCGAACTGAAAGCCTGGTTGAGGAGGGGGGGATCAATTTCTCGGGAGGGCAGCGTCAACGGCTTGAGCTTGCGCGTGCCCTCGTCGGCCAGCCCCGGGTGTTGGTGTTGGACGAAGCAACGGCGGCGTTGGATCCGGTGACGGAAAAGAACATCGACGACAACCTGCGGCGCCGGGGCTGTACCTGCATCATCATCGCGCACCGGCTTTCGACGATCCGCGACTGTGACGAGATCATCGTCCTGAGAAAGGGGAAGATTGCCGAACGGGGGACGCATGAGCATTTGATGGCGCACGGCCAGGAGTATCCGCGGTTGATCGGAACGGAAGGGGGGCAAGATGCAGCGTCGCACCCTTGAAGCGCTTCTGACAAAGGTCGACGTCGACTCCCTTCGCGGGCAGGCGCAATCCGTCGCCGCCAACAAACCTATTCTGCTGGACCGCCCGGAAATGTCCATTCTGGTGCTGACGGGATTTGTCGATGTATTCGCGGTTCGGCCCGATGCGGATGGAAACAGCGGCCACCGCCATTCGCTTTACCGCGCGGCGGCTGGAGAAATGATCTTCGGCCCTGATCTGGATGCGGCCCACAGGTATCTCGCCGTCGGAGTCGACGGTACGCGTGTCGTACTAAGCACCGACGGATCGCTGGCGGACCGGTTCGCACCGGACCATCTTGGGGCGATCTTGGACCGGTTCGTCATCGGCATGTCGAAGGGCCTTGCCCCCGAGCGGCCGACCGGTGAGGCGATCATTCTTGACCGCACTTCCCGGCCTGAAATTTACCGCAGCATGCCGGTGTTCGGGGCCGGCCGGCAGCCGACCTGGGTGAGTGCCGCAGACAGCGCCGAATTGCATTGTTTCGGAGATCCGGGGTTGCCGTCCTCCGTGCTGCCGATATCGTCCACTCTCTGGCTTGTGGCGCCGGACACGACGTCGGTGACGGCTCAGTCGTCGGCGGAGCTTGTTCAATCCAATGACTGGCGGAGGGCCCTGGCTGCTTTTGTCCGTGTCTTCGGAGATTGCATGACGGAACGCCTGGCGGCCGTCGAAAGCGATGCCGCGCGGCGCCAACAGGCCCGGCAATCGGCAGAGAAAAATGTGCTCGCCAAGGCCATCAGCGGGATGGTGCAGACGGTGCGCCCGACCGACGACGGGCGCGCCCCGTTGATCGCAGATATCGAGCCATTGCATGCGGCATTTCTCATGGTGGCGCAGGCAATGGGGATCGAGGCCGCGACGACGGAAGAGAAGCGGCCGCGGTTGCAGGGAAAGGCGCCATCCGTTGAGGACTTGGCGCAGGTTTACAGGATTCGAACCCGGAAAGTTATGCTCAGGGGGGACTGGTGGCGCCGCGAGGTCGGGCCGTTGTTGGCCTTCCTTGAAGAGGGCGGCGCTCCCGTCGCGGTCGTCCCGACCGGAGCCGGCGCATTCGCCATAATCGATCCCAATGACGGCATTCCCCGGGCATGCACGCGCGAGGTGTCGGAGACGCTGAAGCATGAGGCGGTCATGCTTTACCGGCCGCTCCCCGGCAGTCTGAGAACGTTGAAGGGTCTGGTCGGATACATCCTTCCCGGGCTGCGCAAAGATCTCTCGCGTGTTGCCCAGATGGGGCTTGCCGGCGGCCTGCTTGCCGCGTTCACGCCGATGATGTCTTCGGTGATGATCGAACAGGTTCTGCCGCGTGCCGACGTGGAGCAGCATATCCATATCATTCTCGGTCTTGTGGCGGCGGCCTTCGGCGGCGCCAGCTTCGAAGTCGTGAAAGCCTTCGCGCTGCTGCGGGTCGAAGGGCGCGCGGACCTGCACCTGCAAGCCTCTATATTCGACCGTCTGCTGCGTCTGCCGGCCGGGTTCTGCCGGCGGTTCACGGCGGGGGATCTGACCGACCGTGTGCTCGGCATCCAGACTATCCGCCAGACCCTCAGCGGGACGACGATACAAAGTCTGCTGGGGGTGACCTTCGCCAGCTTCAGCCTGGCGCTGCTCGTCTATTTCAATTGGCGGCTGTCGATCGTCGCTTTGTCGCTGGTGGCTTGCGCGATCCTGGTCACGGTTCTTCTCGGGCGCTGGCAGCTTCGCGAAGAACGCCACCGGATCGCACATCAGGGCGAGGCCGAAGGATTCGTCCTGCAGTTTCTCACTGGTCTTGCGAAACTGCGCATCTCCGCCGCCGAAGGCCGGGCCTATGCGAAGTGGGCCGGATACTTCACGAAGCAGAAACAGCGTTTCGTGGCGTCCCAATCCTATGCGAACTGGCAGGACATCTTTCATACGGCCTATCCGGCCTTGGCGACGGGGATGATCTTCGTTGCCGCGTCAATGCTGCTCAAGATGGAGGCGACCGATCTTCAATTGGAAGCCCTGGTCAAGGCGGGCGGGGATACCGCCCGCCCGCCCATGTCGACGGGAGATTTCGTCGCTTTCAATACCGCATTCGGCCAGTTCCTGGCGGCGATGACCGGACTGGCAACGGCGCTGACCAGAAGCCTGACGATCATTCCCCTGTTCGAACGCCTGAGACCGGTCGTCGAGGCCGCGCCCGAGGTGTCGGACGAAGACAAGATCGCTGAAACCCTTCGCGGGAACATTGAGCTCAGCCACGTGTCTTTCCGCTATGACCCGGCGGGTCCGTTGGTGCTGGACGATCTGTCGCTATCCATCAACGAAAACGAATTCGTCGCGATCGTCGGGGCGTCCGGCAGCGGTAAATCGACTCTCGTCCGGCTGCTTCTCGGGTTCGAGACCTGCTCCGCCGGCGATATCTACTTCGATCAGACCCCGATCAGCAGCCTCGATCTGACCTCACTGCGTCAGCAGGTGCGCGTGGTCATGCAGAACGGTCAACTGGCGACGGGAAGCATTCTGTCGAACATCCTCGGGGCTTCGGCGCATTCCCAGGACGATGCTTGGTCCGCCGCACGGCAGGCCGGATTGGCGGCCGACATCGAAGCCATGCCGATGGGCATGCACACGGTCCTGATGGAAGGCGTAAATACCCTATCCGGCGGCCAGCGCCAGCGCCTGATGATCGCGCGGGCACTCGTCCAACGGCCGCGCATTCTGTTGCTCGATGAGCCGACCAGTGCGTTGGACAACAGCACCCAGGCGACTGTCATGGAATCCATCGCATACCTTAATGCGACAAGGTTGGTCATCGCGCACCGGCTTTCGACCGTTCGCGCAGCGGACCGGATCATCGTATTGGATCAAGGCCGTGTCGTTCAGGAAGGATCATATGACGAATTGATATCGTCCGACGGACCGTTCGCCGAAATGGCGCGGCGGCAATTGGTTTAGGCAGACAGACAAGGGAGTCCATCATGCGCAAAGTGCTGGTGATATTGGGGCAGTTGCAGGATCCTGACGTCGAATGGATGGCCCGTACGGGGATTAAAAGGGCGTTCGGCGGCGGTGATACGATCATCGAAGAAGGTGTTAGAGGCGACAGCCTGTTCATTCTTCTCGAAGGAAATCTTCGAATCGAGGATTCGAAGATCGGCACCATCGCGACCTTGGGAACAGGCGAAATCGTAGGGGAAATGTCGTTCGTCGATGACGCGCCGCCATCGGCCAGCGTTATCGCGGATGGTGAATGCAGCGTTTTGGAACTGTCTCATGCCGCGCTGGAGTCCCGGATGGAGGATGATCCGGCATTCGGCAAGCGGCTGTACAAGGCGCTGTGTTTCTTTCTTGCAGACCGCCTGCGCGGTACGGTCCGGCGATTCGGATATGGGCAGGTTGGCAGCCTGCACAGCGATGATGTGATGGAAGACGAGTTGGACGAGCGGTTGCTGGATAACGTGTCCATTGCCGGCGAACGGTTCGACCGGATGCTTCGTACCCTCGCCACGGCGCGCGCCGAGTAGAGATAATCGTGCGTGCCGCCGATCCCGACCGACGACTGGATGCCGCGGCGACCCTCGCCGGGGCCTTGGCGGCGCATGCCGCTGAACATCCTGGGAAAACGGCGATTACCTATCTGGTTGATGGCGAGCAGGAGACTGTGAGCCTTGGTTTCGGCGAGCTTTACCAGCGGGCCTGCGCCGTCGCACGGCAGATCAATGAGCGTCGGCCCGGGGCCGGGCGCGCCATCGTTCTTCAGGCGCCCGGGTTGGATTACGCCGTCAGCCTGTGCGCGTGCTTCATCGCTGGTATTGCGGCGATCCCGACACCGCTGCCCACGGCACGGGTCGAGCGCACGTCCGCGCAGCGGTTTCAAAGGCTGGTCCAGGATGCGGCGCCGGAAATCGTGCTGACCCATTCCACGCATCTGCCGCGGTTGGCCCGCGCGATGACGCTGGAAGGCGGGCCCAACGAACGGGTCTGTATCTCCACCGACGCCTGCGAAATCAGGGAAGGGCCGCCGCCTGGTGTCGAGATTACGTCCGATACTTTGGCGCTCATCCAGTATACCTCCGGCTCGACCGGCGATCCGAAAGGTGTGCTGATTGATCATGGAAACCTTGCGGCCAACCTTGCCGCGATCGCCGGAAAGTTCGAACTGACGCGCGATAGCGTGGTCGTCAACTGGTTGCCGCCGTACCACGACATGGGGCTGGTCGGCGGCATACTGGAAGCCATCTGGACCGGCTATCACGTCGTCCTGATGGATCCCAAACATTTTGTCGCCCGGCCGTTGCGGTGGCTGCGGGCGATCGACCACTTCAAGGCGGATGTCAGCGGCGGCGCCAATTTCGCCTATGACCTTTGCGTCAACGCCCTGGCCAGGGCCGATGGCCCGGCATTTGATTTGTCCCGCTGGCGGCTTGCCTATAGCGGGGCCGAGCCGGTACGTGCCGCATCCATCGACCGCTTTGCCGATGCTTTCGCCCCCTTTGGATTTCGGCACGAAGCCTTCTATCCCTGTTACGGGCTTGCCGAAGCCACGCTGATGGCGACGGGTCCTGATCCGGGCGCGGCACGGCCGGTTGCCGTGCCATTTCGGATCTCTGGGCTTGAACAGGGGCGGGCGATAGCGGCGGATGACGGGGCGGGAAACCAGGATGACCTGCGCATGTTGGTGTCCTGCGGCACCCCCTGCGTGGATACGGCCGTCGAGATCGTCGAACCGGCGACCGGCGACCCGCTGGAAGACGGGATCATCGGTGAAATCCGTATTTCCGGGCCCGGTGTCTTTAGGGGCTATCACGGCGGTAACAGCGATGCGGCTGAAGTGGGCCTTACATCAACCGCGGGGCCCGGACAGACGCCGTTTCTAACCGGAGATCTTGGTTTCTGGCACGAAGGTGGACTTTTCGTTACGGGCCGCATCAAAGACATGATGATCTTCAATGGCCGGAATCACTTCCCGAACGACATCGAGGATGCGGCGGCGACCAGCCATCCGGCGGTCTCGCCCCATGGCGCGGCAGCATTTTCTTTGGACACGGGGCAGGACGAGGTTCTTGTCGTCGTCTGCGAGATCCGGCGTGAATACCGCCGTGACACTGATTGGACCGAGGTCTTTGTCGCCATCCGCCACAAGGTGACGGAACAGTCCGGCGTGGCACCTTCGGATATCGTTCTGTTGATGCCGGGAGCCTTGCCGCGGACGACCAGCGGCAAGGTCCGCCGCACCGCCTGCCGGACCGCCTATTCCAACAACGACTGGGCGGTGATCGCGCGGGAATCGGACAACGCTGCCTCCTTGGTCGGATGTACGACATCTAGCGGCCCCACTTTTCTATTGGCCGACAGGGACGAAAAGATGGCGCGGCTGTCCGAATATCTGAACTGGCGGGTGGTTGAATTGACCTCGACGCCCGAGGCGTTCGTCACCGGCGATGCGGAGCTCGCGTTATTGGGTCTGGATTCATTGAAACACGTCGAACTGGGGTTGCTGATCGAACAGGATCTCGGCGTCTCCTTGCCCGCTGATTGGGCCGAACGGCGTGTGACTCTGGAGACGTTGGAAGGTCTGATCCGCAGCCTCGCCCCGGTGGGGGGCGGCCTGGAGCCATCGGGGGCGGATATCGGGACCGGGGAGGCCATGAAGGGGCCTTTCGCCGTGACGCCCATGCAGCGCGCGTTCCTGGAGGACGAAACGAAGGACGCCGACGGGTTTCTTGAAATCATGTACTTTCGCACGCCCAAGGGATTGGATGCGGCGGCATTGGAGGCGGCGGTCAGTGCGCTGAACGACCTTCACGACGCGTTCTCATTGCGCTTCGAAAAGCGCGACGATGCATGGACCTGCCGATACGAGGCGCCCCCTGCGGGTTCAGGGTTTCGGCGCATCGAGGTCCGATCCGGAGAAGGTCTGGATGTTTCCTCTTTGCGTGACGGGGTCATCGCGGAACTTAAGTCTTCGATATCGATCACAGATGGCCCGCTCGTCTCAGCAAGGCTGCTGGACCGCGGGCCGGGGGAGCAGGGCCTGCTGATCGTCGCCTTTCATCACTTGGTCGTCGATGCGCTTTCCCTTTCGATTTGGGCAACGCAGCTGCAGGAAACCTACGCCAGGGCCAAGGCGAACCTGGTGCTATTCCAAAAACCGTCAAAGGCGCTTTTCGGCCCTTGGCTTGCCGCACTGGAGCGCCATGGAAAATCGGAAAACGTCAGCGACGAATTAGACTATTGGAAGCAAGTTTGTGGCCCGGCGACGGATGCAATCGCGGACCTTTCGGGGGGAAATGGCGACATACACCGGGTGCTGCCGGGGGGAAGGCCCACGGCAGTACAGAACCGCATTCTACTGGAGAAATTCCCCTCACCGATGGAGCGGCAGGCGCTGTTTCTCGCGGCACTTTCGAGGGCGGTGACGGATTCCCGTGATACCTCCTCACCGCTGGTTCTCGTTGAAAGCAACGGCCGCCATCCCTTCGTGGGGACCGATCCGCAGCGCGCCGTTGGGTGGTTTGTCTCGCAGTTTCCCGTGCGTGTCACGACACACCCCGAAAACGGACCACTCGCAGATTACGAAGCTGCACGACAGTCACTGCTGACGGTGCCCAATGCGGGCATTGGCTATGGGCTGTTACATTCCAGGCCCAAGTCGGACCCCGCACGGATCGAGATGGAGGGCCTCCAGCAGCCTGGTATCTATTTCCAATACCGAGGAAACATAGACGATACCTTCCGTAAGAACGCGACGCTCCCTGTCATTGATGTTCACAACGTTTTGGACCCATCTCAGGGGGCGCAACGACGGAGTAGCGTCAGCCAATCGATTTGCCTTATCGCGGTCGTTTCCAAAGGGACTCTGTCCTGGTCCATTGCCTACAAAGGCGCGGATCTGGAAGGACAGGCCAGGGAGTTGAATGATGGGGTTGGCCGGTTCCTGGCGGCGATCGCCGAAGCCGAGCATCGCTAACGGCCTTGGATCTTTTGCGTATGCTCAGTTGCAGTGTCGCCTCGCGGCAACGCGGCGGCGGCATTTTCAGGAAGGTCGAATGCCGTCATTCTAACTTGTGGCGAGGACAATCTAAGCCGTGATTGGCCAAAATAAGATGTTTCTGAAAACCGTGCTAAGCTGTCGGAAACATTTTGAATTGTCCAAAATCGGGTTCAAAGGGCCTGATTTGTGACAGTTGAGGCGGTCCAGAATCATGCTTTGATTTACGGGTGTGTTAAGTTGACACCCGTACACACATCCTCCCATAATCCCGCGCCTCGCACGGTTCGACTCGACTCATCCGGGCGGGTGGGAGCAAGGTTATGGGTATGGTTAGAGCGATCTTTAAATTTTTTGGGTGGATCGAAGATATTCACGACACCTACGTATGGTGCGTTTGGGTATGGGGCGCGGTCGCTGGCGTTGGTGTTCTCATGATCGCTATTGTCGAAGGCTTGCCGCTCGCAACAAAGGTAACGCTATCCTTTGTCATGTTTGCCGCCGCGCTAACGATATGGTTCATCTTATCTCTCGCGCCGTCCAAGACCGTTTGGGGGAGGCGAGCCAAGCGCCGCCGCCATCTGAATGGTTTAATTAAAGACGGAATAATCGCCTATAAGACGCTGAAAACAGCCGCATCGGGGGACGAGTTTCAAGATGCGATAACCACTGCATATGGCGCGTGGGCGGCCACGGTTTGGGAGTACTTGCGTAGCGAATATGATGAGGTGGTTGCGGATAGATGGGCAACCATAGGTTTTTTTACTAAAAGGTGGTTTAGGCGAGCTTCTGAGTTTGAGAATGGGAAGCTCACTGAGGTTGCAATTTTGATTGAGCGCTTGCAGGGCATATTGGCAAAGGAGGATGGCGATGAGTCGAGGCAAATACCTCAGTTTGGAGGAGGCCCGCAAAATGGATCGTCTTGAGCAGTTTGCGAAGGAGAACCCATCCCAAGCGGATGAGCGGTTCTGGCCCCTGCTGGAGGCTGTGGTTACAGGTTCGCCAGTAGTTCCCCAAACATCGCCCCGGGATTCTTCCGCCGATTGTAGCGGTACTCAAACTCGCCCAGATACTTCGGAAGATGCTTAGCACTGACAGAGATATGGGTGCCCCGGATCGACCGTTTCAACTGCGCCCAGAAGCCTTCAAGGCTGTTCACATGAGTATCTCCCCGCGCCCATTCCTTGGCCCCGTGGTCAATCGTATCGTGGTCATACCCGAGGCTGGAAAGCGTGTGGTAGACGACAAATTCATCGCTGCTGATCCGCGTTCCCTCGGGAACCTGACGGGTGATTTCCGCAAACAGGGTCTTGCGCTTGGCGTCGGGGACAACCTTGGTAAACAGTTCCCCGCCACGTTCCATGATGCCGAACACAACGGACTTCCCGCCTGCTCCACGGCCACGCTTACCGGGGCGCTTGCCGCCGACGTAGGTTTCATCAACCTCAACGTGACCCGTCAACGGCGGCTCCCCATCAACCTCACCCATGTACTTGCGGATTTCGTGGGACATACGAAGCGCCGTGGGGTAGCTGACGCCCAACTGGCGCTGCAATTCCTTGGCCGGAACACCGTGACGGGAAGTGGTGAACAGGTAGAGAGCGTAAAACCACTTCTGCAACGGCGTGTGGGAGCGATGGAACATGGTGCCGGCCATCGGGAAGATCTCAAACCCGCACCAGGCGCACTCATAGGCCGGGTGGCGCTTCACGCGGTGGAACTTCCCGTGCTTTCCGCACTTGGGGCAATCCAGCGTTGTGCCGTGGCGCTTCGCCATCAGGTAGTCAAGGCAAGCGTCGTCGTTAGGGAACTGCTTGAAGAAATCCTGGATGGTGGGGCCGGTCATTTCGATCTCCTTTCGATGATGAAAGGATACCAAAATGCCTTACGGGTGTCAACTTTATACTCCCGTTGATTTATCCAAAGCTGGAAAATTTATATCTTAAATTGACTGTTCCCGCGCCAAATGCCCAATGATTTCAATCCTTAGAGTTTCGCGTGTCCTGAGATTGGTTGCCCTTGGTCTGACCCACGAGCTCTTCCATTTCGGCAAGGAGGTCATCTGCCGGCCGCACCCGTTCGGGATGGTCCCTCATATCCTTCTCAATGAGATCCAGGCACTTCGCATCCTCAGTGATTAGGCCTGACCTTTTCGGGCGTTTTGGGCTGCTCATGATGCTCTCCTGTCCAGGGCGAAGGCTGTGGACAGTAATTGGGATGCGCGCGGTTTAGGGTCAAGTGGCCCATCTGAAATGCATGCTGTTTGGGGCGCAATTTCCTACTTTTAGAGCGCGCATCCTTCACATGTTAGATCGACCGTAGCTTCGGATATTTCGCTTTTCCATCTGTGGATCGAGATGAAAATTTGAGCTTAGTCATTGATGTGTATTGCTTGGTGGGGAGCCAGTCATGCTCCTTAATCTCTTTACGCTGAACGCCTCCGATCCTTCGGCGCCGTCCAATCGATCTCATCCAGGATCTTCGGTTCCAACGCCGTTCGACCGGCCTCCTCCATCCGTTCGAGGGCAAAGCACACGACTTTCCAGGACTCTCCGGTAAGACCTTCGCTCATGGTGTGGATGCGGCGGACCAAGGCTTTGTCCTTCATGAACGAAACGTCCTTCATGCCCGTGCGGCGACATATATGAGCCAGGAACGTCGCGTATCCGGGGCCGAGTTCCCACTTCGGCAGGGTGAACGGCTCGAAGCGATTGCCGAACTGCTGATCTGTTTGCACGACACGCAGAATTTCCCTGGTGCCTAAGCCCACGATCGGGATCTGCAGTTCGTTGGTCAGGTGCTTCAAGACGTTCAGGAAGACACCTCGTTGATCTAT
Source organism: Thalassospiraceae bacterium LMO-SO8 (assembly GCA_031655335.1). NCBI lineage: Bacteria > Pseudomonadati > Pseudomonadota > Alphaproteobacteria > Rhodospirillales > Thalassospiraceae > Thalassospiraceae bacterium LMO-SO8. Next base: position 977,805 of record CP134226.1, on the reverse strand, counting down.
CTTCCCTTGCAGGATGCTGTGGAGTTCGTCGACGATCAGCATCCTGGTTCCCAGATTGGTCAGAGTCTTTAGGACTAGATCCTGCTTCCGGGACGTGGACCAGGTCGGCATGAAAGGCGCGCCGACGGCGTTCAAAATGTTGCCGTAGAAGCCGGCTACATCCGCCATGGGCGGCGCTTGCACGTAGACGACGGGCATGGATTTCGCCTCGTCGGAGGCACCGGGGTCCGGTTGGTGCATCCGTTCGAACTTCCGAGCGATCGTCGTCTTGCCGTGATTGGTTTCACCGACGATCAGGCAGCAGGGTGGCCGCGTGACGCGGGGGTGGTTGAGCAGCCACTCAAGGCGTTTCAATGCCTGCAAGGCGACCGGGTAGTCGATCCAGCAGGACGACCAGATCCGATGCAATCTCTCTCGCGGCTCCGGGCCGAACAGCTCGAATGATGTCAGTTCGCTTCTTGCGGGCTCAGTCATGACCAATCCTCCCAACGGCCTTCAAGCTCGGCATCGCCGATGTCGAATTCGCCTTCGTCTTCATCTGTGGCCTTTGAATTATCGACGACGAGCGAAATGCCCGGCCGTTGGTCTGATGTTTCTCGTGCATGGACTTTCTTCCTCTGTTTCGCCCGTCGGGCTTTCTTGGTTTCGGTCGTGGCGGTCTCCGCGATGCGTCCCATCTCCTCGATGGCGGCGAAGATGGCGTCTTCGTCGATGATCTCCGCGTTTCGGTCTCTCAGATATTTTTTCGCCGCCCGAAGCTCCCAAAGGGAGATCGAGGGGTGCGTCTGGTCCCGGTAGGGAACCTCGAGATACTCCTTGAGTTCGGGATCGAGAAAATAGATGCGGCTGATGTCGCGGGGGTCCCGCCTGATGGTGAACTTCACGCTCCGTCCCCCTTGTTTCTCCCCGATCCATCCGAGGATGCTGGGGGCGCGGTAATTGACGCCGTCCCAAGCAATTCCTTCGCGTTGAACCGTGCGGGATTCGAGCGGGAGGAAGTCGATGGCGAACCGCTCCGGGTCGCTGATCGGCGCGTTGAGCCCGGTGCCTTTCCGTCGGCCGGTTCCTAGGACGCCTTCTCGCCACTTTTCAATCGGGCTCATGCCGATGCCTTTGTGGACGCGCTGGTGATAGACACCGACCACATAGGTGACGAACCAGGCCTGCAGTTCATCCAGCGTCATCGATGCCTGTTTCGCTGAGTTGTATTCACCCTTGTCCTGGATGTTGGAGAAGGTCGTGCCTGGAAGGGTGTGGATTTCCTTGGCGATTGTGCCCATGAGCCGTTCGACATGCCCGCCGAAGTGCGGCTGCCTTACCGGCCGCCAAGCGATGTTGATCCCATATTCGTCGCAGGATTTTTTGATAAGGTTGCTGTGAAAATCCTTGCCGTTGTCGGCATGGAGGGTCCGCATCAGGCCCCAGACCGGCCACTTGCCGTCGATGCCCAGCTTTTCAAGCTCGGCGTCCTTGGGCAGCGCTGAATGACGGATGCACATGCCCACGGAGAATGAACTCGGCGCGTCGAGAGAGATGTAATATCCGGTGATCATGCGGCTGAAGACGTCGATGGCGACCGTCAGCCACGGACGCCCGATCGGCAGCCGTGTGTCGTCGTCGACCAGGATGATATCCAACTTCGTATGGTCGATCTGAACGGTCTCCAGCGGGAAGTTCCCATCCGGAAATTCACCCTTCACTTCGGCGAATTGGTCGCGGGCGGCCTTGGCGCCTTGGCGGCGTTTGACCCGCTCGCTTTCTTTGACCGCTTTGATGCGCTCACGAATGGTGTTCGGGTGCGGCGGTTTCAATCGGGCCGCCTTGCATCGGAGAACGACCTCGTCGATGGCTTTCTTCGCCGTCACCTTCTGTTTGGTGAGATAGACGCTCTCAATCACGTCCTGGATAATGGCTTCGACCTTTCTCGGCAAACGCCGTTTACGTTTGCCTCGTCGGTTGGGTGCGAGATCGGAGAGCAAGCCCCTAGCCTGATAGTCGGAGCACCAGCGGCGCAATGTCTTCTCGTTGACGTCGATCTCTTCGGCGCGGGCTTTGAAGGCTTCGCCTTTTCGATGGGTAACGTCGAGCAGCGGTTTGATCGCCTCGTATCGTTCTCGAGCCGTGTCCAGGTCGCTCTCCGGTATGGCGTCCAGGACCCGGGGTTTGTCGATTTTAGGCGCTTCTTTGCTTTTGAGCTGTCCGACATTCGCTGATTTGATTTCGCCCGTATCGACGAACTGCACCATGACTTCATCGAAGCTGGGTTGGGAGGTAATGACGGCGGCACGTCCAAGGAACTGGACTTCGCTGCCGACATCGAAACTAAGCGGCGTACTCATCGTTGATCGCCTTCGTTCAAATGAATGTTGGTTGCCGGTGTTAGGGGATCGTCCATGCCCGCGGCGACCGTTCCTGTCGCGACCAAATGCCACAGCGCAAACAGCGCTTCCGCACGGTCATCTTCTTGGCGGCAGGTTGCTTCGAGAAGGCGGGTGACAGTCGTCCGGCCTGTTTCGCCGAGTGCGATCAGTAAGCGGTCGCGCGCCCATGTCGGCGGCTCCGCTTGCTGGTAGGGGAGGAGGAATTTGGCGTTCTCCAGCCGGGGAATGCGGATCTCACGTTCCGTCCAAACCTCGAATGTCCAGCCACGCCTGCGGGCGAAATTCCTGGCGGCATTGAATTTGTCGTCGAGGTCGGCTGTCACGAACTTGGCAGGTTTGATCTCGGCGAGCATCGAGGCGCCAGAACGTCGATGAACCAGGAAGTCCGGCGTGTAGTGCCGATGTTTGCCGGCAGTGTCCTGGAAGGAAATCCGGACGGGCTGCTCTTCGATGTCCGTGACATTGGCATCGAAACGCATCAGCGAGATGAAATCCCGCTCGAGAGACGATTCAAATCCGACAGCACCTTTGCCGCGCCCGTATGCGTGGCGCCCCGTCAGGCTCCGGCTACTGATGGGAATTTTTCTAACCGGCATCTCTCCTCCTAAATACTATATGTAGTGATTTTTCCGTGCCGCAACCCCCAACATGTACTTTCATATCAAACCTCGCCTTTTGAGTGCCTCGCGCAAGATCTGATCGACCCACGGCCCGACGTTGTGTCCTTCATGCACTGCGGCGGCACGTGCCGCCGCGCGGACATCTGGGCTGACGCCGTCCAGTTTCCAATAGCGGTTCGTCCCGTAGGCGCAGTGGTCGCCGGCGGGAACGGCGAGTTCATCGATGTGCTTGGATTTGCAGCCGAGGACTTGGCTCAAGGCGCCGCGTGTCGGTAGCGTGTCTTGCCTTTGCAAGAATGCCCTCGCCGCCGCGACTTCGGATGGTGCCGGTTGATAGTCGCCATCGTGAAGCTCGCTCGATGCTGGCGCCCACAATGCGAAGGGTATCTGTGCAGGATCTTTCAGGAGCACTCGCGACGTGATCCCGACACCCTTGCAAGCCGCGACGAACCGGGACGGCCAATCGTCGAGCAATGCGTAGGCATACTGAATAAGGACATGGCGACTTTGGACCGGTAAGCGTTCGATCTCTTTGATGCGCGGTATGGCAGATGGCGGAACATCGGGCGCGTCGACGTTTCGGCGTGCCCACTCGCGTAGTGGGTAGGCAAACCGACCAGTTGCCAAAAGCCGATAAACGACCCAGAGAATGCGGAGGTAGGCGAGCGGATAAACCGGACCGAAACTCCCCAGCTCTCCCCAATCGCCTTGGGCAATGCGGATCAGTTCTTCTTGGGCGCGATGCGTATGGGCCTCCGGTGGCTCCGCGCGCCGAAGATCAAAACCGCAATTCCAACAAAGGCAAACTGATCCTAGGTGAGGTGATCCGTACAGAGGTTGAATTGGTGCGGTGCATTCTGGGCACCGATCGATCAGCAGGCGGCTGTGACGGGGGCAGCTGGTGACAAACGCCAGCCGGTGCACCGAACGGAGGTGCGGCACAGCGTCAGCGCGTAGGCATGCGACGCAGGCCTGCTGACCGAACGACTTGGACTTTTGATGCACGCCGGTGGCGGGTAGCCAGAGCAGCTTGCATCGGCCGTCGTCATCTCCGTAGAGATTGATAGCCCAACGCCGTAGCGTTCGTGTCCGCAGGTCGTCTTGTTGGACGCCCGTGTGGGTCGACAATCCGGCGATCAAATCGTCGCAAGCAAACCTGTCCAGGTCGGCCCGATGCATTCGTCCACCGGGCAAGGCGACACGGTAGAGTTCTCCCGGTTCCAAGCCGTTGGCCCAAGCCAGGCGCGAGAACCAAGACGAGAACGTCTCATCATCGACCGGTCGCGGTCGGAATGGCCAGGGGCCGTCCAATGTGGTTAAGCCGCAAACATGGGCGGCAGCCTTTGCCCAAGTCAGGACAATTTAAAGCGGCGGGTATTTGGTGATGCGAAGGTTCGTGTGCAAGGGAAATTTAGAACGGGCTTATCTGAAGAATCAGACGTCTGCTTCCTCGAATAAGAGCCATTGCAGCCGTTTTGGTGCAGTGTCCACTTCTAGCCAGGAGCGGACACTGCCTCAATCAGCGGACTCTTTCGGGATGAAAGGATAGGTGGCGCAATTGATCGGGTTCAGTCATCGTCATAATTGCCACGATCTGCTTGCGCGTGACACGCCAAGCAGTTTGATTTGGTGACGACCTTTGGGTCTTTCCACACACGGTCGGGGAAGTTGTGCTCACGCAGAAACGCGGGGTTCTCGGTGATTTTTAGAGGAGCGCCGCCCGGCTCGACCCATCGCATATATTTCTGGGCAACCCCCAGCTGTTTCACATCGCCGGCGTTCTTGGTCAAGTAGGCACGGATCGCCACAATCTGCGCGTCAGGCAACGAGGCATCCTCGCCGAAATGGTCGGAGAGTGTATTCATGATGCGATCCCAGGAGTGCGCCGGAAGAAACGCCGGCTGAAACGCCATGTGGCAGCTGCCGCATTCTTTTTGAACCAGTTGGTTCGTGATTGGGGGGACCCAATCGTCGGCCGAGGCTTGTGCTGTCGAGGCCAATAGAGCCGCGAGAATCAGAGAATAGCGCATAACCTACTGTCCCGTCATGAAGGTGATGTAGTCGCCCTTCTCGAGCGGCGTACAGAGGCGGCCGAGAACGCTTTTGCAGTCGCGCGTGAACTGTTTTTCAACGTCGGCGGCATTGGTGAAACGGCTCGGATTCACGGAGACGGCAACCGGATCAATTGGGCGCCCGGTCTTAGCGTTGCGGCCTGGATTCCTTGGGTTGCCCGTATGGCAGGCCGTACAAGACGGTGTCCGCGGATCGCCGCCTGCCCACACAGTACGGAATAGTTGTTCGCCTCGCTTCGCGGAGAATGCGGTAAATCCGGGATCGGTAGCGCGGGTCTGTACAGCATATTCGGTGACAATGGCATCGCGGTCCGGGTCACCGGCCATGGCCAGTGTTGGGGCGGCGATCATCGACGCCAGAACGAAGGCGCGTAGCATGTGTTTGACTCCTAGGCGTGAGTGAACGGCAACCGTTCGTTGAGTTTCACGATGGCGCTTCTGATGAATTTTTTGCCGCCATACATGAACGTGACGAACGCGATATGCCCAAAGATGACCCAAAGGGAGGCTTCGGAGATCGCCTCGTGCGGATCTTCCAGCCAGGTCATCAGCGAGTCCGAAAGGGCGCCAGTCGCAGCAGAAGCGCCAACGACAATCAAAAGGACCGAGGCAAACCAGGCAAAGAAAGGGTGGCGACCTTTGCCGCTGCGAAACCAATCTCGCAGGTCGCCGAATTTAGGGCGAGGCAACTTGAAAAGTTTGCTGTTCGGCGCCATCAGGCCGACCAGGAGGCGGGCGACGATGGCCGCGAGTACGGCGTATCCTGCGAACAAATGCATGCCGTAGGTATCCTCGTCGGCCGTCAGGTAGGCAACCAGATATGCGCCGCCGAGCCATGCGTGCCAGAAGAGGAGAAGCGCCTGCTGGTGCTTGGGTTTCATCGTCCGCTCCTTGATCCGCCGTCAGTGAGTCAGTCGTCGTCGCGCTTACTGTGTTTGCGGCGGTGTTCAGAACTTTCGCCGTAATGATCGCGCTCATGTTCTCGCTCTTGCCGGAAGTTGCGGTAACGATCCGAGTATCCCGATGTGTTGGTGATATAACCGTTGTTCCCAGTGGTAGCGTTGCCAGCCTCGGCGCGCATGGCCTGGGCGGCGTTATCAACCGAGTGTCCGTCGCCGGGGCCTGAGGCGTAGACTGCGGCAGCACCACCGATGACGGCGGCGGCGATCAATCCGTGAATGATCATTTTCTTAAGCATGGTGATTGCTCCTGTGTTGCGTTGAGGGGACGCTAGCAGAAGCAATCTGAACGAGGCCTGAGCGGCTCGTTCATGTACGGTTCATGCAAAAACGGCTATTTTCGCCGCATGCGACGCTTCACGATTCTCGTTCTGACCGCTCTGCTGAGTGCCGCTTCGGTCCCCGCCCTGGCGGATGGAGGCGGTGAACATCGAGACGGCTATAAACGCGACGATGACCATGATCGCGCACGTCGCGCGCTGGAACGTGGAGAGATCCTTCCGCTGACCGATATCCTCAAGCGGGCAAACAAGGAATACCCAGGGCAATTGATTGAGGCCGAACTCGATGACGACCACGGCGGCATGGTCTACGAACTTGTCATCATTTCGGCTGAGGGGCGCGTCTATAAACTGTATTACGATGCGCGCACCGGTGAGTTACTGAAGGTGAAGGGGCGAGGCAGGCACGAATGAGGGTTCTGATCGTCGAGGACGAGCCTGCGCTGGCTTTTCGGCTGCAACAAGTGTTGGAGGGTGCCGGTTTCACCGTCGACGTCGCTTACGACGGCGAAGAAGGCTGGCACCTTGGCGACACTGAACCGTATGACGCGGTCGTCCTTGATCTGGGCTTGCCTCGCATCGACGGCGTTACGGTTTTGAACCGTTGGCGCGAAGCTGGGCGCACAATGCCGGTTTTGATCCTGACAGCGCGCAGCCGCTGGTCCGAAAAGATGGCAGGCTTCAACGCGGGTGCCGACGACTATCTGGTCAAACCGTTCGAGATGGAGGAAGTCGTCTACCGGCTGCGGGCGTTAATCCGGCGCGCATCCGGTCACGCGCAGCCGGAACTGACCTGCGGCGCGCTCAGGCTCGATACCAACGGAGGCCGGGTCAGCGTCGACGGAGCACCGGTTCAGGTAACGGCGCAGGAGTTCCGCATTCTGTCGTACCTGATGCATCATGCGGACCGGATCGTCAGTCGGACGGAACTCGCCGAGCATGTCTACGACCGTCACTTCGATCTCGATTCCAACTCGCTGGAGGTCCTGGTCGGCCGCATACGCAAAAAGATTGGCGCTGCGTATATACAAACGGTTCGTGGTCAGGGATACAAGTTGACGGAGCCGGAGGCTTGACGGTGCGCGAGACCCGCAAGCGTTCAGCGGCGGCTCTCTCAACTCGATTGATATTGGGGGCAGCTGTCTGGCTGGTTCTGATCCTGGCCCTTGGTGGCGGCGTCCTGACTTGGGCCTTCCGCGATACGGTCGAGAACGAGTTCGGCCGTCGCCTCGATGCGGTCCTGAACGGCATGATCGCATCCATGGCGACGAACGCGGAGGGCGGCGTAATATTGACGCACCCGCTCGGCGACCCGCGTTTCGACCAGGTCTATTCCGGCTGGTATTGGCAGATCACGGAACCGTCCGGCGGGTTGTTACGTTCTCGCTCGTTGTGGGACAGCACACTTCAGGCCACAGGCAGCGATACAAAGCTGCATTTGAGTAGGACTCAAGGCCCGAACGGCGAGCCGCTTTTAATCGCAGAGCGCGACATAGTATTTCCGGACATCGATGGTTTCGTCCATGTCATGGTTGCCGGCGACCTACGCGAGGTCAGTGATGGTGTTCGCCGGTTCAATCTACTACTCACAATCGCCCTTGGTTTGTTGGGGCTTGGCCTCGTTGTGGCGGTCATGATCCAGGTCCGTTTCGGCCTTCGTCCGTTACGCGCCTTGGTGGGAGACCTCGACGCGGTCAGACGGGGGGCACATCCGCGACTGGCCGATCAATATCCAAAAGAAGTGGCGCCGTTGGCGCAAGCGATGAACGATGTCCTCGATGAAGACGCGGAACTGATCGAGCGGGCTCGGAGGCATGTCGGCAATCTGGCGCACGGCCTGAAGACGCCGCTCGCCGTTATTTCAGCGGAGATGGAGGGAGAACCGGACAGGCGCGTGTTACACGAGCAGGTTCAGGTGATGCGGCGTCTGATCGAACATCACCTTGGACGGGCGTCGGCGGTTGCCAGTGCTGGAGGACGCATCGGTGCTGTGACCAAGATCGCTGAGACGGCGCGTGATGTCGCGGGCGTTCTCGCTAAGGTGTTCGCGGACAAGAACCTAGCGATTGAAGTCAAGATTGATGACGCTGCCGTTTTCCCGGGGCACCGCGAGGAGCTGGAAGAGATTCTTGGAAACCTGATGGAGAACGCCTGCAAATGGGCATCTTCTCGTGTTCGGCTCTCAACCGAGCAGACAGCGGAACACGTAAAACTCCTGGTCGAAGACGATGGTCCCGGCATGTCTGAGGAGCAGGCGGCAGAAGCGTCGAGACGCGGCAAGCGTTTCGATGAGATTGCGCCGGGATGGGGACTCGGTCTCTCCATCGTCTCGGATCTGGTGGAAGTGACTGGTGGTACATTGTTGCTTACGCGGTCTCCACTAGGTGGCTTGAGCGCTTGTGTCACGTTTCCACGTACATAAGGTAATCAAATTTGATCGGGCGCTCTTGGTGATGACCCGCACGCTTCGGCGATTGAGTTTGTCCGCTACGGGTCATTTGCAGACAGGGACAGGTCAAAGTTCATTAGTCCGCTATTCGTCCAAATGCAGAACCTTGTTGAAGCCTGACTTGTCGCGCCTCAGGCTCTGGACCAGCGAGGTAGCTTCAGGCGTTTGATCTCTTTCTTTGAAAGCTGCCGTTTGCCGACGGCGTAGACGCCTGAACGGCCGTACAGTCGCCCAGGCGAGAGGGCGGACAATCCCGCGCTCAAGACAACGTCGACGATAGGCGGTTTCGGCGGTTCCTGTTCCAGTGAAACTTCCCACCAAGCTCCATCGTCCAAAAGGTGGAATTGATGCCAGGCGTCGCGTTCGACCATTCGTTTGTGCAATTCCGCAAGCCATTCCGCTCGGCGCGCCTTCTGCTTCATGCGGTAGGTTTGCTGTCTCTTGTTACGGCGAAGGATCCCGGTTGCCGGGTCGACCCAGAACTCAAACAAGGAATTTTCCAGTGGTCTTGTGCCGCCCCAGTACCAGTGGACGTACACTTTGCCGTCGCGCCGCGAGACACCTTCGTACGCGACGAAGTCGCCGATGTGGTCGCGGACATGCTGCTGGACGGTCGAGGTGACACGAAGGTTAGTGCAGACCTCCGACCACACCTTGTTCCAGGGGCGCCCGATCTGGCGGCCGAAATAGCGCCGGAGCGGTGCCAGATTTTCGTTGAGCATCTTGCGGTCGCCGGACTCAGACGCCGCACGCTTCATGCCGACCGCGTGCCGCGCAAGTTCAAGGTCACGCGAGGCGCGCCCTTTGCGCGCGCCGTGACCGCCCTGGCGTGGGCGCTCGACGATCACTTTGGCAATGTCATTACGCATGACTTCTGCCTCCCGATTGATTTGAGTTTTTGAGAGCAAACGACAAACACGAAAAGCGCGGGCCAGCTTCGCTGTCGCGCTTCGATGTCCGCGGGTGCCCGCGGCTATGTGAGGTATGGTTGTCGCTTGCGCCTTAGATACTGGATGCGGCGCCCGATTTCAAGCGCGTACAAATCCGGAACGGATTTAGCATTGCTCGGTTTCTAAATTTCCGGGCATCGGTCGGAAGACAAAAAAACTCGACGGAAAATCCGGACATCTCCGGCGATTTCTATCGTGTTCTATATGAAGGAATTTTGATGCGGAAGCGGACAAGTTAAATTGTAATTTGGACAATCTAAGCTGTGATTGGACAAACTAAGATGTTTCCGACATATGTCGGAAACTTTTTTAAATGTCCAAAATGGGGGGTGATGAGCCTGATTTGCGCCAATTGAAGCTGTCCAAAAACATGCTTTAATTTGTCCAAAGCTAGATAACTCATACCTTAAATTGACTATTCCCGCGCTGATTTTTCAATCTTTTCAAGCCTCAGGGCTTCGCTTGTCCTGGGATTGCTTGCCCTCGGTATGACCCACGATTTCTTCCATTTCGGCAAGGAGGTCATCTGCCGGCCGCACCCGTTCGGGATGGTCCCTCATATCCTTCTCAACGAGGTCCAGGTACTTCGCCTCCTCAGAGGTTAATCCGGACCCTTTCGGGCGTTTTGGATTGCTCACAGCGCTCTCCTATACAGGTCGATGCCAGTGGAGAGTAATTGGGATGTGCTTGGTTTAGGGTCAAGCGACTCAAATGAAATGCACGCTGTTTGGGGACAAGGCATTGCTGATAATATTGCCTGCCAGAGGCCATTCATAAGCAGTTGGAAGCCATCGATGAATACCGGTGAAATAGTCTCGATCTCGAATGACGCAGAATTGGAAGCATCCATCGCGCGGATTTCGGATTTGATGAAGGCCAATCCGAAGTTCGGCACGCCGGAAGGGGATGAACTGGCGCGATTGGCTAAGTTGGTCGAGGCCTACGAGGACACCCACTCTCCCATAGATCCACCATCCCCATCCGAGGCGGCCAAGTTCCGCCTGGAGCAGATGAAGGGGCAGGGCTCTTTGCGTTAATCTCGATCGTATGCAGAGGATCTGGAAACCCGGCAGTTTGCACCGTGGGCACGAAGCTCCTGACGAGTATCATGCTCCTGAAGAAACCGTTCTCAGGCCCCAATGTGGCCGGACATGATGGCGTCACGGCTCGTTGAGGAGATGAGAAGAGCCAATTTGTACCGCCCCTACTGCCAGAAACCGATCAGGCGGCATCCCAAGTTGTCGAATGAAATCGTTTCCGAGGAACCCCAACGGACAGGAAGTCAACCCCAACCAGTTGGCGCAAAGACAAAGGGTTGAAGTGATAGCGCCTGCGTCTCGGTAGATTAAGCTCTCAGGGTTTTCGTATGCCACGGAGTATTTCTGAGCGTCTGCCAGCATACGAAGTGTGCAACCTGAATAACTTCCGACCACGGCTCGGACTTCCTTTGCATTGGTTCGAGCCACTTCATCAGAATTGACCTCAAGTTCTAATAGGCGATGTGCAATTGGGTCGTACAGACACTGCATCGGACTGTCTTCTGATACCAGGACGACACTTATTCCAGCCAATCCGCCTGAGCTGGGGGTCGGAGACCATTGAATGGGGACGCTTGCCCTCCCCGTATCGTGAAAACCTCGCGCACCAATGGAAAACCAAAGTAAATCGGCAATTTCCGACAAAGAAACCTGACCGCCCAATTTAGATCTCCGGCTTTCAAGTACCTCAGAGAATGAAACCTCTGAACTTGCTGTCGGCCGATCAAACACGTGGGTTGCTATGGCCTTGGGAAAGAATGGCTCCCATTCCCCCGGAGCTTTTCGCGGGATCGGTTCTTTAATGAGCGGTCCAACCAAGATTTTTCCATGTACTGAAGTGTTTTTTGCACCCTCTGCACTGGCCACAAGCCAGATTTCCGATATGGCAGGAATGCGCCCACCCAAGAGTGCTTTTAGGAATCTCCGACACCTTCACGAGTTCTTCGGCCGAAAGGCCAATTGCCGGCGCAGTTATGCTTATAGATCCTTCCTGCAATGCCATCACCTTTGACATGGCATCCACGAACTCTATTGTGCCGTCCGCATGTTGTGAGTCGGTTTTCAGCGCACCGATTAAAAGCTCTGAGACGCCAAAACGTAGAGCGCAAGCACCAGCAATTGTCAAAAGCAGTTGGTTCCGATAGGGCCACCATTCAGGCACTGGTGCTATATCCAAGCTCGGAGTTCCTGCCATATCTCCCGAGCCTAACGCCGAGCAGTCCACTCTAACAACTTCAAGTTCTATTTCAATTTCCTCGCAGACTGTTTTGGCGGCCAGTTCCTCTGCTTCGGCGGGTTTCTGGCCATAGTCTATAAAGATTGCAAGGTTCGGGCGCTTCCACCAGGCAATACAGGTTGAGTCCATCCCTCCAGAGAGCAAAAGCGCATTCATTTTGCAGGTAACTCTCCGATTGCGCGGTAAATTGTTGTCACAAAGTCATCAACTACGATGCAACCACTTCCCTCGATCATTTTTAGGTCTTCGCTTTTTATGTTCTGAGCTAGGACGACCACCGGCTTTTTCATCTTTACCGCGTATCCAATCTCAAAAAGCGTTCCGGCATCGAGGCCGTTTGCGATCGCTAGCACTGCATCGGCACCTTCAAGTCCCGCAATGTCCTCTGGGGCTACAACGTTCGCTGGTCCTGGTCCAACTTCGTGCACAGGCGAGAATACGCGCGCTCCGAACAACGAAAGTAAACTCCGAGCTTCCTCTACAAGCCACCGCTGACCGATATCAAAAAAGGGGCCTGCCAAATAGATTGTTCCCTGCCCAAGTTGGGCCGGAGCGCATTCCATTTTACGCAACGCGTCCACGGATGGGACAGGAAGTGCTCGGCTTTCGCAATAAGCTGCCGTTGCTCGGGATGACAAATCGGCTGCCTCAAGGGCATCCATTTTTTTACACGCCCACAGGGCTGCAAACGTGGCTGAGAAAACGTCACCCGAACCTAGCTTCCAAACTCGATCAGTGCGGTAAAGTGGAACGCGTTCAGTTTGATCAACTGTCATAACTAGGGCGCCATCCCCGCCCATCTTTACGATCACCACTTCAGCGCCACATTCTTCCAACAGATGCTTCGCTGCGAAAATAGGATCTTCAAACCCGGTCATGGAGCGAGCTTCTTTACGATTCATCACGACTGCCAAGCGGTCAGCACGGGAACCGTTGTCGCCGAATTTTGCCACCTCAAATGCTGATTGGGGGTCGTATACGGCTATTTCAGCGTTAACGACTGCGTCACCCTCCAACATCCCAAACCGCAACGCGACTTCGGCAGACACTGAGATTGATGGATGTTTGGCTATTGCAGCGGGTGATGGCTGAATGACGGGAACCGAGAGCGGATGCAAATAGTCAAAGCTGATCTGAAAATCGGCCGGCGCAGCGTGGAGCTTCGCTTCAGTCTCGCCCGCTAAATGCTTGACCTCTTCTTTGAGCGTATCGGCGACATATGTGTAGAGATGAATTGGCCTCTCGACCAATGAGCTGACGCAATGAGCAGCTCGACCAGCAGAACCATACACAGCATTCCAAAGCGGTTGTGCGCAGCGTTCATGGTAAACGCCCCCAACGATCGCGAAAGGAACGGTCATTTGGGCTCTACGCTTATCTCGTAGACTCCGCCTGAGATGCTAATAATCGTAGCTTCGTAGGACACGCCACGGTTCAGAATGCAATCGATGATCTCAAGATAACCAAGAAAGGTTAAGGACCCTGCGATCGCTCTTTGCTGATCCATAACGACGAGGATGGGAGTGGCCCCTATCGTTTGTACATCGACGTCTAGAACTGATCCCACGGTGAGCTGCGACAATATTGGAGCCTTTGGGCTATTAATTGGCCCTCGCCGCTTTTTTTGACAAGGATCAGATCCGCCTACTGGCGCGCCGCCGTCGCCTTCGTCCCCCCGACGTTCATCGTTTCCCGACATGGTTCGACCCGCGATCTGTGTACAGGCTTTGGTTGAATGGCAACTTTAGCTTGATCAACGAGATGGTGCAGCAGCTTTTTACTCAAGCCCCGCATTGTCGACCACATAACGGCATCCATCGCCGACGCCTTGCTGCGGGTTGCTTGGCAAAATGCTAGGAATTGACCTTCTAATTCACTGTAGTTGCGCGCCAAGTTTTGTGTTTCTTGGAAAATGCCGATGGCTGAGCATGCCCTGACAATGTGGACGTCCAAAATTGCGACGTCATTACTGCTTCGCCAATTGCGGACAATCCAGGACGCGGTCTTCGGGCCGATGCCAGGCAAATCTAGAAGAACGTTTCGCAACTCGCCGTCAGCGAGGCTGACGTAGTCGACATCATCCAACTTCTCAAAAATTCCTTCCAGGTAACGCGCTCGTTGAGCAGCGAAACGATACCTGACTGTCCTGTCGCCGATGGGTAGTGGTTCTCGTAGCCATTTCTCGAATTCAGTCCGAGTTGGATTTTTGGCATCGAGATCCCTTAGTCTATTGCAGACTCTACGGGCCGCGGCTAGGCCGACTTCGGCTGGTGCCCCGTGGCCCCCGAGAAGGCAATACACGATTTCCTCAGAAAATGTTCCGCCCAGCCGATAGCTTTGGGTCGTTCCAGGCTGCCACATCCAAGCCTGACTTGCCCAAAACGCCGGAGTGAGCGGCTCGTCGAATTTTCCCCAGAGCAGGCCTGGCCAGACTGACGAATTGGCGTCCGGCAACTCCAAACGCCGAGCTTGTCCGTCATTCAGGGAAATCACGCATTGCATTCAAAATATCCATTATGTAATAAATATATATTACATAATTTAGGAATCTGCGTCAATGAACTCGAGCGCGATAATTCCAGATGTCGCAGAGAAAATGGCCGAGCAAAAAGTCACGCAATCCGAGCTGGCCGTGGCTTGCGGATTGTCACAAGGGCATATCAGTAATGTATTGAATAATAAGGTAAAATTAGGAAATAAGACGAAAGATCGGTTGATGCTTTGGCTTGAAGAAGGCGCCTCTGGGGAAAGCCGGGAGATTCAATTGGCGATACTCGAACTTGCTGGCAAGTTGGGAAGGCACCGACCATCGAAACGTATGCAAATTATGGAATTGCTTAAAGCAATTGAGCAGGTGGTTGGCCGTTGACCTGCGATAAAGTTCTTTGCTTCTTACAGCTGAGATCCCGCCAGGGCAGCTCTGATCGTCACAGCTTCGATCCGATGAGCGTCGTCCTAGATAAGATTGGAAAAAGCATTCCGACAGCGTACAGCGCTTCAGGCCTGGCGCCTCCGATCCTTCGGCGCTGTCCAATCGATCTCGTCTAGAATTTTTGGCTCCAACGCTGACCGGCCGGTCTCCTCCATCCGTTCGAGGGCGAAGCACACGACTTTCCAGGACTCTCCGGTAAGGCCTTCGCTCATGGTGTGGATGCGGCGAACCAACGCTTTGTCCTTCATGAACGACACGTCCTTCATGCCGGTACGGCGACATATGTGAGCCAGAAACGTGGCGTATCCGGGGCCGAGTTCCCACTTCGGCAGGGTGAAGGGCTCGAAGCGATTGCCAAACTGCTGGTCGGTTTGCACGACACGCAGAATTTCCCTGGTGCCTAAGCCTACGATCGGGATCTGCAGTTCGTTGGTCAGGTGCTTCAAGACGTTCAGGAAGACACCGCGTTGATCTATCTTCCCCTGCAGGATGCTGTGGAGCTCATCGACGATCAGCATCTTGGTTCCCAGATTGGTCAGCGTCTTCAGGACCAGGTCCTGCTTTCGGGAAGCAGACCAGGTCGGCATGAAAGGCGCGCCGACGGCGTTCAATATGTTGCCGTAGAAGCCCGCGACATCTGCCATGGGCGGCGCTTGCACGTAGACGACGGGCATGGATTTCGCTTCGTCGGAGGCGCCGGGGTCTGGTTGGTGCATCCGTTCGAACTTCCGAGCGATCGTCGTCTTTCCGTGATTGGTTTCCCCGACGATGAGACAGCAGGGCGGCCGCGTGACGCGCGGGTGGTTGAGGAGCCACTCAAGCGGTCATTCCCCTGCCCCGTCATTTTTAAGCGGTGTAAAAATAGGATCATCTTCGGGCAAATCGGTCAGGCGGATAGTGTGGCCGCGGTGTGTGTTATCGGGATTGAGTTGGTAATCATGCAGTTCGCGGGCGCTGGCCTCGTTAGCGAGGGATGCCAGAATTTGAAATAGTTGCGCTCGTACATTACCGGGAAGTTGCGCCCATTGTTTGCCTGGAAAAAGGCTGGCCGAATGAATTTCATCCGGTTTACCGTCATGGTTGTTCTGGATGGAAACGTAAAATGTCGCATCAAACCAGATTTGCCACTGCGACAAAAACGAGATAGCGGCGGAGCGCATTCAGCCACGCACCGTTCGTGGGCGACGAAGTGTATTGATGTGTATCAGCAGTCATCGTGTGGTCCGCTTTGGGGATTGGCTTGCCCAATAATGCAGCTCAACGGTCACATGGCGGTCAGGTCACACGGCGCCGGAATAACCAAGTGCCGGTCGACAGGGTAGCTGCTGCGATCAGCGCCATGGGCCAGGTATGACGGACGATGACCTCAACAGGTAGACTTTTCAAAAACACACCTTTGCAGATGACGATGAAATGGGTGATCGGGTTGGTTTCAGTCAGCCATTGCAGCCAGTCAGGCATGTTTTCCACCGGCGTGGCGTAGCCCGACAGCAGCACGGCTGGCATCATGTAGATGAAGAGTCCGATTACCGCCTGTTGCTGTGTCGCAGCGATCGAAGAAATGAACAGGCCGATACCGATGATGGCGGCGAGATAGATGGTCATGCTGAAGTAAAGCAACGGAAGCGAGCCTCTCACGGGTACGTCCAGCACGAGCCATCCAAGCGCCAGCATTGCGGTTGCGCTGGCGAGCGCGATGAGGAGCGCCGGTACTGTCTTGCCAGCCAATATCTCGATGGGCCGAAGAGGCGACACCAGGAGCTGTTCGAAGGTGCCGAGCTCACGCTCGCGTGCGACGGCGAGCGATGAAACCATGAAGCCGACGACGGCCGTTAAAACGGCGAACAGGGCGGGAACCGCGGACCAAAGAGGTTCGAAGTTGGGGTTGAACCAAGCCCTGGCGATGACGATAGCTGGCGGGCCCGTGCCTCCGCGTTCGGCGAACTCACTGTTAAGCCTTTCGATAATACGCGTCGTGTAGCCCAAAAGGATTTGTGCCGCGTTCGATCGCCGGCCGTCCAGCAGCAGTTGAACCGTGGCAGGTTCTCCAGCAGCGATCCGGCGGGAAAAGTCCGATCGGATGTAGATCGCCAAGATCACGTCCTGGGACTCTATGGCCGGCGCAATCTCGGAAACCCCCTTCAGGTAAAGGAGCCGGTCGAAGGTTGTGGACCCTTCAAAGCGGCTGATAAGTTCCCGCGACTCCAGACCGATGTCCTCGTTGAGGATTGCCATCGACACGTTCTTGACTTCCTGGGTAATGGCAAATGCATAGATCAGCAGCAGGAAGGGGGGCGAAAACAAGACGACCCAACGGGTATGCGGATCTCGAGCGCTTGCCAGCAACTCTTTGACGATTAGTGCGAGGGTGCGTCGCCACATGACTTATTCGAGCCTTGTTCGCGTTTTGGCCGCCGTAAGCGCGAAAAATACCGCGGCAATGACGAATAGACCCACTAGATCGGGCAAGATCACGCTCCAGATATCGCCAGCGAGGAATAGTGTCTGCAGGGTTGAGACGAAGTAGCGCGCTGGCACGGCATAGCTGATCAGTTGCAGCGGCCATGGCATGCTGTCGATCTCGAACACGAAGTTCGAGAAGTAGAAGGCCGGTAGAAAGGCGGACAGGATGGAGGCTTGCGCGGCCACAAGCTGATTGCGGGTCACCGTGGAGATCAGCAACCCTTGGCCGAGGGCTGCCCACATGAAAAGAGCCGAAACAAGCCCGAGAAGCAGAAACGAGCCGCGAAACGGCACTCCAAACAAGAGCACGGCCGTGGCGGTCGACAGCGCCATCGAGCCCAAGCCGAGAAGGAAGTAGGGCACGAGCTTGCCAACGAGAAGCTCAACGATGCCGATTGGCGTCGCAAGCAAAGCCTCCATGGTGCCGCGCTCCCACTCGCGGGCGACCACGAGAGCCGTCAACAGCGCGCCGATCAGCGTCAGGATGATGGCGACCGATCCAGGCACCAGATAGTTGCGGCTGGAAATTTCCGGGTTGAACCACACCAGCGGCTCAAGTTCCACCGCCGTCGGCAGAAGGTGCGGTCCCCGGCTGATTGATTCTTGTTCCAGCCAATTTGCCCAGAGCAACTGGATATAGTTGCGTACCAAGTCGGCCGTGTTTGGATCACTGCCGTCGACGATCACCTGGATCGGCGCGGTCTCGCCACGGTAGGCCTGTTCAGCAAAGCTCGCCGGCAGCGTGACGATGCCGTGTAAGTCACCGGCGACCAGATCTTGCTCGAACGACCTGCGGTCCCGGGCTGTTTGGATTCTGAAATAGGGTGAATTGGAGAGCGCTGCCGTGAAGCTGCCAGCTTCGGGCGTGGGTTGCTCAACCACCAAACCTATCGTGAAGAAACGCGGGTCGAAGGTGACGCCATAGCCGAACAGAAAAATCAGGATAAGCGGCAGCACGGCCGCGACGAGGATGCTGCTTGGATCGCGCACCACTTGGCGGGTCTCCTTGCGAATCAGTCCCGCGACACGCAGGCGCTTCGCCTTGTTCCAGATCAGAACCTCTCTCATGCCGCTGCCTTCCGGTCATCATCCTCGACCAGGGCGATGAAAGCGTCTTCGAGGGTCGGCTCAGGATGATCAGCCGAGCGAACGCGGTCTTTAAGGTCATCAGGCGCGCCGGTGGCGATCATGCGACCGCGGTAGATCAGCGCCATGCGATCGCAATACTCCGCCTCGTCGAGAAAGTGAGTCGTCACCATCACTGTGACGCCGTTCGCAACCATCGCATTGATATGCGACCAAAACTCGCGCCGGGTCCGGGGGTCGACTCCCGACGTGGGTTCGTCGAGAAACAGTACGTCGGGGTCGTGCATGACAGCGCAGGCAAGCGCCAGCCGCTGTTTGAAGCCGAGCGGCAGAGTGATGGCGTTGGCGTCGAGATGTGGGTCCAGTGCAAATGTTTCGACCATACGCTCGATTGCATCCTGGCGCCGTTGGCCGCCAAGACCGTAAACCCCGGCAAAGAAATCCAGGTTTTGGCTTACGCTCAAGTCGCCATAGAGCGAGAACTTCTGAGCCATGTAGCCGAGCCGAGCCCGCGCCTTGCTCGGCGCCCTGGCAAGATCGAGCCCCACAACCCTTGCTGTGCCGGAGGACGGGCGCAGTAAGCCGCATAGCATCTTGAAGGTGGTGGATTTGCCGGCACCGTTCGGTCCGATCAAGCCGAAAATCTCGCCCCGGGCCACCTGGAAATTGATCCGGTCGGCGGCCGTAAACGTTCCGAAGCGCCGCGTGAGCTCCTGAGCTTCGACGACCACACCCGCATCATGCCGTTTGGCGCCTCTGCCGCCCCCGAAGGGCGAACGGCCTTTAAGCCCACCACCGAGCAGGGTCATGAAAGCATCTTCGAAGCGGGGCGAGACCGTAGCAACTGTCGCCTCAGGTCCGGCTTCGATGTCGGCAGCCGCTGGCGGATCGGCATCCTGGGCAAGAACGAGCCGCACATTGCGCCCCTGAATGACGCCATCGATCACGGCCGGTTGGTCAAGAGCGCGCGCAAGCATAGCGCGCCGGTCGATGCCTATGTTTTGCACGACGAAAGTGCGTCCTTCGACAGTGCGTGTCAGTTCATGTGGGGGGCCCTGGTAGAGCAGCTTGCCTTCGCTCAGCAGAAGGACCGCCGCGCAGCGTTCCGCCTCGTCAAGATAGGCGGTGCTCCATATGACGCCGATGCCTTGATCGACGAGCTCGTAAACCATGTGCCAGAGCTCGCGTCGCGAAATGGGATCGACGCCGACGCTCGGCTCGTCGAGCAAGAGGAGCCGAGGTCGCTTGATGAGCGCGCAGGCCAGCCCCAGCTTCTGCTTCATACCACCAGAAAGTGCGCCCGCCAGCCGATTGGTGAAAGGCGCAAGTCCGGTAAAGGACAAGAGCCTTTCAAAGTTTTGTTTCCGCTCGGTACCCACGACGGTACGCAAATCGGCGTAAAGCTCCAGATTCTCGATGACCGAAAGGTCTTCATAGAGCCCGAAGCGTTGCGGCATGTAGGCGACCACGCGACGCAGCGCAGTGGGGTCTCTGGTCGGGTTGAGGCCGCAAACCGTGAGTTCGCCGTCATTGGGCAAAAGCAGACCGGCGATTAGACGCAACAGGGTTGTCTTTCCGGCGCCGTCTGGCCCGACCAGACCAGTGACCCGGCCCGCTTCGATCCGCGTCGTGACGGCATCTAGCGCGGCTGTATCAGAGTCGTCGAAGCGCTTTGTGATGCCATCAATTTGGACGAGGTACTCGCTCACCGTCTAACCCCTATTCTCACACCTTGAGGACGACAGTGACCGGCATGCCCTGTTTGAGACCATTGTCCGAGTTTTCGACAATCACACGCAGGCGATAGACAAGACTGGTTCTCAGTTCACGCGTCTCTACCGTCTTCGGCGTGAACTCGGCCACGGGGGAGATGAAGCCGATCCGACCTTCATAGGTACCGCCCGAGTCGGTATGCACCTCGGCCGGCATGCCCGCGTGAATGCGGCCTAGATCGGGTTCGTCGACATAGGTCCGCACCCATACGGGTGATGTCAGGGTCAGCGTGTAAATCGTCTCGCCGGCCGCTACGATTGCGCCGGGCTCTCGCACGCGGGTCAGGATGATCCCATCATTCGGGGCTGTGAGCGTTGCATCGGCAAGGCGCCGCTCCGCAAGACTGAGGGCCGCCCGATCGGCGGAGAGTTGGGCCCGCGCTTGGTCGATGTCTTCCTGACGCGGTCCGGTCACTGCTAATTCGAGGGCTTCCTTGGCCGCACTGAGTTGCGCTCGCGCCTCGTCAAGGCGCGCTTGCGCCTCATCATGAACCTGATGAGATGCGACGTTGCGCGCGGCTAGCTTCTCCTGACGGTCCAGCGTCGCTCTGGCGAGCTGCAGCGCCGCTTCGCGTTGCCGAACGAGTGCGCGCGCCTGCTCGACTTCTTCTGGACGTGTGCCTGTTTCCAGTTCGGCGAGTGCGGCCTCTTGGCCTTGGACGCGAGCGCGCGCAAGACGAAGCTCATCTTCGAAGTCTTCGCTCTCCAGCGATGCGACTGTCTGTCGCGCCTCGACGGCATCACCTTCCTCGGCCGTCATCGTGGCCAGGCGCCCGGGCACTTTGAAGGCGAGGTTGACTTGGCGAACATCAACGTTGCCAAGCAGTACCAAGTGTCCACTGTTTTCGTGCGGGTCGCCGTAGTACTTCCAGCTAACCGCTGCCGCGACCGCCACAACGACGATCGCCGAAACCATTAAGGCCGCGCGCTGCCAACGTTTCATAGGTCCCCTCCGCTTCAATCGAGCACTGCCTGGGTCGCAAGGAGCCCCACGAGCTCCATGCGGACGAGGTCGTCTACAACTGACATTCCCCAAGTGGCGTACCGGTTGACTTGAAGATCGCCTGAACCTGGCCGCTGGACAAGCATTTTCCGTCCTGAGCGGTGCCTGCGGTCGAGCGGGCTGCTGGAAACAGGGCGGATCAGAGCGCGAAGCCGCCGTGATCTGGCTTGACGGTGGTGTTTTTCAGCGCAGCGGGCAGACCTGTCCTGCCGCTTTCGTTCAGTTTGGGCGTGGATCGCTGTCATGCGCATGACGGAGGCGCTCGAAGGCGGCGGATGGCGGCGAGGATGGCGCGCACCATCGGGCCGGTGACGGCCACCTCGGCCAGTTGGAAGGTGATGGCGCGGGCGTGACGGACGACACGCGCCCCGATCTTGATCAGCTTCAGTTGCAGGCTGGTCAGTGACCAGTCCGCCATGGCTTCGGGCAGTTCGATGCAGCGCAGGAAGGTGGCCAGGTTGTAGGCCAGCGCGTGGAGTTGCAGCCGCACCTCGTTGTCGCGGAACTTCCGGCATGACAGCCGCGTCCAGCGGAAGGCGTATTTGCCTTCCTTGATGTGCTGCTCGGCGGTGCCGCGCTGGTTGTAGAACCGCACGATCCAGTCCGGGTCCATGGGCATGTTGGTGACGATGAAGCCGACACGCGGGAACAACTCGCCCGGGTGCCATTCGATCTTGGCGACCACTCGGCGCGGCTTGTCCCAGGACGCCGCCTGATACTCGAAGTCCTCGAAGAACCGTTTGACCTTGGTCAGGGAAGGCCGCCCCACGGGCCGTTTCAGCCGATGCGCGATCTTCTCGCGCAGGACGTTGTTCGCAGGCAGCCGGATGGTGTAGAAGAACCGGGCTTCTTCCAGCCGCTCATAGATCGCCGGGATCGCGTAGGCGGCATCGGCCCGGAAGAACCGCAGGATGTCCCGCGTGGCATACCGGGCGATCACCGGATCGAGGACGTCCCGCCAGCCGTCTGCGCTGTGGACGTTGCCATTGCGAAGGGCGCAGCGTTCCAGCATGCCGAACTGGTTGAACAGAAAGTTCGGGTGATAGCAGGTGCAATCGAAATGCCCGTTCCAGGCGGCACCTTCCTGGTCGCCATGGGTCGGGCTGACCGAGCTATCCATGTCCAGCACGATGTACTTCAGCCCATTGCGGTCATGAAACCGGTCGATCCATTGCCCGTTCAGGTCGGCCAGCGCGGCACGGTTCTCGGCCAGAGCGAGTGTCTCGGTCTCGAACCGCCCCATCTGTGAGGCCGAGGCCGCCTGCGCATCGACAGCCCTTCCACCCACGACCTGGCGCATGACCGGATCGAGGGCCAGGCGGTCGGCGTCGTTTACATCCTCGTACCCAGCCAGTCGCCCGAACACCGACTGCCGGAAAAGCCCGTCAAGCCGATGGATCGTGTTCTTGCCGCGTCGGGTGTCGCGCAATGCTGTTGCCGCCAGATCGGACAGCCCAAGCGCGTCATCCAGCTCGCGCATCACCAGAAGGCCACCGTCGGAACTTAGCTGCGTGCCGCGAAATTCAAGCCGTACACGGCGGTCGAAATCCACCCGATCTGCCCGCTGCGAGCTCGCACCCTTTGGGTGATCCATGAAACGCGCCTCTCACGGCCATCAACACTATGATTTATATGCGGAATATCACGAGCAGGACAGCGAAATCAGAGTGTTACTTGGGAAATGCGGGTCAAGGCGTTTCAATGCCTGCAGGGCAATCGGGTAGTCGATCCAGCAGGACGACCAGATCCGATGCAATCTCTCCCGCGGCTCCGGGCCGAACAGCTCGAATGATGTCAGTTCGCTTCTTGCGGGCTCAGTCATGACCAATCCTCCCAACGGCCTTCAAGGTCGGCATCGCCGATGTCGAATTTACCTTCGTCTTCTTCGATGGCCTCGGAGTTATCGACGACGAGCGAAAGGCCCGGCCGTTGATCTGACGTTTCTCGTGCATGGACTTTCTTCCTCTGTTTAGCTCGTCGGGCTTTCTTGGTTTCGGTCGTGGCGCTCTCCGCGATGCGTCCCATCTCCTCGATCGCGGCGAAGATGGCGTCTTCGTCGATGACCTCCGCGTTTCGGTCTCTCAGGTATTTCTTGGCGGCCCGAAGCTCCCAAAGGGAGATCGAGGGATGCGTCTGGTCCCGGTAAGGAACCTCGAGATACTCCTTGAGTTCGGGATCGAGGAAATAGATGCGGCTGATGTCGCGGGGGTCCCGTCTGATGGTGAACTTCACGCTCCGTCCCCCTTGTTTCTCCCCGATCCAACCGAGGATGCTGGGGGCGCGGTATTTGACGCCGTCCCAAGCAATTCCTTCGCGTTGAACCGTGCGGGTTTCGAGCGGGAGGAAGTCGATGGCGAACCGCTCCGGATCGCTGATTGGCGCGTTGAGCCCGGTGCCTTTCCGCCGGCCGGTTCCTAGGACGCCTTCTCGCCACTTTTCAATCGGGCTCATGCCGATGCCTTTGTGGACGCGCTGGTGATAGACACCGACCACATAGGTGACGAACCAGGCGTGCAGTTCATCCAGCGTCATTGATGCCTGTTTCGCCGAGTTGTATTCACCCTTCTCCTGGATGTTGGAGAAGGTCGTACCTGGCAGGGCGTGGATTTCCTTGGCGATTGTCCCCATCAACCGTTCGACATGCCCGCCGAAGTGCGGCTGCCTTACCGGCCGCCAGGCGATGTTGATCCCATATTCGTCGCAGGATTTTTTGATCAGGTTGCTGTGAAAATCCTTGCCGTTGTCGGCATGGAGGGTCCGCATCAGACCCCATACCGGCCACTTGCCGTCGATCCCCAGCTTTTCAATCTCGGCGTCTTTGGGCAGCGCTGAATGACGGATGCACATTCCCACGGAGAATGAACTCGGCGCGTCGAGAGAGATGTAATACCCGGTGATCATTCGACTGAAGACGTCGATGGCGACGGTGAGCCACGGACGGCCGATCGGCAAACGGGTATCGTCATCGACCAGGATGATGTCCAGCTTCGTGTGGTCGATCTGAACGGTTTCCAGCGGGAAGTTCCCGTCCGGAAACTCACCCTTTACTGCGGCGAATTGGTCGCGGGCGGCCTTGGCGCCTTGACGGCGTTTGACCCGCTCGCTTTCTTTAACCGCCTTTATGCGAGCGCGGATCGTGTTCGGGTGCGGTGCTTTCAATCGGGCCGCCTTGCATCGGCGAACGACCTCGTCGATGGCTTTCTTCGCCGTCACCTTCTGTTTGGTGAGATAGACGTTCTCGATCACGTCCTGGATGATGGTCTCGACCTTTTTTGGCAAACGCCGCTTCCGTTTGCCCCGGCGGTTGGGTGCTAGATCGGATAGCAAACCCCTCGCCTGATAGTCAGCGCACCAGCGGCGCAGTGTCTTCTCGTTGACGCCGATTTCCTCGGCGCGGGCCTTGAAGGCTTCGCCTTTTCCGTGGGTAACATCGAGCAGCGGTTTGATCGCCTCGTATCGTTCTCGCGCCGTATCCAGGTCGCTCTCCGGTATGGCGTCCAGGACCCGGGGCTTGTCGATCACAGATGCTTCTTTGCTTTTGAGCTGTCCGACATTCGCTGATTTGATTTCGCCTGTATCGACGAACTGCACCATGACCTCGTCGAAGCTGGGCTGGGAAGTGATAACGGCGGCACGTCCAAGAAACTGGACTTCGCTGCCGACGTCGAAACTCAGCGGCGTGCTCATCGTTGATTGCCTTCATTCAAATGAATTTCGCTTGCCGGAGTTAGGGGATCGTCCATGCCCGCGGCGACCGTTCCTGTCGCGACCAAATGCCACAGAGCAAATAGCGTCTCCGCACGGTCATCTTCTTGGCGGCATGTCGCATCGAGAAGGCGGGTAACCGTCGTCCGACCTGTTTCACCTAGTGCGGTCAGTAAGCGGTCGCGCGCCCCTGCCGGCGGCTCCGCTTGCTGGTAGGGGACGAGGAATTTGGCGTTCTCCAACCGGGGAATGCGGATCTGCTGTTCCGTCCATACCTCGAACATCCAACCCCGCCTGCGGGCGAAATTCCTGGCGGCATTGAATTTGTCGTCGAGGTCGGCCGTCACGAACTTGGCAGGTTTGATCTCGGCGAGCATCGAGGTGCCGGAACGTCGATGAACCAGGAAGTCCGGTGTGTAGTGGCGATGATTGCCGGCACTGTCCTGGAACGCAATCCGGACGGGCTGCTCTTCGATGTCCGTGACATTGATATCGAAACGCATCAGCGAGATGAAATCCCGCTCGAGAGACGATTCAAATCCAACAGCATCTTTGCCGCGCCCGTATGCGTGGCGACCCGTCAGACTCCGGCTGCTGATGGGAATTTTTCTAACCGGCATCTCTCCTCCTAAATACTATATGTAGTGATTTTTCCGGGCTGCAATCCCCAACATGTATTTTTATACTAAGCCTCGCCTTTTGAGCGCCTCGCGTAATATCTGATCGACCCAGGGGCCGACGTTATGTCCTTCATGTATGGCGGCTGCGCGTGCGGCCGCGCGAACCTCGGGACTGACGCCGTCCAGTTTCCAATAGCGGTTCGTCCCGTAGGCGCAGTGGTCGCCGGCGGGAACGGCGAGTTCATCGATGTGCTTGGATTTGCAGCCGAGGACTTGGCTCAAGGCGCCGCGTGTCGGTAGCGTGTCTTGCCTTTGCAAGAATGCCCTCGCCGCCGCGACTTCGGATGGTGCCGGTTGATAGTTGCCGTCTTGAAGCTCGCTCGACGCTGGCGCCCATAATGCGAAGGGTACCTGCGCAGGGTTTTTCAGGAGCACACGCGACGTGATGCCGACACCTTTGCAAGCGGCGACGAACCGGAACGGCCAATCGCCGAGCAATGCGTAGGCTTGCTGAGTAAGGACATGGCGGCTGTGGGCCGGCAATCGTTCTATCTCTTTGATGCGCGGTATGGCAGATGGTGGTACGTCAGGCGTGCCGAGGTTTCGGCGTGTCCACTCACGTAGCGGGTAGGCAAACCGGCCTGTTGCCAGTAGGCGATAAACGATCCAGAGAATTCGGAAATAGGCGAGCGGATAGACGCGGCCGAACCCACCCAGCTCGCCCCAATCGCCTTGTGCAATGCGGACCAGCTCTTCTTGGGCGCGATGCGTATGGACCTCCGGCGGCTCCGCGCGCCGAAGATCGAAACCGCAATTCCAACAAAGACAAACTGATCCTAGGTGAGGTGATCCGTAGAGCGGTTGAATTGGCGCGGTGCATTCAGGGCATTTATCGATCAGCAGGCGGCTGTGATGGGGGCAGCTGGTGACGAATGCCAATCGGTGCACCGAGCGGAGGTGTGACACAGCGTCATCCTGTAGGCATGCGGGGCAGGCCTGTTGACCGAACGACTTCGACTTTTGATGCACGCCGGCGGCGGGCAGCCAAAGCAGCTTGTTGCGGCCGTCGTCTTCTCCATACAACCGGCCGGACCAGGCTTTCAGCGTCCGCTTGAGCAAGTCACCTCGCTCGATACCCGTGTGGGCCGATAAACCGGCGATCAGGTCTTCGCAGGCGAGCCTGTCCAGATCGGCTCGATGCATCCGTCCGCCGGGTAGTGCGATGCGATACAGCTCGCCAGGTTCCAGCCCGTTGGCCCAAGCCAGGCGCGAGAACCAAGACGAGAACGTCTCATCATCGACCGGTCGCGGTCGGAATGGCCAGGGGCCGTTCAATGTGGTTAAGCCGCAAACATGGGCGGCAGCCTTTGCCCAAGTCAGGACAATTTAAAGCGGCGGGTATTTAGTGATGCGAAGGTTCGTGTGCAAGGGAAATTTGGAACGGGCTTATCTGAAGAATCAGACGTCTGCTTTCTCGAATAGGAGTTATTGCGACGACTTTGGTGTGGTGTCCGCTTTTTGCCGGAAGTGGATGAAATCACCAGCAAGAGGATTAAGTTTTCGGCGGAACTGCCAATCTGGCGGATGCCGCTTCGGCGATCGGCTTCAGCGCGTCGTCGGGAAACGGATAGACGGAACTGACGTTGATCTCACATAGAACGAACGTGTCGGCGCCCGCCGCATCTTTCGGGCCGTAAAGAAAATCGGCATCCCAGATGATCGGGAGATCATGCGGTTGGAGGTCAAGGCGGCGGCACAGTTCGGGCAGCCAGTCCGTTTCCAGCATCGTCTTCAGCGGCTGAAAATCCGGTCGCGTCGGCGGGAAATAGAGGCGCTCGCCCGGGTCCGGCACCGCCGGATGCAGCGCGTTGATCAGTTGTTCGCCGAACCCCGCGACACGGTCGTGGACCATGTAACAGCGCACCATGCCGTCGGCCAGGCGCGCCTGATAGGGCTGGTCGATCATTCCGTCTCCGTCTTCGAAATAGGACGCGCAGATGGCATATAGCTCCTCGGGCGCCATTTCCTCCTCGGTGCTGCCCCGCTTGGCGTGGCGCACGTGGAGCCGGGAGGTTAGCGTAACGGTGGCGGCGGGATCTGCGGGCGCCACCCGCCAGACGCCATTGCCGCCGTTCCCGCGCACTCGTTTCAAGACGACCGCGCCGTGCCGGCTCAGGCGCTCCGGCAGTTCCGCCTGCATCTGTTCAAGGGAAGTGTAATGGCGCGTGTCGCAGCCCCAGGGCATGGAGCGGGTCTGATAGAGGATTGCCTTGGTGCCCATCTTTCGAATGACGTCGGGATGGGCGCTGACGAATACCCCCCGTTCGGCGATGTCCGACAATAATCCGTTAAGCAGCGCTCGATTTTGCTCTCCTTCAACCGGATTGACCCAGACCAAGACGCCGTCTACGCCCAGAAGTTGGTCGCGGGCATCGTCGATGAATTGATCCGCATAGGGTGCCGCTTCAACGTCCAAACCCGTCGCACGTAACGCCGCCGCAGTTTCAGCGAACCGCGTATCTTCCAGGACAACGTTCCGAGATCCCTCCGGGGCGGGAAACAGGATGGCGACGCGCTTCCGCATGTTCGGCTTTCCTCAAAGGTACGCGGCAACAGGTCATCAGAAACAGGCGAACTCGGCCTTCTGATAGGTCCAGCTGGCGTTCCGTCCACTGAGATTATCGAAGTTCACAAGTCCGGAATAGGCGGATTGGTCGTAGGACTTGACCGCCGAATCCAAGTCGACGCCGGCGCCCACCGCTTTGCACATGTAGTCCCATATGTTGGAGAGATAGCGGTAGGTCGGCCCCTCGAAAATGGCGAGTGGTCCGGGCCGGCCATGGCCCGGGACGAACAGATAGTCCTTGAACCGACGCAAGCCGTCGAAGGTATCGATCCATTCCTTCGGCTGACTGACATCCAGGACTGCCAGCAACCGTTCTCCATACAGAACGTCGCCGGCCAGAAGGACCTTGTCGGAGGGAACATCGGCGATCAGCGAGTTGGGCGTGTGGTTCCCACCTGCCGGCAGAATGCGCAAGGTGATTCCACCGCCGAGGTCGAGCGTCCGGGAGCTTGTTACTTTTTGTACAGGCGCTATTGGTGCGGGGACCGCACCGTCCTTGAGACCCAGGGCCTGAGCGCTGAACATGGCGAACATGCCACCCATGCCTTCCATGCGGGCCAGTTCCTCTGGCGTCGCCATGATCTCCGCGCCGATGGCATGGAACGCATCGTTGCCGAAATATCGATGCGGCTGCGAGTTGGAATTGATCGCGTAGCGGATCGGCAGCGCAGTCACGCGTTTGATATGAGCGATCATCTCATCGCCCATTTCCCGCGTGTAGCCCGTGTCGAACACGGCGACGGCATCCGTGCCGACGACGAAGGCGAGGTTCATGCGGTAGCCTTGGTTTTGCGTGTTGGGGCCGTCGAGGGGGCCGATCCAGGCATAGACGTTTTCCGAAACGCGTTCCGGGGGCGGCAGGATGTCAGCGGCCTGCGCCGATACAGCGCCGCTCGTTAGGATGGCAAGGACCGCCAGCGCAAAGCATTTGATAGACGCTGTATTCACACACTTCCTCCGCAACTCGATTGGTGCCCATTATTCGTTGTTGGCGTTCGGCTTCGTCTTGGGGGTTCCAGGTCAATCGTCCGCTGTAGAAGCAGCTGGAGTGGCTTCACTCTCCAATCGCCCGTCGCGTAGGCGGACGATGCGGTCGAAGCGATTGAACACCTTCTCGTCGTGCGTCACCACGATGATCGCTGCCTGACGCTCGCGTGCGACCCGGTGCAACAGGTCCATGACGATGGCGGCGCGTTCGGAATCCAGTGCCGCCGTGGGTTCGTCGGCCAGGATAATGCGAGGTTCGTTGGCCAGGGCCCTGGCAATTGCCACACGCTGCGCCTCGCCGCCGGAGAGATTCGCGGGCATGGCGTCGCGCCGCTTTCCGATATCCAGGTATTCCAGCAATTCCTCTGCTCGCCCTCGGGCCGTATCTCGTTCTGCGCCGATAAGATCGAGAACGACCGCGACGTTGTCTACGGCATTGAGGAAGGGCAGCAGATTATGCCACTGGAAAATGAAACCGATCTTGTCGAGGCGGAGGCGGCGCAGGTCTCCGCGCAGCCAACGGCCGTCATAGACCAAGTCGCCGTCGAGATGCATCGATCCGCTGCTTGGTTCCAGAATACAGCCGATCACGTTGAGCAGCGTACTTTTTCCTGATCCGCTCGGTCCGACGAGACCGATCAGTTCGCCGGGAGCGACGTTCAAATCGATCTCGCGGAGCGCGTCTACACGTGTGTCGCCTTCTCCGAAATGCTTCGACACTTGGTGGAGCTCGACAAGCGGTGGGACGGCTTGATCCATCGTCAGCCCGCCAGTGCCGTCGCGGGGTCGATCTTCAGGGCATACCGCACGCTGATCGTGCTTGCCAGCAAGCAGACCAAAACGACGATGCCTGCCAGGGCGAGCCCGTCGGGCAGCAACAGGACGACGCGCCGAGGGAAAAAATCGACGATGAGATTGACCATCGTGGCGCCAAACAGAAGGCCGACCAAACCCATCGCCAGAGCCTGCTGGATGATCATCCCGACGATGCGCCGGTCCGGGGCGCCGATCAGCTTAAGCGTCGCGATCTCGCGCCTTTTGTCCAGCGTCATCGTGTAGACGATGAGCGAAATGATCACCGTCGACACCAGCATCAGGATGACTGTGAACAGGCCGATCTGGCGGGCGGCCCGCTCGACCACGGAGCGCGTCAGGACATCTTCCTGTTCCGCCTCGGTCAATGCCGCCAGGTGCTTCCAACGCTTTACCGTTGTCGCGACCTCATCCGCCGGGACATTGGCGTGAACGCGTGCCACAACGGCGTTCACCGTGTCTGTGCTTCCCGTTCCGGTGCCGCGGGCAATTTCTCGGCGTGCCGCCGGCGGGGCGAGTTCGAACTGTAATTCCTGGGAGTCCAGCAAGGTAATGAAAGCGGCAGGATCGCCACCTGAACTGACCAAGTTTTCGGTCAGTCCGACAACGGTGAAGCTGTTGCGGCCGAGTTGTATGCGCTCGCCCAGACCAATGCCTGCACGGCGGTCCAAGACAAGTTCGTAGTGACTACGTGCTATGTTCCGGCCAGCGGCAATCGCCGCCGGTCCGCCGGGACGGCCGAGCTCATACCCGACCAAGTACAAACGAACCTTTTTCCCTGCGTGGAATCCCTCGACCGATTGGTAAGTGAGACTTCCGGCCGCCTCGACGCCATGCATTCGTGCCACGGCCTCGCGCGTGTCACCCGGAATCCGCGATGATGCTGCGAACGGTCCTCTAGATCCGGCTTCCACGACCCATAAGTCAGCGCCCGCGGCTCTGGCCATGGTCGCGCCTTCGACCACAATCCCGCGGTAGATGCCGACCATGGACTGCACAACGCCCAACAACAGTCCAAGCCCAATACAGGTCAGCAGAAAACGGCTGAAATTGTGCCATAGATCACGGGCGGCTAGGTTCATGGCGTGGCCGCCTTGGAAATCTGGGCTGCACGTCCCTCGCGGAATTTCGTTCTTGGATTGATCACCACTTCGGCGCCGGCTGGCAAGCCGTCGGTTAGCACTACCCGGCCATCGAGCAAGCGATGGCTAAAAGTGACCCGCTGGCGGCGCAGTGCGCCGTCAATCACGGTCCATACGATCCCGTGTACTCCATCGAACCGGTCGATGGCCGTCTCCGGCACCGGCATGGCGGTCTCGAGCCGTGTCACCGTGATGTAGACCTCGGCTTGTTCCCCCAGGAAGACGTTGGGGGGGCACTGGTCGCACTTCAGGTAGACGCGGCGTTCCTCGGTGACGCGATCGCTTTCGATTTCGATACGGTCGACATGCGCTGTGAATACTTGGCGCGGCAGAGACCGCAGGCGAACTTCCGCAGGCTGCCCGAGTTTCAGGTCGCCAGCCTGGGATTCGTCGACGAAGGCTCGGGTCCAAACAGAATTTGGGTCGATCAGCGAGAAGATGGCTTCACCCGGCGCGACAACGGCGCCCAATTCCATGCGCCTGCCTATTACCAGCGCGTCGTAGGGTGCCGACAGAACGTGGTTGCCAAGCACTGCGGTCTCGAGTTGAACCTGCGCTTCCGCGTCCTTGATGGCTGCTTCCGCAACGGTTGCGTCGCTCTGGGCGACGGCCAATTCGGCGGCGGCGACATCCGCGGCGGCACGAGCGTCCTCGGCAGCCTCCTTCGAGGTCGTGCCGCTGCCGACCAATGCCTGGCGCCGTTCCTTTATGCTGCGTTTCTGTACCAAGGTGGCTTCAGCACTTCGTACCCGAGCCAGGGCGCGCTCTAGATTGGCTTTGGCTTGGGCGAGTGCGGCTTCTGCTTTCGCAACACGAGCCTTCGCTTCCGCATCGGCGAGCCGGGCAAGAATGGTGCCGCGTTCGACCCGGTCGCCGTGATCTGCGTTGATTTCAACCAGAGCGCCGCCCGCTTCGAAACCGATGTGCGAGATGATCCGCGCTTCAACGGTCCCGAGGCCGAAGACCTGAACGGGGACGTCTTGCTCTATGGCGGCCACGGCAACGGTGAATGGACGGGAGCGGATATAGGCGGCCGTTGCCGCACCTATTGCGACCAGCGCGAGAACGACCAAACCTAATTTGAGAGCACGTTTCATGATGATTCCTGAATGGCTGCGGGTCTTGGCCCTTCGCGATTTACGCGCGTAGATATTCCACGATTGGTCGTAAGGCACATTGATCGACGTCAAGATCAGTCTCTTGATTATACGCTGCCCAACGTGATTCCGGCGACGACGATATAGCGGGCCGTTTTCGCGAAGGCGACGATTGCGAGAAAACTCCAGAACGGCTCCCGCAGCACGCCCGCCGCCAGGGTCAGCGGATCGCCGATGAACGGCATCCAGCTCAAGAGCAGGCTCCACCGTCCATATCGGTGATACCAGCCGACGGCCTTGTCCAACTGCTGCGGCTTGGCCGGGAACCATTTGCGGTCCCGGAAGTGTTCGACCCAGCGCCCGAGCGCCCAGTTGACGACGGCGCCGAGGGTGTTGCCAAGACTCGCCACGGCAATCAGCAGGCCGATGCTGTAATCGCCCGACAGGATCAAGCCGGCGAGGCCGATCTCCGATTGGGCGGGCAGGATCGTCGCCGCCAGGAAGGCGACCAGGAACAGCCCGCCGTAGGCCGCAAGGTCACCGGCCATGGGGCCACATGTAGTGCAGGTCGTCGATGACGTAGGCGTGGGCGTGGCGGTGATCG
This sequence comes from Thalassospiraceae bacterium LMO-SO8, assembly GCA_031655335.1. NCBI lineage: Bacteria > Pseudomonadati > Pseudomonadota > Alphaproteobacteria > Rhodospirillales > Thalassospiraceae > Thalassospiraceae bacterium LMO-SO8. Next base: position 944,969 of record CP134226.1, on the reverse strand, counting down.
CCTCGGTGGTCGCCCTCGGCCAGATGCGGATGGCCGTCGGGCAGGTCGGGATGGTCGTGCTCGACGACTTCCCGGTCGGTCCTGGGCCACAACAGGGCCGCCCCGACGACGCCGGCGAAGGCGACACCGGCCAAGACCGAGGCGCTGACCGGCAGGCCGAACGCGGCACCCACCCATCCCGCCAGGGGATAGGTGATCAGCCAGCAGGCATGGGACAGGGCGAACTGCGCTGCGAACACCGCCGGGCGGTCCTCAGGATGCGTGGAGCGCCGGAGCAACCGTCCGGACGGCGTGAGGGCCAGGGAGTATCCGCCGCCGAGGACAAACCACAGGCCGAGCAAAAGTTCGAAGTCTCCTGCCATCGAGGCCAAGCCAGTGCCGGCGGCCAGGACCGCAACGCCGGTCAGCATCGCCAATCGGTCCGGCGCGCGGGCCAGCAGGCGCGGCAGGGCAAGTGCGACCAGCATGGACCCGCCGCCGAACGACGCCAGGGCCAGGGCCGTCTGCTGCTCCGTCAGCCCGAACCGGGACTGCACGAAAACGACAGTGTTGACGATCACGAAGGCACCGCCCGCGGCAACCGCGAGGTTGACCGCCATCAGCCCGCGCAGCCGGGGCGTGGCGAAGAAAATCCGCGTTCCCCGGAACAGGCGGTCGCGGAAGCTGCGGAGTTGAGCCGTCTTCGGCGACGGCAGGGAAACCGACAGGACGAAAAGCGCGGAAGCGACGAAACCCAAGGCCGTCCCGACGAAGAGATCGTGGAAGGTCATCACGGTAAGCAGCGCGCCCGCGATCGCCGGGCTGAGCAGGTTTTCCAGATCATAAGCCAGACGCGATAGGGACAGTGCCTTGGTGTACTCGCCTTCGTCCGGCAGGACGTCCGGAATGGTGGCCTGGAAGGTCGGGGTGAAGGCCGCCGAGGCCGCCTGCAGGAAAAAGATCAACAGGTAGATCTGCCAGGTCTGGGTCACGAAAGGCAGCATCAGTGCGATGCCCGTGCGCACGGCATCGAGCGACACCAGGAACGCCCGCCGGGGCAGCAGGCCCGCGAGCGCGCCCGCAATGGGCGACAGCCCCACATAGGCGGCCATCTTGATGAATAACGCCGTGCCCAGGACTGCACCCGCCTTGTCGCCCGCGATATTGAAAGCCAGCAGGGCCAGCGCAACCGTGCCCAGCCCGGTCCCAACAAGCGAGATCACCTGGGCGAGGAAAAGGTTGCGATAGGTTCTGTTGGCAAGGACGCCCAGCATGGCCGCGCCCGTTCGATCCGTAACTAGAGGTATTTGGCGATCGCCTTGAAATCGGCGATCTCCTGGCGCTGGTCGGCGTCCATGGGGCCGACGACGGTGTCCAGGCAGTGGTCCAGGTGGTCTTCGATCAGCGTGGTCTTTGCATTCGCCACTGCGCTCTCGACCGCATGAAGTTGTTGCGCAACGTCCAGGCACGGCCGCCCGGCCTCGATCATTTCAATGACCTTGCGAAGGTGGCCGTGCGCCCGTTTCAGGCGGTTGATCACAACCGGGTGACTTTGATGTCTGTGCGTTCCGTCCATGCTTGATCCTATCCCCCTGGATAGGTTATGGTCAAGCCAATGATGTACCGCTAACGATGCAAACCGCAGATAGGGCCACAATGATCAGAACACTCGCCGGGGCGGCCTTGGGCGCCCTTTTCCTTTGCCTCGCAAGCATTGATGCCGCGCAGGCCCACGCCGTCGCCCAGGGCGACAAGGGCTATATCCTCGAAGTCTCGGGTGTTTTGCTCCTGCCGTTTTCGTACCTGGGCGCCAAGCACATGGTGACGGGCTACGACCACATTCTGTTCCTGTTCGGGGTGATCTTCTTCCTCTACCGGATGAAGCACATCGCCATCTACGTCAGCCTGTTCGCGCTCGGCCATTCGACGACCATGCTGCTCGGCGTGCTGTTCGACTTCGGCATCAACAGCTACATCATCGACGCCATCATCGGTTTTTCCATCGTCTACAAGGCGCTCGACAACTTGGGCGCCTATCAGCGCTGGTTCGGCTTCCAGCCCAACACCAAATGGGCGACCCTGATCTTCGGGTTCTGCCATGGCTTCGGTCTGGCTTCGAAGATCATCGACTATGACATTGCCGAAGACGGCCTGATCCCCAATCTGTTGGCCTTCAACGTCGGCGTCGAACTGGGCCAGCTGACGGCGCTCGCTGCGATCCTCGTGCTGATGGGTTGGTGGCGGCGCACCGACAGCTTCATCCGCCGCGCCTATACGGTGAACGTCGCGATGATGAGCGCCGGGTTCATTCTCATCGGCTACCAGCTCACCGGTTACTTCGTTTCCTAATCCCGAAAGGTCAATCCATGTTCAATTCCGAAATCCCTTCTCAGAGCGAATTGCCGACGACCGGCAGGCTTCTGCGTTCGACGTTCTATGCCCTGGTTTCGGCGGCCGTCATTCTGGTCACGATCGTCCTGCCCGCCGAATATGCCATCGACCCCACCGGCATCGGCCGTGTCCTGGGGCTGACCGAGATGGGCGAAATCAAGACGCAACTGGAAGCGGAAGCCAAGGCGGATCAGGAGCAGACCGCCGCCATGGAGCAGCAGCCCATGACGCCGGCCGCGGAGCCGCCGAAACCGTCGGCGCCCGCGCAAGTCGCAGCACCTTCCGCCGATTCGGCGAAACCGGCTGAGCCGCAAAAGACGGCGGAGGCCCAGGCCCCGACATGGAAGGAGGAAATCTCCTTCACGCTGGTGCCCGGTCAGGGCGCCGAGGTCAAACTGGTGATGGACGAAGGGGCCGTGGCGGAGTTCCATTGGAGTGTCGACGGCGGCGTTGCCAATTACGACCTGCACGGCGACGGCGGCGGCAAGTCCATTGCTTATCAGAAAGGCCGGGGCGTGCCGGGCCATGAAGGGAGGCTGGAGGCGGCCTTTACCGGCAACCACGGCTGGTTCTGGCGCAACCGGGAAAATCAGCCCATCAAGGTCACGCTCCGGGTTCGGGGCGACTACTTGGAGCTCAAACGACTGATCTAACGGCGATGCAGGCCACTACACGGCCCGCGCCGCCCGGCGGCCAACAGACTGGGAAAAGGACGATGTTGCGACACCTCGGAGCCGGGATCGTCTTCGCAATGATGGTGTCTTTCGCCGATGCGAAGGCAGCCGAAAGCATCGGTGTCGATCAACTCGAATCGATATGCCTTGTGACGAGCGCAGATCATGACGCGTCCCGCCGGTTCGACAAATGCGAGAAGCTCATCGCCCATGTTCGCGGTAAACTGAAAACGGGTGATATTCATGGCATGCGGGCCTGTATTCCGGAGAATGCGTCATCCGTCTATTTGGTGATCGTTGGAATGGCCTGGCTTGAAAAGAACCCGACGCCCCCTGAAGAAGAAGCCCATGTCAGCCTCGCGCGGGCCTATGCCCAGCGTTGGCCCTGTCCTTAGATTGGCGGATCCATTGTCCGCGCCCTTTATCGAACGGAGAAACTTAAATCATGAAATCTCGTCTTCTTCACGGCCTGACCGCGGCCCTGCTGATCGGCTCAGCCCTGTCCCTGCCTCACCATGTCGGTATCCCGGGTGCAATCGGGCAGGCTCAGGCACAAAGCAATGAAGCGGCCTGGAAGGATGAAGTGTCGATCACGCTGAAGCCCGGCCAGGGGGCCGAGGTCAAATTGACCATGGCCAAGGGAGGAAAGGCGGAGTTTTCGTGGACGGTCAAAAACGGCGCGGTGAACTACGACCTGCACGGCGACGGCGGCGGCAAGAACATCAGCTACAAGAAAGACCGCAAGGTTAAGAACCACAGCGGCACCCTGGAGGCCGCTTTCGACGGCAACCACGGCTGGTTCTGGCGCAATCGCGGGCGCCAGGACGTTACGGTCACGCTTCGCGTTCGCGGCGAGTACGTCGAGATTAAGCGAATGATCTAATATCATTCAACAGGTCGGGGCGCCGAAATTCGCGCTGCCATGGTTCTGTTTCTGTCCCGCCCTTCGATCATGCGGCGCATTAGCTGGTTAACGGGACAGCTTCAAGCGTTTGATCTCTTTCTTAGAGAGTTGCCGTTTGCCGATCGCATAGACGCCTGAACGGCCGTACAGTCGGCCCGGCGAGAGGGCGGACAACCCGGCGCTCAAGACAACGTCGACGACCGGCGGTTTCGGGGGTTCCTGTTCCAGCGCAACTTCCCACCAAGCTCCGTCGTCCAAAAGATGGAACTGATGCCAGGCGTCGCGTTCGACCATCCGTTTGCCCAGTTCCGAGATCCATGCTGCTTGGCGAGCCTTCTGCTTCATACGGTAGGTTTGCTGTCTCTTGTTCCGGCGGAGGATCCCGGTTGCCGGATCGACCCAGAACTCAAACAAGGAGATTTCCAGTGGTCTTGCGCCGCCCCAGTACGAGTGGACGTACACCTGGCCGTTGCGCCGCGAAACACCTTCGTACGCGACGAAGTCGCTGATGTGATCGCGGACATGCTGTTGCACGGTCGAGGTGACACGAAGGTTGGCGCAGACCTCCGACCACACCTTGTTCCAAGGGCGCCCGACCTGGCGGCCAAAGTAGCGCCGGAGCGGCGCGAGGTTCTCGTTGAGCATCTTGCGGTCGCCGGACTCGGACGCTGCACGCTTCATGCCGACCGCGTACCGCGCAAGTTCAAGGTCACGCGAGGCGCGCCCCTTGCGCGCGCCGTGACCGCCTTGGCGTGGGCGCTCGACGATGACTTTGGCAATGTCATTGCGCATGACTTCTGCCTCCCGATTGATTTGAGTTTTTGAGAGCAAACGACAAACACAAAAAGCGCGGGCCAGCTTCGCTGTCGCGCTTCGATGTCCGCGGGTGGCCGCGGCTATGTGAGGTATGGTTGTCGCTTGTGCCTTAGATACTGGATGCGGCGCCCGATTTCAAGCGCGTACAAATCCGGAGCGGATTTAGCATTGCTCGGTTTCTAAATTTCCGGGCATCGGTCGGAAGGCAAAAAAACCTCGACGGAAGATCCGGACATCTCCGGCGCTTTCTATCGTGTTCTATATGAAGGAATTTTGGTGCGGAAGCGGACAAGTTAAATTGTCATTTGGACAATCTAAGCTGTGATTGGACAAACTAAGATGTTTCCGACACCTGGCCCGGCACGATGAAGTCGTAGTCCAGATGCTCCATCTTGAACTGGCGGTAGACGCAGGCCTCCATCCTGAGGGCCTGTTCATGAATGCGGCGGGTATAGAACTTTGGACGCTCTTCCCGGTCATGGAAGGCGTCGAAATAGGGATTCGGCAGGACGTAGATGCGTTTCAGGACGGCCAGAGGATCGTCCGTGCCGCCGCTGCCTGCGTCGACATCGGCGACGGAGGCCGCAAGGAGAAGAAGCGCGCCGGAGGTGGCGACTAGGATCGAATGTCTGTGCATTGTCCGTTCCTTTTACATCATTATCCGCAATACCGCGCCCCGGCGTTGAGCCCCGCCGCATAGTCGGCGTCCGACTGGCGGCGTGTGACATCGACGGTCCAGCCCGTGCCCCAGCCGGACATCCCGCGCGCGAAGTTGCACCCGTCGGCCCAGCCCTCGCGCCATGACGGTGTGCCGTGGGGCGCATCGACCGCCGACATGGCGCAGGCGCCCGGTAGTGCCGCGAACAGGACGGCGACAATGGCAAAGAATGCGCGCAAGCTCAGGCCGCCGCCCGCGCCTGGGCACGCAGGGTCTCCAGGTTGTCGGGCAAGGCCGCGCGGGCTTCCGGCGGCAGTTGCCGCACATGCTCCAGGATGGCGACCGCATCGCGGTTCGGAAGGTCCAGCGCACCGGAAAATGGCACGAACCGGCCGGGGGCGTTATCCGATTTCCGGAAGAACCCCACCTGTTCCCTGGACTGGCCGTCGTTGGGATCGACGAACAGAACGTCGAACCGCTCGATAGCATCCCACGGATGGAACCGCGCCCCGCCCCACCAGGTGAAGCACCGAAGCCCGTCAGGCTCAATCGACAGGCCCCCGCGCCCGCGCGCGATCGCCCAGGCGTTCACGGAAGCCGCGATGGCCAGGGCCAGCAACCCGGCGACAACAGCAATCACCGGAACGGATTGAAACTTACCTTGACCGGGAACCGTCGCGACATATGCGGCTGCGGCGAGAAACAGTCCCCAAGCAAGAACCGTTGTCGCTCTGCCGCCGCGCCGGACGCCATCGATCCGAACGGTCCGCACCCTTGTTGTCCTCCCTGGCTCGCCCGGGCATTGTCGTCCATGCGCGGGACGAAGGGAACGGTCTTCGTTCGAAGCGCCATCGTAACAGCGATTGCGGGCCTGGGGACGCCCGACGGATGTGTCCGCGTAGGGTCAATTGCAGACAGGGGAAGGTCAAAGTTCATTAGTCCGCTATTCGTCCAAATGCAGAACCTTGTTGAAGCCTAACTTATCGCGCCTCAGGCTCTGGACTAGCGAGGTAGCTTCAGGCGTTTGATCTCTTTCTTTGAAAGCTGCCGCTTGCCGACGGCGTAGACGCCTGAACGGCCGTACAGTCGCCCAGGCGAGAGGGCGGACAAACCCGCGCTCAAGACAACATCGACTACCGGCGGTTTCGGGGGTTCCTGTTCCAGCGCAACTTCCCACCAAGCGCCATCGTCCAAAAGGTGGAACTGATGCCAGGTGTCGCGTTCGACCATCCGTTTGCGCAATTCCGCGACCCATGCTGCTTGGCGCGCCTTCTGCTTCATGCGGTAGGTTTGCTGTCTCTTGTTTCGGCGAAGGATCCCGGTTGCCGGGTCGACCCAGAACTCAAATATGGAGTTTTCCAGTGGTCTTTTGCCGCCCCAGTACGAGTGCACGTACACTTGGCCGTCGCGCCGCGAAACACCTTCGTGTGCGACGAAGTCGCAAATGTGGTCGCGGACATGTTGTTGCACGGTCGATGTGACCCGGAGGTTGGCGCAGACCTCCGACCACACCTTGTTCCAGGGGCGCCCGACCTGACGGCCGAAATAACGCCGGAGCGGTGCGAGGTTCTCGTTGAGCGTCTTACGGTCGCCGGACTCGGACGCCGCACGCTTCATGCCGACCACGTTCCGCGCCAGTTCGAGGTTACGCAAGGCGCGCCCCTTGCGCGCGCCGTGACCGCCCTGGCGTGGGCGCTCGACGATGACTTTGGCAATGTCATTGCGCATGACTTCTGCCTCCCGATTGATTTGGGTTTTTGAGAGCAAACGACAAGCACAAAAAGCGCGGGCCAGCTTCGCTGTCGCGCTTTGATGTCCGCGGGTGGCCGCGGCTATGTGAGGTATGGTTGTCGCTTGCGCCTTAGATACTGGATGCGGCGCCCGATTTCAAGCGCGGACAAATCCGGAACGGATTTAGCATTGCTCGGCTTCTAAATTTCCGGGAAACGGTTGGAAGGCAAAAAAAATCGACGGAAAATCCGGACGCCTCCGGCGCTTTCTACCGTTTTCTATATGAAGGAATTTTGGTGCGGAAGCGGACAAGTTAAATTGTCATTTGGACAATCTAAGCTGTGATTGGACAAACTAAAATGTTTCCGACAACATAAGCTATTGAATTGCTTGTCAGAAAAATGGCTGGGGCGCCAGGATTCGAACCTGGGAATGCCGGTACCAAAAACCGGTGTGTTAAGCCACTTCACCACGCCCCAATCGCCGGGTGTCCGTCCCTACAGGGACGGGCCGACTTCTTAGACCATCTGTTGGCCCTGGGCAAGGGATGCGGGGGGCTGAAACGACGGTGAGTTCGGCTCAGTTCAGCCCGTCGGCGGGCGGCGCCAGGCGGCCGACGGCGACCCACCAGTCCGGTTCCGCGTCATAAAGCCGTGCGGCGGCGGCAAGCGCCGCCTCCGTCGTTTCGTACAGCGCGAAGCAGGTCCCGCCCGACCCGGACATGCGCGTCAGAAGCGGTGCCTCCGTCGCGTCGAGAGCGGCCAGTACCTTGGCCACGGGCGGGCAAAAGGCGCAGGCGGCCTCGGTCAAACCGTTGCTGCGGGCCTTCAGAAGATAGGCCAGATGAGCCGCGTCGATGGGTGTTTCCCGGAATCGGTCCGGGCCCTGAAAGCCGCCGGTCCGGGCCTTGAACACGGCCGGGGTCGAGACCGGCACCTTGGCGTTGACCAGGATCAAAGGGGCCGCGGGCAGGGGCGGGGCGGCCGTGATCTCGTCGCCGATGCCGCCGATAAAGGCGGGTTTCCCGACCCAGCACACGGGGACGTCGGCCCCCAGCTCCAGGGCCAGGGCGCGCATCTCGGCGTCCGCCATCTCGACGCCCCACAGGCGGCACAACGCCTTCAGCGCCGCCGCCGCGTCGGCCGATCCGCCGCCGATGCCCGACGCCACGGGCAGGCGCTTTTCCAGAACCAGATGGGCGCCGGCGTCGATCCCCGCCGCCTCGCGCAGGCGCCTGGCCGTGCGCAGCACGAGGTTATCGGTTTCGTCGGCCAGGTCCTTGGCGAAGGGGCCGCGCACGGTCAGGGTCAGCGAGCCGTCGGCGGCGGCCCGTGCCTTGATCTCGTCGCCCACGTCGGCGAAGGCGATCAGACTGTCGAGCAGGTGATAGCCGTCGTCCCGCCGCCCCGTGACATGCAGGTACAGGTTCAGCTTGGCCGGCGCCGCGACGCTAACGATGGCGTCAGCCACCTACAGACCTTTGTCCAGCTTGGCCTGAATCTTGGGGATCAGGTCCTTGTCCGGGGCGAGGGAGAGCGAGCGTTTCCATTGGAATTGCGCTTCCAGCTTGCGCCCCACCTTCCAGTAGGCGTCGCCCAGGTGGTCGTTGATCACCGGGTCCTGAGGCCGCAGTTCCACGGCGCGTTCCAGTTCGACCACCGCCTTGTCGTATTGGTTCTGGCGGTAATAGGCCCAGCCCAGACTGTCGGCGATGAAGCCGTCGTTGGGGGCCAGCGACACGGCCTTCTTGATCATGTCCGTGGCGCGGTCGAGTTGTTCGCCCTGGTCGATCCAGGTATAGCCCAGATAGTTCAGCACATAAGGCTGGTCCGGGCGCAGGTCGAGCGCCTTCAGCAGGTCCTTTTCCGAATCCTTCCACCGCTTGGCCCGCTCGAAAGCGATGCCGCGCGCGTAATACAGGCTCCAGTGATGGGTCTGCGGGGTCTTCACGCGCTCGATCGCCGCCGAATAGGCCTTGGCCGCCTGCGGATACTTTTCCATGCGCCGGTAGACATCGCCCAAATGCAGATGCGGGTCCGGCAGGTCGGGGCGCAGCTTGGCCAGTTTGTCCAGGCGCTTGACCGCCGCGTCGGAGCGGCCCAGGTCGCCCAGCAGGGCGGCGGCCTGGAGTTGGGCGCTCCAGCCGTAGGGCGAGGCCCCATCCACGCCGTCGTATTCCTTCACCGCCTGTTCCAGGCGCTGGTCCGACTGTAGGATGTCGGCCAGGATGAAGCGCGCCACGGGGAAATCGGGTTTCAGGTAAAGCGACAGCTGAATCAAAGCAATGGCGGTTTCATGCGCGTTCTGCCGGCGCAGGGACGAGCCGATGTCGTACAGCGCCTCGGCAGCGCCATCGCGGGCGTTCTTGATGGCGAGCGGCGGTTTCTTGCCCGCCTCCATGCGTGTCATGGCCGTGTCCATGAGCCGCGAAACGGGATGTTCGCCGAGATAGAGGTTATAGATCGCCTTGGCCCGCTCGGTGTCGCCGGCGCGTTCCAGAAGCGCGCCGAGAAGATGGGTGACGCGGGATGACGGCGGCGATTGCCGCTCGATGACGCCGGTCAAAAGCTTGGCCGCGTCCTCGGTCTTGCCGGTCAGTTGCAGGATCAGCGCCTCGTGGATTTCCACCAGGTTCTCGATCCCCTTCTTGTCCTCCAGCGGCTTCAGGGCGGCCAGCGCGTCCTCGGCCTTGCCTTGGCCGTACAGGCACCAGGCGATGAGAAGCGGCTTGGTGAACACGGAAAGCCCTTCATCCGGCAGTTTGCTCAACAACGCTTGCGCGTCCTTGAAGCGCTTGTACTTCATGTGATCGACGGCGACGGCCAACTGGGCGATGGTCTGGTCCGGGTCTTCCTTCAGATAGTCGCGGGCCAGGGTGACGGCCGTCGCCACGCGGCCTTCGATCAGGTTGACGATGAAGGTCTGACGCAGCAGGCCGGGGGTGGCCGGGCGCTGGATCAGGGCGGCGCCGTAGAACTCGGCGGCGGCGCCCAGGTCGCCCTCGCGCTGGGCCTGGCGGCCGGCGAGATAGTTGCCGATGAAGGTGTTGGCGCTTAAGGCCTCCTTGGCGTCCGGCTTGGCGTTCGCGGCGCCGGTTGAGACGGCCAGGGCGGCGGCGCAGATCACGCCGGCGGCAAGGGAACGGCGAAGGCGGCGGGATGGGGTCACGGGCGGTCTCGAACCTCGGGATCAAATGGGGACGGGCGGTAACCGGAAATCAGTCTAGCCGACACCGGTCCGGGCCGCCATATCTCGCGGCCTTATACCTTGTCGCTGTATCCTTTGGCGAAAAAAGGGCAGTCGCGCATAATAAGCCCATGACCGATCCCCGATCCATCCGGCCCCTGGTTCTTGCGTCCCTGGAAAACGGCGACGGCACGCGCTGCGTCGATCTGTTCCGCCGCGCCGACGGCACTCATGGCTTCGAGGAGTACCGCCGCGACCCGGAAGACCCCCGCGGCTGGTCCGGCGCCGCCGGTTTCGGGGAACGCGTTTTCGCCGACGAAGGCACCGCGCGAAGTGCCGCCGAATTGGCCGTTAAATGGCTGTCCGCCGCGGTTAACGGTTAAAATTCGCTTGTGTTTAAGAGCGTTCGAAAGTACGAATCCTGACGTGATTATGCCCCAGCCGGTTTTGGCAGGCGGTGACCGGACCCTTCGGATCCAAAAACCCCACCAGCCCCAGGAAGCGTCGATCACCCGGAAAGCGCGGTTGCTGTTCCGGTATCTCACCATGTCGTGGCGCCATCCGCCCGGCAACTAGTACAGGACTGTAAGTACATGACCACTGGAACGGTTAAATTCTTCAACCAGCAGAAGGGCTACGGCTTCATCACGCCGGAAGATGGCTCGAAGGACGTTTTCGTCCACATCACCGCTGTCGAACAGTCCGGCATGTCCGGTCTGGCCGAAGGCCAGAAGGTGAGCTTCGAAGTCCAGAACGAAGCCCGCGGCCCCAAGGCCGTGAACCTGCAGGAAGCTTGATCCGAAAGGATCCAGACTAGATCCAAGCTTCAACTGGGTTGAAGTACGGTTCCAGGGTCATCCTCCGCAAGGGGGATGACCCTTTCCTTTTGCGGCCGATTTCGCGGAAACCGCGCGCTGCCCGTTCTTTGCATTTTTGTGACAGCCGTCCGTCGGTTACCATCCGGCCCGAATTCAGGGGACGGCGGGGGACCATCGATTGACCGGCTATATCTTCTTGCTGCTGGCGGGTGTCGCCGCGGGAACGCTCAGCGGCGTCGTCGGCACCGGCGGCTCCATCGTGCTGATGCCGATCCTGGTCTATCAGTTCGGCCCGCAGCAGGCGGTGCCGATCATGGCCATCGCCGCCGTGCTGGGCAACATCGGCAAGGCCGTGGCCTGGTGGCGCGAGGTCGATTGGCGGGCCTTCTGGGCCTATGCCGTGCTCGGCGTGCCGGGGGCGGCCCTGGGGGCGCGGACCCTGCTGGTGTTGCCGCCGGCGGTGGTCGAAGTGGTGCTGGGCGGATTCTTCCTGTTGATGATTCCCGGGCGGCGCTGGATGCAGGCCCGCGATATCCGCATCCGCTATTGGCAGTTGGCCGTTATTGGCGGGGTGATCGGCTATCTCAGCGGCATCGTGCTGTCGACCGGGCCGCTCAGCATTCCGGCGTTTCTCGCGGTCGGCCTGACCAAGGGGGCGCTTATTTCGACGGAGGCGGCGGCATCCCTGGCATTGATGGTCGCCAAGGTCGCGACGTTCCAGCAGGCAGGGGCCCTGCCGGGGCCGATGATCGTGCAGGGGCTGATCGTCGGCGGATCGATGATGGTCGGCGCCTATCTGGGCAAGCGGGTGATGGCGCATCTCAGCCTGAAGACCTTCGAATACGTGATGGATGTCATGCTGTTCTGCTCCGGTCTGGCGCTGCTGTGGACGGCGATTAAATAGCATCCCGCGCATCTCAGGATGCGCAAGCCACGAAATCCAATGGACTCAAGGGGTTCCCGCCACTTAACCTGCATTTCGTGGATGTCTGCCTCGGGGGATTTCATGAGCGGCTACGACTACGACCTGTTCGTCATCGGCTCCGGCCCGGCGGGCCAGCGCGCGGCGGTGCAGGCGGCCAAGCTGGGCAAGCGGGTGGCGCTGGCTGAACGTCAGACCGTGGTCGGCGGGGTTTGCCTTAACACCGGCACGATCCCGTCGAAGACGCTGCGCGCCGCGACCATGCATTTTTCCGGCTACAACGAACGCAGCGTCTACGGCTCGTCCTACAAGGTGAAGCAGGAAGTCACCATGGCCGACCTGCTGGGCCGCGCCGACCATGTGCGCCAGATCGGCATCGACGTGACCCGTCACCAGATGCAGCGCAACGGCATCAAGATCATCGAGGCCACGGCCGCGTTCCTCGACCCGCATCGCATCGAACTGACCCCCTGCGCCGGTGGCCCGCCGTCCCAGGTCACGGCCGAAAAGGTCGCCATCGCCGTCGGCACGACGACCACGCGCGACGACAACATCGCCTTCGACGGCAAACACATCTTCACCTCGGACGATATTCTTGAGCTCGAGACCCTGCCGAAAAGCCTGACCGTGATCGGCGCCGGGGTCATCGGCATCGAATACGCGACCATCTTCGCGACGCTGGGCGTCCGTGTCACGGTGATCGACAAGCGGCTCCGCATCCTGCCCTTCGTGGACGAGGAAATCATCGACACCCTGGTCCACCTGATGCGCCAGGAACGGGTGACCCTGCGCATGGGCGAGGAAGTCTCGGGCATCGACCTGGTCGACGGCGACCAGGGCCAGAAGGTTCATATCGCGCTGAAAAGCGGCAAGCACATCAATTGCGAGACCGTGCTCTATTCCATCGGCCGCACCGGCGCGACGGACAACCTCAACCTGGACGCGGCCGGCGTCGCCGCCGACAGCCGCGGGCGTATCGCCGTCAACGCCAACTACCAGACCGGGGTCGATCACATCTACGCGGTCGGCGACGTCATCGGCTTTCCTTCGCTCGCCTCAACTTCCATGGAGCAGGGCCGCCTCGCCGCCTGCCATGCCTTCGGCGTCCAGGCGCGCAGCTTCCCCGACCTGCTGCCCTACGGCATCTACACGATCCCGGAAATTTCCGTGGTCGGGAAGAACGAACAGGAACTGACCGAGGCGGAAATCCCCTACGAGGTCGGCCGCGCCGCCTACAAGGAAATCGCCCGCGGCCAGATCGTCGGCGATCAGGCGGGCCTGCTGAAACTCTTGTTCGATCCGCAGTCGCGGAAACTTCTGGGGGTGCACATCATCGGCGACGGGGCGTGCGAGATGATCCACATCGGCCAGGCGGTGATGTCGCTGGGCGGCACCATGGACTACCTGATCGACACGGTGTTCAACTACCCGACCTTCGCCGAATGCTACAAGACGGCGGCCTTCGACGGGATCAATCGGATCGGGTGAGCAGGGCGCTGGGGGGGAACGGGTTAGGTCGGCTTTTGACCCAGAGCGGGCGTTTAAGTCGCCGGGCGGAATGTCGTCGTAGGGTGGATACCGCACACACGAAGATCATCACTACTGACGCTTTCGCGCCCGCAACGATGCCTCGGCCTTTTCCAATTCCAGTTCGCCCGGTAGCTTGGGTATCTCCATCCAGAACTCAGGGGCGCCCTTTAAGGGCTCCGGCGGAGCAAATGGATCGGAGAGGGCGTGATCGGCAAGGTCGAGGTCGAGTAAGGGTGGACGTTCTCCGGTCAATGCGACAGACAGGAGCCCGCAGACGCCCTCGTAGGCACTTCGAGCGTCATCCTCTGAGGGGTGCTTGCCCTCATGAGAGAGGTCATTGCGAGCCTTCCTCGCAACGCTTAGCGCCTTGAAGGTGTCCAACGTCAGCAGTCGCTTTTGGAAAAGCAGTTCAATGCGTGCCGATGCGGTCCACGTTCGAGTGTCGCCAAGCTGGTCCCGTCGTGATTTGCTAGGATCCTCGGAAAGCGTGGGGTTTACAACTTCCCTCGACCAAAGCTCTGACGTGAGCTGTTCCGCGACAATCCAAAGGTTTGCGAGCGCAGCGCCCCAGTCTCTCCGAGCTATCCCCGTTGCGCCCTTCAAGAGGTACTCTCCGCGCATGCTGCTCACTCGACCCAGCACATCGAGCCCGGTCTTCATCGCGGCCGTCAGAATGGTCATAGAAATTGTGCGCGGGCGATGCAGCGCGATGGCTTCCAAGGTGCTGGCATGACCGTATCGGATCTGTTCGTGAAATCGGTTTGGGGCTGCCGGACCGGACTTGTGACTGCGTACGTATCGCCAGTCGATGATTGAGCCCGTGTCGAGGCCATCGGGCGTAATAGCCTCACAATAAATGCCGCCGATGAGGAGGCCGGCCAAGCACCGATTAAAGAATTCAACAGCGGCTTGATCGGGCCAGAGATCTTTTATTGGCGGTAGTGCCAGTGCACCATCCCGCGCCAGTACGAGGTGATAGGGAGCAGGTAGGCCAACATCTATCCCGCCAGCGATCTCGTGCAGAGCTGCATAGTCCCAAGATTGGCGGTTCACTTGTTCAATCGTGACGTTCCATGGGGAGAGGGCGTCGCTTTCGATTATGCGGAACGGATGGAGATAGGCGATAAGGCACGGAACGCGCCGTTTCGCTAGGTCATCCTCTGTCAGGGCTGTGGGCTCAGGCTCTGTCATCGACCAAAGTTTATCCCGAAAATCCGATTGTTGAGGAACGTTCTGGAGCTCACTCCCGATTGCCACAGGATCAACAGTCACACGGGACCGATAATATCGGCAATTCTAACAGCGGACGTCGCGAACGTCCGCAACGCGTTGGCAACTTGGCAATTTATGCGATGGCAAGTCCCCTCCTGGCTAGAAGCAGACATGCGCCAACAGCCCGTCACGAGGCTCCAAATCTAAATTTGCGTAAAACAACCGGCAGGGCTGGGCCGGGGGCGGCGGGTCAGACTTCCTTGACCCCGGCGATGACGAAGCCCTGGCTGGCCGGATAGCGGCGTTCCGCGCGGCGGCGGGCGTCGGTCTCGTCAGTGCCCGAGAACTCGATGAAATGGGTGTCCGCCCATTCGTCCTTGAATACCTTATGGCGGCCGCCGGCTTTCAGGGCGTCGAGAACGTCGCTGTTATAGATTTCAAATTCAAACATAGGCATGTACCGATCTCATCCATCTCGTGGACAGCCCTTCTTCCCAGTCGGTGCATCAGCGCCATATCGGGTCCGGTCTGGGCCGGATTTTAGGAGGGGCTTGCTCTGTAGAGCTATGTACGCCGCCGCGACGGCGGCGGCAGTGACCCGGGTCACATAACGCGGGTCGGTGGTGGTGCGGGACCGGCGGCTTTTGCGGCCTACATGTTCGGGTAGTTCGGCCCTTCGCCGCCCTGGGGGGTGACCCAGTTGATGTTCTGGGTCGGGTCCTTGATGTCGCAGGTCTTGCAGTGGATGCAGTTCTGGCCGTTGATCTGGAACTGCGTCTTGCCGTCGACCTCGACATACTCATACACCCCGGCGGGGCAGAACCGGGCCTCGGGCCCGGCGTATTCGGCCCAGTTGACGGCCATGGGCACGGCGTCGTCCTTGAGCGTCAGATGGCAGGGCTGTTCTTCCTCGTGGAAGGTGCCGGCCAGCTGCACGGACGACAGCTTGTCGAACGTCAGTTTGCCGTCGGGCTTCGGATAGTCGATGGGCTTGCAGTCCTTCGCCTTCTTCAGCGCCGAATGATCCGCCCGGTTCTTCAGGGTCCAGGGCGCGTGGCCGAAGAACAGGAAGGTGTCGATGGCGCCCAGGATCAGGCCGGCCCACATGCCCCAGTGGAAGTTGGGCCGCATGTTGCGCGCCTTGTACAGTTCCTTCCACACCCAGCTGTCCCGCACCGCCTGGGTATAGGCCGGCAGGCCGTCGGCCGGATTGGCGCCGGACTTGAGCGCCGCGACCACCGCCTCGGCGGCCAGCATGCCCGTCTTCATGGCCGTGTGGCTGCCCTTGATCTTGGGCGTGTTGAGGAAGCCCGCGGTGCAGCCGATCAGGCAGCCGCCGGGAAAGCTCAGCCCCGGCACGGACTGATAGCCGCCTTCGTTGAGCGCGCGGGCCCCGTAGGAAATACGCCGGCCGCCTTCCAGGATCGGCGCGATCGACGGATGGGTCTTGTAGCGCTGCAATTCGTCATAGGGCGAGAGGTAGGGGTTCTGGTAGTCCAGGCCGACCACGAAGCCGAGCGCCACCTGGTTGTTTTCCAGGTGATAGAGGAACGAGCCGCCGTAGGTCTTGGAATCCAGCGGCCAGCCGATGGTGTGCAGGATCTCGCCGGGCCTGTGGTTCTCGGGTTTGACCTCCCACAGCTCCTTCAGGCCGATGCCGTAGGTCTGCGGGTCGGCGGGCGTGCCTTCCGGGCCCTTGGACCGCAGATCGAATTTCTGTTCGAGCGTCTTGGTCAGATGCCCCCGGCAGCCCTCGGCGAACAGGGTGTACTTGGCGTGCAGTTCCATGCCCGGCTGGTGGTTGGGGCCGGGGGTGCCGTCCCGCATCAGGCCCATGTCGCCCGTGGCGATGCCCTTCACCGTGCCGTCGTCGTGATACAGCACCTCGGCGGCGGCGAAGCCGGGATAAACCTCGGCGCCCAGGGCTTCCGCCTGTTCACCCAGCCAGCGGCAGACAAGGCCGAGGGAGACGATGTAATTGCCGTGGTTCTTCATCTGCGGCGGCGTCGGCAGGCGCAGCGCCCCCGCCGGGCCCAGCAGCATGAACTTGTCCTTGCCGGCCGGCGTGTTCAGCGGCGCGCCCTTTTCCTTCCAGTCGGGGATCAGCTCGTTCAGGGCCCGTGGCTCCAGCACCGCGCCGGACAGGATATGGGCGCCGACCTCGGAGCCTTTCTCGACGACGCAGACGGAAACCTCCGGGTCCAGCTGACAGATGCGGATGGCGGCGGCCAGGCCCGACGGCCCCGCGCCCACGATCACCACATCGAATTCCATGGATTCCCGTTCCATCCTCGTCGTCCTCGCGTCTTAATTGATGTTGCTCGCAATGTGCGTCTGCGAACGCTGGTTATGGCATTCCTTGGGCGTCCGCTGCAACTCGCCTTGTGGATTCAAAGGGGATAACGCGCCCGCAAGCTTGTGGTAGGCTTTCGCCATGACCCAGACCGCAACCGATCCCGTCGCCTTGAAGGCGCTGTTGCAGTGGTATCTGGAGGCCGGTGTCGACGAAGCCATCGCCGACGCCCCCCAGGACCGCTTCGCCGAGCAGGCGCGGATGCTGGCCGCCAAGGCCGCGGCGCCAGCGGCCGTCCGGCCGGGGTTGAGCGACGGGCCCATGTCGCCCGGCCCGGCACGCGGCGTGGCGTCCCCGGCGCGCGGGCCGCTGACCAGGCCGTCGGCCCCGGCCCAGGTGTCCGACCAGGCGGCGGTCAAGGACGCGGTCGCCCAGGCGGCCAAGGCCGAGACCCTGGACGAATTGCGGGCGGCGCTCGAAGGGTTCGATGGCTGCGCGCTCAAGACCACGGCGTCCAACCTGTGCTTTTTCGACGGCAACCCCAAGGCCCGGGTGCTCCTGGTCGGCGAGGCCCCGGGGGCCGAGGAAGACCGCCAGGGCCTGCCCTTCGTGGGGCCCTCGGGCAAATTGCTCGATGCCATGCTGGCCTCCATCGGCCTCGACCGCCACGGCGCGGACGAGGAGGGGGCGGTGCTGATTTCCAACACCGTGTTCTGGCGGCCGCCCGGCAACCGCACGCCGACGCCGTCGGAAGCGGCGATCTGCCTGCCCTTCGTCGAACGCCTGATCGAGATCGTCGGCCCCCGCGTGGTGGTCTGCGTCGGCGGCCCCTCGGCCAAGACCCTGTTGGCCCAGACCCAGGGCATCACGCGGCTGCGCGGCAAGTGGTTCGACTACGCCACGCCCAAGATGGCGGGCCCGATCCCGGCCATGGCGCTGTACCATCCGGCCTATCTGCTGCGCTCGCCGGCCATGAAGCGGGACGCCTGGCGCGATCTGTTGATGCTGAAACAAAAAATCGCGGACCTCGGCGGCGGTTGAACCGGGCGGCATGACGTCCTTGCGTTAACCATAATTTCAAGATGTGTGGTCATGCTTTCATGGCCCCACAAAATGTGGGACAATGCAGATTGTCACGGGGCGGCGCCAAGGCCTGAACTTGGATGCCGGCGGGGGCGTTGCGCGGGATGACGAGGCCGCGTAGGGCCGCCGGAAGGTTGAGGCGCCGGGGACAGGACGCTATAACGTCGCGGCTCATCGGGGAGTAACGCGAAACCGCCACCATAGGCGGGCCGATTAAGTTAGGGACTTCATGGCCGGGGTTAAATCTGTGGGTGCGTCCGTTCTGGCCGCTCTCGCCATCCAATTCATGGCTTGCTCGATGCCTGCCGTCGCCGGGAGCCTCGCTTCCATCGACGGCGGTGACGCCGCGACCATGGCGCCCGTTCCCGCGACGCCCAATGCGGCGGTTCCCCGGGTTCTTTCGGATGCCGACACGCAGCTTTATCAGCGCATCTTCGAGGTTCAGGAAGGCGGCGACTGGAAAGAGGCCGACCGCCTGATCGCCAAGCTGTCCGACAAGCTGCTGATGGGGCATGTCCTGGCCCAGCGCTACCTGCACCCGCGCAAGTACCGCTCCAGCTACAAGGAATTGAAGGCCTGGATGGCCGAGTACGCCGACCATCCCCAGGCCGGGCGCATCTATCAGTTGTCGCTGCGCCGCCGGCCGAAGAACTGGCGCCTGCCGGACAAGCCCGACGTCTTGCCGAGCCAGCCCACGTTCCTCGAGGAAGAGGCCGTGGCCGCCGCCGAGGCCGAACAGTCCGAACAGGACGACGAGGAAAAGGCGGCCAAGGTGCTGCCGACCAAGCGGCTGAGCCGCGCCGACGCCCGCCGCTCGCGGGCCCTGAAGTACCGCATCACCAAGGCCCTGCGCCGCGGCCACACCCTGATCGCCAAGCGCCTGATCGAATCGCCGGACGCCCGGCACCTGTTCTCCACTGCCGAGATGGACCAGGCCAAGGTACAGTTGGGGACGCGCTACTTCTTCGATCGACGCACGGATTGGGCCGCCCGATGGTTGGACGGCGCCTTGCAGCGGTCGGGCAAGTATCTGCCCGACGGCCATTGGACCCTGGGGCTGATTGCCTGGCAGGCCGGCAATTACGTCAAGGCCACGACCCATTTCCGCGCCGCCGCCGACATCGGCTTCGACGATGAATGGATGGACGGGGCGGCCAACTTCTGGGCCGCGCGGGGGCTTCTGGTCACCCGCAAGCCGGAACAGGTTACGCACTATCTTAACGGCGCCGCCCGCCACGCGCGCACGTTCTACGGCCTGCTTGCCGCCCGTATCCTGGGCCAAGAGGTCGCCTACGAATGGTCGTCGCCGCCCGTCGTCGCAGAGGCCATCGGGCGCATCGTCGAATCCCCGCGCGGCCGCCGGGCCATGGCCCTGGTGCAGGCCGGTCAGGACCTGGGGGCGGAGCGAGAACTGCGCAACCTGGCCCGCATTTCCGACAAGAACCAGGCCCTCGCCATCCTGGCCCTGGCCGACGCCGGCGGCATGGCCGGATTGGCCGTGCGCCTGTCCGACCGCCTGTTCCCGGACGGCGGCGGGTTCGACGGCGCCGCCTATCCGGTGCCCGCGTGGCTGCCGTCGGGCGGCTTCACGGTCGACCGGGCGCTGGTCTATGCGGTCATCCGCCAGGAAAGCAAGTTCAACCCCAAGGCCAAAAGCTGGGCCGGGGCCCGCGGCCTGATGCAGTTGATGCCGCGCACGGCCAGCTTCGTGGCGCAGGATTCATCGCTCCACCGCCACCGCCTGCCCAAGCTCTATGACCCTGACCTCAACCTGCGGCTCGGCCAGAAATACATCGGCATGCTGCTTGCCGAACCGCATATCCAGGGCGACCTGCTGCTGCTGGCGGCGGCCTGGAACGGCGGACCCGGCAACCTGAACAAATGGCGGCGGCGCATCGAATATACGAACGATCCGCTGCTGTTCATCGAAACCATTCCGGCCTTCGAAACCCGCCACTTCGTCGAACGGGTGCTGGCCAACCTGTGGATCTACCGCGACCGCCTGGGCCAGGACAAACCGTCCCTCGACGCCCTTGCCGCCGGCCAATGGCCGGTCTACAAAGCCCTAGGCCACGGCAAGGTGGAGGTCGCGATTTTCGATGAGCCAACAGACGGAATTTCTGCCCGTTAACATTGCGGTCCTGACCGTATCGGACACGCGCACCCTGGCCGACGACCGATCGGGCGACACTCTGGTCGAGCGGCTGACCGGGGCCGGGCACAACTTGGCCGCCCGCGCCATCGTCAAGGACGATGCCGCCGTGATCGCCGACCAGTTCCGCCAATGGATCAACGATCCCGCCGTCGACTGCATCATCTCGACCGGCGGCACCGGGGTCACGGGCCGCGACGTCACCCCGGAAGCCCTTGAGGCCGTTGCGGAAAAGATCATCCCCGGCTTCGGCGAGATGTTCCGCTGGATCAGCTTTCAGAAGATCAAGTCCTCGACCATCCAATCGCGGGCCTGCGCGGGCGTGGCGAACGGCACCTACATTTTCGTGCTGCCGGGCTCGACCGGGGCCTGCAAGGACGGCTGGGACGAGATCCTGGTGCATCAGTTGGACATCCGCCACAAGCCCTGCAATTTCGTCGAACTGATGCCGCGCCTGAAAGAGCATATGGCCTAGGTTTCATGCGCTTTTTGCATCGGCCCAGCGCAAAAAATCCATATTGACGAAAGGTCCGATCCGGCGCCAAATCCGCGTCTGAAAGCGGCCGCGCGCCCGGTGCCGGGACGGCAGGGCCAACACGGGCCGCAACGATCCATCGGAGTTTTCAAGAGATGCGTGTCGCATTGCCGGTCGCGGCGGTTGCCGTGATGCTGTCGTCTGCCGCCGTCACCACGGCTGCCCGCGCCAATGACTGCATGGCCGATCCCATGGCCGCCATCAAGACCGCGGAAGCGGACTTCAAGAAGGCCAAGGGTGGTCTCGACAAGGCGGCGGTGAGGGGCTTCAACAAGAACATCGACAAGGCCAAGATGGCCGCCAAGACGAAGATCAACGACGTCGCCTGCGACAGCGTGGCGAAGGCCGTGGGCTTCCTGGCGCCGAGCAAATAAGGCCCCGCGGGACGCTGGTCCCGCGGGCTGCGTGAACCGAAACGCCGGCCGGCGGGGGCATGCTCCGCCGGCGGCCGTTTGTCGCGGCGCGGAAGGCCGATTCGCCCCCTTTTCCCCCGTTCGGTTATCCACAGGCCCCGGCGCGTGCTGTGGACAACCCGGATCCACGAATCCTGAAAACGTCAGTTTCCTGAAAGTTTTATCGCGTATCCTTCCGATCGCGGTGGAACCGGCGTTTTTGCCCGCCCACGTCACTATCGTTTTGGTATCATTCCCGCGCTGGATTTGCCGCGTCTAAGGGGGCCCGATGGACAAGTTCATGAAAAGCCTGTTGATCGGCGTTGCTGCGTCGATCGTGGTGATCGGCGGCATCGCCGGGATCGGTATCTGGGTCAGTTCGGAGCCGAGCGCCGCGACCTCGTCCGCCGCCATGGTCAAGGACGACAAACTGCATACGGTGCGCATGCGCCCACAGGCCGTGCAGGTCGGCGGCTACAGCCTGAAAAGCAAAGAAAAGGCCAAGCTGCTGCTGGTGTCCGTCGGGATGCGGGTGACCGGCGGGCACAACGCGGCCAAGGTGTGCCAGTTGATGCCGCGCCTCGTGTCCTCCCTGAACACGACCTTCGCCAATCTGGTCAACTATTCCGGTAACGCCCAGGATGCGATTCCCAAAAATCTGACCAGCCAATTGCAGCAGCGCTTCAATAAGGCACTGGGGGAGCGCGTGGTCGATGACGTGTTCCTGACCGCTTATCAGGACAAGAAGGACATCCCGCCGACCACCTGTCCGGACGCGACCTGACGGTCGCCCGCCGATGCCGGGTGGGCGGGTTTTCCCTGCCGGACCTAGACCTTTGGCGTGCTTGTCAGTAGGGCTGAGCGAAGTATTCTCAAGACCACGTTGGGTAAATGAAGGCCCGCGCGGTCCATCAAAAAAACCATATCGAGGGTGCGGCCGAACTTCCGAAGGCATTTCGGAGAGGGAAGGATGCCCGGTTTCATCAAAAGCGTTCTGATCGCCAGCACCGTCGCGGCGGGCACGGTGGGCTCGGTTGCCGCCATCGGGACGGGGTTCGACGTCTCTCTCCCGGGGGGCGGGGAACGTGCTTCCGACCGGGGGCCGTCCGTGGTCCGCATGGCGCCGATCGCGGTCCATATCGGCGGCTGGACGCTCAAAAAGAAAAAGAACGAGGACAAGGTGGTAATCGTATCGATCGCCATCGACGTGCCGAACGGCGACGCGCGGGACGCCGTCTGCCGGCTCATGCCGAGGCTGGTTTCGGCGGTCAACGGCGAGGTTTCGCGCAACGTGCTGTATCAGGACACCTGGAAGGAAGCCCTGACCGGCAGCCTGGGTCAGCGCCTGACGGGGCGTTTCAACCGGGCCCTGGGCCGCACCCTGATCAACGACGTCCGCTTGCAGGCCCATGGCAGCAAGGCCGAGGCCCCACCGCCGACCTGCGCCGCCGCTGCCTGACCTCAGCCCCGGCCTTCCAGCAACGCCCGCTGGGCCGCCAAGGCGTCGCCCATATGCTCCATGAAGGCGCGCACTCGCTGTGTGTTGCGCAGGTCCGCGTGGGTTAACAGCCATAGCGCGGATTGCGCGTCGTCGATCGGCTTCGTGACCCGTTCCAGGGCGGTCTCGGGATCGGCCATGAAGCAGGGCAGCAAGGCCAGCCCCATGCCTTGGACTGCCCCGGTCATCAGCGTCAGAAAATTGTTGGAACGCAGCGCCACCGGGGCTTCTCCGTATTCCCGCGCCATCCATTGCGCCGCCGCCAGATGGCTCAGTGAATCGTCGAAGGCCATCCAGGGCCGGGCTGCCAGGGCTTTCTGTCCGCGCCCCTTCGGCGCCTGTCCCCGGGTCGCATAGACGGCAAAGGCCAGGGCAGAGACCCGGCGGCCGACCAGGGTGTCGGGCGGCTCATTGGTCGGGCGCAGGGCGACATCGGCCTGGCGTTTCGACAGATTGAAGAACTGGTTGTCTAGAATGACGCTCAACGCGATGCCCGGGAAGGTGGCCTGGAACGCGGCCAGCGGTGGGCCGAGCAGACAGGTCGCGAGGTCATCCGTGGTGGTTACGCTCAGGGGGCCGCTCAGACGCAGGTCGCGGCCGGTCACCCGCCGTTCCATGGCGTCGATCTCGGCATCGACCCGCTCCGCCGCGTCGCGCATCTCGTCGCCGGCCAGGGTCAGGGCGTAGCCTTCGCGGTGGCGTTCGAACAGGCGCACGCCCAATCGGCCCTCCAAGGCCTCGATGCGGCGGAACGCCGTCGAATGATTGACGCCCAGCGCCTTCGCCGCCCCCGACAGGCTGCCGGTCCGGGCGACGGCCAGGAAGAACCGCAGGTCGTCCCAATCGCGCATGGGTGAAGTTTGGCGTAATTTTGCATTTTTGCAAATAAAGTTGGCAATTTCTGAGAATTTATTTGCACTCAAGCAAGGCATAGGGTTCCGCCACCGACGCGGCGATGGGGCCGCGTCCCCCCACAAGGACCACCGAACCTTTAACCGAATTGACCAGGAGTCATTCCGATGATTGATCAGAAAACCGCCCCCTATGCCGCCCTGCTGCTTCGTGTTTCGCTCGGCGTCATGTTCATCGCCCACAGCCTGTATCTCAAGGTCGTGGTGTTCACCATTCCAGGCACCGTGCAGTTCTTCGAAAGCCTGGGCCTGCCCGGTTTCACCGCCTATGCCACCATCGCCGCCGAAAGCCTGGGCGGGATCGCCCTGATCCTGGGTATCCAGACCCGTGTCGTGGCGCTGGCCCTGGTGCCGGTTCTGGCCGGGGCCTTGTGGGTGCATGCCGGCAACGGCTGGCTGTTCACCGCCCAGGGCGGGGGCTGGGAATATCCCTTGTTTCTGACCATTGCCGCCCTGGTCCAGGCCCTGATCGGCGATGGTGCCCT
This sequence comes from Thalassospiraceae bacterium LMO-SO8, assembly GCA_031655335.1. Lineage (NCBI taxonomy): Bacteria > Pseudomonadati > Pseudomonadota > Alphaproteobacteria > Rhodospirillales > Thalassospiraceae > Thalassospiraceae bacterium LMO-SO8. Next base: position 920,799 of record CP134226.1, on the reverse strand, counting down.
GGCCCTGGCCAAAAGCCCGAGCCTGGAGCGGATCAAACAGTTGGTGGCCGCGTAATCCCCATCCACATCCGCGCCCCAACGGGAAAGGCCCGGCAACGATGCCGGGCCTTTTTCCTGTGTACCGGGTCGCTCAGGTTTTGCGGCGGGCGAAGGACGGGCCGTCGTCGACATCTTCCAGTTCGTCGATCAGGGCGATGCTGAGGCCCGCGAGGTTGGCCCGGCTGTCGGCCAGGGCCTGGTCCGTGGACCAGCGCACGCCGCCGAAGGGATCGATGAAGCGCGGCCGGCGACGCAGCCCGACCAGCCAATAGCCGCCGTCGGGGGCCGGGCCGAACACGGCGTCGTGGCGGCCCAGCCGCTTGAACGCGCGGGCGATCATCTTGGGCTGGATACCCGGAATGTCCGATCCGATCAGCACCACGGGCCCCGGCGGCAGCAGCGCCATGACCCGGGCCATGCGCGCGCCCAGATCCCCGCCGCCCTGGCTGAGGAAGGAGCGGCATCCCGGCGCGGCGGCATGCCACAGGCCCCGGTCGAAAATGCTCTGGTCCGGCGACACGGCCAGCCAGCAACGCCAGCGCGGATCCCGGCCCAGCCGCCGTGTCAGCCCCGCCAGCATGCCCCGGTAGAAGGCCCAGGCGCCGACGCCGCCGATATGCCGCGCCAGGCGTGTCTTCACGCGGCCCAGGCGCGGCGCCTTGGCGAAGATGACCAGATGGTTTTGCAGGGTCTTGCGCGTCACCGGTACAGACGCTCGATCCAGCGCGGCGGCAGGCCCGCATAATGCAGGCCCAGGCACAACAGGTTGCGCAGCGGGCGCAGCCACCAGCCGCCCTTGCGATAGCGCACGGCCGAGGTCGTGACGGCCGAGGGCAGGGGGGTCAGGCGTTTGTTGCCGATGCGGCGCACCAGATCCACATCCTCCATCAGCGGCAGGGGTTTGTAGCCCTCTAGGAAATCGTAGAACGGCCGCGAGATCACCAGCCCCTGATCGCCGTAAGGCAGGCCCAGATGTTTGGCCCGCCAGTTGGCCAGATCTTCGACCCGTCGCGCCTGCGGCGCCGGGTCGTCCAGGATCAATTGGAAATATCCGGCCCGGAAATGGTTGTCCCGGTTGCCGGTGAAGCCGCGCAGGATGATCTGCCAGCCGCGCTGAAGGGCGCTGTCCGCATGCAGGAACAACAGCCACGATCCCGCCGCCGCCGCCGCCCCCGCGGCCAACTGCGGTCCCCGTCCGCGCGGGGCCGCGACGACCTTGGCGTCGAAGGCGCGGGCGATGCGCTGGGTTCCGTCGGTGGAGCCGCCGTCGGCGACGATGACCTCGAAATCGATGCCGGCGCCGGACAGGCTGTCCAGGGCGCGGCCCAAATCCGTGGCCGCGTTCAAGGTCGGGATGATGACGCTGAGGGTCGGCGGCACGGCGACGCGTTCGGCGGCGGGCGGGGCGTCCGGCGCACTGTCGGCCGGATTGTCCGGCGCCGGGCCTTCCGTCGGCGGGTGATCGGGGGGCAGGTCGCTCACGGCGTCGGGCTCCGATGGCGGCGCGTCATCGGCGGGGGTTCATGACAGGCGTCGGAAAGGCCGGGTGTCAGCGCCGGGGGCGCTGCTGCGGGCGGTTGCGCACGGGGATCGGCACGGGCGCCGGCGGCGGAGCCAGCAGTTCGGCCAGGCCGTCGAGGATGCCGTCGATGATGTCCTTGATCTTGCTCATGTACCCATGCCCAGACCACGTTATTCCACGGCGGGCCGGAAAACGCCCGGCCCGTAACCTGAATGAAACTCTAACAAACCATGACGGTTCTGTCACCGGGACTCTTGTCCAGGTGCGCGGGGCGACGGCCCGCCGGTCCGCCGTGTGGGGAGGTCGGCGGTTTAGCGCTTGGTGATGGTGATCGGGCGGCCCTGCTGATGATAGATCAGCCCATGGGGAGGAGATTTCTGGTCGTCCTCCTCGCAACGGTATTGCGACGCTTCCGTTGCGTTGGGGGCGTCCGGCACGTTCAGGGTGATCAGCTTGCGGGCTTCTTCGCTGCTTGACGCCTTGACCCAGAACGAATCACCGTCGGCGACGGGATAGATGTGGAAATTGGGCAATTCGATCTCCTTGCTGCCAGTGACGAGCATATAGGAGTTGGCAGGCGCAAGCGAGGGAACTCGGCGGTCGGCGCGCGATATCGCATTCAGTCAACATCAGTATAAATGTTCTTGTATTGTTCTTTTGTCGCGATATCCTCATCCCATGTCCGGATCGCCTAAATTCGGCTCTGCCATGAAGGGGCGGGGCGCCGTTTCCAACCAGGACGGCCGTTTCGAGCGCCTGACGCGGGAAGCCGTGGACGACGGCTGGGGCGATGACGGGGACCTGCCGCCGCTGCGCACTCAGGTCCTTCCCGATGCGGCGCGCAAGGTGATCGCGCGCAATACGTCGCCCGACATTCCCTTCGACCGCTCGCTCAACCCCTATCGGGGGTGCGAGCACGGCTGCGTGTACTGTTTCGCGCGGCCAAGCCATGCCTATCTGGGCCTGTCCGCGGGGCTTGATTTCGAAACCAGGTTGTTCGCCAAGCATGACGCGGCGGCATTGCTGCGCCGCGAACTGGCGGCCAAGTCCTACCGTTGCCAGACCCTGCAACTGGGGGCCAACACGGACCCCTATCAGCCGATCGAACGGCGGTTCGGCATCACCCGCGGCGTGCTCGAGGTTCTGGCCGCCTGTAATCATCCCGTTTCCATCACCACCAAATCGGATCTGGTGCTGCGGGATATCGACATCCTGGCGCCCATGGCGGCGAAGGGGCTGGCGTCGGTCGCGGTTTCGGTGACGACCCTGGACCGGGGGCTGGCGCGGCGGCTTGAACCGCGCGCGCCGACGGCGGCCAAGCGGCTCGGCGCCATCGCCGGCCTGGCCGGGGCGGGCGTGCCGGTGACCGTGCTGGCCGCCCCCATGATTCCGGCCCTCAACGACATGGAACTGGACGCCATCATCGCCGAGGCCGCCGCCGCCGGGGCGACGGCGGCGGGCTATACCCTGTTGCGCCTGCCGGGCGAGGTCGCGGACCTGTTCCGGGAATGGCTGGAAACCCATTTCCCCGACCGGGCGGAGCGGGTTCTGAACCGCGTGCGGGCAAGTCGCGACGGCGCCCTCTACCGCGCCGAATGGGGAACCCGCTATACCGGCACGGGGGTCGAGGCGCAGTTGCTCGCGGCGCGCTTCAAGGCGGCGCTCAAGCGCGCGGGCCTGGACCGGGCACGGTCCGGCAGCCGGCCGCTGCGCTGTGACCTGTTCCGCCCGCCGACGCCGCCGTCGGCGCAGATGTCCCTGTTCTAAGGGGGGCGGCACAATCACCATCTGGCGCAGTTGCACGGAAATGTTACCCTGTCCCGATGGAACCCCAGGCGCCCCCGAAAGAGCTTCCGGAAAAGATCGCCGAGATCGGCGCCGCCGCCGTCGACGCGGTGGCCGAGGTCACGGAAAAGGCCATGACCGCGTCGGACGCCGCCCACGGCAACGACCTGACCGGCATTGCCCTCGTCGTCCTGGCGGCATTGCTGTGCGGCATGCTGATGACCCGCCTGCGCCAACCGGCCATCGTCGGCTATATCCTGGCCGGGGTGATCCTGGGGCCGTCGGGGCTCAGCGTGGTGAAGGATCGCGGCTCCCTCGAACTGCTCGCCGAAATGGGCGTGTTGCTGCTGCTGTTCCTGGTCGGGCTCGAACTGTCGCTGCGTTCGTTCCGCCGCATGTGGCGGCTCGCCGTGTTCACGGTGGCATTCCAGATCACGGCCTCGGTCGCGGTGACGCTGTTGTGCTCGCAGGTGTTCGGCTGGTCCACGCCGCTTGCCGTGCTGCTGGGCTTCATGGTCGCCCTGTCGTCGACGGCGGTGGTGGTCAAGATGCTGGAGGACCTGGGCGAACTGCGCACCCGCACGGGGCGGGTCACGGTCGGAATCCTGATCGCCCAGGATCTGGCCGTGGTGCCCATGCTGTTGTGGGTCGACGCCATGAGGGGCGGCGATTTCGAATGGACGACGATCCCCAAGATCGTGCTGTCGATCGGCTTCCTGGCCTGGCTCATCTGGTACCTGTCGCGCGGACGCAAGGTCGTCCTGCCGTTTACCGACCGCATCCTGCCCAACGTCGACCTGCGCCCGCTGGCGGCGCTGGCCTTTTGTTTCGGCTGGGCGTCGATCGCCGGCGTCATGGGCCTGTCGGCGGCCTACGGCGCCTTCATCGCCGGGCTGATCGTCGGCAATTCGACCCTGCGCCAGGCCATCACGGACACGGTGGTGCCGATCCAAAGCATCCTGATGATGGTGTTCTTCCTGTCCATCGGGCTGCTGCTCGACATGAGTTTCATCTGGGACAATCTGGGCCGGGTGCTGCTGCTGTTCTTCCTGGTCAGCGTGTTCAAGACGGTGATCAACGTGGGCTTTCTGCGTGCGCTCGGCCAGCCCTGGGAACGCGCGTTCCTGTCCGGCGTCATGCTGGCGCAGATCGGTGAATTCTCGTTCCTGCTGTCCGTGGTCGGCGTGTCCGCCGGGGTGCTGAACGCCGACGACTCCCGGCTTGTCGTCTCGGTCACGGTGATGTCGTTGGCGCTGTCGCCGCTGTGGGTCGTCACGGCCCGGCGCATTCAGGCCCTCGCCCATGAAGGGGTGTCGTCCGGCAGCGAACTGGTCCGCCTGGTCTATGCGCCGGAGACGGAAATCCTGTCGGAGACCATCGGCACCGCGCGCTCGCGTACCATGCGCCAGCTGCGCAAGGGCGCCCTGCTGCTGCGCCGCCAGCGCCTGCGCCGGGCACGGCGCAAGAAGGCCGACGCGGTCGCCGTCAAGCCTGCGGCCGTGCCGGCCGCGGCCGAAACGCCGTCGGATGACGAAAAGCCCACATCATCGCCCAAGGCTGCGGAAAAACCGGCTGCGAAGGCCAAGCCCGCCGCCAAATCCAAGGCCAAGGCGAAGGACAGGTGACGGTGTCCGGCCGTGCCTGATTTTACCCATGAAGACCGGGCCCTGGCCGCCGGGCACGGCGTGGTCTGCGGCATCGACGAGGCCGGGCGCGGCCCCTGGGCCGGGCCCGTGGTCGCGGCGGCGGCGATCCTCGACCGCGCGGGTCTGCCCCTGTCCCTGGCGGCGGAACTGGACGATTCCAAACGCCTGAAGGCCGCGGCGCGGGAGCGCCTGCTGATCGAACTCGCCCCTCATGCGGTGATCGGCATCGGCCAGGCCTCGGCGGCGGAAATCGACACCCTCAACATCCTGCGGGCGACGTTTCTGGCCATGGACCGGGCGGTTCAGGCCCTCGGCCAAATGCCGGCCATGGCCCTGGTCGACGGCAACCGGCCGCCGCCCCTGCCGTCTGCGCCGGGCTGTATCGTCGAATGCTTGATCGGCGGCGACGGGCGGTCGCTGTCCATCGCCGCCGCCTCCATCGCCGCCAAGGTGACCCGCGACGGCCTCATGGCCGGTCTCGCGGATCGGTTTCCCGGATACGGCTGGGAACGCAACGCGGGTTACGGCACGGCCGCGCACAAGGCGGCCCTGGAGCGTCTGGGCGTGACGCCGGAGCATCGGAAAAGTTACAAGCCGATCCGCAACATCTTGGGCGATGAGGAGTCGTGACTCCCATATATGCCGTCAGGACTCTCTCCTAAGTATTTGAATCCAAATACTTCTTGACCGGGACTCCGGCCCTGGCCATGCTCCCCGAATACTGGGGACCTGGGAAAGTCTGACAATGACGAGAAAGCCTGCCACCGCGCGCCGCAAGGCGGCCGCCGCCGAACGTGAGTCCGCCACCCTGGCCGCGGAAGCCTACGCCGACACCATTCATGTCGGGGACTGTGTCGAGTTGATGAACGCCATGCCGGAAGGCAGCGTCGACATGGTCTTCGCCGACCCGCCCTACAACCTGCAATTGGAAGGCGAACTGCACCGCCCCGACAATTCGCGGGTCGACGGCGTCGACGCCGACTGGGACCGGTTCTCGGGCTTCAAAAGCTATGACGAGTTCACCCATGCCTGGCTGTCCGCCGCGCGCCGGGTGCTGCAACCCAACGGCACGCTGTGGGTGATCGGCAGCTATCACAACATCTTCCGCGTCGGCGCGATCTTGCAGGATTTGGGATACTGGATCCTCAACGACATCGTGTGGCGCAAATCCAATCCGATGCCGAATTTCCGGGGCCGGCGCTTCACCAACGCCCACGAAACCATGATCTGGGCGGCGCGGGACAAGGATGCCAAGTACCGCTTCAACTACGAAGCCATGAAGACGCTGAACGACGACTTGCAGATGCGTTCCGACTGGACCATTCCGCTGTGCACGGGGGCGGAGCGCCTGAAGAACGCCCAGGGCAAGAAGGCCCATCCGACGCAAAAGCCGGAGGCGCTGCTCTACCGCACCATCCTGTCCTCGACGGACGTGGGTGACATGATCCTGGACCCGTTCTTCGGCACGGGAACCACGGGGGCCGTGGCGCGCATGCTCGACCGGCGCTATGTCGGGCTGGAGCGGGATCAGGAATACGCCGCCCTGGCCAAGGAACGCCTGGCCGGGATCGAGCCCTTGGCCGAACCGTCGCTGCTGACCACGCCGGCCAAGCGCGAACAGCCGCGCATTCCCTTCGGCTGGGTGGTCGAACGCGGATTGCTCAAGGCGGGTCAGACCCTGACCGACCATCAGCGCCGCCACACGGCGCGGGTGCGCGCCGACGGCACGCTGAGCTCGGCCGAATTCCGCGGCTCCATCCATCAGGTGGGCGCCCATGTGCAGAAGGCGCCGGCCTGCAACGGCTGGCAATTCTGGCATGTGGAGCTGGGCAACGAACTGGTGCCCATCGACCTGTTCCGCCAGAAGCTACGGGCGGAACTCCACTAGCTTTCCGGATTCCATGGGAATGTCGTAGACCCGGCGCCAATGGGCGCGGGTCACGCCCATGCTCACCTTGTCATGGCAATGGGCGGCCAGCGCCTTGCGGCCCCTGAAATCGCGGGCCTGCACCGGCGCGTGGAACGTGACCTCGACCATCGCGCCGCGCAGCCCGAACACGGAAATCAAGTGCGGCAGCAACGTCATGTCGCCGTACCAGGCGTAAAGCGCGCGCAGGCCTTGGTCGAGCGGCCGGCCGTCGGCATAGCGGGTATAGGCGATGGACACGGGCTGCACGCGGGGCTGATCCGCCCCCGGCGCCGCGTCGGCCACGGCGAACAGCGCACTTTTGAACGGCAGCACATGGATGCCGTCCGACGAGGTGCCCTCGGGAAACAGCATCAGGCTGTCGCCGCCGGCGAGACGATCCGCCATCTCGGCGCGCTGGCCCAAGGCTTCGCGCGCGTCGCGGCGGATGAACAGGGTGCGGTAAAGCTTGGAGCACAGCCCGAACAGGGGCCAGTCCTTGACGTCATCCTTGGCGACGAAGGCGGCATCGGTCAGCAGGGCCAGGACCGGGATGTCCAGATAGGACACATGGTTGCAGACATAGAGCGTGCCCGTCTGTCCGAGCGGCGCGCCGTTGACCTTGACGCGCAGGCTGGCCAGCCGCGCCACGCCCCGGAACCAGATCAGGGCGACGCGACGGACGGCGGCGGCGCCGAACGGATAGGCCGCCACCGCGAGCGGCAGCAGGGCGCCCGTCAGGGCCAGGAAAAGCGAAATACGGCCCGCGGACCTAAGGCCCGAGGCGGCGACGGGACCGGCGTCGCCTAGCGCGTCCCACAGGGCTTGTAGTGGCGCAGGTATTTCTCGGTGATGTGGTCCGTAGGTACGATGATGCATACGTCCGTCGTGTTGAACTGGTTGTCGATAACCGCGCCGTCGCCGATGAAGCCGCCGACACGCATGTATCCCTTGATAAGCGGCGGCAGCATGGCGCGGGCCGCTCTCTGATCCAGCCGGGTCAGGGGCACCCGGTCGATCTTCACGTAAAGGTCGTCGAGCGCCCGGGCACGGATGTCGCTGGGCGCCATGTGGAAATGGTGCAGATAGCTGAGGGCCGGCATGAGGGCTTCCGCGTCCGTGCCGGGCAGCGAGCCGCAGCCGAACATCAGCTTGATGTCGTAGGCGGCGAGGTATTCCGCGATGCCGCGCCACAGAAGCTGCATGACGGCCCCCGTGCGGTAATCTTCATGGACGCAGGAACGGCCGAGTTCGACCAGCTCGCCCTCGTGGCGGAGCAAAGCCGTCAGGTCGTATTCATGGGCCGAATAGAACCCGCCGTTCGCCTTGGCCACGGCGCCCCGGATCAGCCGGTAGGTGCCGCAGACGAAGGGGCGGCCGGGCTGCGAGCGGTCCGTGTCGAGCACCAACAGATGGTCGCAGACATCGTCGAAGGGGTCGGCGTCCCGTTCGTGGCGGGCGGCGTCGACGGTCGGGATGGCCCCCATCTCGCGGTAGAACACGTTGTAGCGCAGGCGCTGCGCGGCCTCGATCTCCTCCGGCGTTTCCGCCAGGCGGATTTCCAGGTTGCGTGCATGCACGTCGACCGGGCGGGGGGCGGCGGGGGGCGCCGGGGCGCGCCGGGAGTGTGCGAACTTGGGCAGCGCCCGAATGGGAACGGCCAGTTTGGCAAGCATGTTCATGATATCGCGGTCCCTATTGCCGGTACGGCATATCTTGAGTGGTCGGGTACGCATTCATCGCCCAGGGACAATTTCACATCTGATGACAGACGGTTCAGGCGAAGACAAAAGAAGCTTTGTTAACGGCGGCGTGACGGTTCGATGACAGGGGGAACCCGTTGCAACGCCTTTGTCGTGGCCCATCCGTCCGTGATATGGCAACCTTCGGCGGTACGGGAGCCTGCAACGGGGATGAATTGGGGATCAGCCGATGAGCGAGAAATGGGATATTCGATTCCTGCGCCTGGCCAAGGAGGTCGCGACCTGGTCCAAGGACCGCTCGACCCAGGTCGGCGCCGTTATTGTCGGGGATGATAAAACGCCGGGACCGTATGGTTTCAACGGCTTTCCCCGCACGATCGACGACGAGGTCGAGAACCGCCATTCCCGCCCCCTGAAGTACAAATGGACCGAGCACGCGGAACGCAACGCGATCTACAACGCGGCGCGCATCGGCATGTCGCTGAAGGGCTGTACGATCTACGTCACGCACCTTCCCTGCGCCGACTGCACGCGGGCCATCGTCCAGGTCGGGATCAAGCGCGTGGTGGTCGATGCCGGCAGCCTGTCGGACGCCGGTTTCGCCGAACGCTGGTCCGAGGACGAGCGCATCACCAAGGACATGCTGGACGAGGCCGGGGTCGAACTGGGGTTGGTCTCGGCGGACAAGCCGGCTGCCGGCGATGATGACTGACGCCGCCGAACACGCCCGGACCCTGCACCGCGACGCCGTCGTCATCGACGGTGTCTGCCCGCTGCTGATGGATCCGGCCAACGTCACCTATTACATGGACGGCGGCCTGACCGCCGCCGTCCCGACCATCGCGATCCGCGAAACGGCGGAACAGGCGCTGCGCATCTTCGGGCGCTGGCACCGCTTCATCGAAGGCCACGACCGTCTGCGTCTGGCCCGCCGGGCCGCCGACATCGAGGCCGCCAAGCAGGCCGGCGACATGGCCATCGTGTTCCATTTCCAGGGCACCGACGCGGTCGAGGACGATCTTGACCTGCTGGATGCCTACAAGGCGCTCGGCCTCGGCATGGTGCAGTTGACCTACAACGTGAAATGCCGGGTCGGCGACGGGGCGCTGGAACGCACGGATGCGGGGCTCAGCCTGTTCGGCCAGGATCTGGTCCGGCGCTGCAACGACCTGGGCCTGATCGTCGACGGCAGCCATACCGGGTTCAAGACCACGATGGACGCCATGGAAATCTGTGACGGCCCCTTCGTGTTCTCCCACGCCAACGCCAAGGCGCTGCATCCGTCACCGCGCAACATCACCGACGACCAGATGAAGGCCTGCGCCCAGACCGGCGGGGTGGTCGGCATCAACGGCTTCCCCAGCTTCCTCGGCGACGACCCAAGGCCCTCCCTGGCGCGCTTCATCGAATTCATCGACTACGCGGTCGAGCTGATGGGTATCGACCATGTCGGCCTGGGCATCGACTATTACATGGGGATGGACCCGATCATCCCGGCGGACAAGGCGCGGGCGCGCTACGACGACGCGATCAAGACCGGGCGGTGGGATGCCGCGGTCTATCCGCCGCCACCGCACTATTTTCCCAAAGGGATCGAAACGCCGACGGCCCTCGGCAACCTGACCGCGGGCCTTTTGGCGCGCGGCTACGGCGACGCCGACGTGCGCAAGATCATGGGAGAAAACTGGCTGCGCGTGTTCCGCCGGGTATGGGGCGGCTGAACGAACGGGTAGGCTGTCCGGCGGACGATCAGCGGGTCGGAACGGGAACTTCCGTGGAATAGTCGTAGAACCCGCGGCCGGTCTTGCGGCCGAGCCAGCCGGCTTCCACGTACTTCACCAGCAGCGGACAGGGCCGGTACTTGGAATCGGACAGGCCGTCGTGCAGCACGTGCATGATCGACAGGCAGGTGTCCAGGCCGATGAAGTCGGCCAGTTCCAGCGGGCCCATGGGATGGCGGGTGCCGAGCCGCATGGCCGTGTCGATGGCCTCGACCGAGCCGACGCCTTCGTACAGGGTGTAGATCGCCTCGTTGATCATCGGCAGCAGGATGCGGTTGACGATGAAGGCGGGGAAATCCTCGGCGTTGACCGGCTTCTTGCCCAGGTCCGTGGTCAACTCGCGGATCACCGCGAAGGTTTCTTCGTTGGTCGCGATGCCGCGGATCAGTTCGACCAGATCCATGCGCGGCACCGGGTTCATGAAGTGCATGCCGACGAAGCGCTCGGGCCGGTCGGTCTGGGCCGCCAGGCGGGTGATGGAGATGGAGGACGTGTTGGTGGCGATGATCGTGTTGTCGCCCAGATGGTCGGCGAGGGAGCGCAGGATCGCTTTCTTGACCTCTTCGTCTTCCGTGGCGGCCTCGATCACGAGGTCGCAATCCTTCATGCCGGCGTAATCGGTGCCGGTCTTGATGAGCGGCAACGCCTTTTTCATTTCGTCGGCGGAGATGAGGTCGCGTTCAACCTGACGGCTCATGCCGTGCTCGATGGTCTGCATGCCCCGCTTCAAGGCGTCGTCGCTGACGTCCAGCATGTAGACGGCGCGCCCCGACAGGGCGCACACATGCGCGATGCCACTGCCCATCTGGCCGGCGCCGATGACGCCGATCTTCTTAATCTTATCCGACATTATTTTCTAATCTCCACACTCCGGTGCGCACGGCCCCGCTCCGGTCTTTATGCCGGAATCAGGCTGTTCGCACTCGCACAATAGGCTTACCCCCAGGGGTGGTCAAGGCCCGTTCGGCCCTTTGGTATACATGATTCCAAGGTAATGAACGGCCCGGACGCAAAGGCTCTCCGGTGGGCTCAGCGGGTCGCCCCGGGGACCCAAAGAACGTCCGCGCGTCCGCCGTCGTTGAGCCGGCGGGCCAGCACGAACAGGTGATCGGACAGGCGGTTGACGTACTTCACGGCCTCGGCGTTGATCGCCTCCGCCGTCGCCAGTTCGGTGATCAGGCGTTCAGCCCGGCGCGCCACCGTGCGGGCATGGTGCAGGTGCGCCGCCGCCGCCCGCCCGCCCGGCAGAATGAAGGATTTCAGCGGCTCCAGATCCGCGTTCATGGCGTCGATCTCGGTCTCCAGGCGCGCGACCTGCGAGGCCTGGATGCGCAGCGCGCCCTCGGACCGCCTGCCGTCTTCGGGCGTGCACAGGTCGGCGCCCAGGTCGAACAGGTCGTTCTGGATGCGGCCCAGCATGGCGTCGGCCGCGGCATCCGCGTCGCTGCCCCCCGGCCCGGTGTAGAGCCGCGCCAGGCCGATCACCGAATTGGCCTCATCGACGGTGCCGTAGGCGGCGACCCGGATGTCGTGCTTCGGCCGCCGGTCGCCGGAGCCCAGCGAGGTTGCGCCCGTGTCCCCGCCTCGGGTGTAGATCTTCGACAAGGTAACCAAGAAATGCGTCCTCCCGCGCCGGATGGGCGCCTATTTGCCGCTCAGCAGCATGAGAACGGCGAACAGAATGATGGCGATGCCCTGCATCAGCACGCGGGCACGCATCAGCTTGTTGGAATATTTCGCGTTGAACTTGCCGCCCACGGCAAAGGCGCCGATGCCGACGAACAGCACCAGCAGGGTCAGCGCCAGGGCGATGACGATGAGGATCGTGAAGAACCCTTCCATTTCCGAGATATAGTCCTTTCGCTGGCGGGCGTCACCGATTTTCCCGGTCGTTTCGCGATGCCCGCGGCTAAGATGCCGGACTGTCCCAGACCTAAGGAGCCCCGCCATGGACGCAGAAACCCGCAAAAACCTGGAACGTATTTCCGTCGCCACCGTGTCCATGCAGTTGTTGAAGCGGGGATTGCGGCGGGTCGTCATGGCGGGGGTGCGGCCCTTGAACGCGCCGGTCAAACCGCTGTTGGGCGAGGCCTTCACCCTGCGCTTCATTCCGGCGCGGGAGGATCTGTCGGCCCCCGCCGTTCTGGGGGCGGACGGTTATGTGCCGCGCCACGCCATCGAGGATGTCCCCGAGGGCGCCGTGCTGGTGATCGACGCAAGGCGCGATGCGGAAACGGCGGTGCTGGGCGACCTGATCCTGGAACGGCTGAAGGTTCGGGGTGTCGCCGGGGTGGTCGCCGACGGCGGCGTGCGCGACGCGGCCGAGGCCATCGCCGTGGGCCTGCCGGTGTTCGCGGCGGGACCGGCGGCCCCGGCCCATATCGTGGGGCTTGCGGCCGGTGACACGGGAACCCGGATCGGCTGCGGCGGGGTCGCCGTCATCCCCGGCGACATCATCAAGGCCGACGGCGACGGCGTCGTCGTGATTCCCCGCGATATGGCGGCGGAGGTCGCGGCCGACGGCGTCGCCCAGGAACGGTTCGAGCGCTTCGCCAAACAAAAGATCCAGGCGGGCCGGCCGATCATCGGCGTCTATCCGCCCAGTCCGGAAACCCAGAAGGAATACGAAAGCTGGCGCGATCCCGAAGACGCCTGATCTCAGGCGGCGATTGTGTGGATGTCGGCGAGAATCTGGTTGACCAGATTCTGGGACCGCTGGACAAGGGTCCGCACGTCGGCCGACACAGGCCGGGCAAGGCTCTCGCGGATGTCCGCCGACGCCTTGTCCAGGGCGTTGAGAATCCATCGCTCGCTTTCCACATCGTAGTCGTGGGCATCGGCGCGGACCATGTGAATGGTCGCGTAATGAAGCAGGTCGGTCAACGCGCGATGCAAATTGAAACGATGCCGCAGCTCCGCGCGGCTCAATCGGCCGGGGATGATCGCGAATTCTGGAGATTGCCGAATCTCCTGGCTCAGGGTGTCCAACGCGTCCAAATAATGGCGAACTTCTTCGATGCTCATGGCTTTAACCTCACTTTTGCCGGGCCGCCGGCCGAAGGATGTTCGGAGGCGGTTACACAGGAACTCATCGTGAGAAAGCAAGGATCGGGCCAACCTGCGGCGACAGGCCGCAGGGACGGGAACTGGCGGTTGAGTGGAGAGTTCTAGTTGCGCCCGGACATCAGGCCGCGGGCGATGACCTGGGCCTGGATTTCGGCGGCGCCCTCGAAGATGTTGAGGATGCGGGCGTCGCAGAGTACCCGCGAAATCGGATACTCCATGGCATAGCCGTTGCCGCCGTGGATCTGCAACGCGTTGTCGGCGTTGGACCAGGCGGTGCGCGCACCCAAAAGCTTGGCCATCCCGGCCTCGATGTCGCAGCGCCGGTCGGAATCCTTTTCGCGGGCGGCGAAATAGGTAAGCTGGCGGGCGATCATGGTTTCCACGGCCATCCAGGCCAACTTGCCGTGAACGCGGGGGAAGGCATGGATGGCGCGGCCGAACTGGTTGCGCTCCAGGGCGTATTGCAGGCCCAGTTCCATGGCGTTCTGCGCCACGCCGACGGCGCGCGCCGCGGTCTGGATGCGGGCACTTTCGAAGGTCGCCATCAACTGCTTGAAGCCCTGGCCCTCGACGCCGCCGAGCAACTGGCCCGCCGGCACCTCGAAGCCGTCGAAGCCGAGCTCGTATTCCTTCATGCCCCGGTAGCCCAGAACCTCGATCTCGCCGCCGGACATGCCGGGGGCGGGGAAGGGGTTGTCCTCCGTGCCGCGCGGCTTTTCCGCCAACAACATGGACAAGCCCTTGTAGCCCGGCTCGTCCGGGTTGGTGCGGACCAAGAGCGTCATCAGGTCCGACCGCGAGGCATGGGTGATCCAGGTCTTGTTGCCGGTCACCTTGTAGACGTCGCCATCCTTGACCGCGCGGGTCTTGAGGGACGCCAGGTCCGAGCCCGTGCCCGGTTCCGTGAACACCGCCGTCGGCAGGATTTCGCCGGACGCGATCTTGGGCAGGTAATGGGCCTGCTGTTCCGGGGTGCCGCCCAGGCGGATCAGTTCCGCCGCGATTTCCGAACGGGTGCCGAGAGAGCCGACGCCGATATAGCCGCGGGACAGTTCTTCCGTGACCACGCACATGGCGATCTTGCCCATGCCGAGGCCGCCGCCTTCTTCCGGCACGGTCAGGCCGAACACACCCAATTCCGCCATCTGGTCGACGATCTCGATGGGGATCAGGTTGTCGGCCAGATGCCATTCATGGGCATGGGGCATGACCTGATCCTCGACGAACTTGTGAAACTGGTCGCGCACCATGTCCAGCATTTCGTCGTCCAGGCCCAGGGCGCCGAAATGGCCCTCGGCCATGATCTCGCCCATGCGGGCACGCAGGGCCGGCGTGTTGCCGCCCGCGATCAGGGCTTTGGCGGCGGCGGCGTCGAGGGGAGCGAGGTCGTCCGCATTTAGGCCCAGGTCCGCCGGGCGCACGATTTCGACCTGTGACAGCGCGATGCCGCCCTTGATCTGGGCCAGGTATTCGCCGAACGCGGCCTGGACCATCATCTGTTCCATCTCGCCGAAGGCTCCCGCGCCCTCCAGGCGTTCGGCCCAGCCCAGCATCTGGCGCAGGCCCTCGACATAGGTCGCCAGCCAGGACAGGCCGTGGGCCGCCACCTGATTGGCATCGACCAGGGCGCCCGACACCTTGCCGTTTTCGCTGCACATGTCGGTGACGCGGCGGCGGGCGGCCGCGAACACGTCGTCGGTGGCGGTCTGCGCCGCGCGGCAAAGGGTCAGAAGGTCGGGCAGCAGGATGCCGCCGCTGGGTCCGCTGGCGTCCATGACGCGTCTCCTTAAATCATCGGGCGGCTTTGCCGCCGAAGGGGCGTTAAGCCGAAATGCAGTCCTCGAGGGTCCGGAAGCCGGGCCGCTTGGCCTGGACCAGGACGGCCATGTTACCGGGTTTGTGCTGGTTGGCGCGCATCTTCATGTGCGCCGCCGGAATGTCGTCCCAGGAAAACACCTCGGACATGCAGGTATCCAGGCGCCGTTCGATGACCAGCTGGTTGGCCTGGGACGCCTGCATCAGGTTGGCGAAGTGGCTGCCCTGGATGCGTTTCTGGCGCATCCACACGAAGCGCGCGTCCATGGTCAGGTTGTAGCCCGTGGTGCCGGCGCAGAACACGACCATGCCCCCGCGCTTGACGATGTTGCAGCTGACGGGGAAGGTCGCCTCGCCCGGATGTTCGAACACGAAGTCGACGTCGTTGCCCTTGCCGGTGATCTCCCAGATCGCCTTGCCGAACTTGCGGGTCTCGGCCATGTATTCCTTGAAGCCCGGGCCGTTGACCTCGGGCAGTTGGCCCCAGCAGTTGAAGTTCTTGCGGTTGATCACGCCCTTGGCGCCCAGGCCGAGCACGAATTCCCGCTTGTCTTCCTCCGAGATCACGCCGATGGCGTTGGCCCCGGATACGGCGCAAAGCTGCACCGCCATGGACCCCAGGCCGCCGGACGCCCCCCAGATCAGCACGTTATGGCCGGGGCGCAGAATATGCGGGCGATGGCCGAACAGCATGCGGTAGGCGGTGGCCAGGACCAGGGTGTAGCAGGCACTTTCCTCCCAGGTCAGATGTTTGGGCCGGTGCATGCACTGGCGGTCCTGGACGCGGCAGAACTGGGCGAAGGACCCGTCCGGGGTCTCATATCCCCAGATGCGCTGCGACGGCGAGTTCATGGGGTCGCCGCCGTTGCATTCCTCGTCGTCGCCGTCGTCCTGATTGCAATGGACCACGACCTCGTCGCCGACCTTGAAGCGCTTGACCTTGGAGCCCACGGCCCAGACCACGCCGGCGGCGTCGGAGCCGGCGATGTGGTACTCCGCCTTGTGGTAATCGAAGGGTGAGATCGGCGTGCCGAGCGCGGCCCACACGCCGTTGTAGTTGACGCCGGCGGCCATCACCATGACCAGCACGTCGTGGCTGTCCAGTTCGGGCACGTCCACGACCTCGACCTGCATGGCGGTATCGGGTTCGCCATGGCGTTCCTTGCGGATCGCCCAGGCGTACATCTGTTTCGGGACATGACCCAGCGGCGGGATTTCGCCGACCTCGTACAGGTCTTTCGTGGGCTGGTTCGGGTTCAATTCGATCACTTCGGCGGCATCCGACATTGCTGCCTCCTTCTCCACATAGTTACGCCATCCCCAACGGTCCGCGTTTTCGCCTGTATCTTATTGTTCGGCATGCGGCCATTTTTGTTGTCCTATTGGTCATATCCGCTTTACATTTTCTTCGCAATGCACAAAATTCTATCTTTCGTTTTGTGATTTAGATACGAAATAAAATTACAATAATTTTTAGAGAATGGCGAGTTTCTGTCATTTCAAGGAGAAGGCTATGAGTGGCGAATTAGCAGACGCAAAAGGCGGATCCGCTGCGGCGCAACAGGCGGTGGCGCGGGATAAGCCCTGGCTGTTCCGCACTTATTCGGGCCATTCCTCGGCCAAGGAATCGAACGCGCTGTACCGTTCGAACCTGGAAAAGGGGCAGACGGGCCTGTCCGTCGCTTTCGACCTGCCGACCCAGACCGGCTATGACGCCGATCATCCGCTCGCCAAGGGCGAGGTCGGCAAGGTCGGCGTGCCGATTTCCCACCTGGGCGACATGCAGCAGCTGTTCGACGGCATTCCGCTCGGCCAGATGAACACGTCGATGACCATCAACGCCCCGGCGGCCTGGCTGCTGGCGCTTTACATCGCCGCCGCCGAACGCCAGGGGGCCAAGCGCGCCGACCTGGCGGGCACGACGCAGAACGACGTGCTGAAGGAATACCTCTCGCGCGGCACCTATATCTTTCCGCCGGCGCCGTCGCTCCGCCTGACGTCGGACGCCATCGCCTTCACCTGCCGCGAGGTGCCCAAGTGGAACCCGGTCAACGTGTGCTCCTACCACCTGCAGGAGGCGGGGGCGACGCCGGTTCAGGAACTGGCCTATGCGCTGGCCAACGCGCAGGCGATTTTGGATACGGTCAAGGCCTCGGGCCAGGTGGCGGACGCCGATTTCCCGCGTCTGGTCGGGCGCATCTCGTTCTTCGTCAACGCCGGGATGCGCTTCATCACCGAGCTGTGCAAGATGCGCGCGTTCACCGAACTGTGGGACGAGATCACGCGGGACCGCTACGGGGTTGAGGACGAGAAATACCGGCGGTTCCGTTACGGGGTTCAGGTCAATTCCCTGGGATTGACCGAGCAGCAGCCGGAAAACAACGTCTACCGCATCCTGCTGGAAATGCTCGCCGTGACCCTGTCGAAGAACGCCCGCGCGCGGGCCGTGCAGTTGCCGGCCTGGAACGAGGCGCTTGGCCTGCCGCGGCCCTGGGATCAGCAATGGTCGCTGCGGTTGCAGCAGATCGTGGCTTACGAGACGGACCTGCTGGAATTCGGCGACATCTTCGACGGCTCCAAGGAAATCGACGCCAAGGTCGACGATTTGAAACAACAGGCGAAAGACGAGCTTGCCCGAATCGACGCCATGGGCGGCGCCGTCCACGCCATCGAGGCCGGTTACATGAAACAGCGTCTGGTCGAGGCCAGCGCGAAGCGCCTGGCCGCCATCGAGGCGGGCGAGCAGATCGTGGTCGGCGTCAACAAGTACAAGGAGGCCGAGCCCTCGCCCCTGGTTGGGGAGTCCGGCGCCATCGTCACCGTCGCCCCCGAGGTCGAGGCGGCGCAGATCGCCTCGCTCAACGCCTGGCGGGAATCGCGGGATGACGCCAAGGTGCAGGCGGCGCTTAAGGCCCTGACCGAGGCCGCGAAATCCGACGCCAACATCATGGAGCCCTCGATCCAATGCGCCCATGCGGGCGTGACCACGGGCGAATGGGGCCAGGCCTTGCGCGACGTGTTCGGCGAATACCGCGCGCCGACGGGGATTTCCGGCGCCGCCCTGGGGGCGGCCGGCGATATCACGGCCGTGCGCAAGCGGGTCGAGGAGGTGTCATCCGCCCTTGGCCGCCGCATCAAGATTCTGGTCGGCAAGCCGGGGCTCGACGGTCATTCCAACGGGGCGGAGCAGATCGCGGTTCGCGCCCGTGATGCGGGGATGGAGGTCGTCTACGAAGGCATCCGCCTGACCCCCGAACAGATCGTCGCCGCCGCGCGGGACGAGGCCGTGCATGTGGTGGGATTGTCGGTGTTGTCGGGATCGCACGTGGCCCTGGTCACGGACGTGATGGATCTGATGCGGGCCGAGGGCCTGGACGACATTCCCGTGGTCGCCGGCGGCATCATCCCGCCCGCCGACGCCGAAACCCTGAAGGCCGCGGGCGTCGCCCGCGTCTACACGCCGAAGGACTACGACCTGACGGCGATCATGGACCAGATCGTCGATCTGGCGGCGGAAGGGCTGAAGACTGCGGCGGAGTGATCTTGAGTTAAGCAAAGTGTGCTAAACTTAGTTGATGAGCCATCAGTCTTTCGATTTCGAACGAGCTTCACGCATTTTCCATCCGTTTGCGTTTGAACGGATGCAAAAGGCGTCTGTATCTCGCATGCGTTTGGTGCATTACACGAACGCAAATGCGGCGATGAGTATACTTTCAAACCAAGAAGTTTGGATGCGGAAAACAAATTGTATGAACGACTTTTCAGAAGTCGTTCATGGCCAAAGTTGTTTAAGGCGGGCATATAACGGAGATATCGGCAAACGATTTAAAGAGTTATTGAATGATATCCACCCGGGTATGGCTGAAGAGTTTGAGAAATTAGCTGACGGGTGGTGGAGGTACTTCGAGACAGAGAGCTATATTGCATGCGTCTCAGAGCACTTAGATGACGAGGATAAATTTGGGCGATTGTCTATGTGGCGGGCGTATAGTGAAAGTACTGGTGTCGCAATAGTACTAAACAATACGCCGTTTTTAAGCCCAAGTGATGCTTTAAAGGCATACACTAGCCCAGTTGAATATCTTGCTGAAGATGAATTCGAGCATAAATTTAACGAAATAATATTAAACATAGAAAATAATATTCAATTTTTAAAAGAAATACCAAAAGATTATATAATTAACTTTGCATTTGAAATGTTGAGGTTTTCTATATACAGCACAAAACATCCTGGTTTTAAGGAAGAGCGCGAATGGAGGGTGATATACTCTCCGTTTTTAGGAGCGTCTGATAAACTCGTCAAATCTGTTGAAGTGATAAATGGAGTTCCTCAACCGGTGTATAAAATCCCGTTGAAAGACTATCCGGATGAAGGGTTTGTCGGCGCTGAAATCCCACAATTGATCGATAGAATTATCATTGGTCCCACTGAATTTCCTGATGCCTTACGTGAGGCTTTTACAATGCTACTAGGGGACGCTGGTGTTGAGTCACCAGAAAGCAGAGTCTTCGTATCGAACATACCTTTGCGATAGGCTACAAGAGTCCAAGTATCAACCGTCGAGAAACTTCAGATAGGTGTCATAGCAGGACATCAGGTCGTCGATGGCCGTGCCGCCGCGGTTCAGGGCGGCCATGCCCTGCTCCATGGTGAACAGGGCCATGGCAAGGTCGGCGGCCGGGATGTCCGTGCGGATGTCGCCGGCGGTCTGGCCGTTGCGGATGACCTGCTCGAACAAATCGCGCACCTCGGCGTGAAGTCCCCGCAGGTACTCGGCCAGTTCCGGATGATGGGGGGCCAGTTCCGCCGCCGTGTTGTAGACCATGCAGCCCTTGCGGCCCTCGTCCGAGGACACGAATGCCTCGATATCGCGGAAATAGGCCTCGAGCGCCTGCCGCCCGGCGCCCGATGCGCGCAGGGCCCGGCGCATTTCGTCCTTCTTGATCTGGATATAGCGCATCAGCGCCTGATGATAGATCGCATCCTTGTTGCCGAAGGTGCCGTACAGGCCATAGCGGCTGACGCCCGTATGGCGGACGAGGTCCTCCATCGAGGTATGCTGAAATCCGCGTTCCCAGAACAGGCGCATGGCCTTGTCCAGGGCGTCGTCGGGATCGAATTCACGGGTGCGGGCCATATAATCAGAATTTTCGTTCTGGTTCGCCGCGTCAATCGATTTGTTGGAAAAGGCGCGGCGGGGTTGGATTGAAGGGGATCAAACGGTCGGTTTGGCGCCCGGCAGCATGACGGGGATCGCATCGACGGCGGCCGACGGCGCCAGCGGATTGTCGACCTGCGGCTTGGCGATCTGGATCAGATAGCGCGCGGCGCCGGCCTGAAATTCCTTCTTGATGTAGCACCAGCTGACGAACAGGCCGCCGAACCGTTCGAAATACAGGATGTCCTCGTTCTCCTTGCACTCCTGCAGGTCGCGGGCCAGGTTGCGCGAGGTGCCGACATAGACCCAGGCGGGCCGCACGCCGCCGTGCCAGATGATGAACACGGCGGTCTGTCCCTCCAGGTTCTGTTCCTGGGGGTTCAGGTTGATGAAGCGGAAAAACTTGCCCTTTTCATTGCGCACCCAGTTGGGATCAACCGGCTTGCCCAATTGGCTCATTTTCTTTGCTGTATTAAAAAAGAACATGTTTTCTTCTCTTGCTCCGGAAATCCGGCTGAATTCCGAAGATGATCCTAATATGGGCCGGTAATGTGACGGCGAAAAGGGGGCCTGTCGATGGAATTTTTAGCCCTTTTTCTGGTGCTTGCCGCCATTGCCTTGATCCTTGCCGGGACCGTTCGGACCGGGGTGCCGCCGATGCCGACATCCCCCGCCGTCCGGGCCTGCATGTTCACGATGACCGAGGGCCTTGAACCGCGCTGTATTCACGAACTGGGTGCCGGATGGGGCGGCCTGGCGACGGCCCTTGCCCGGCGGTTTCCCGATGCCCGCATCGTTGCGACCGAGGTTTCGCCCCTGCCCTGGGCGATCTGCCGCCTGCGCCGGGCCCTGTTCGGTCCGGCCAACCTGGAGGTCCGCTTTGGCGACGTCATGAAGACCGATTTCTCGGATGCCGATCTCGCGGTCTGCTTTCTCTGCCCGCCGGCCATGGCCAGACTGGCCCCCCGGTTGGAAGGCGGTCTGAAACCGGGCGCCTGGGTGTTGTCCAACGCCTTCGCCCTGCCGGGCTGGACGCCGGTGAAGGAAGCGCGGGTCGACGACCTGCACCGCTCGGCGGTTTATCTGTATCGCAAGTGACTAGCCGTCGAGCGGCGCCGTCGCCTGTTTCAGCCAGGCCCGCGTCTTGGCGTCGACCAGGGGCGACAAGGACTTGCGGACCCGCGCGTGATAGGCGTCGAGCCAGTCCCGTTCCGCCGTGTCCAGCAGCGTCACCTCGATCAGGTCGCGGTCGATGGGGGCCAGGGTCAGGGTCTCGAACGCCAGGACATCGCGTTCCGCCCCTCGGGGCGCGGTGGCGGCGGTGACCAGGACAAGGTTCTCGATGCGGATGCCGTAGGCCCCGGTCTTGTAATATCCGGGCTCGTTCGAGATCACCATGCCGGGCTCCAGCGCGACCGTGCTGGGGGCCTTGGAAATGCGTTGCGGGCCTTCGTGGACGCTAAGGTAGCTGCCGACGCCGTGGCCGGTGCCGTGGTCGAAGTCCAGGCCCTCGGCCCAGAGGAACTGGCGGGCCAGGGGGTCCAACTGCGAGCCCGTGGTGCCCTTGGGAAAGCGCGCCCGGGCCAGGGCGATATGACCCTTGAGCACCAGGGTGAAGCGCGTGCGGGCTTCCCGGGGCGGGGTTTTCGGGCCGATGGCGACGGTGCGCGTGATGTCCGTGGTGCCGTCCAGGTACTGAGCCCCGGAATCGACCAGATAGACGTCGCCCGGCCGCAGCCGCCGGTTGGACGCCGGGGTCGCCTTGTAGTGCACGATGGCGCCGTTGGGCCCGCTGCCGGAAATGGTGTCGAAGCTGAGGTCGCGGATCAGGTCGTTTTCCTTGCGGAAGGCATAAAGCCGGTCCGATGCGTCCAGCTCGCTGATCCCGCCTCGGGGCGCTTCCGCCGACAGCCAGGCGAGAAATTTCACCACCGCGGCGCCATCGCGCAGATGGGCGGCGCGCATGCCCGCGATTTCCGTATCGTTCTTACAGGCCTTGGGCAGGATACACAGGTCCGGGCCGCGCTCGACCACGGCCCCGCCGTCGGCCAGACGGGCGGCGATCCACATGGGGTCGGCCATGGGGTCGATGCGGACTTTCGCGTGTTTCGCGGCCAGCCGGTCGAGCAGGGGGCCAAGGGCGTCCGGCGTCTTGATGCGCAC
The DNA here is from genome assembly GCA_031655335.1 of Thalassospiraceae bacterium LMO-SO8. NCBI lineage: Bacteria > Pseudomonadati > Pseudomonadota > Alphaproteobacteria > Rhodospirillales > Thalassospiraceae > Thalassospiraceae bacterium LMO-SO8. Next base: position 898,214 of record CP134226.1, on the reverse strand, counting down.
GTCCTTGCCGAGGTGGCGCGTCACAGCCGCCGGCACCTTGGCCGGGTCGATGAACCAGTCGACGGAGCCGTCCTTGTGGATCACGGCGAAGCTGAGGGCCAAGGGCGTGCGCGGCACGTCGGTCCCGCGCACGTTCAACAGCCAGGCGATGGAATCGGGGGCCGACAGGATCTGGGCGTCCTGACCCTGGGACTTCAGCATCGTGGCGACGGTCCGCCGCTTGTCCGCCGATCCCAGCCCCGCGTACTTCAGGGGATGGGCGCGCACGGGGGCGGCGGGGCGTTCGGGCTGGTCGGCCCAGACGGCGTCGATGGGGTTGCCGTCCACGGGCACCAGCTCGCCGCCGGCCTGCTGGCAGGCCTCGCGGAACCGGGGCACCTGGGCCGGGGTCAACAGCCAGGGGTCGTATCCCAGCTTGCCGCCCTTGGGCAGGGTCTGGGCGATCCAGTCGACGGCGGGTTCCTGCGTGATGTGGCGCAGGTCGTACAGGCCCCCATCGACCTGTTTCGCGGCTTGTAGGGTGTAGCGGCCGTCGCTGAACAATGCCGCCCGGCGGGTCAGCACAACCGCCATCCCGGCCGATCCGGTGAACCCGGTCAACCAGGCCAGGCGTTCGGAGCGGGGGGCGACGTATTCGCCCTGGTGTTCGTCGCCGCGCGGCACGATGAAGCCGTCGAGGCCCCGTTTCGCCAGTTCGGCGCGCAGCAGCGTCAGGTGCCCGGCGGCGGGCGGCGGGGTTCCCACGGTGCGGGAATTTCCCCGGCGGGTTTTGGCGGATGATGATGCGTCCATGGGGACAAGCTAGGAAGCCCCGGCCCGGGTGGCAAGCGGAGACATGCGGGGGCGGGGGCTGACGGTGATATTCCGCACATTCAGTCATGCGTTTAGTGCAATGCTGCGGTGCAGCATTTGCGGTTTTCGCATGAATTGGACAGGCATAGGTTTCGCTCAACACGTCGCCGGCAATGTCCATAAAGGGCCCGCCCACGGCATCAATTCAGGAGTAACGACCATGGCGCCCTACAGCCAAACCGACCTGTCCGTTCAGGACCTCATCGAACAAGCCCGTGTGCTGCGGGCGCAAGCCTTCGCACGCGGGATCAAGAAGGCGATCCAGGCCATTTCCCCGGCTCGCCGCAAGGCGGCGGACGTGGTTCAGCCGGATCTGTTCCAGCAGCCCGCCCTCATGCAGGAAGACAGCTATTTCCTGCCGCTGGTCAACGGCGTGCAGTCCCTCATCCAGAGCGTGATCGTCGGCCTGCGCCGTAGCGCCATGCGCCGCCAGCTGCTGGCCCTCGACGACCGCATGCTGCGTGACATCGGCATCCGCCGCGACGACATTTCCGCTCTCGTCGCCGGCGCCTTCTCGGGCAACGACCGGGTGCCGAGTTCCACCCGCAGCGCGGCCGAACTTTATTACCTCGTTCCGGCGGCGACGCAGCCGACGGGCCGCGGCAACGATCGCCTGGCCGCTTAAGCCAGCGCGACTCGCGAACAAGAAAACGGCGGCGCCCAACGCGGGGCGCCGCCGTTTTTGTTTATCCGCATCGATGGCATGAGCCGTGCGCCGGGCCCACCGGCCGATGCCTAGTCGAACAGCGACCGGCTGGTCCGCCGGTAGCCGCGGTTTTCCATGCAGGACACGAACATCCGGTCGCTCTGGCGCGACATGTCATAGCGCGCCATGGCGGCATCGTATTCGCTGCCGATCAGCGGCCCTGAATCGGGCTGCGGCAGGGGTTGGCGCTTGAGGATGCGGTCGGTCTCCCGCCGGGCCAGGGACCGGCATTCCTGGCGGTCGAAGGCAAGCTGGTCCTCGGACCCGCCGGGCAGGGTCCATTCGGTGACGCTGCACGCACCAAGGCCCAGCACCAGGGCACCCGCGCAAATGAACTTCAGGCTTTGTGTTGTCATGGCGTTATCCTAGCGCGTTCGCCGCCGGTGATAAACCAGGGCGGCTGGATCGCCGCTCAGCCGCCTTTGGAGCCGCTCAGGCAGGCGCGGATGAATGCTTTGACCTCCGGCGCATTCCATTCGGCGATGCCTTCAAGGCGGCCCTTTTCGCGGCCCTCGGCGTCATAGAGGATCGTCGTCGGCAGGCCGCGCACCTTGTTGGCGCGGGCGAAGGTGCCTTTGGGGTCCAGATGGATCGCCAGGTTCTTGTATCCCTGTTTGTCGTAGAACGGTTTGACCACGTCCAGGCCGCCGCGATCCTGGCTGACGGCGATCACCGGAATCCCGTCCTGGGCCAGATCCGCCTTCAAGGCATCCAAATGCGGCATTTCCTTGATGCAGGGGGCGCACCAGGTGGCCCAGAAATTGATCACGGCCCCCTTGCCCCGGGTCCGTTCGGCGATGGTGACGGGGGCGCCCCCCGCGGTCTGAAACGCTTCCGTCACGGGCGCGCCCGCCGGATCCGCCGTCTTGAACTTGGCCAAGGCCGGCGGCGGCGCGGAACAGGCTGTCTCAGCCCCCCTTGCAATGCCGCCGGGAATGATGAAAATCGCCCCACTCAACAAGACGGCGGTGGCCAGGGCCCGCAGGAACGCGGCGGGTGCAAGGGCATTACGGGTGGTCTGGGGTTTCGTCCGGGTCGCCATGCGGGTTCACTGTCCGTTTACGTTGATCGTCTACACCATCGCCTTGGACTTAAGGAGATAGCCATGGCGCGCACTACGGGCAAGTCCGGATCGACCGGAAACGACGCTTCCGGCGCCTCGACCATCTGGGGCGGGCGCTTCGACGCCGGTCCCGACGCCATCATGGAGGAAATCAACGCCTCCATCGAATTCGACAAGCGGCTGGCGAACGAGGACATCGCCGGATCGACCGCCCATGTCCGCATGCTGGCCAAGCAAGGCATCGTCGGGCAAGCCGACGCCGACGCCATCGCCGACGGCCTGGCCGCCGTGAAGGCGGAAATCGCCGCGGGCGACTTCGAATTCAAGCGCGCGTTGGAAGACATCCACATGAACGTGGAAAGCCGCCTGGCCGCGCTGATCGGTGAACCGGCGGGCCGCCTGCATACGGCGCGGTCACGCAACGATCAGGTGGCGACGGACTTCAAGCTTTGGGTGCGGGGCGCCATCGATGCGCTCGACGCGGGGGTCAAGGACCTGCAGGCGGCATTGATCGAGCGCGCCGAGGCCGAGGCCGCGACCGTCATGCCCGGCTTCACTCACCTGCAAGGCGCGCAGCCGGTGACCCTCGGCCATTATCTGCTGGCCTATGTGGAAATGCTGGGCCGCGACCGGGGCCGCCTCATGGATGCCCGCAAACGGCTGAACGAATGCCCCTTGGGCGTGGCGGCGCTGGCCGGAACTTCGTTCCCCATCGACCGCCACATGACGGCGGCGGCGCTCGGCTTCGACCGGCCGACGGCCAATTCGCTCGATACCGTGTCGGACCGGGATTTCGCGCTCGAATTTCTCTCGACCGCGACGATCCTTGCCGTGCATCTGTCGCGTTTCGCCGAGGAGATGGTGATCTGGTGCTCGCAGCAGTTCGGCTTCGCCCAGTTCACCGATGCCTTTTCGACCGGATCCTCCATCATGCCGCAAAAGCGCAACCCGGACGCGGCCGAGCTGGTGCGCGCCAAGGTCGGGCGCATCGCGGGCGCGTTTCAGGGTCTGGTCATCGTCATGAAGGGCCTGCCGCTGACCTACGGCAAGGACATGCAGGAAGACAAGGAGGCCGTGTTCGACGCCGCCGACAACGTCGCCCTGGCCGTGGCCGCGACGGCGGGCATGGTGCGCGACGTCAAGTTCAATAAGGCCCGCATGGCCGCCGACGCCTCGCGCGGTTTTTCAACCGCGACGGATCTGGCCGACTGGCTGGTCCGGGTGCTGGGCATGCCCTTCCGCAAGGCCCATCATGTGACCGGCTCGCTTGTCGCCATGGCCGAAGCCAAGGGCTGCGAACTTGAGGGGTTGAGCATCGCCAACATGCGCGAAGTGGACCCGGCCATCACCGAGGACGTATATTCGGTGCTTGGCGTCGAGAATTCCGTGACCAGCCGCACCAGTTACGGCGGCACGGCGCCGGACAACGTGCGCGCCCAGGCCAAGGATGCGCGCGCGCGGTTCCTGGGCTAGGGTCCGGGACGCGGTTGGACATTCGGGAAGATCGGACGCGATGACACGCAGACAGTTCCTTTCGACGCTTTTTGCCGGCCTGACGGTCGCCGGGCTCACGGCCTGTGGGCGCAAGAACCAGCCGAAGCATCCGCCGGGATCGGAATTTCCCCATGGCTATCCCTATTTCCCGCCGGAAAAACGGAACCCTGTGCCGGTGAAACCGGCCGAAGGCGACGCCGAGCCCGTGGACAGATCCCAGTTCCTCAAACTGGACACGATCCCGGACCGCACCAGATAACCCGGCCGCGCCCGCTCATCGGGCCCGCCGCTGAATAAAGACCGGAAACCGACCCTTGGACCATTTCACCTACAAAGACGGGCTGTTGTCAGCCGAGGACGTGAGCCTTGCCGACCTGGCGGACCAGGTGGGCACGCCGTTCTATTGTTATTCGCGGGCGACGCTGGAGCGTCACTTCCAGGTATTCGACGATGCCCTCGCGGGCCTGGACCACACCGTCTGTTACGCGGTCAAGGCCAACGGCAACGTCGCCGTCATCAAGACCCTGGCGCGGTTGGGGGCGGGGGCCGACGTGGTGTCCGGCGGCGAGCTGTTGCGCGCCCTTGCGGCGGGCGTGCCGGCGTCGAAGATCGTGTTTTCCGGCGTCGGCAAGACCCAGGCCGAAATGGCCCAGGCGCTGGACGCCGGGCTCTATCAGATAAACGTGGAGTCCGAACCGGAACTGGTCGCCCTGTCCCAGGTCGCGGCGGCCAAGGGCATGACCGCCCAGGTGGCGATCCGCATCAACCCGGACGTGGACGCCAAGACCCACGCCAAGATCACGACGGGCCGGGCGGAAAACAAGTTCGGCATCGATTGGGACCGGGCGCCGGAGGTTTACGCCAAGGCGCGCGATCTGCCGGGCATCGATGCCGGCGGCATCGCCGTCCACATCGGCTCCCAATTGCTCGATCTGGAGCCCTACCGCCGGGCCTATGAGCGGTTGCGCGACGTCGCCCTCGACCTGCGCGCTCGGGGTCACGACATCCGCCGCCTCGACCTGGGCGGTGGGCTCGGCATTCCCTACAACGACGAACAGGCGCCGCCGCCGGCCGATTACGGCGCCATGGTCAAGGACGTCGTCGGGTCGCTCGGCTGTCATGTCACGTTTGAGCCGGGGCGCCTGATCGCGGGCAACGCGGGTGTGCTGGTGACCCGCGTGCTCTATGCCAAGGACGGTTCGACCCGCCGCTTCGTGATCGTCGACGCGGCCATGAACGATCTGATCCGCCCGGCCCTCTACGACGCTTATCACGCCATCGTGCCGGTGGCGGAACCGGCGCCGGGCAGCGACCGCCATCCTGTCGATGTCGTTGGACCTGTCTGCGAGACGGGCGACACCTTCGCCGTGCAGCGCCATCTTCCCGCCGTAAAGCCGGGCGACCTTCTGGCGATCAGGTCCGCGGGCGCCTATGGGGCCGTCATGGCCTCGACCTACAACGGCCGGCCCCTGGTGCCCGAAGTTCTGGTATCGGGCGGCGACCATGCCGTGGTCCGCCGCCGTGTCGAGCCGGAAGAATTCATGGCCTTCGACAGCCTGCCGCCCTGGCTGGAAGGCTGACGTCCGTCCCCGGGCGTCCCGCCGTTCCGCTCCGTGGCGGTCAGATTCCTGTTGCGGGCCGCGACAGGCGGCCCCAATCTTAAGGGGAGCGTGGGCACGCGCCTCCGCTCGGGGTTGAAAGGAGCCCGCCGCATGCTGGATGCGCCGTCACCGGCGACCGGCCGGACGGACACCGGATTGGGTCTGCGCTACCGCCTGCTGCTGCCGCTGGCGCGGGCCGTGATTTTCTTTGAAAGAATCTGGCCGCTGGCCTGGCCCGTGCTGGCCGTCCTTGCTCTGTTCGTCGGCCTGGCCCTGCTCGACATCCTTCCCTATCTGCCGCACTGGCTGCACGGCATCGTGCTGGTCGCCTTCGCCGGGGGCCTGGCCCTGACCCTGCGCCGGGCATGGGAAAACCTGCCCGTGGTCAGCCGCGCCGCCGCCCGTCACCGGCTGGAGGACGACAGCGGCTTCGATCATCGCCCCCTCGCGACCCTGGATGATCGGCTGCTGGCCGGCATGGACGACCGCCTGGCCCGCCGCCTGTGGCAGCGCCACCGTGACCGCATGGCCGGACGCATCGCCGGCATGCGGCTGGGGGCGCCGTCGCCGGACGTGGCCGGCCATGACCCCCGGGCGTTCCGCGCCCCCTTGCTGGTGCTGTTGGTGCTCGGCATCGCCGTCGGCGGACACGATGCGGGCGGGCGCTTGCTGCGGGCCATGACCCCCTTGGGGGCGGCGGCCATGGGTCAACAGCTCAGCCTGTCCGTGTGGATCACGCCCCCCGCCTATACCCGTCAGGCGCCGATCTATCTGGAACTGAACGGTGGCGGCAAGGTGCCGCCGCCCGGCGACCGGCCGTCCGCCGCCGCCATATCGGTGCCCCAGGGCTCGACCCTGCTGGCTCAGGCCAGCGGCGTTGGGCGCACCCCCGACCTGGCTTTGGGTGGCGTCGAAACCTCCTTCATCCCGATCGGCAGCGGCCATGAGGCCGGCAGCTTTCGCCTGGAAACCCTGCTCGACACGCCGGGTGCTCAGGACATCAACATCACCGTCGCCGGGCGCGGGCTTGCGGCCTGGCCCCTGATCGTGGTCGCGGATACCCCGCCGACGGCGGAATTCATCGCCAAGCCGTCACAGGCCGGACGGGCGTCGTTCAAGACCGAGTTCGAGGCCAAGGACGATTACGGCCTGGCCTCCGTGGAATTGACCATCCGCCATCCCAATGGCCGCCCCGTTCCCGGCGGCGAGGAGATCGTGCGCCTCGCCCTGCCGCTGGCGGAGCCCGGGACCGTGCTGACCCAGGGCGTCGGCGTCCACGATCTGAGCGCCCATCCCTGGGCGGGGATCGAGGTCGTCGGCCGCATCGAGGCCACGGACGGCCGCGGTCAGGTCGGCGCCAGCGAGGACCTGAAGTTCCTGTTGCCGCAGCGCACCTTCAATCATCCGGTCGCGCGCGCGCTGGTCGAACAGCGGCGCAAGCTGTCCGATGTTTCGCCCGACGTGATCACCGAAGTGGTCGAGGTTCTGGAAGACCTGCTTCATAAGCCCGACCATTTTTTCAACGATACGGTGGTGTTCCTCGCCATCAACGTGGCCGGCGCGCGGCTGCTGCACAGCGGCGACAAGGATACGGAGATCGCCAGTGTCCAGAAGCTTCTGTGGGATACGGCGCTGCGCATCGAGGACGGCGACTTCGCCGTCGCCGAACGGGAACTCATGGATCTTCAGGACAAGGTCATGAAGGCCATGCGGGACGGCGCGGATTCCCAGGAAGTTCAACAGCTGATGGAGCAGTTGCGCCAAGCATTGGATGAATACCTCAAGGCGCTGACCGAGCAGCTGACGCGCCAGGACCTCAAGGACCTGCCGGCCTTCGACCCCAACATGCAATCGCTGCAAAGCCGCGACCTGCAGGACATGCTCGACCGGGCCCGTGAACTGGCCAAGAACGGCGCCATGGACGCGGCCCGCCAGATGCTGGCGCAATTGCAGAAGGCGCTCGACCAAATTCGCCGCGGCATGGCCATGGCGCCCCAGGAACAGCAACAGATGTCCGAGGCCAAACGCCTGATGGACGGGCTGCGCGAGCTGACCGAACGCCAGCGCGGCCTGCTTGACGAAACCTTTCAGCGCGCCCAGCAGGACCGCCTCACGCCGCGCGGCCGCCAGGGCCCGGAAGGCGCCATGCCGCTGCCGCGGGACGGCAACCAGGGCCAGGGCGAAAGGCGCCCCGGCCAGGGGCCGCAGCAAGGCCAGGGCCAGCAACCGGGCGACGGACAAGGTGAGCGGCAACAGGCCCGTCCCGACGGTCCGCCCCGGCCGGGCATGGGCGGTGATCCCAACCTGCAAGGCCGTGCTCAGCAGGAAGCCCTGCGCCGGGCGTTGGGGGACCTGATGCTGCAAATGGATGAAATGCTGGGCAACATCCCGGGCGAAATGGGCCAGGCGGAGCGCGCCATGCGCGAGGCGTCGCGGGCCCTCGGCAAGGGGCAGCCGGGCAATGCGGTGCCCAATCAGACGGAAGCCCTGGAACATCTACAGAAATCCCAGGACCAGATGGCGCAAAAGATGGCGCAGCAGTTCGGCCCGCAGCTCGGCCTGCGCCCCGGACAGCAAGGTCAACGCGGGCCCGGCCGCGGCCAGGACCCGTTCGGCCGCGGTTCGGGCGGGGCCTTCGGCGCCTCGGTCGACGGCGACGTCGACGTGCCGTCACGCATGGAAATGCGCCGGGCCCGGGAAATCCTCGATGAACTGCGCAAGCGCTCGGGCGAACGCCAACGCCCGCCGCTGGAACGCGACTACATCGACCGCCTGCTCAAGCAGTTCTGATTTTTGCAATCAACGGGGAAGGCCGGCGCCTAATGCTTGGCCGGCGCCGCCGTGTCCTTGGGATCGATGAAGGTGACCGTGATGCGCCGGCGCAGGGGCGACGGCTCGCGGACCCGGATCTTGAAGGACATCTTGTCGCCCTTCGCCAGTTCGCTCTTCAGGGGCGCCACGTCCGTGTGCTGGATCGGCTCGCCTTCGGAATCGAACAGGATCGCGCGGACCATGGGAACGGGGCGGGGGCCGTCCGCGACGTTTTCGATCTGGCCGCGAATGACCAGGACTTCCAGGCCCTGGTCCGTTTCCTGGGCATGCTCGACGCGTTGAATTTGCAGGCCGTCGCCGATTTGGTGGAAGCCGATCATCTTGAACACGTCGTTCAGCTGCGGAACCTTGGCGACCAGTTCGTCCTTGAAGAAGAAGGTGCCGGCGACCAGCCCGCCGATCAGCAGCACGAAGAACAGGACGATGACCTTGCCCAGGATGCTTTTCTTCGGCAGGTCGTCGTCCGGGTCCTGTTCCTCGGCCGAGAACACGTCGGGAATGTAGTCCGGGTCGTCCATCTGGTCCGGGGACTCGATGGATTCCAGGTCGTCTTCCTCGTCATCGTTGTTGATCAGGGATTCGAACGGCTCGATGTCGTCGTCGTCCTCGAACATGTCGTTGATGTCGTTGGGCAGCACGCCCATGTCGCCGTCATCCGTGTCGTCGGCGATCATGGTGTCGGGCTCGATGATGGGATCGGGCGCGTCCGCCGGTTCCGGCGCCGGCGGCGCCGGCATGGGGGCCGGTTCCGGCGCGGGCGCGGCCGGCGGCACGGGGGCCGGCGCATAGGCTTGCGGCGGATAGGGCGCGGGTGGCGCGCCGTAGCCGGGCTGCGCGTACATCTGTTGCTGGGGCGGATAGCCGACGGGCGCCGCGGCGTGACGGTGCGTGGGCGCCGGATCGGGCAGCGCATCGCGCGGGTCGGCGAACCACACATGGCTACAGTTGGAGCAGCTCACGTTTCGCCCTGGCCCAAGCTGCGCGGGTTGCAGCATGTAGCGCGTGCGACAATTTGGACAGGTAACCAGCATATTTACCCCGATTCCACCCACGGACTTTATATGCGTCGGCAAATAGGAAAGCAAGCCGAGCAAACCCAAGGGCTTCGGTCCCTTCCCTGGACGCCGACGCGGCCCCATGGCATTGTTCCCTAAAGGGAATAGCCGATCATTGATGAATTTTTCCCTAAAGTCCCCGAGAGCCCGATCAAGGTGCCCCCAAAGGTGAGAGACAGCGATCCCGAAAGCATCGTCCGCTTCGAAAACGTCGGACTACGCTATGGACTGGGGCCGGAGGTGCTGCAGGACATCACCTTTTCCCTGGGGCCGTCGTCCTTTCGCTTTCTTTTGGGCGAAAGCGGCGCGGGTAAATCCTCCCTGCTGAAGCTTCTCTACATGGCCCTGCGCCCGACCCGGGGGCAGATATCGCTGTTCGGGCGCAACGTCGCCGGCATGTCGAGGGGCGAACTGCCGCGTCTCAGGCGCCGGGTCGGCGTCGTGTTCCAGGAATTCCGCCTGCTCGATCATTTATCCGCCTTCGACAACGTGGCCCTGCCCATGCGCGTGGCCGGAGCCCGGGAAAGCGACGTGCGCCGCCATGTCGAGGAACTGTTGTCCTGGGTCGGGCTGAAGGACCACCTGAATTCGCGCCCGCCGACCCTGTCCGGCGGCCAGCAGCAGCGCATCGCCATCGCGCGGGCCGTCATTACCCGGCCCAAGCTTCTGCTGGCGGACGAGCCGACGGGCAACGTCGACGACAAGATGGGCCTGCGCCTGATGCATCTGTTCGAGGAACTGAACAAGCTGGGCACCACGGTGATCGTGGCGACCCACAACCTGGGTATCGTGCGCCAGATGGCGCATCCCGTCATGCGCCTGGAAAACGGGCGCCTGAATACGGACGAGGCGGAAATCATTTCCGACCTGGGCCTGGACGAACCGGGCATCGGCGCCGGTGCCGCTCCCGCCGGCCCCGGCTTCTCCCGCATTCATTGACGCTGACCGTGATGCTTCGCCGCCGCTCCGACCTGCCGATGAACGAGGACACCCTGGGCCGCTTCCTGCCCTGGCTGATCGCCTTCATGGTCTTTCTGTCGGCCCTGGCGCTGGCCGGGATGTTGATCCTCAACGACGCGGTCAAGCGTTGGGACACGGGGCTCAACGCCACTGTCTCGGTTCAGGTGCCGCCGGGTGCGAACGCCCGCGAGGATGAACAGCGCCTGGCCCAGGTGCTCGCCGTGCTGGCCGCCAAGCCGGGGGTGGAGCGCTACGAGACGCTGTCCAAGGACCGCCTGCTCGACCTGCTGAAACCCTGGATCGGCGAGGCCGGCCAAGCCCAGGACCTGCCGATCCCCATGCTGATCGACGTGACCGTGGACCGCGACGCGGTGATCGACGTCCAGGCCCTGGCCAAGGAACTGCAGGCCCGCGTGCCGGGGGTGTCCGTCGACGACCATCGGGTCTGGCTCAGCCAGCTCGTGCGTCTGGTCACGGTGATCCAGATCTTGGCCTGGGCGGTGCTGGGCCTGATCGGTCTGGCGACCATCGGCACCGTGGTGTTCACCACCCGCACGGGCCTGGCCATCCACAGGGAAGCCATCGAGGTTCTGCACCTGATCGGCGCCCAGGATGCCTATATCGCGCGCCAATTCGCGTCCCGCGCTCTCGGCCTGGGGCTCAAGGGCGGGTTTCTCGGTCTCGCACTCGCCGTGCCGACCCTGGCCGGGATCGGCTACCTTGCAATGGAAACGGGGGCAACCATGGTGCCCAAGCCTGATCTGGGGTTCTTCAAGGTCCTGGGGTTCCTGACCCTTCCCGTCGCCGTGGCGCTGCTTGCCATGATGACCGCGCGGTCGACCGTCATGCGCAACCTGAAGCGGATGTCCTGATGAGCCGGCGACCACGCCGCGGCACCCCGGTGGGGGCGGGCCGGCTGCTGGCCATGCTGGTCGTGGTCGCCGTGATCTGGGGCGTCGGCCTGTTCCAGTTCGCCGACACCATTCCGGCCAAGGTCGAGGACCCGGGCACGCGCACGGACGCCATCGTGGTCCTGACCGGCGGCAGCGGGCGGCTGGACGAGGGATTGGACCTGCTGGCCCGCGATCTGGCCGGGCAGTTGTTCGTCTCGGGCGTCTATCACGGGCTCGACGTGGAACGTCTGGTGCAGATTTCCAAGCGCGAACCCGAGGGCCTGGAGCCCCGCATCGGCATCGGCAACGCCGTCAATACCGTGGGCAACGCGGCGGAAACGCGGGTCTGGATGGCCAAGCGCGGGTTCACGTCGCTGCGCCTGGTGACCGGGGCCTATCACATGCCGCGCTCGCTCGCCGAATTCCATTTCTTCATGCCGGGGGTCAAGATTATCCCCAATCCGGTGTTTCCCGAACATGTGAAGCAGAAATACTGGTGGGCCTGGCCCGGCACGGCCAGCCTGATCGTCTCGGAATACAACAAGTGGCTGTTCGCCCGTGCCCGGCACTGGATTTCCAGCATCTTCGCGGCGCCCCGCACGATCCTGAAATGAGGGGGCCGGCCATGATCCTCGTCCGCTCGATCCTGTTCGGGGGGCTGTTCTTTCCGTGGAGCACGCTGTGCTCCATCTTCGTGCCGATCTCGCTGATCTTTCCGCGCAAGTTCATGCAGACCATCGTCAAGGTCTGGGGCGTCGGTGTGCGCTTCCTCTTGAAATGGGTGGTCGGACTGTCCTGGCGCGCCGAGGGCCTGGACAACATTCCGCCGGGGCCCTGTGTGATCGCCTCCAAGCACCAGAGTGCGTGGGACACCATGGTGTTCCATGTGCTGCTGCCCGATCCGGTCTATGTCGTGAAGAAGGAACTGACCCACATTCCGTTCTGGGGCTGGGGCTTCTACAAGGCCGGCTGCGTCGTGGTCGACCGCAAGGCGGGGGCAAAGGCGCTCAAGCATCTGGTCATCGGCGTGCAGGTCGCCCTGGCCCGCGGCAGCCAGGTCGTGATCTTCCCGGAGGGGACGCGCACCGCCCCCGACCAGAAGGTCGACTACCACCCGGGCATCGCCGCCATCTACCGCGACGCCAACGTGCCCGTGGTGCCCGTGGCGCTTGATTCCGGCCTGTTCTGGGGCCGCATGGCGGCGCTCAAATATCCCGGTGAGATCACCATCCGGTTCATGGAGCCGATCCAGCCGGGCGGCGACCGGCGCGAATTCCTGGGCCTGCTGCAAAGCCGGGTCGAGAGCGAAAGCGCCAAACTGATGGCGGAAAAGCGCGCGCGCTATCCCTGGCTGCCTGCTCCCCGGCCCGCTGTGGAAAACGGGTAAAACTTTCCGACCGCCCGCTCAGCACCGCGCTCCGGCCCCCTTTCCTGTGGGCCGTTCTGGGGGCTTTTTGCGGCTTCCTGTGGGAAACATAAAGTGAACAAGCGTTTGACCGGATAGCGGTAAACGCTTACATTTACTCGAAATTCCCCAGCACAAAGGATTACGGGCCCGTGTCTCAACCGCCTGCCACGCCGAGCGCGCCGATCGCCGCCATTTCCCAACAGATCTGGGACATGAAGTACCGGTTGAAATCGCCGGACGGCCGGCCCGTGGACAAGACCATCGACGACACCTGGAACCGGGTCGCGACGGCCTTGGCAGCCGGGGAAGCCGATCCCGAGGTTTGGGCGCCGCGCTTCAAGGAAGCGCTCACCGGGTTCAAGTTCCTGCCCGCCGGGCGCATCATCTCGGGCGCCGGGACGGAGCGCATGGTGACCCTGTTCAACTGCTTCGTCATGGGCGAGATCCCCGACGACATGTCGGGCATCTTCGACAACCTGAAGGAAGCGGCCCTGACCATGCAGCAGGGCGGCGGCATCGGCTACGACTTCTCGACGCTGCGTCCCAAGGGCTCCCTGGTCAAGCGCGTCGGCGCCGACGCCTCGGGGCCGCTGTCGTTCATGGACGTGTGGGACAGCATGTGCCGCACCATCATGTCCGCGGGGTCGCGCCGGGGGGCCATGATGGCGACCATGCGCTGCGACCACCCGGATATCGAGGATTTCATCGCCGCCAAGCGCGAGCCCGGGCGGCTGCGCATGTTCAACCTGTCGGTTCTTGTCACGGATGCGTTCATGCGCGCGGTCAAGGAAGACGCGCCGTGGGAACTGACCTTCGGCGGCACCGCCTACCGCACCCTGCCGGCGCGCGAACTGTGGGACAAGATCATGCGCGGCACCTTCGCCTATGCCGAGCCGGGCGTGATCTTCATCGACCGCATCAACGCCCGCAACAACCTGGCCTATTGCGAAACCATTCACGCGACCAACCCCTGCGGCGAACAGCCGCTGCCGCCCTACGGCGCCTGCCTGCTGGGCTCGGTCAATCTGGCGCGGCTGGTCGACCGCCCGTTCGAGGACGGCGCGGGCGTCGACGCCGATGCCCTGGACAAGCTGGTGCGCACCGCCGTGCGCATGATGGACAACGTGGTCGACGCCTCCAACTTCCCGCTGGAAGCCCAGCGCCACGAGGCCCAGGCCAAGCGCCGCATCGGGCTCGGGGTTACAGGTTTAGCTGATGCGCTGATCATGTGCGGGGCGCGCTACGGCGGCTCGCAGGCCGTGCGCATGACCGAACAATGGCTGCGCGCGATCCAGCGCTCGGCCTATCTCGCCTCCGTCGATCTCGCCCGGGAAAAGGGCGCCTTCCCGCTCTACGACCGGGACGCCTATCTGGCCGGCGAGCATGTCCAGACCCTGGACCAGGACGTGAAGGACGCCATCCATGAACACGGCATCCGCAACGCGCTTTTGACCTCGGTCGCCCCCACGGGCACGATCTCGCTGTTCGCCGACAACGTGTCCTCGGGGCTGGAGCCGGTGTTTTCGTTCAAATACACCCGCCACGTGCTGATGCCCGACGGCACCCGCCGCGAGGAAGAGGTCACCGATTACGCCTATCGCCTGTTCAAACGCATGCGGGGCGAGGACGCGGTGCTGACCGACGCCTTCGTCGATGCGCAAAGCCTCAGCCCCAACGACCATCTGGTCATGCAGGCGGCGGTGCAGAAGTACATCGACAGCTCGATCTCCAAGACCATCAACGTGCCGGAAAGCATCGCCTTCGACGACTTCAAGGACATCTACATGCAGGCCTACGACCTGGGCTGCAAGGGCTGCACCACCTATCGACCCAACGACGTCACCGGCGCCGTGCTGGAGATCAAGAAGGACGCGAAGGCCGACGAACCCGAACTGCCGCTGGAACCGGCGACGCGCAAGGTGCTGCCCGTGGACGAGGGCGATTCCGGCTCCGTCGTGCGCATGTTCCAGCCCTTGGACCGGCCCGGCGAACTGCCCGGACGGACCTACAAGGTCAAATGGCCGGAAAGCGACCATGCGCTCTACATCACCATCAACGACGTGATGGACGACCAGGGCCGCATCCGCCCGTTCGAGATTTTCATCAATTCCAAGAACACGGAACATTACGCCTGGACCGTGGCCCTGACCCGCATGATCTCCGCCGTGTTCCGGCGCGGCGGCGACGTCTCCTTCGTGGTCGAGGAACTGAAGGCGGTGTTCGATCCGCGCGGCGGGCAATGGATGGGCGGGCGCTACGTGCCGTCCCTGCTGGCGGCCATCGGCGGGGTCATCGAACAGCACATGATCCAGTCGGGCTTCCTGCCCAACCCGGACAAGGACAAGCAGGACCGCGAGGCTCAGGAACTGCCCAAGGCGGTGGGACACGACGGCCCGCTGCTGTCCGGCGCCGCCCCCTTCCGGCAATGCCCGAAGTGCGCCCAGGCGTCGCTGATGCGCCAGGAAGGCTGCGATACCTGCACGTCGTGTGGGTATTCCAAGTGCGGCTAGCCGCAAATCCTAAAGGCTAATTGCGGCCGACCTCGCGCAACACCCGCTCCAACCCCTGATCCCGGATGCCCATCTCGCGCAGATGGGCGACGGTGTTTTTCAGGTAATCGACGCAGGCGCCGCGCTTGCCCTGGCCCTGGGCGACCATGCGGGCGGCCTCGTCCACGGGCCGGGCACCCGCATAATAGTCACTGGCGTGATTGACCACGAAGGCGGCGCCGGTGACGGTCTCATTACCGACCGTCATTTTGAGCCATCTCAGATGGTATTCGCCCTCCGACGTTTCGCGGGCGTGCAGATGGGCCATCACGGCGTCACGGTCACGTCCGCGAATACGAAAGCCCAGCCCCCGGCAGGACCCGCCCAGGTCGAGGCCGAGCACCAGGCCCGGTATCTCACGCGTGCCCCGGTAGTCGAAGGAATAGAGGCAGAGGGCGCGGTGATAGCCATGAAGCCGCGCGGGCCGCGTTTCCGCATACGGAAAATCCGCGTCCCACATGAGCGAGCCGTAGGCGAACAGCCAGAAATCGTCGGTCGGTGTCGGCATGCCACATTGTTAGCTGTCATGCCCGCTTGCCGCCAGGGAGAATCCCGGCCCCCCTCACTCTAACCCTCTCCCCCAAGGGGGAGAGGGGACGTTCGCCCAATCTTTCTCCCTCTCCCCCGCCTTGGTGGGGGAGAGGGCCGGGGTGAGGGGGGAGACGCGCGCGACCTCTTTCATGCGCTGGCCCATTGCGCCTATAACGGGCAATGGCTTTGAATCCCCGCCCATCGCTGAACCGCCTGCGCGCCGCCCCGCCGATGGCGCGCCGCATCGCCGTTGCCTTGCCGCTGGTGGCGATCCTGGGGTACGCGGTGTTCTGGTTCACGGTCGCGGGCGTCGCGGAAAAACAGGTCCGCGCCTGGACCCAGGCCCAGGCGGCGCACGGGATCACGATCACCCATGGCGCGTTCGCGACCGGCGGCTTTCCTTTCCGCGTCGACGTCCGCATCGCGGCCCCCGCCGCCGCCTGGCCGGGCGGGACCTGGCGCGGCCCGGAACTGATGCTGTCGGCGGCGCCCTGGGACTGGCGGCGCCTCAACTGGCGGGCCGACGGCGTCCATGACGTCACCTGGACGGGCAAGGACGACAAGGTGCAGAAGGCGTCGCTGACCGCCCGTCATCTGGAAGGCTGGGGCGAGGCGGGCAGGGGCGGCCTGCCCCGCGTCGAAGCCTGGCTGACCGAGGGCGCGTTGGAACTGCCGGACACCGCCCCCGGCGGCCCGGTCACGGCGCGGGGGCTGCTGGTCCATATCCTGCCGCCCGGGCCCGATGACGCGCCCGCCGCCGGCGACGCCACGCCACGCCTGCCCATTTCCATCGACGCCAAGGGCGTGACCCTGCCGCCCGGCCTGGGCACGGTGCTGGGGCACGGCATCGACCGCCTGACCCTGGAAATGTCGCTCAACGGCCCTGTCGGCAAGGGCCCCTGGCCCGAACCGGCGCTGGCGTGGCGCGATGCCGGCGGGGTGCTGGAAATCAAACAACTGGGCATCGTTCACGGCCCCCTGAACCTGACCGGGGAGGGGACGCTTGCCATCGACCCCGCGGGCCAGCCCGAAGGGGCCTTCACCGCCCGCGTCACGGGCTTCGCGGAAACGGTCGAGGCCCTGCGCAAGGCGGGTATCGTCGAAAACCGCGCCGCCGACGCCGTGCAGGTCATTCTGGGTCTGCTGTCCCGGGGGCCGGCGGGCGGCCCCCGTACCCTCGACGTGCCGATGACCCTGCAAGACCGCACGTTCAGCCTGGGGGCGGTGCCGCTGCTGCGGCTCAAGCCCGTCGACTGGTTCACGCCATCCGGGTCCTGACCCGCCCGGTTCGAAATCGGCTGCCCGGTCTGTTATGCTTGGTTCCATGATCCGCGCATTGATCCTGACGCTTCTGCTGACGGCGGCATCCCCGGCCTTGGCCGGCGACGCGGCCAAGGCCGGCCCCCCCGCGCCGCAATACGGCCCCTACTATTCGGGCCAGCTTCTGGTCGCCGGGCCGACCATGCCCGACCCGCGATTTCAGGGGGCGGTGATCTATCTCGCCGACCATGACGCCGAGGGGGCGTTCGGGCTGATCGTCAACCGGCCGGTGGGTGCCGGACCCGTGCGCGATTTCCTGCTTGGTCTCGGCATGACGCCGAACCCCACGGAAGATATTTCCGGCGACGTGCGCATCCATGCCGGCGGCCCGGTCGAGCCGGGGGCGGGCTTCGTGCTGCACACCAACGACTACCAGACCGAAACCACGGGCATGCTGCGCGGCAAGGTCGCCGTGACGGCCAGCCTGAAGGCGGTCAAAGACATCGGCCTGGGCAAGGGTCCGCGCCGCTACCTGATCCTGCTGGGCTATGCGGGCTGGACATCGGGGCAGTTGGAAGCCGAAATGCGCCGCGGCGATTGGCAGATCGCGCCCTATGACGAGGACACCGTGTTCGCCACCGACGACGCCGGAAAATGGGACCGGGCGCGGAAGTCGGCGGGCATTCCCATGTAGTCGGCCTCATGTCGTCCGGGGGTGTCTCAGCCGCCGGTCTTTGATGTCGTGGTCACTTTGCAGAACACCCGGGCCACGCGCAGGCCGTCGAGCAGACGTTCGCCGACCGCGCGATAATCGGCGCCTGTGAAGCGCAGATCACCCGGCCTTGGCGGCGGCGTTCCGCCCGCCGCATCCAGGGCTTGGTGGAACGACCGGGGCAGGCTGGCGATGACACGTCCCCGCCGGTCCGAACCGGCGACGGAAATGCCGATCACCCGCCCGTCGGCGGAGAACACCGGGCCGCCGCTGATCCCGGCAAAGCCGGGAAGGTCTGCGGGAAAGCGGGAGATCACACCCCAGACCGCGACTTCCTCGTCATTGCGGAATCTTCCGAATCCGACCAGCCGCCAGCGCCCGAGGTAGGCCGAATGCAGGACCGCGCGGCGGCCTTTCGGGTATCCTACGTGAAAGGCTTCGGTCTCTCCGTCAAGGGCGGCGGCCAGGGCGACCGGCCTGGGGTTGCCCGGCACGCGGCCGGACAGCACCGCGACATCGGCATTGGAATGCACCGCGCGCAGGGTCATGCGCTCCGCCCGCTTTGTCTTGTGGTCGTAGATGATGCCGACCCGGTCGCAACCGTCGACCACGTGACGCGCGGTCAGCCAGGTTCCGACGTCATCCACGGCAAAGGCGGTGCCCGCCGTTGATCGAGATTTCATTTTGTGTTCGACACGGGACAGGGGCAGTCCGGGGGACGGCGCCTGTGGCGCGGGGGGGTGCGCGATGACCGTCGGCGGCGGCCGCCTGGGGGCTTCCGCGACGGGTGCGCGGCGCTCGCCGCCGGTGAACAGGCTGTTCAGCACCAGGGAGATCAGCAGGATCGCCGCGAAATAGTCCCAGCGCCGCATGGTCCGCCGCCCCGGTCAGCCGACCACGGCGGCGGCGTTGACGGCGGCGGTGCTCAGCTTGACCGAGGCCAGGAAGGTCGCGGCGCCGATTTCGCCATTCTGGATGCGCTGGGGCAGGCCGCGCAGCAACAGGTCGACGACGCGGTAGGCGACCAGTTGCAGAAACAGGGTGACGGCTCCCCACACGACGATGTCCCAGACATTGACGCTGGTCGCCATGCAAAAGGCCAGCGGCAGGGCGAGGCCCAGCAAGGCCGCCGAAAGGGACACGGCGACGGCCTGGTTGCCGTCGCGGATCAGTTCGATGTCGTCATAGGGTGTGATGCGGATATAGACGACGGCGGCGACGGCCAGCATCGCCAAGGTCACCGACGAGTGGAGCATGAGAACGGGAAAACCGCTCAGGAAACTTTCGATAACGGCTTGCATGGATTCCCCCAAAGTGGACCCGGCGGAGGCCGGTGAGGGGAACCCTACCTCAAGTTGCGGACGGTTGGCGACATGCCTTGGCGCGTGGTTGACTTGCCGGGGGTGGGGAACTAGCGTCCCCTCAGATCGAACGGGAGTCCGCGGGTGACGGCAGTCAACACAGTACTCGGGTCACGCATCCGACGCCGGCGCGCCTGGGGCACGGCGCTTCTTGCCGCCCTGTGGCTGAAGGTCTTTGTCGTCGCCCTGGGGTTGGCCCAACCCGCGCAGGCGGCCCGCGACGGGGCTGGTTCGCCGGAACGGGATCTGTTGGCAGCTCTGCACGTTATCTGCTCCTCGGGCGGGATCAAGGTCGTTGAATCATCGGACGGCGGCGGCGACGGTATTCCGAAGTCGGCCGGCATGGACCTGCTCGATTGTGCGCGGTGCTGCTGCACGCCCGTCCACGGCGCGCCGCAGATGCAGGGTGATTGCACGGTCCAGGCGGCGGCACATACGGTTGTCCTGCCCGCACCCGCATCCCTGATTGCCGGGCTGGTCATCGAGCGCGCGGCGCATCCTCGGGCACCGCCGGTTCGGGGCCGCGCCTGAACCGATCCGACCCATTCCGGGGCTTCCGCCCCTTCCGATTTCGAGGACATATCACCATGAAGACCATGACCAGCCGCCCCATGGCGGCGCTGTTCGCCGCTGTTTTGAGCCTGTCCCTGCCCAATCTTGTTTGGGCGCACGACGCGAAAAGCCACGAGGCGACGGCCCAACACGGCATCACCGTGACCGGCGCCTGGGCGCGCCCGACGATCGCCAAGATGCGCATCAGCGCCGCTTATTTCCAGGCGGCCATCGCAGGTGGGGAAGACAAGTTGATCGCCGCCAAGACCGCGAATGCGGAGAAGGCCGAACTCCACCGCCACGTCATGGAAAACGGCGTCGCCAAGATGCGCCCGGTCGACAGCGTCGCCGTCGCCCCCGGCCAGCCCGCGGTGTTCCAGCCGGGCGGTTATCACGTCATGATCATGGGCCTGAAGGGGCCCTTGAATGAAGGCGACAGCTTTCCCCTGACCCTGACCTTCGAGAAGGCCGGCAACGTGACCGTCAACGTCATGGTGATGAAGAAGGCGGCCCAGGATCACGGAAACATGGACCACGGCGCGCACAAACACTGACGCCTGGACGCCGCCGGGGTGTGGGAATTACGCCTGCTTGGCGTCGATCACGCCCCGGCGCACGGCCCGGGTGCGGGTGAACACCTCTTCCAGCCCGTCGCCGTCGCCCTTGCGGATCATGCGCTGCATGGCGGTCAGGTCCTCGGTGAAACGGCCGAGGATTTCCAGCACCGCCTCGCGGTTGGTCAGGAAGATGTCGCGCCACATCACCGGGTCCGAGGCCGCGATGCGCGTGAAATCGCGGAAGCCCGTCGCCGAGAACTCGATCACTTCCTTTTGCAGGTCGGTAGACAGCTGCGTCGCCGTGTCGACGATGGTGTAGGCGATCAGGTGCGGCAGATGCGAGGTGATGGCCAGCACCTGGTCGTGATGGCCCGGGTCCATGATCTCGACCTTGGAGCCGGCGCGCCGCCATAGCTCGGTGACCTTGGCGACGGCGGCCGCGTCCGTCCCGGCTTCGGGCGTCAGCAGGTGCCAGCGGCCTTCGAACAGTTCGGCGAAGCCTGATTCCGGCCCGGAATGCTCGGTCCCGGCCAGCGGGTGGCCCGGCACCAGATGCACGCCCACCGGCAGGTGCGGCTTGATGGCCTCGATGGCGGCGCGTTTGACGGAGCCGACGTCGGTGACGATGGCGCCCGGCTTCAGGGCCGGGGCGATGGCCGCCGCCACGGCGGCATAGGCGCCCAAGGGCGTGCAGATCACGACGATGTCGGCGTCCCGCGCGGCCTCGGCCGGGTCGGTCGTGACCTGATCGGCGAGGCCCAATCGCAATGCCGCGTCCAGGGTTTCCTGGCGCCGCGCGGCCACGGCGATCTCGCCGGCCAGGCCGTCGCGGCGCACGACGCGGGCCAGGGACGAGCCGATCAACCCGATCCCGATGAAGGCCATGCGGCCGAACATCTGCCCGTTCTTTTCTGTGACGCTCATGTGTCGGCCCCCATGAATTCACGCAGCGCCGCGATCACCGCCTCCATTTCGTCGGCCTTGCCGATGGTGATGCGCAGGCAATCCGGCAGGCCGTAGCCCGCGACCCGCCGCGCGATGATGCCCTTCGATTTCAGATGGTCGTCGGCGGCTTCGGCGGCCGCGACGTCGGCGAAACGGACGAGCACGAAGTTGCCGACGCCGTCGGGCACGAACAGGCCCAACTGGCGCAGCGCGTCCTGTGTGCGTTTCAGCCATTCGTCGTTGTGCGCCCGGCACATGTCGGTGAAGGCCGTGTCGTTGAAGGCGGCCAGGCCCGCCGCCTGGGCCGGGACGGACACGTTGAACGGTCCGCGCACGCGGTTGAGCACGCCGGCGACGGCTTCGGGCATGTAGGCCCATCCCAGGCGCGCCCCGCCCAGGCCGTACATTTTCGAGAACGTGCGGGTCATCACCACGTTGTCGGCGTTCCGCACCATGTCCATGCCGTCGGTGTAGGTCGGCGTGCCGGTGACGTATTCCGCATAGGCGGCGTCGACGACCAGGATGATGTCGTCGCGCAGGCCGTCGCGCAGGCGCTGAAGTTCGCCTTCGGTCAGGAAGGTGCCGGTCGGGTTGTTGGGATTGGCGACGAACAGCAGCCGCGTGTTTTCCGTCACCGCCGCCAGTAGGTTGTCGACGTCGGCGGTCAGGTCCGTTTCCGGCGCCTTCACGGGCGTGGCACCCGCGGCCATGGCGGAAATGCCGTACATCAGGAACCCGTGTTCCGAATACAGAACCTCGTCGCCGGGGCCGACATAAGCCTGGCACAGCATGTTGATGATTTCGTCCGATCCGGCACCCAGCACGATGCGCTGGGGCTCCAGGCCGTAGCGCTGGGCGATGGCGGCGCGCAGGTCCGGCGCATGGCCGTCGGGATAGCGGTGGATGGTCAACGCTGCGTCCTGAAGCGCCTTGACGGTGGCCGGGCTGGGGCCGAACGCACCTTCGTTGGACGACAGCTTGATGACGGTGTCGGCACCCGCGATCCTGCTTTCACCGCCCTTGTAGGGGGCGATGTTCATGATGCCGGGCTGCGGGCGGGGCGTGCTCATCGCTTTTTCCCCGGATCCAGTTCCTGGGGGCCCAGCGGCGTGGCGCAGGCACCCAGATGGATGACCCGGCTGATCCGGCCCTTCACGTTTTCCTTGAGCGCGTCCAGGTGGCCTTTGTCCGGATCGACGAAGCCGAACACCTCGACCAGATGGATCCAGGCCGCCGGGCGCGCCGGTTCGTGCCAAAGCTGATTGTACACGGGCGAGAAGCCGAGCCCGTTAAGCGCCTTGCCGATCGTGCGGAAGGGGATGTCCTCTTCGCATTCGACGGCCAGATAGGTGCGGTCGCGGCCCGTCGGTTCGGGCTTGACCAGCGGGCAGATGACAAGCGCTTCCAGGCCCTGAGCCTCGAACCCGTTGCCGGGCCCGGCGAAGGGCAGGCGGGCGATGATGCGGGGGGCGTCCTCGGCCGTCGATACCAAGTGGCGCCACCATTGATCGGAGTCCTGGTCGTTGCGCGGCAGGGGCAGCACGCCGAGCGTGTATTCCTGGCGCTGCACGGCCTCGACCACCCTGGCACTGGTGGTGAACCGGCGCATGGGCGTGAAGCTGCCGTATTGGTCGCGCGTCATGTCCCAGTACCCGGTCTGGTTTTCCGGAACCATGACGGCGACGGAAAAGGGCCCCTCGAAACTCAGGGTCGCGACGATCAGTTCGCGCCAGATGCGCGTCAGTTCGCGGCGCGGAAACGGGCCCTTGTGACGTTCCATCAGGCGGTAGATGATTTCCGCCTCGCGGGCCGGGCGAATCTTGACGCTTTCGCCTTTCTTGATCTCACGCACGTTCTCGACCACCTCGGTCCGCTGCATGATCAGGTCATGAAGCTTCTCGTCGATGTCGTCGATCTGTTGGCGCAGGTCGGCAAGCGTGGGTTTGCGGGGCTTCGTCATGATGTTTCGGATCGTCGATGGTGGCGGGGAGCTGCGTAGTGATACTGGGATGGCGGGCGGAAATCAAAGGCAAATCAGGTGCTAACGCGCGCCCGGCCCTGGTTTCAGGCCGACCCGCCCGGCGGCGGCGCCCCGCCGCTCGGGCATGGGAAGGTAGGCGCGCCGGCCGCGCGCCGGGTGGGCCGGTGTCGCGGCATAGATCTGTTTGACCGCCTCCATGACCACGACGCCTGCGAAAGACCCCCACAACACGGCGCCCGCGCGCTCCCAGGCGGGGGCCGAGCGGACCAGAAGCGCCGTGCGGAACGGCGGCATGTAGAGGGCCCGGTCCGTGGTCAGCGGCGTGAACATGGACTCCCTGAGCAGGCGCGACAGCTGGCGTGGCGAGAACGGCCGGCCGTGGCCGAAGGGGGTGCGCTCGAACCGTGCCCACAGGCCCGACCGATTGGGCACGACCACCATCAGGCGCCCGGAATCGGTCAGCACCCGCCAGATTTCCCGCATCAGCGGTTCGACCTGTTCGGCGCATTCCAGGGCGTGGACCAGGATGATGCGGTCCATGGACAGGTCGGGAAACGGCAGGTCGAGCTCATCCACCAGGGTTGCCTGGCCGCCGCCCTGGGCGGGCCAGCGCAGAACCCCCTGGCGCGCCGGCATGGCGGCGATGACACGGTCGGCTTCGTCGCGGAAGCCTTCCAGGTAGGGGGCGGCATAACCGATGCCGAGAACCCGTTGGCCCTTCATGTCGGGCCACATGGCGCGCATCTTGCGCCGGATCATGCGCCGCGCCGCCTGCCCCAGGGGGGCGGCGTAAAAGTCGCGCAGGTCTACAACGTCAATCCACATGGGACAGGAGCATAGAGCATATGTGCCCTGCTCAAAACGCCGTGTATCGGGTTAGCAAGCCGTGGCGCGGCCCGGGAACGGGTGTTAAGGTCGCAGCCAAACGACCACCACCATCCCGGAGACATCCATCCATGAAACTGCGCTTTTCCGCCACGTCGCCCTTCGTCCGCAAGGTTACGGTGACCGCCCACGAAACAGGCCTGATCGGTCAGATCGAAAACGTCGCGACCAACGTCTGGGCCACCGATACGGACATCGGCATGGACAACCCGGTCGGCAAGGTGCCGACCCTGGTCACCGACGGCGGCGAAATCCTCTACGATTCCTCCGTCATCTGCGAATACCTGGACAGTCTGCACGACGGCCAGAAACTGTTTCCCGCCGTGGGTGGGGCCCGCTGGCGGGCGCTGCGCCTGAACGCGCTCGGCGACGGCATGTGTGAAACGGGCATCCGGCGTCTGCTCGAAGGCCGGTTCTGGAAGGAAAGCCCGCGTCAGGACTGGATCGACCGCGCCAACAAGGTTCTCGGCCGCTGCTTCAAGGCGCTTGAGGACGATGTCGATGCCCTTTCCGGGCCGGTCACCATCGGCCAGATTTCCGTCGGCTGCGCCATCGGCTGGCTCGACCTGCGGTTCAGCGATTTCGGCTGGCGCGACGACTGCCCGGCCCTCGCCGATTGGTACGCCGGGTTTTCGGCCCGCCCGTCCATGACGGCGACCGAGCCCAAGGAATAACCGAAACCGGACGGAGACAAGGGGGCGAAGTGCAGGCAGCCGACATCATCAGGGCCCTGAACCTCGCCCCCCATCCGGAAGGCGGCCATTTCCGCGAAATTTACCGCGACGCGCCGCCGGACGGCGGGCGCGGGGCGGTGACCAGCATCTATTACCTGCTGGCGGCGGGCGAACGGTCTCACTGGCATCGGGTCGACGCCGTGGAAATCTGGAACTTCCATGCCGCGGGCGGCAGCGGGGCGGGTCTGGATCTGTCTCTGTCGCCGGACGGCAGGTCCGTTCAAACCCACCGGCTGGGCGAAAATTTGGCCGCCGGGCAGGTGCCGCAGGCCGTCGTGCCCGCCGGCTGCTGGCAGGCGGCGGCCTTGGCCGATACGGCGCCGGGCGGCTGGGTTCTGGTCGGCTGCACGGTCGCTCCGGCCTTCGATTTCGCCGGTTTCGAAATGGCGCCCCCGGGCTGGGCGCCGGAAGACTGGAAATCTTAAGACGCCGGGATTACCGTAAAGCCAGTTGACAATTTTTCGGTGGAGGCCGCCATGGCCGCGGACGCGACCCTGCACGGCGCGGGCAACCTGGGGGCCCTTCTGGTCCGGGCCTTCCGCTGGTTCGAGGAAGGCTTGGCGGCGGACCCCGACACGGCCCATCTGCCGCGCCTGTCCGGCACCCAGTTCATGACCCTGACCAGCCTGGACGGCGGCGGCACGTCCATCGCCGAACTGGCGCGCCGGGTCGGCGTGACCCGCCAGGCGATGCATCAGCAGATCGGCGAGATGGAAAAGGCGGCCTTGGTGGAATTGGTCGACAGCCCGACGGACCGGCGGGTCAAGCTGGTGAAACTGTCCCTGCTCGGCCGTACTCTGGACCGGAAGGCGGCCCAGGCCATCGACGCGCTGGAGCGGGACCTGTCGAGTCGCATCGGCAAGGATGCGGTGGCCGGCCTGCGCGCGACCCTTTCGGCCGATTGGGGGACGCCGGGCAGGAATGGGCGGCGCTAGGCGCCGCCCTTCGTGCCGCGTTGGTCAGGCGATGTCGAAGCGGTCCGCGTTCATCACCTTGGTCCAGGCATCCACGAATTTGCGCAGAAACTTCTTTTCCGCGTCGTTTTGGGCATAGACCTCGGCGAGGGCCCGCAACTGGGAGTTCGATCCGAACACCAGATCAACCCGGGTGGCGGTCCATTTCACCTTGCCGGTGGCGCGGTCGCGGCCTTCGAATAGGTCCTTGGACTTGGCCATCGGCTTCCATTCCGTGCTCATGTCGACCAGGTTGACGAAGAAGTCGTTGGACAGCACGCCCGGACGGCCGGTGAACACGCCGTGTTTGGATTGCCCGTGGTTGGCGCCCAGCACGCGCAGGCCGCCGATCAGGACGGTCATCTCCGGCGCGGTCAAGGTCAGCAACTGGGCCTTGTCGACCAGCATCTCTTCCGGCGACACCTTCAAGCCGGCCATCACGTAATTGCGGAACCCGTCGGCCAGCGGCTCCAGCGGCGCGAAGGCCTCGGCGTCGGTCTGTTTCTGCGTGGCGTCCGTGCGGCCCGGGGCGAAGGGCACCTCGATCTTGTGCCCGGCCTTCTTGGCCGCCGCCTCGATGGCCGCACAACCGCCGAGCACGATCAGGTCGGCGAGCGAGACCTTGCGCTTGCCGGAGGATTTATTGAACGCCGCCTGAATCTTCTTCAAGGCCGTCAGTGTCCGCGCCAGGCGGGCCGGTTGGTTGACCTCCCACTTCTTTTGGGGAAGCAGGGCGATGCGCGCCCCGTTGGCCCCGCCGCGCATGTCGGAGCCGCGGAAGGTCGAGGCCGAGGCCCAGGCGGTCGAGACCAGGTCGGCGACGGTGAGGCCCGAGGCAAGGATCTTCTTCTTCAGGGCCTTGATATCCTTGCCGTTGATCGGGGCGTGGTCGGCGGCGGGCACGGGGTCCTGCCAGATCAGTTCCTCCTTCGGAACCTCGGGGCCGAGGTAGCGTTCGCGCGGGCCCAGATCGCGGTGGGTCAGCTTGAACCAGGCCCGGGCGAAAGCGTCGGCGAAGGCCTCCGGGTTCTTGTGGAAGCGCCGCGAAATCGGCTCGTAGATCGGATCGAAGCGCAGCGACAGATCCGCCGTGGTCATCATCGGGCGGTGTTTCTTTTTCGGGTCGTGGGCGTCGGGGATCATATGCTCCGGCGCCGGATTCTTGGCCAGCCACTGATGGGCGCCGGCGGGGCTTTTCACCAATTCCCATTCGTAGCCGAACAGCATGTCGAAATAGCCCATGTCCCAGGTCGTCGGGTTGGGTTTCCAGGCTCCTTCGATACCGCTGGTCGTGGCGTGCAGACCCTTGCCGGAGCGGAAGCGGTTTTTCCAACCCAGGCCCATCTGCTCGATCTCGGCGGCTTCCGGTTCCGGGCCGACCAGTTTGGCGTCGCCCGCGCCATGGCATTTGCCGAAGGTATGGCCGCCGGCCACCAGGGCCACGGTTTCCTCGTCGTCCATCGCCATGCGGGCGAACGTCTCGCGCACGTCGAGGCCCGACGCGACCGGATCGGGCTTGCCGCCCGGGCCTTCCGGGTTGACGTAGATCAGGCCCATCTGCACGGCGGCCAGAGGATTGTCCAACTCATGCTTGCCGGAATAGCGCTTGTCGCCCAGCCATTCGGTCTCCATGCCCCAGTTGATGTCTTCCTCGGGCTCCCAGATGTCGACGCGGCCGCCGCCGAAGCCGAAGGTCTTGAAGCCCATGGATTCCAGGGCGCAGTTGCCGGCCAGGATCATCAGGTCGGCCCAGGAGATTTTGTTGCCGTATTTCTGCTTGATCGGCCACAGCAGACGCCGCGCCTTGTCCAGATTGCCGTTGTCGGGCCAGCTGTTGATCGGCGCGAACCGCTGGTTGCCGGTCGCGGCCCCGCCGCGGCCGTCGGCGATGCGGTAGGTGCCGGCACTGTGCCAGGCCATGCGGATGAACAGGGGGCCGTAATGGCCCCAGTCGGCCGGCCACCAGTCCTGGGAATCGGTCATCAGCGCGTACAGATCCTTCTTCAGGGCCTTGTACTTGAGTTTCTTGAACTCCTTGGCGTAGTCGAACCCGGGGCCCATGGGGTTGGACAGGTCGGAATGCTGATGCAGGATGCCCAGGTTCAACTGGTTCGGCCACCAGTCCCGGTTGGAGCGGCCCGAAAAGGTCGCGTTGGACGGGGCGTTGTGCATGACCGGGCATTTGCCCGCCGTGTTCGTGGCTTTCGCGACCATGTGATGTCTCCCTGATGGCTTGCGTTCGATTTCAACTTGGACAGTCTGTGTCGGTATTCTTGCCGTTTTATGGCAGCGCCGCGTTGACCCGTGTCAAACGACGCATATTAGAGTCATTCTAAAAAAGGAGTGTGCCACGGCACGGCGCTGGACGCCAGACGCCATCGGAAAAAAACGGGGGCTTACGATTCCGGGGACGCCGGGGCCGACGCGCGACGTTTTAGCACCGCCGTTGCGGCGCAGAATCCACCGACCAGTCCTTTTCCTTCAGATCATCGAAACGGGAATTTTTATATCATAATTCAATTAATTTACGTTATTTTGGTCGTCGTGGACTGATGGCTCCTGCTTAAGGCATAGCCACTGAGGGTGCTTTCGCCGCCTAACCCGACAGTTAGAGCGTGGGGATTGATGATGGAAGACCAAGCTCCCACCGAATGGAACCGATTGCGGGTCTCCACTCGTCCGACGCCGGAGCCGGTTAACAAAGAAAATGAAATCGCAGCACTCCAACTTTTGCTCGACCTCCTCGAGGCAAACCCGACTGATCCGCGGTTGGATGAACTTGAGACCATTTGCGAAGTTACGCCTTGGATGGCATTCCAACTCGGCTGCCTCGCGGAAAGCGACCAGTATGAAGACGTTCCCTTCATCCGCCAGCGTCTTGCGATTTTGGCGGTGGAAGCGGCTCTGGTCGCCAAGGCGCCGGATCGGTACTTTGCCAACCTTCTGACCTACGGCAATTTGCTTGCCTACCGGGGGGACCTGGACGAGGCCGAGAAAATTTATAGGCACATTCTGGTGGTTCCGCTTCCATGCGGCGAAGACGAACGTGCGGCTGCGCACCTCGTCCTGGGACAAGGGATGGAGCGCTGCCCGGAATTACGGATTTTCCACTACGAGATGGCGATCAAAACCCACGGCGGCCATATTCCGAAAGACGTGCGAAGGGAGCTCGCCCAGAACGCCGGTCAGGCTTACGCCGCTCTTCAAGATCTGGCGGGGGCGCTGCATATGAGCATCGAGACTGGCGAGGGCGATCCGGACGAGCTGTTGAAACAGGTGTTGCCGCAGTTATCGCTGGAGGCTGCCGTCGCTTTGGCCACGCGGCTCTCGGGGTTGGGTCATGGCGAATTGGCCCAGAAAATTCGCGATGATTGGAAAAAGGAAAGGAATTAATCGACATGGCTAAGACTCAAGTTCAATTCGCGATCCTGGTTCCGAAATCGGTTGCCGATCTGGAACAACTGCAAGGCTCCAAAGACGGAACGACGATTGTTCAGGGCGAGATGCGGGATGCGTCGCCATCGGATCAGGCGCTTTCGCTCGACTTGGCGACGGCCGGCACCCTTGGCTGGCTTGTCATCAATGTCGTCGGACCGATTGCTGGCACCATCGCCTTGAATCTTATCTCCAACCACCTGTGGGACAAATACAAGGCGTATGGCAAGCAAAACGAGGAATTCAAACTGGATGTAAGATTGCCGAGTGGGAAGCGGGTGCGCTTCAGCGCCAAGGACCCGGCCGCACTGAAGGAACTGATGGACGAGTTCGAAGTAGAATCGTAATGACAGTCTTGACGTTAAATGAGTCGGCGTTTTTGGGCCGTGCGACGCAAGACACGCTCGCCGTCGCCATAAGCTTCGACGCCAATCAGGCCGGCAGGGTTGATCCGGAGACCGAAAGGGCGATCCGGCATGTCACCTTTCTGTCCCGCCCGGAAGATAATCCGGAGCAGTTCGCGCGGAACGATTGGGACGAGGTTGTCAGGGATCATTCGGAAAGAATCCTTCGACAAAATCCCTCCCGGCGGCAGCACGATTTATTCCTGATGTATCTTTCGGGGTACTTTCACGAACTGCGCCACGCCCACGACTTGCTCGGAAGCTGTTGCGGGCAGGACATACTGTTCCTGCTTGCGAACTGTTACCAGAATACGGCCTACCTGCTGAACGATCTGAAGAAATGGCAGGTTGCCACCGGCAAGGACATTCCCGTGCCCTTGCCGCCGGCGGAACAGTTCGAAGCCTTGAGCCCCGACTCGGTCACCATCCTAAACAAATATCGGAATACGGTTGAAAACTTCAGGGGGTTCCAACGACCGTTCGGTGCTCCCTATTGGCTAACGCCGGTCGACCTTCTGGAGGCCAGCGCCTGCAATGCGCAGCTTACGGTTTTGCATGAACTTTTCGGTGCTGAAAACACCTTTCGGGTAACCGAACTGATCGCCCGCAGCCCGGCGGCGAACCGCTATCTGCGGGCACGCAATAGCGTCGCCGATTACTTGGCTAGCAAAGGCTTCACTCAAGTGCATAGTGACGCCTTGACCTATATCATCTGGTCGTCGTTGATGGCCCTGAAACCGCATGGCCAGTCTATGGCAGATGGTCTCAACCCAGTCATTGCCTTCGAAGGAATTGTCGAGGTAGCAAGTCGCCACCCGGACGTGTTGCACTTGGAAGACGCGATTAAGGCGGTGGATGCATTTTGTAGCGAATGGGACCTGATGACTCCGTTGGAAATGGGGGAGTACTTCACCGCAAACATGGACCGGAGATTGCAAAGCAAGACCGGCGGCGGTTACGAGGAGATCAGGAAGGCGCATGAAGGTCTCCGCGCCTCTTTTGAGTTGATGCTGCAAACCGTAACCAGACACCCCAATGGGTTCACCAATCTCAACATGTACCCTTGGGCGATTGTGAATTCCGCGCTCCCCAGCGTTCTGGTGCGAACATACTCGAACGGCGAGATGCATGACTACCTAAGTCCCGGCGTCGCGCACCTTTCGGCGAAGCAGTGGACCTTGCTGGACATTCTTGGCTGCGGACTCAGGGTGCTCTCGGAAGGTTTCGGCGCGCTTGGCGACAGCAATCATGAGAACATGATCATGGAGGCACTCCGAAACCAAGAGGATCACACGTTCAGGTTCCGAGACACCTTCTTCTGACGCGATTGTCCCTATCGAGTGTTGTAGGCCGCACGCCGTGCCAAAGGGCTATGCATCCGGGCCATTGGCAATGCCGGAGGTCGGATTTTTCTGAGAGGGAATTCGCAGCATGTCCTTCGACGCCAGCACGGCGCCGCCGACGATCAGCAGGCAGCCGAGCCCCACGGAGAGCGACGCTTCGCCCCGGCCGAAGGCGATCAGTAGAACCGTCGAGATCAGCGGCGCGGCATAGGCAAGCGCCCCCAGTACCTGGATGTCGCCGTGCTTGGTGCCGTGATCCCAGGCGAAGAAGGCGGCCCCCACGGGCAACAGGCCCAGGCCCAGCACGGCGAGCCATTCGCCCGCGTCGGCGGGCCAGACCGTCGTCTCGAACGCCAGGTGGCTGATCGCCGCCAGCACGGCGGTGGCGGCACAGAACCCGCCGACCGTATCCGTCGGCACCGTGCCGAAACGCCGGTTGACGACGGAATAGGCCGACCAGGTCAGGGCGCAGGCCCCGGCCATGGCGTAACCCAACGTGTATTCGGACTTGAAGCCGCCGATACCCGCCCCATCGGTCACCAGCACGACGGTCCCGGCAAGGCCCGCGAACGCCCCCGCCACATGCCACCAGCGCAGCCGTTCGCCCGGCAACAGGGCCGAGAGCAGCACGATCAACAGCGGCCACAGGTAGGCGATCAGCCCGGCCTCGACCGGCGGCGCGTTGCGCAGCGCCATGAAATAGAAGAAGTGATAGCCGAACAGGCCGCCCACGCCGAGGGCCCAGGCGCCCAAGGGCTGACGCAGGAAGGCTAAGGGCCGTTCCCCTTTGATAATCCATTTGAGAGATATCATCGCCGTGGCGACGGTGAAGCTCATGGCGACCAGCTGGAACGGCGGGACATGACCCGTCAGCGTGGTCAGCAACGCCAGCATGCCCCACATGAGGACAGCCGTGGCGCCGACTAGGGTCGCCCGCGTTCGTGCCGTGGCGGCGGCGGTCGCGGCGGTCATGGCAGGAATTTGACGACCTTGAGCCGCCCACCCGGCGCGATCACCGCCTCGGGCCGGCCGTCGCCGTCCAGATCCTGAACCACCACGGCAAGATCGATGGTGCCGGTGTTATGGACCTCGGCCAGTTGGCGGAAGGTGCCGAAGGCGAAGGTCACGACGCGCAGGTTGCGCCGGGCGGCATCGGGGACGATCAGGTCGGGGATGCCGTCGCCGTCCATGTCGGCGGCGTCGGATAGGCCCAGTTCACGGGATCCGATGGCGTGGTTGGAAAAGCCGGGGGCCCGATGTTCGACCTCCAGCCGCTCGCCCCGCCATTCGTAAAGCGTCAGCACCGCGCCGACATGGGGCGTGACCACGGCGGCGATTTCGCGCCGGCCGTCGCCGTCGAAATCGCCGACGCCGACGGGATTGAGCCAACGGAAGGGCTGGCCGATGGGCTCCGATTCCGCGGCCTGGCGCAGGCCCCGGTCCGAGGTCTCGATGACGGCCAGCGCGGCGCCTGCCTTGGTATAGCTTTTGACGGCCAGGATCTCGTCGACCCCGTCGCCGTCGATGTCGACGATGCGGGGGAAGCGGTCCTCGAACACGGCCTGGGTGGTCAGGGTCAGGGTTTCCAGGTAGCCGCCCTTGAGCCGCAGGGCCAGGCCGCCCGCCTCGATCGCGTCGCCCAGCACGCCGTGGCCGTAGCGGTCCGTCGGCTTGCGGTACCAGGCGGCGCGGATGTTGCGGGTGCCCGTCACGACGACCTCGTCCGGCATGGGCGCGCGGTCGCTCGATCCCACGGGGGGCAGGGGTTCCGGGCGGGGCGTCAAGGTCACGCCCTGGTCGTCCAGGCCGACCGTATGGTGGCTGCCGTCGGCGAGTTTGATCACGGCCGCGCCGTCGATGCGCCCGACCCATGTCACGGGGCTCGGCAGTTCGGCCCCGAATTCGCGCACGTCCATCGCCTCGGCGGTCGAGGCGGCGGACAGGACGGCACTGAGGGCGAAAAGAAAAACGGCGCGTACCATGACGCGCCGTCTTAACAAAACTGCCTGACCTGCGCCAGAAGGTTAGATCATGTACTGCCCGCCGTTGGCCGAGATGGTCGAGCCGGTGATGAAGCCGGCTTCGTCCGAGGCCAGGAACACGACGCAGCGGGCGATTTCCTCGGCCTGGCCCAGGCGGCCCACGGGAATCTGCGGGATGACCTTGGTGTCCAGCACGTCCTTGGGCACGGCCATGACCATTTCCGTGGCGATGTAGCCGGGCGCGATGGCGTTCACGGTGATGCCCTTGGACGCCGTCTCCAGGGCCAGGGCCTTGGTGAAGCCCAGGTCGCCCGCCTTGGCGGCGGAATAATTGGTCTGCCCGAACTGGCCCTTCTGCCCGTTGATCGAACTGATCGAGACGATCCGCCCGAAACCGGCGCCCCGCATGTCGTCGATGACGTTGCGGGTCAGGTTGAACAGACCCGACAGGTTGGTGTTGATGACCGCATCCCATTGTTCCTTGCTCATCTTGTGCAAGGGCACGTCGCGGGTGATCCCGGCGTTATTGACCAGGACTTCGACCGCGCCGATGTCGGCCTTGATCTGGGTCAGGGCGGCGGCGACGGCGTCGAAGTCGCCGACGTCGAACTTGTAGACGGGAATGCCCGTCTCGTCCTTGAACTTGGCGGCGGCTTCGTCATTGCCGGCATAGTTGGCGGCGACGGTGTATCCGGCTTCCTTCAGGGCGACGCTGATGGCCTTGCCGATCCCGCGTGTTCCTCCCGTAACCAATGCGACGCGTCCCATGTCTGCCTCCCTTGGGTTTTTTGTCGTGGTGGCGCGGGACGCCGGCCGGGGACCCGGCCCGCGTCCCGTCATCCCGTGGCTAGTCCCGTTCGACGCACATGGCGATGCCCATGCCGCCGCCGATGCACAGCGTGGCAAGGCCCTTCTTGGCGTCGCGTTTCTGCATTTCGTATAGAAGCGTGGTCAGCACCCGCGTGCCGGAGGCCCCCACCGGGTGGCCGAGCGCGATGGCGCCGCCGTTGACGTTGACCTTGGCGGTATCCCATCCCAGGTCCTTGTTGACGGCGCAGGCCTGGGCGGCGAAGGCCTCGTTGGCCTCGATCAGGTCCAGGTCGGCCACCGACCAGCCGGCCTTTTCCAGGGCGGCCTTGGACGCCGGGATCGGGCCCGTGCCCATGATGGCGGGGTCGACGCCGGCGGTGGCCCAGGAAACGATGCGGGCCAGCGGCGTGATGCCGCGCTTTTCGGCGTTCTTCAGGGTCATGAGGACGGTCGCGGCGGCGCCGTCGTTGATGCCCGATGCGTTGCCGGCGGTCACCGTGCCTTCCTTGTCGAAGGCGGTGCGCATGCCCGAAAGGGCCTCGGCCGTGGTGCCCGGCTTGGGGTGTTCGTCCGTGTCGATCACCGTCTCGCCCTTACGGGATTTGATGGTGACGGGGCAGATCTCGTCCTTGAACTTGCCGGCTTCCATGGCGGCGGCGGCCTTCTGCTGCGACGACAGGGCGAAGGCGTCCTGTTCCTCGCGCGTCAGCTGCCAGCGCTGGGCGACGTTTTCCGCCGTATTGCCCATGTGATAGCCGTGAAAGGCGTCGGTCAGGCCGTCCTTGATCATGCTGTCGATCATTTCGGCCGAGCCCATCTTGGTGCCGTTGCGCAGATTCATGACGTGGGGCGCCTGGCTCATGCTTTCCTGACCGCCGGCGACGACTACGTCGGCGTCGCCCAGCTTGATCGCCTGGAAGCCGAGCGCCACCGTGCGCAGGCCCGAGCCGCACAGCTGGTTGATGCCGTAGGCCGTGGCCTCCACCGGGATGCCGGCGTTGACGGCGGCCTGGCGGGCCGGGTTCTGGCCGGCGCCGGCCGACAGAATCTGGCCCATGATGACTTCGTTGACGTCTTCGGGGGCGACGCCGGCGCGCTCCAGCGCGGCGCGGATGGCCACCTCGCCCAGGTAATGGGCGGGGACGGAGCTCAGGCCGCCGTTGAAGGCGCCGATGGCGGTGCGCGCGGCGCTGGCGATTACGACTTCAGACATTCTTCTCTCTCCTCAACATGAATACATCCCCCAGGCATGGACCGTGGCCCCGCGAGGCGGTTGCAAATACGCGGTTTTACGGCACCGCGCCGAATTGAAACCGTTTGGATGTTTGCCTTGCGTGGCCGCTTCAGGCGGCCTTCGTCCCTCTGTCGGTTATATGGCGCATCCCTGATGGATACAAGGATGATCCCCGGGCCACCTTGACGCAGGTCAAGATATGGGCGCGGGGGCGGACAAAAGCCAGTCGGACAGCGGCGCGAACAGCGTCTGATGCGCGCTGCCGCCGGCGACCAAGCCGATATGGCCGGCGTTGACGGACAGGACCTCGGCGTCGGGCAGGCCGGCCGCGAGGGCGCGGCTCGATCCCGGCGGCACGAGATGGTCCTTTTCCGGCACCACGACCAGGACGGGGCAGGTGATCCGGTCCGGGCGGATGGCGTCGCCGCCGACGATCCATTCGCCCCGGGGCGGCGTGTTGTTCAGATGCCAGTCGCGGAAACATTCGAGCGCCACCGGCCCGGCCAGCACGACGCCGTCGTTCAGCCAGTCCTCCAACTGCACGAAGCGTTTGGCCTCCAGGGTGTCCGGGGCCGTCTCCGCGAAGCGGCGGAACTTGGCGGGCGT
Source organism: Thalassospiraceae bacterium LMO-SO8 (assembly GCA_031655335.1). NCBI lineage: Bacteria > Pseudomonadati > Pseudomonadota > Alphaproteobacteria > Rhodospirillales > Thalassospiraceae > Thalassospiraceae bacterium LMO-SO8. The sequence continues at coordinate 862,516 of CP134226.1, read as the reverse complement.
CATGTAAGGGTCGAGGCTCGCGAACATCGCCTGCATCATGTCGACCGGCAACACGCCGGCCTTGGCCACCGTGTCCTCCAGCCGGGGCATCATGCCCGCCAGCACGCGCACCAGGTCGCCGCGGGCGATGTGAAAGTCCCAGGGCGTGGCCATCAGGGCGAGGGCGCGGATATCCTTGATGCGAAGCTGCGCCAGGGCCAGGGCCAGCAGCCCGCCCATGCAGTAGCCGGCCAGCGCCACCGGCCCGCCATTGAGGGCGACCGCGACGTCAAGCGCGCGGGCCAGCCGCCCGGCGATGTAATCGGAAAGGGTGAAGGCCGTCTCCGCGCCCTTGGGCGCGTCCCAATCGATGACCAGGGGGCGCAGGCCGCGCGCCGCGAGGGAGCGCAGCAAGCTTTGGTCGTGGTCCAGGTCGAGGATCCAGAACCGATTGACCAGGGAGGGAATAACCAGGACGACAGGGCCATCCGGGGCCGCCGCCTCGGGCACGGCGCCATAGTCGAGCAGGCGGGTCGAACCCTCGCGCCAGATCACCGGCGGTTCGGCCGGGCGGGCCGTGCGGGGGGCCGTGCGGTACTTGCGCACGCCCCGGGAGAATTGGTCCAGGCGCCGGCGCGCCTCCTCCGTCACGGCCTTGTAGAAGACCTCAGGCGGAACGTTTTGAAGGGCTTTTTCCAGTTCCCTTGCGCGCGCCGCCAGTTCCGGCCTCAAGGGCGGCAAGCCGCCGTTCGATGCCGTCAAGGCGGCGAGCGAGCTCAGCCATGTCGAGGTCTGCACCGCCATGTGCAGCGCCAGGGGCCGGGGCCCCGGCACCGCCGGAGGGCGGGGCGGCCGGGCCGCGTCCGTCGTCTGCTTGGTCATGGGTCTGGGTTTCCCTGGTCTGGCCGGGGGGCTTTCCCGCGTTGAGCGCCTGCTGCGCCAGGGCCGCGAAGGCCGTGGCCGAGCCGGTCATCATCTGCGTCATCTGCGACATGGTTTCCGTGACCTGGGGATCGGCGGCCATGGACTGCATGTGGTCCTGCCACAAATCCAGGTATTGTTTCGCCAGTTGGTCCAAGTCCGGTTGATCGGCCATGGCGGCTTCCTTGTCTCCGCGCGTGTCGCTGGGGTGTCCGGTGGGCTCACTATACCGCCCGCCCCGGGGGCGGGGAAACTTTCATTGCGGCGCAGCAATGGACGCGGTATTTTGCCGCGTCGCAACGCGTTTACCTGGGGGAGACCCATGGCGGAAAAAAAGCCTGCCGAGGGCGAGCCGATTATCATCAAGAAGTACGCCAACCGGCGGCTTTATAATACGGCGACGTCAAGCTATGTGACGCTCGATTACCTGTCCCAGATGGTCAAGGATGGTGACGAGTTCGTCGTCAACGACGCCAAGACCGGCGAGGACATCACCCGCCAGGTTCTGACCCACATCATCGTCGAAGAGGAAAGCAAGGGCACCAATCTGCTGCCCATCGGCTTCCTGCGCCACCTCATCAGCTTCTACGGCGACAGCCTTCAGGCCGTGGTGCCCAATTACCTGGAACAGACGATGCAGTCCTTCGCGACCAATCAGGAAGCGCTGCGCAAAACGATGGAAGACGCGCTCGGGGGCTTCAATCCGTTCGGTCAGTTCGAGGAAGTGTCCAAGCAGAACATGGTGCTGTTCGAGAACGCCATGAAGATGTTCTCGCCGTTTCCCATGCCGACGCAGCCGACTGACGCGCCGAAAGGTGGCGCCGCGCCGAAGAGCGGCGCCGACATCGACGACATGCGGGCCAAGCTGGAAGAGATGCAGCGTCAGCTTGATTCCCTGTCCGGCGACAAGAAGTAGGCGTTTCGGGAGCCTCCCGCCTCAGTCCAGTTCCCGGACGACCCGGAAACTCAGCCAATAGCTTTTCACCGCCGCGGCGTTCTTGGCCCGTGACGACGAACGCGACTGCCGTGCGAAGTAATACCAGGACCCGCCCCGGATCACGCGCACGTCGCAGTCACCTTCGGTCCGCGCGGAACCGTCGCGCGGCGCCCCGTTATAGTTGGGGATCCAGCAGTCCGAGACCCACTCATAGGCGTTGCCGTGCATGTCGTAGAGCCCGAAGGGATTGGGCTTGTACTGGCCGACCGGGGCGTTGCGGTGGCCGGGCACGGCGCCGGCGCATTTGCGGCAATTGATCAGGCCGTCGTCCGGGTTGTCGCCGAACCAATAGGCCGTGGTCGATCCGGCCCGCGCACCGTATTCCCATTCCGCTTCCGTCGGCAGGCGGTATTTGTGCCCGGTCTTCTGCGACAGCCACTTGGCGTAGCCCTCGGCCATGTGGAAATCGATGTTCATGATCGGCTGACGGCCACGGCCCCAGTTGTGGTCGTGGGGATTGTGCGTGCAGCCCTTGTCGGCCAGGCAGGCCTCCCAATTGTCGAAGGTGATTTCGAACCGGCTCATGGCGAAGGGCTTCTTGATGAATACCGGGTGCTTCGGCTGTTCCGCCGGCAGCAGGTCGCTGCCCATGATGAACGCCCCCTTGGGCAGCACGACCATTTCCGGGCAGACGTCGCAGTCCTTGAACACCTTGGGCGGCGCGGGCGCCGGCTTGACCGCCGGTTTAGAGGCCGGGGCAGCCGGTGTCTGGGCCAGGGCCGGGACGGCGGACAGGGCCAGCAGGAGGACCGTGATGCGGAGGACGGGAGGAAAGCGGGAGATCATGACGTGTTGATTTGCCCAAAAATGGAATCCGGTTCTGTTAGGATAATCATATACGACCGTGCGGTCGATGGCGGCAGGAGATATCCCGCGACCTGTGGCGGGTGCGAAACGACGAGGGTTTAGGACGATGACGGCTGCGAGCGATGCAGGGTTTGTGTTCACCGGGGTGTTGGACGGCGAGGGCGGGGCGCGCCTGCTCGAGGTCGATCAGCTTGCCGTGCAGCAGGAAAAAGGCCGGGTCGAATGGGTGCACCTGGACATTACCAAGGAACCCGCCCGCCAATGGCTGCACGACCAGCCGGACCTGCCGGAGCTTGCGGTCGAGGGGCTTCTGGCGCCGGATACGGAGCCACGATATGCCGAGCTGGACGACGGCATCCTGCTGATCCTGCGCGAGGTCAACACCCACGAGAACGCCGATCCCCACGACATGATTTCGCTGCGTCTGTGGATCGGGCCGGCGCGCATCATTTCCGCCCGCCTGCGCCACCTTGCCGCCATCGAGGACATCAAGATCGCCCTGGCGAAGAAATCAGGGCCGGGCTCCGTTTCTGAATTTCTCTGTGCCGTCGGCCGCAACATGGCCAAGGAGAAGGCCGAGATTCTCGCCGGCGTGATCGAGGACTTGGACGAGATCGACGAGGACCTGGCCCAGGCCGACGAGACCAAGACCCTGCGTCCGCGGATCGCTAGGCTGCGTCGCCGGGCGATCCAGCTGCACCGCTTCTTCAAGCCTCAGCGCGCCGCCTTTGCCGATATCGCCGAACGGCGTCCGGCCTGGGTCGACGATTCTGCGGCCGACGAACTGGCGGAACTGTCGGCCGAATTCGGGCGCCTTGCGGCTGATATCGAAGCCATCCTGGGCCGCGCGCAGGTTACCCAGGACGAATTGCGTTCCCTGGAAAACCAGCGGGCGACGGACATCACCACGACGTTGACCGTGGTCGCGGCGATCTTCCTGCCGCTCGGTTTCGTCACGGGGCTTCTCGGCATCAACGTGGGCGGCATACCGCTTGCGGAATCGAAGGCCGGGTTCTGGGCCATCAGCGGCGGGCTTTTGGTCCTTGGGATTGCCCTTTGGCTTTATTTCCGCAACCGCCGCTATCTCTAGCCGTTCGTCCCGGTCAGGCGGGCCTGGGCCCAGCGGGCGGCCCCCGCGACCAGGTCCGATGCATCGCCGCATAAATCTTCCGCCACCGGCGCCAGCGCCGGGTCGCCCGAATTGCCCAGGGCGATCATCACATTCCGCACGAACCTGTCGCGGCCCGTGCGCTTGATCGGCGAACCCGCGAACATCTTTCGGAACGCCGCGTCGTCGAGCCGCGCCAGATCGGCGAGGCGCGGTCCGTCCAGGTCGGGGCGGGGGGCGAAGGCGGGCTCGTCCGTCGGATGCGCGTATTTGTTCCACGGACAGGCGGCCAGGCAGTCGTCGCAGCCATAGACGTGGTTGCCCATGCGGGCCATCAGGTCGGGCGCGATGGCGTCCTTGTGCTCGATGGTCAGATAGCTGATGCAGCGCGTCGCATCCAGCCGGTAGGGTTCGGGAAAGGCGTCCGTCGGACAGGCGCGCAGGCAGGCGTCGCAGGACCCGCAATGGTCGGCTTCCGGCCGGTCGGGCGGCAGTTCCAACGTGGTCAGAATTTCGCCCAGGAACAACCAGGACCCATGGGGCCGCGACACCAGGTTGGTGTGCTTGCCCTGCCAGCCGATTCCGGCGCGTTGCGCCAGGGGCTTTTCCATGAGCGGCGCCGTGTCGACGAAAACCCGCACGTCGGGCGGGTCGTCCCGGTCCTGGGCCGCTTCGGCCTGGAGCCAACGGGCCAGTTGCTTCAGGCGCTTCTTGATGACGTCATGGTAATCCTTGCCCTGGGCGTAGACGCTGATCGCCCCCTTGTCCGGCTGCCCGGGAATGTTCATGGGATCGCCCGGGGGGCCGTAGTTGCGGGCCAGCACGATGGCCGTGCGCGCGCCCGGCACCATGGCTTGCGGGTCGCCGCGCACCGCCCCCCGGGGGCCGTCGGCCATCCAGGCCATGTCGCCGTGATGCCCGGCCTTGAGAAAGGCCTCCAACGCCTGCCGGTCGCGGGGTGCCGCCCGCGTGTCGGTGACCCCGACGGCGTCGAAGCCGAGGGCCCTGGCCTCGTCCATCAGGCGACGTTTCAGAAGGTCTGGTGCAGTCGGGTTCATCCGGTTCTCGTGCGCATCGCGGCAATGTGCTAGGCAGGGGACACTACCATACAGACATACCTGGAGAATGACCCCGTGGTGAACGGTGAAACAGCCGTGGTTTTGTTGTCGGGCGGACTCGATTCCACGACCGTCCTGGCCATCGCGCGGGACAAGGGCTACCGCGTTCTGGCCTTGTCGTTCCGTTACGGGCAACGCCATTCCGTGGAATTGGACATCGCCGCCCGCGTCGCCCGGCGCATGAGGGTGGCCCGTCATGCCGTCGCCGACATCGACCTGACGATCTACGGTGGGTCCGCCCTGACCGCGGACATCGACGTGCCCAAGGACCGCGATGCCGACGCCATGGCCGACGGCATTCCCGTCACTTACGTGCCGGCGCGCAACACCATCTTCCTGGCCCATGCCCTGGCGCTGGCCGAAACGGGGGGCGCCAAGAACATCTTCATCGGCGTCAACGCGCTCGACTATTCCGGCTATCCCGATTGCCGCCCGGCCTTCATCAAGGCGTTTCAGCGCCTGGCCAATCTGGCGACCAAGGAAGGGGTCGAGGCCATGGCCCGCGGCACGGACGGCCCATTCCATGTGCAGGCCCCGCTGATGGACATGACCAAGGCGGAAATCATCCAGCACGGAATGACGTTGGGCGTCGATTACGCGCAGACGTGGAGCTGCTACGACCCGCATCCGGGTGCGGGCGGCGCCACGGATATGCCGGTCCATTGCGGGCGCTGCGATTCCTGCCTGCTGCGGAAGAAGGGGTTCGCCGAGGCCGGGGTCGCCGACCCCACGGCCTACGCCGTCTAGACCTGCGCGCCGCCGGCCGAGAAGGCGAGCATCAGGCCCAACAAGGCGCCAATGCCGAGCAGCACCGCGTTCAGCGCCTTGCGTAAGGTGGATGGCTTGAGGATCGGCATGGCCGCCTCCGAAATTCAAACGGGACAAATCATATTTTTCTAAATTACATATGGATGTGGTTGCGGTCCGTGACCTGGGTCACAAAATTTGCAAATTGCACGCCGAGAGGCGTATAGCAACGCGGCCCGGCACGGTGCGGGGTGCTGAAACCGGGAACGGGCGATGACCTATTCGGTCAAGGAAATCTATTTCACGTTGCAAGGCGAGGGCGCGCAGACCGGCCGCCCGGCCGTGTTCCTGCGCTTCGCCGGATGCAACCTGTGGTCCGGGCGCGAACAGGACCGCGCGGCGGCGCAATGCCGGTTCTGCGACACGGATTTCGTCGGCACGGACGGTCCGGGCGGCGGCGTCTTCAAGGATGCGGCTGCCCTGGCGGCGGCGGTGGCGGCAAGTTGGCCGGGCGGGGGGGAGCCTTTGGTCGTCTGCACGGGCGGGGAGCCCTTGTTGCAGGTTGACGAGGCGTTGATCGAAGCCCTTCACGATGCAGGTTTCCGCGTCGCCGTGGAAACCAACGGCACGCTCAAGGCGCCCCAAGGGCTCGACTGGATCTGCGTCAGTCCCAAGGCCGGAACCGAGGTGGTGCAGCGCGCCGGGGATGAATTGAAGTTGGTGTTTCCCCAACCGGGTGCCGAGCCGCAGCGGTTCGAGGATTGGGGGTTCGCCAACTTTCTGCTGCAGCCCATGGACGGCCCCGATCGGGATGCCCATACCAGGGCGGCCGTGGATTTCTGCCTTGCGCATCCGAAATGGCGGTTGTCGTTGCAGACCCACAAGTTGCTGGGCATTCCCTGACCTGACCGGCCGATGCGGCCGGCAGAACGACACAACGCTATGAAATCACGATGCTTTATGATTACCTAATGCGGGGGGGTCATGGTTTCCAGGCTGTTCGGCCATGCCCGATGATGAATTGGGGTCTATTTCCGCTGACCCCAAGGTAAAGGTAAAACAGCGTGTTTTCAGGCTTCCCATGGCGTGGAGCCTGATCCTTGCGTTTGCCTTGATCACGCTGGCGGTGTTTTCCGCCATCATCTACTTCAATCACTATCATAACGCCGCCCTGACCTACGGCTATACGGCCAAGTCGATCAGCGATGTGGCGCAACGGATCAAGGCTCGGGTCGACGGGACGCTCAGACCGGCCCTGGCTCTTGCCGCCGACGCCGAGGATTTGGCGTGGTCGGCGTCGGGAGAGCCTTTCGGTCCAGATGCCAGGCGCTATGTCGCCGGCTTCATGGAGGTCAATCCCCAGGTCTCCTCCGTCTACTTCGCCGTCGGAAATACGGATTTCATCCAGATCTACAATGTCGTTCCCGGCGAAACCATCGACTGGGGCAAGGTCGTGGTGCCCGCGGGCACGCGGTTCATCGTCCGCCATCTGCGGGGACCGGCCGATCAGGCGCGCGACGAAACCTGGACGTTCCTGGACGCCGCCAAGCGGCCGTTCGGCGAACCGTTCCACCGCATGCAGCGGTACGATCCGCGTACCCGGCCCTGGTACAAGGCCGTCGCCAAGGGGGATGCGGTGGAACTGTCCATGCCCTATGCCTTCGCGACGCTGAACACCGTGGGGATTACCGCGTCAAAGCGCGTCGATGGCGGCGTCGGCGGCGTGTTCGGCGTCGATATGACCCTGTCGGGCCTGTCGCGGGTGCTGGAGGATTTGGACATCGCCGGCAAGGGCAGCGCCATCGCCTTTACCCGCGACGGCATGGTGATCGCCCATCCGGACAAGCGGAAGATCGTGGTCCGCGGCGCGGACGGAACCTTGCGCCCCGCCCAGGTCAAGGACCTGGACGACCCCATCGCCGAAGCCATGTTCGATGCCGCCCGGATCGGCGCGCGCCTGGTTGCCCGGGTCCAATCGATGGATGCCTTCATCGGCGCCAAGCCGCTTGCCTTTCTTGACGGCGAACCGGACCTGATCTCGTTCGACGTGGGGGAAACGCCGTTCGTGTCCCATATCGTGCGCCTGGACACCCAGATCAGCACGGACGCCTTTCTGGGTATTGCGCTGCTGCGGGCGGAAGTTCTCAAGGGTGTCGCCGGGTTGACCGTCAACAGCCTGGCCCTGTCATTGCTGTTTCTTCTCGGCGGCACTCTGTTGATCGTCCTTGTCGCCCGCAACATGGCGCGGCCGATTGCGGATCTGGCGCGGGAAACCGACATCATTCGGCGCCTTGAATTGGACGCGCCGCTGACGATCCGGTCGCGGGTCGCCGAGGTGCAGGATCTGGCGGCGGCGATCGGCACCTTGAAGACCACCTTGCAGGGGCTAGGCCGCTACATCCCCAGGGGTGTGGTCCACAACCTGATCAAGGAAGGAAAACTGCCCGAGCTGGGCGGGCAAAGCCGCCAGGTCACGGTCATGTTCACCGACGCGGTCGGCTTCACCAAGCTGGGCGAATTGATGAACCCCCAGGACCTGATGCGCAAGCTGTCGTCCTATTTCGAAGTCCTGTCGGCGGAGGTTCTCGCCGAAGGCGGCAACATCGACAAATACATCGGCGATGCCGTGATGGCCGTGTGGAACGGCGTCGAGGACGATCCGGAACACACCATCCGCGCCTGCCGGGCCGCCCTGAAATGCGCCGCTGAAAACGACCGCCTGAACGAGATGTGGCGGTCCTACAAGTGGCCGGAAATCCATACCCGGTTCGGGTTGCATCAAGGCGAGGCGGTGGTCGGAAACGTCGGGTCGCGCACGCGCATGGACCACACCACCATCGGCGCCTGCGTGAACACGGCGTCGCGCCTGGAAGGCCTGAACAAGGCCTACGGCACCCGCATCCTCATCAGCGACGTCGTGCGGGACAGGGTCGTGGACCGGTTCCTGACGCGGCCCGTCGATCGGGTCCGGCCAGCCGGCAGCACGCAGCCGATCATGGTCTATGAACTTCTCGGCGCGCTGGACGGTGACGCCGCCATCGCGGCCTCACCCGAGGCGCACCGGCGCTGTGCGCGCTGGGCCGAAATCTACGACGCCTATCTGGCCCGTGACTGGACCGGCGTCGGATCCCTCATCGACGCCTTTCTGGCGGATTTTCCCGGCGACGGCGTCGCCCTGGTGTACCGGGAACGGGCCCGGCGCTATGCATCGGCGCCGCCCCCCGACGATTGGGACGGGGTCGAGATTTCCGACCGGAAATAGGCCCGCGAGAAAATTTCATCGTCCGGTAACTTGAACAGACGGCGTAGCGGAACCATCTAGGGATTGTTATACCAGAATATCCGTTCTGGTGGCGGACGCTTGTCCGCCCAGGTGTCATCGGGGGCGCCGACAGGGAACGGTGACAAATCAAATAGGGAAGTCGAAAAATGCCGAAACTGAACATTAACGGCGTCGATCATGAGGTCGATGCGCCGGACGACATGCCGTTGCTTTGGGCGATCCGCGACCTGGTCGGCCTGACCGGGACCAAATTCGGATGCGGCCAGGCATTGTGCGGCGCCTGCACCGTGCATCTGGACGGTCAGCCGTCGCGGTCCTGCCAGACTTTCGTCGGCGACCTCAAGGGCGTGAAGGTCACCACCATCGAAGGGATCGGCGGCAAGGTCGCCGAAACGGTCCGCCAGGTGTGGACGGACATGGACGTGCCGCAATGCGGCTACTGCCAGTCGGGCCAGGTGATGGCCGCCGTGGCGCTGCTGACGGAAACGCCCAAGCCTTCGGACGACGACATCGACGCGGCGATGGACGGCAACCTCTGCCGCTGCGCCACCTATCACCGCATCCGGGCCGGCATCCACGAAGCCGCCCGCCGGCTGGAGGCCTGATCATGCTGCCCAAGATCATTGAACATCTCGCCCCGGCCGCTTCGGTGAAAACCAGCCGCCGCGCCTTCCTCGTCGCCTCGGCCGCCGCCGCGGGGGCTTTCGTCATCGGTTTCGGCGGCGTGCCCGCGCGGGCCGCCGGCGGGGCCGCCGTGTCCGCGGCCCCCGCGCCGTTCGACGCCTACATCAGGATCGCCGCCGACGGCAGCGTCACCATCCTGTCGTCCCAGTTCGACATGGGGCAGGGCTCCTATCACGGGCTCGCCACCCTGGTGAACGAGGAACTGGGCGCCGGCTGGGACCGCCTTACGGTCGAGGGCGCCACCGGCGACCTGAAGGCCTACGGCAACATCGCCTGGGGCGGCGCCGTGCAGGGCACGGGCGGTTCGTCCTCCATCACCACGTCGTTCGACCGCTACCGCAAGGCCGGGGCCGCCGCCCGCATCATGCTGACCGAGGCCGCCGCCAAGGACTGGGGCGTGCCCGCGTCCGAGATCACGGTGAAGGACGGGCGCCTGTCGCATCCGTCCGGCAAGTCGGCCGGTTTCGGCGATCTGGCGGCCAAGGCCGCGCAATTGCCGGTGCCCCAGGACGTGCCCCTGAAAGGCCGCAACGACTGGACCCTGATCGGCAACAGCGATCTGCGCAGATATGACAGCAAGGCCAAGACCGACGGCACCCACCCCTTCACCATCGACGTGAAACTGCCCGGCATGCTGACCGCCGTGATGATCCATCCGCCCAGGTTCGGTGCGGTGGTGAAATCGTTCGACGGGGCCAAGGCCAAGGCCATGAAGGGCGTGGTCGACGTGGTGGCGACGCCGCGCGGCGTCGCCGTGGTCGGCGACCACATGTGGGCGGCGCTCGCCGCGCGCGACGCGGTCGCCGTGACCTGGGATGAAAGCAAGGCGGAAACCCGGGGCTCGGCGGCGATCCTCGCCGATTACGAGGCGCGCGCCGCCGGCAAGCCGCAGGCCGTGGCCCGCAACGACGGCGACGCGCCCAAAGCCCTGGCGGGGGCCGCCAAGACGGTGGAGGCGACCTTCCGCTTTCCCTATCTCGCCCATGCGGCGATGGAGCCGCTCAACGCCGTGGCGCGCATGAACGCGGACGGCACTCTGGAGCTTTGGGCCGGGCACCAACTGCCCGGTCTTTACCAGGGCATCGCGGCGGGCGTCGCCGGGATCAAGCCCGAGCAGGTCGTCCTGCACATCATGAAGACCGGCGGCGGGTTCGGCCGCAGGGGCACGCCCGACGCCGACATCGTGGCCGAGGCGGTGATGGTCGCCAAGGCGATCGGCTACAAGGCCCCGGTCAAGGTGCAATGGACCCGCGAGAACGACATGCGGGGCGGACGATACCGCCCGGCCTATGTCCATCGGCTCAAGGCCGGCATCGACGGGTCCGGCAAGCTGGTCGCCTGGGACCACCACATCGTCGGCCAGTCGATCGTCGCCGGCACGCCGTTCCAGGGCCTGATCCGGAACGGCATCGACCAGACCTCGGTCGAGGGGGCGTCCAACCTGCCCTATGCGGTGCCCAACCTGCATGTCGGCCTGACGTCCACGGAAGTCGGCGTGCCGCCCCTATGGTGGCGGGCCGTCGGTTCCACCCATACCGCCTATGCGACCGAAGCTTTCCTCGACCAGGTCGCGGCGGCGGCGGGGGCCGATCCCCTGGCGTTCCGCCTGGCGATGCTCAAGGATCATCCGCGCCATGCGGCGGTTCTCAAGCTGGCGGCGGAAAAGGCCGGATGGGGCAAGCCGCTGGCCAAGGGCCGGTTCCTGGGCCTGGCCGTGCACGAAAGCTTCCATACCTTCGTCGCCCATGTCGCCGAGGTTTCGGTCAAGGGCGGCGAGGTCAAGGTGCACCGGGTGGTCGCCGCGGTCGATTGCGGCACCGTCGTCAACCCGGACGTGGTCAAGGCGCAGATCGAGGGCGGGACCGGGTTCGGCCTCGGCGCCATCCTGGCCGAGGAACTGACCCTGGGCGCCGACGGCGCGGTCGAACAGGGCAACTACGACACCTATACGCCGCTGCGCATCTCGGCCATGCCCAAGGTCGAGGTCCATATCGTTCCGTCGGAGGCCCCCCCGACCGGGGTGGGCGAGCCCGGCGTGCCGTCCATCGGCCCGGCCGTGGCCAACGCCGTCGCCCGCGCCACGGGGAAATGGATCACTACGCTGCCGCTTACCCGAGGCATGCAAGCGTAGAACCGGAGACCGCCCGCCGTTTGGCGGGCGGTCTTCATCCGGTCCAGAAGCCAGGAATGGGTTAGGGCGCTAGGACGCGCGCTTGATGCCCTGCGTCCGTCAGGACGCACATTTGATACACTGCGCCGCATGGGGCACGGCCTCAAGCCGCGCCGGGGGAATGGCGTCGCCGCAGGTCACGCAGTCGCCGTAGGTGCCACCGGCGATCCGCTCAAGGGCGGATTCAATCTGCGCGATTTCAGTCAGCGCCGCATTGCCCAGATCTTCCAGCACCTCGTCGCCCTCGTTTTCCGTGGCGCGTTCCTCGAAATCCTGGCTGTCCGGTTCGCGCAGCGTCTGGTCGATGTCCGCGATCTCCTCTTTCAGCACCGCGAGGCGCTTTTCCAGCACCGGCTTCATTTTTTCCCCAAGGCTCATGGACATTCCCTTTCGATTTGGACGCGGCAATCGGCGCCGTGTAGTGATTAGACTAGCATAGTCGATAACATCGGCCAGTGCCGCCTTGAGCTAGGTCAATTATCTGGGAGCGGAACGGCGGCGGCGCAACCGGCCGGGTTCTTCGGCCCCGCTTCGGGCTTTCCTCGCCCGGCGGAATGCTCTAGGAAACCGGCCATGGAACGGTTCATGGATTTCACCTTCGTGGCGGCCCAACGCCTGACCGGCGTGGGCGCCGATCATCCGGCGGCGGCCCTGCACGGCCATACCTTCAACGGCACCGTGCGGCTTACCGGTGTGTCCGACACGGGGACGGGCTGGGTCATCGACCCGGCGGATCTGAGGCGCGAAATCGACGCCGTGCTGGCCGACATCGATCACCAATACCTGAACGAGCTGCCGGGCCTGGAAAATCCCTCGACGGAACGCCTCTGCGGCTATCTGCGGGACCGGCTGGCGCAGCGCCTGCGCGGCGACATCGCGGTCGAGCTTTGGGAAAACCCGGCCGTCGGCTGCACCACGAAAGGAATGTCCACATGACCGCCTCCGGCACGATGACCGTCTATCACGGCTTTTCCTTCGAAAGTGCCCGCCGTCTGCCGCGCCTGCCGGACAGCCATATCTGCTCGCGCCTGCACGGCAATACCTTCCTCCTGCGCGTCGCCGTGACCGGCCCGGTCCGCGAATCGGAAGGCTGGGTCATCGATTTCGCCGAGGTCGCGGCCCGGGTCGAGCCCGTTCTGGCGGAAATCGATCATCATTATCTGAACGAGGTTCCAGGCCTGGAAAATCCCACGACGGAAAACATCGCCGTCTGGCTGTGGGATCGAATTGCGACTCATCTTCAAGGGCTTAGCGAGATCGAGATTCGCGAGAACGCCACCACCGGCTGCGTCTATCGAGGCGCCTGACGCCGGCGAATATCCCGCGCCGCGCCTCCTCGCGCGGCTTTCTCCTTGCCCGATTCCGCCTGTTATCTCAAAATCTTGGCCGACGGATTTGCAATTACGCAACATATCGGGGAATACCCCAAATGTGCGCCTGCAAGCCGATGCGGCAACGAGGAGACGTCCCATGGAATTCCTGATCCTGCAGTCCAAGAAGGACCCGGATTTCTTCATCATCACCGACGAACGGAACTATCACCGTGCGGTGCAGGAATACCGGGACAATCAGCCCGGCGATGAATTGTTTCCGATTCCCGAAGGTGCCGGCGGCCCGATCCTGTCGTCGATCCCCAACCTGTCCGTGGTCAAAAGCTTCATCGACCTGATCGGCTACTTCGGCCATGCGGTCGAAGTGCCCATGGAATGGCCGACGCCGGTCAAACGGGACGACGCCCAAGCGGGATAAGGCGGCGGGCTGAGGCGCTAGCCTCGTCCGCGATAGGACGGGGCGCCTTGCTCCGGGATCCACAGGCCCTTGGGCGGCGCGCCCGTCTGGTGGAACACGTCGATGGGGATGCCGCCGCGCGGATACCAGTAGCCGCCGATGCGCAGCCATTTGGGCGCCGCCGCCTTCTTGATCTTGGCGGCGATATCCAGGGTGCATTTTTCGTGAAATCCCGCGTGGTTGCGGAAACTGGCCAAGTAGAGCTTCAGCGACTTGCTTTCGACGATCTTGCGCCCGGGCACGTAGTCGATGACCAGATGCGCGAAATCGGGCTGCCCGGTCACGGGGCAGAGCGACGTGAATTCAGGGCAGGTGAAGCGGATCAGGTAGGGCGTCCCGGGATGGGGGTTGGCCGCACACTCAAGGGACGCCGCGTCCGGGCTGTCCGGGATCGCCGAGGCCGCGCCCAGTTGGGTCAGTTTGGTTTCCGTCGTCTTCGCCATGGCTAGTTGCCCTCAACCGCGGGGATGTCGCCCGCTGCTTCGCCGTCCTCGAACGCCTTCTTGAACGCCGCGAAGGTTCCGTTTTCGATGGCGGCGCGCATGCCCGCCATCAGTTCCTGATAGTAGTGCAGATTATGCCAAGTCAGCAGCGTCAGCCCCAGGATTTCCTTGGACTGAGCCAGGTGGTGGAGATAGGCCCGGGAATAATTGGCGCAGGCATAGCAGGAACAGTCCGGGTCGAGGGGCCGGGGGTCGTCCTTGTGCCGGGCGTTGCGGATGTTCACCTGGCCGCGCCGGGTGAAGGCCTGGTCCGTGCGGCCCGACCGCGTCGGCAGCACGCAGTCGAACATGTCGACCCCGCGCTCGACCGCGCCCACCAGATCGCTTGGTTTGCCCACGCCCATGAGGTAGCGGGGCTTGTCCTCCGGCAGGTGCGGCGTGGTGACGTCGAGGGTCTGGAACATCAGGTCCTGGCCCTCGCCCACGGCGAGGCCGCCGATGGCATAACCGTCGAAGTCGATGGCGGTCAGCGCCTTGGCGGATTCCTCGCGCAGGTTGGGATAGACCCCGCCCTGAACGATGCCGAACAGGCCGTAGCCGGGGCGTTCCTCGAAGGCGTCGCGGCAGCGCCGTGCCCAGCGCATGGACAATTCCATGGAGACGCGGGCCTCGGCCTCGTCGACGCCGAACGGCGTGCATTCGTCGAGCACCATGGTGATGTCGGCGTCCAGGTCGTTCTGGATCGCCATGGCGCTTTCCGGCGTCAGTTCGTGTTTCGCCCCGTCGATGTGGGAGCGGAAGGTGACGCCGTCTTCGGTCAGTTTGCGCAGGTCTTTCAGGGACCAAACCTGGAAACCGCCGGAATCCGTCAGGATCGGCCCGGGCCAGTTCATGAATTCGTGCAGGCCGCCGAGCCGTTTGATGCGCGCCGAGCCCGGGCGCAGCATCAGGTGATAGGTGTTGCCGAGCACGCATTGCGCGCCCGTCGCGGCCACGGCCTCCGGCGTCATGGCCTTCACGGTCGCCGCCGTGCCGACGGGCATGAAGGCGGGTGTTTCCATCGGGCCATGGGCGGTGTCAAGCCGTCCGCGGCGGGCCCGGCCGTCGGTCGCGCTGACGGTGAAATGCATCTTGTTCATCATGGCGCGGACTATGATGGGACCGCCGTCCGCAGGCAAGCGCCCATCCGCCTCTTTTTGTCAGGGCGGATGGGCGTGCCGTGGGCCCCTCAAGAAACCGGATCAGGCGGCGCGCAGGTCGTGCAGCATCCCGTCGATGGCCTGTTTCAGGCTGCGGGCTTGGTCCGACAGATTGTCGGCGGCGACGGAGACCTCGCCGGCGGCGCTGCCGGTATTTTCGGAGGCGCTGCGCACGGTGCCGATGTTGACCTGAACCGTACCCGTGTGGCTGGCCGCGTCCTGGCTGGATCGTGCAATCTCGCGGGTCGCGGCGGACTGTTCATCGACCGCCGAGGCGATGGCCTCGCTGACGGCGTTGATTTCGTCGATGGTGTCTGAAATGCCTTGAATTTCGCGGGCGGCATCCTCGGACACGGCCTGCATGGTGGCGATTTCCTCGGCGATGTCCTGGGTCGCCTTGGCCGTCTGATTGGCCAGATTCTTGACCTCGCTGGCGACCACGGCGAAGCCCTTGCCGGCGTCGCCGGCGCGGGCCGCCTCGATGGTCGCGTTAAGCGCCAGCAGGTTGGTCTGTTCGGCGATGTCGGTGATCATTTCCATGACGTTGCCGATCTTGGCGGCGGCGTCCTTCAGGCGGACCATGGTCCGGTCCGTGTCGCGGGCTTTCTTCGATGCGTCCTGGGCGACGGTATGGGCGCGCCTGACCTGGGCGGAAACCTCGGCCATGCTGGCGGTCATCTGTTCCGTCGCGCTGGCGACGGTCTGTACGTTGCCGGTCGCCTGATCGATGGCCGTGGCCGTATCCGTGGAATGGGCGAGCGCCTGAGCCGCCAGATCGGACAGGTTCTTCGACACGTCCGACATGCTGCGCGCGTGGTCGTTGACGTTGACCATGATGGGGCCGACCTGATGTTCGAAACGGGTGGCCAGATCAAGCAGAAGCTTGCGCCGCTCCTCCTGGTTGGCGTGCTCCAGGCGTTCGCGTTCCTGGCTCAGCCGTTCGACCTCGGCCTTGGCGTCCTCGGCGGCGTCGACCGCTTCGGCGCTGTGGCGGAAGCCGGCGACCAGGCGGTAGGTCAGCCACATCAGGATGATTGTTTCGACCACGACGATGACGGCGTGCAGAACAACCCGAAAAAAGTCGGCGCCGTCCGGGAAGATGGCATAGGGCAGGGTGAAGTTGAGCACCAGATGGTGCACGGCGACCGTCGCGGCGGCGACCAGCACCGTCTGCCAACAGCAGAAGGCCGCGACCATCGCCAGCACGGCGAAGAAATACATGTGCACGTCGATCTGCCAGGCATGCCCGGCGAACATGTAGAGCAGCGCGCCGATGTTGATCATGGCGCCCGCGGCGATCAGAAAACGGCTTGCGGCGGCGGTCGGTCGGGTGCGCCAAGCGACCGTCGAGGCAACGGCGACAGCAGCGATGATGCCGGCCCCCGTGACGATGTCGCCCTGCGTCAGCCAGAACGCGAGACCGGCCAGGGGCAGATGCGCCCAGGCGAACAGGACGAAAAAGCGGGTTGAATTGATGCGGAGCTCGTTAAGGGCATCCATGGCCGGTTTCCTTTGAATAGCGGGTCAGTTGGTGGCAGGTCGGGTCAGACAACTGCCGAGGGCAATCGGATTGACGGTGAACAGCGCGCCGGCATCCCGAAGACGCGTCAAGGTTTCGGGCTGGTCGAGGGCGACGACGGCGATGAACGGCCAAGCGCCTTCGCGGACGATCCGGCCGCCGGCATCGGCGATGCGGGCAAGCACCTGGGCCCCGGATAACGTCGGGGGGAACACCACGCCGATCTGCGACTGGCCCGGTTGCGGGCGCAGGGTGGCGGCGGCCAGCCAAAAAAGGCAGAAACCGGCAAGCAGCGCCGCCGGCAGAAAATCGCGAAATCGCATGGGTCCCATGGGTTCCTGCGGAATCATTGCTGCATTATCCGTTCCGTCCGACCCCAAGAGCATGAGGAAGGAAAACATATTCGAATATGAATGTGTAGGTAGCCAGACGATTTATATACGTCGGTATGGGGTGTCGGATCACCCGGCGCCGTCGTTTCGGTGCAGCAGGCAGGCGTCGCCGTAGGAATAGAACCGATAGGCATTGGCGACGGCATGGGCATAGGCGCTTTGCATACGCTCCAGCCCGGCGAAGGCCGAGACAAGCATGAACAGGGTCGAGCGCGGCAGGTGGAAATTGGTCAGCATCAGATCGACCGCGCGGAATTCGTAGCCCGGCGTGATGAAGATGTCCGTGTCGCCCTTGAAGGGATGGATCTGGCCCTCGGCGTCCGCCGCCGTCTCCAACAGGCGCATGGCGGTCGAGCCGCAGGCCACCACGCGCCCCCCCGCGTTCCGCGCCTGATTGATGAAATCGGCGGCCTGGGTGCTGATTTCGCCCCATTCGGCGTGCATGACGTGGTGGCGGGTGTCGTCCTCGCGCACGGGCAGGAAGGTGCCGGCGCCGACATGCAGGGTCAGGCTGACCCGCTCGACCCCCCGCGCGTCGAGGGCGGCCAGCAGGTCCGGCGTGAAATGCAGGGATGCGGTGGGGGCGGCGACGGCGCCGTCGCGGGCGGCGAACAGGGTCTGATAATCGTCCCTGTCCGCGTCGTCGCCCGTGGCTTCGCGCTTGATGTAGGGGGGCAGGGGCATGACGCCGTACTGTTCCAGCGCGTCCTTCAAATCCGGCCCGGCCTTGTTGAAGCGCAGGATGACCTCGCCCATCTCCAGTTTCTGCACCACGTCGGCGGAAAACCCGGGCGCGAACACGATATGGTCGCGGGGGTTCAGCTTGCGCGCCGGCCGGGCGAAGGCCCGCCACAGGCCGTCGTCGTCCCATTTATGCAGGGTGACCTCGACCTTGGGCCCGCCCTCGGGCGGGCCGGGGCGCGACGCGTCGCCGCGCCGGCCGGTCAGTCGCGCCGGGATCACCCGCGTGTCGTTGACGACCAACACGTCGCCGGGGTTGAGCAGCGACGGCAGGTCGCGCACACCCCGGTCGTAAAGCGCCGTCGGCGTGACCTCCAGCAAGCGCGCGGAATCGCGCGGGGTCGCCGGTTTCTGGGCGATCCGTTCCGGCGGCAGGTCGAAGTCGAACAGGTCGGTTTTCATGGGCCGGGAAAGTAGGTCAACGCGCGGTGATTGTCAGGCGCCAATTGTCAGAAGATTCCTGGCGGGGTAACGTTTCATTCCAGGTGTCGGGGGATACGAAACAACAGGGGGTTTCCCATGATCAGACTGATTCTCGCGATTTTGATTCCGTGGTTCGTGTTCTTCACCATCGGCCGCCCGATCCAGGGCATCATCTGCCTGATCCTGCAATTGAGCCTGATCGGCTGGATTCCGGCGGCGATTTGGGCCGTCTGGGCGCTCAACAACTACAACACGGACAAGAAGATCGCCCGGGCCGGCATGGGCGGCATGCCGGGCGACGGCGACAGCTGATCCCCAGCCCCGCCTTAGCCTAGGGCCGGGGGCCGAAGATGTCGCCGCTGCGGATTCGCGCCATATGCGCGTTCGCGGCGCCGGCGAAGCGGTTCAGCATCATGCGCAACACCCGGCTGACGATCACGAAGGCGACCGGCGGCCAGACGTAGGGCTCCCACCATTCGATGACATGGGGCGCGCCGCCGAACAGGGCGATCTCGTCGCGCACGGACAGGATGCCGTAGAGGCCCGCGGCGGCGGCCGCCGCCACGGTCCACGCGACGTAGCGGCCGTAGCGCATGACTTGGCGCATCAGGAACCACATGGCCTTTCGCCCTCCTTGCCCTCAGGGGGCGGCTAGACGTCCTTCATCAGGACCGATTGGCCGCTCGCGGCGCCTCGGATGACGGCTTCCAGCACCGCCGTGCCATGCACGGCCTCGGCCGGGGTCAGGGGATAGGCGGCCTTGCCGGCGCAGGCGTCGGCGAAGGCTTCCAGTTCGGCGCGCTCCATGTCGAAGGCGCCGTATTCGGTGACCTCTTCGGGGCCGGGCACGGCGTCCGCCGAGACCTTACGCACGGTCAGGCGGTCGTAGTTGTGCATCTCGGCCCAGCCGCCGGTGCCGAACACCTGGATGCGCCACAACGGCGCCGTCGCCGTGAAGGTGCCGAGGTAGCCCATGGCGCCCGAGGCGAAACGGAACAGCGTGGCCGTGGTGTCGTCCACGTCGATCTTGAGGAAGTTGCGGTACGACCGGGCGGTGACTTCGTCGATGGGGCCGAGCAGATTTATCATGGCGTCGACCACATGGATGCCCATGCCGGTCATGCCGCCGGCCGGGCTCTCGTCGGCCTGCGCGCGCCAGCCGTCGGCGGCGAAGCGCATGGCGCTGGGGCTGCTCAGGTTGCCCTCGACATGCAGAATCTGGCCCAGTTCGCCGGATTGAACCATTTCCTTCATGCGCACCATGGCCGGATGGAAACGCCGGTTGTGGCCGAGCGCCAGCACGACGCCCGCGGCTTCGGCCGCGTCGGCGGCGGCCTGGGCGCTGGCGCGGTCCAGGGTGAAGGGCTTTTCAATGAAAATCTGTTTCCCCGCGGCGGCGGCGGCGATCACCTGATCCGCGTGCTGGCTGTGCGGGGTCGCCAGGATGACGGCGTCCAGGTCCGGGTCGTTCAGCAGGTCGGCCAGGCCGTCGCGCAGGTCGATGCCCTTCTCGGCGCAGAATGCCTCAGCCTTGGCCTTGCGCCCGGTGCAGCCGGCGGTGATGGCGATCTTGTCGCTTTTGCCGTGAACGGAATTGACGAGAACCTGGCCCCAACGGCCCAGTCCGGCGATGCCTGCTTTGATCATGGTGACGGCCCCTTACCCCAAGGATTGTATGCAATTGGCCCCAATTCGGGCCGCCGACCTTATTGCCAGAGGGTATCCGCCGTCTATAGTGAAGCCATGGCGACGACCCCGGACCTCAGCGATCAAGCGACACCGGCGGGTCCCCGGGAAGTCGACAATTTCCGGGGCATGCTGTTCATGATGGTGGGGGCGGGGCTGATTGCCTGCCTGCACGCGCTGGTTCGCGACGTCACGCAGGAACTGCATCCCTTCGAAGTCGCCTTCTTCCGCAACGTGGTCGTGCTGATCGCCCTGACGCCGCTGTTGCTGCGCCAGGACCGGCACGCGTGGAAAAGCAAGCGGCCGGATCTGCAACTGGTGCGCGGCGTGGTCGGCCTGGGCGCCATGCTGACCTGGTTCTATACCCTGTCCCTGGTGCCTGTCGGCGACGCGACGGCGCTCAGTTTCACGGTCGTGCTGTTCACGTCCCTGGGTGCCGTCATCATGCTGCGGGAAAAGATGGGCGTGCGCCGCTGGGGGGCGTTGGTCGTCGGCTTCGTCGGCATGGCGATCATTATTCGCCCCGGGTTTCAGGAAATCAGCGAGGGGTATTTGTGGGCGTTGGGGTCGACGGTCCTGTGGGCCTGGGCGCTGCTGCTGGTGAAGATTTTGTCGCGCTACGATTCTCCGGTCACCATCGTGTTCTATTCCTCGGTCTATTTCACGCCCTCGACGCTGATTTTGGCGCTGTTCGTCTGGGAATGGCCGACCTGGGCCCAGTTCGGGGAATTGATCGCGATCGGGCTCATCGCGGCGCTGGCGCATCTGGCCATGGCCAAGGCCATGCAGCTGGGCGAGGCCACCGCCGTCCTGCCCGCCGACTTCACGCGCCTGTTGTGGGCGGCGGCGCTTGGATACGTGATGTTCGGCGAATTCCCGGACCTGTGGACCTGGATCGGCGGCACCGTGGTGTTCTGTTCGACCCTCTACATCACCTATCGGGAATCCCGGGTGAAGGGGCCGGCCGAGGGCGTCACGCTGAAGACCACCGAAGGTTAAGTCGGCCACACCGGCGGGTGGGTCCCCAAAGGGGCCGCCGGCAGGTCCCAGCGCGGCGGCGTTTCCGACATGCCCACGGTTGGTTTCAGATGCTCCATGGGGCCCCAGGCCGTGTCGCGGGTTTCCATCAGATCCTTGATGTCGTCGTACCCCGGTTCCGCCAGTTCCTTGACGCCGTCACCGCCGACCCGGCCCAGGCCGTCGATCCAATGGCCGCTTTGCGCCAATGACAGGCGGACCAGCCAGCTGCCGCCGATGGTGGCGCGGCGGCGCAGGGCCTCCATGGCGCCGAAGGCGGCCAGGTATCCGGAGACATAATCAAGGGCCTGCGCCGGCAGGTGACGGGGGGTGTCGATGCCGCCGTGTTCGGCCGCGATGCCCATGGCGCATTGGGCCAGGGAATCGAAGCCCCGGCGATGGGCCCAGGGTCCGTCATGACCCCAGGCGGACAGGCTGACGAAGACGATCCCCGGGCGCAACTGGGCGAGCCGCTCCGGCGCCACGCCGCGCCCAGCCAGGGTGCCCGGCCGGTGGCCCTGGGTAACCACGTCGGCCTGTTTGATGAGCATGTCGAGGGTTTCCGCCGCACCCGTGTCGCGCAGATCCAGGTTGGCGGCCAGCTTGCCGTGGCCGGTGTCGCGCAGCAGGTTGTCGTCGTCCGGGCGGTCGGGCCGCCCGATGCGCATGACCTGGGCGCCGTGTTCCGCCAGGGTTCGCCCGCAGACCGGCCCGGCGATCACGCGCACCAGTTCCAGGGCACGGATGCCGGACAGCGGACGGTCACCTGCCGGCAAGGGCTCCACGGGCGCGTCGCCGATCTTTTCGATGCTTATCAGCGGCAGGCCGGCGACCGCCTTGCCCTGGGGGTGGGCGGCCCATTCGTCCTTGCCGCGGACCATGAAGGCGCAAAGGTTTCGCTCCGCCACGGCGGCCTCGAACGCGGCGGCGTCCCACGCGCCAAGCGCGGCAGTGACCGCCGCGCGGTCGGATTCGCAGCCGAGGATTTCAAGAACCCCTTGGGCCAGCCACGGGTAGTTGCAGTGAAGCTGCACCCAGCGCCCGTCGGCGCAGCGGTACAGGCCGGAGATATCCGCCCAAGCGGCCCCGAAACCGGCCGTTCCCACACGAACATGGCGGTTCGAGCGCATGGCCAGCGCCGCCGCGCGGAGATCCACGGAAATGTCCTGCGTCCGCCCCACTTTCAGGCGCCACAGGGCGTCGGCGGCCAACCCGACCGCGCCCAGCACCGCCGCGCCGGCGGTGCCGATGCGGAAATTCGCGGGCAATACAGGGTCGGCGCCGGTGAAGGAAACGCTGTCCGCGCCGCGCCCGATCCAGTTCACCGTCTCAAGAATCCCGGCGGCGGCCTGGGCAGCGGAGGGCGTATCTGTCGCGAATCTGTTCATATGTGCGGGAATCTTTCCGGTTTCGGGCGCGGTACTTTCCGCCCCACATAACGTCTTTAGGCCGGCGGCGCGTTCATGGCGAATCTACGTACCGGGAATATCTTTCGTTCATAAATGAAAAATGGAACAGAAAATGGAAATATGACGTTTGAATATCGGGCTGCCCGTCAAATTTTGTTCAAATTTGAGAGCACATTCCATTTCCGCTTGGCTATCCTGTCGTCTCCTTCGGGCGGTTTTCCGAAGGGGCTCCACGGGGTAAGGGGGCGGTGATTGTCCCGAAGGCGCAAGGCCGCGCCGAACGGCGCCGCAGGCAAGACGTATTGGGGGAGGCGGGTTCCAGAGCGCCGCCGCCAATCGGGTCCGATCAGTGGGCCAGTGCTGAGTACCTCCTTGCATTCGCGCAGCCTATGCATTGAAATGCAGTCGGCTTTTCCGTTGACAGGGACGGCCAGGATTGCCGGCCAGAAGTTACAAAGGCGTAAGCCACGGGCGGCAGGGAATTGAACCAAGGGAGGGCGAATATGATTCGTCAAATTATGAAGGGCCTGCCCATCGCGGCGGTTGCGCTGGGTATTTGCTCGGGTGCGGCGTTGGCGGGCAAGTCCGATGACACGCTGGTCTGGGCAACAGACCGCGAGTCGGCGGTGGCCGATCCGTACTACAACCGTACCCGCGAACTTGTCATCATCGGCAACACGGTGTGGGATAACCTTCTGCTCCGCAACACCAAGACCGGCAAGTACGAACCGAACCTGGCGAAATCCTTTAAATGGGTCGACAACGTGACCCTGGATTTTGAACTGCGCGATGACGTCAAATTCCATGACGGATCGCCCTTCGGGCCGGAAGACGTGATCTATACGGTGGACTTCACCACCAACAAGGAACACGGCGTCGTCACCCTGAAGAACGTCGACTGGATGAAGAAGGTCGAAAAGACCGGCCCGCACAGCATCCGCATTCATTTGGAGAAGCCGTTCCCGGCGGCGCTGGCCTATCTGGGGCAGGCGGTGCCGATCATCAAGCGCGGTCACTACGACAAGGCGCCGATGACCAAGGAAGGCAAGCCCGATTACGCGGCGGTGAAGCCCAACGGCACCGGTCCCTACATGATCACCGAGGTCGTGCCCGGCGAAAAGATCGTCATGAAGAAGTACGACGGCTATCACAAGAATGGCCCCAAGGGCACGCCGCAGATCGCCAATCTGGTTTACCGGACGATCAAGGAAGGCAACACCCGGATCGCCGAACTTTTGACCGGCGGCATCGACTGGATCTGGGACGTTCCCAAGGAACAGGCCGAAAAGCTGAAGGCCACCGGCCAGGTGACGGTCGAGAACGCCAAGACCCTGCGCATTTCCTACATCGCCTTTGACGTCGACGGCTCGTCCGGCAACAAGGCCTTCATGGACCAGCGCGTGCGTCAGGCCTTCGCCCATGCCATCAACCGCCAGTCCATCGTCACCAACCTTGTCGGCGCGGCGGCGCAGGTCATCAACACGCCCTGCCATCCCGATCAGACGGGCTGCGTGCAGGACGTGACGGGATACGACTATGACCCGGAAAAGGCCAAGGCGCTGCTGAAGGAAGCGGGCTACGACAAGGGGCTGGAATTCGACATCTACGCCTATCGTGAGCGCGAATTCACGGAAGCGGTGATCTCGGACCTGGCCAAGGTCGGCGTGAAGGCGAAGCTGAACTTCATGCAGTACAAGGCCTTGCGTGAAATCGCGCAGAAGGGCTCGACGGCGGTTCACCAGATGACCTGGGGGTCCTACTCGATCCCCGATGCGTCCGGTTGCGCCGGGGTGTTCTTCGTGGGCGGCAAGGACGATCCGGCCAACGACCCGAAGGTGAACGAACTGATCGTCAAGGCCGGCAACGTGACCGACCTTGCGGAACGCGAAAAGCTTTACAAGGAAGCGTTCCAGATCATTTCCACCAAGGTCTATTGGCTGCCCATGTTCACCTACGCCAAGAACTACGCCTTCAACCAGAACCTGGACATGACCATCACTTCCGACGAAATCCCGCGGTTCTACACCGCGAAATGGAAGTGACGACGTCCGGGTAACCGGCAATTCGGCCCGGCGGCCCTTAATCAGGGGCCGCCGGGTATCCGGGCCTAGGGGGGCCGTAGACATGAAGCGCCTGCCGGCGGGTTCGCCATGCTGAAATTTCTGTTGAGACGACTGGGTGTCGCCGTTCTGGTGGCGCTCACCGTGTCCATGATCACCTTCTCGCTGATCTACCTGTCGGGGGATCCGGCGATCGCGCTGGCCGGTGAATCGGCCAGTAATGAAGAGATCGAGAACATCCGCCAAATCTACGGCTATGACCGCCCGATCATCGTGCAATACGGCGACTGGCTGATGCGCGCCGTACAGGGGGACCTGGGCCGTTCGCACTATCTGAAGTCGGATATTTCCTCGGTCATCGTCACGCGCCTTCCCAACACCCTGATCCTGGCGCTCTGCGCCATTTCCTTCGCGCTGGTGCTGTCCATTCCGCTCGGCGTGGCGGCGGCGATCCGGCCCAATTCCCTGATTGACCGATTCGCCCTGGGGCTCGCCGTGGTCGGTCAGGCGTTGCCCAGCTTCTGGTTCGCGCTGATCCTGATCTTCTTCATGAGCATTCAGTGGCGCCTTTTGCCCATCACCGGCACGGGAAGTTGGAAGAACTTCATCATGCCGGCGGTCGCGCTGGGATATTACGTGACGCCGGGCGTCATGCGCCTGACCCGCGCCGGGATGCTTGAGGTGCTGCAGTCGGATTACATCCGCACGGCCAAGGCCAAGGGCCTGCGTCCCATGACGGTGCTGTTCAAACACGCGCTTCGGAACGCCATCATCCCGGTCGTGTCGCTGGCCGCCGTGCAGTTCGGCTTCATGCTCGGCGGCTCCATCGTCATCGAAACCATTTTCGCCATCAATGGCATGGGCTTCCTGGCATGGGAATCCATTCAGCGCGCCGACCTGCCCATGATGCAGGCCATCGTGCTGGTCCTCAGTTGTTTCTATATCGTCATCACCTTCCTGGCGGACCTGCTCAACGCCTTCCTCGATCCTCGGATAAGGGTGACCTGACATGGCATCGCAAGACGCGCAGACAGTCGCCCGCTCAGGCGCCATTCTTCCCAGCGACAAGGTTCTGGAACCATCACCCATGGCGCAGCTGCGCCGACGTGTGTTCGGTCATTACGGCATCATTATCGGCGGCGTCGTGCTGTTTGCCATCCTCCTGGTCGCGGCCTTCGCACCCTATCTGACGCCCTATCACCCGATCCTGGACCAGGACTTGTCCAACGCGCTGAAGGTTCCGTTCTGGCATTGCATCGTGGTGGAAAAATCCTTTTGGGCGGCGGTGTTCGACGGCCGGTCCCCGTTTTCCTGGGTCGAGCCGGCCAAGTTCACCTGGGACCACCCGCTGGGCACCGACCTACAGGGCCGCGATTACCTGACGCGGCTGATCCACGGTTCGCGGATTTCGCTCCTGATCGGGTTTTCCGCGATGCTGATCTCCGGTGTCATCGGCACGGCGCTGGGCGTCGCCGCCGGCTATTTCGGCGGGCGGGTCGACATGGTCGTGAACTTCATCATCACCACGCGGCTGTCCATGCCCGTGGTGCTGGTGGCGCTGGCCGTGGTGTCGCTGATCGGGTCCAGCCTGTGGATCGTGATCTGGGTGCTGGGGCTGCTGATCTGGGACCGCTTCGCCGTGGTCATGCGTTCGACCACCATGCAGGTGCGCAACCTGGATTACGTGGCGGCGGCGCAGGCCTGCGGATGTTCCACCCTGCGCATCATCATGGCGGAAATCCTGCCCAACGTGGTCAACCACCTGATCGTCGTGGCGACCCTGGAAATGGCGCACGCCATCCTGTTGGAGGCGGCGCTGTCGTTCCTCGGCCTCGGCGTGCAGCCGCCGGCCCCCAGTTGGGGCCTGATGATTTCCGAGGCCAAGGGCATGATGTTCTTCGACGCCTGGCTGATCGGTATTCCGGGGGCGGCGCTGTTCGCGCTGATCCTCGCCATCAATCTTCTGGGTGACGGCGTGCGTGACGTGACCGCACCCGAAAACCGCAACTAGGATAAGGGACCAACGACCGCATGAGCGATCTGATCCTCGAAGTCCGCGACCTGGTCGTCGACATTCCCGTCGCCACCGGGATGCTGCATCCGGTGCAGTCCATCAGCTTCGACGTGACGCGGGGCGAAACGCTGTGCATCGTCGGCGAGTCGGGCTGCGGCAAGTCGCTGACCTCCCTCGCCGTCATGGACCTGCTGCCCAGCACCGCGCGCTGCACGGCATCCGTGCTCAAGCTCGACGGCGAGGAACTGCAATCGGCCGGCGAAAAACGCATGACCGACATCCGCGGCAACAAGATGGCGATGATCTTTCAGGAACCCATGACGTCCCTGAACCCGGCCTATACCATCGGCAACCAGCTCGAAGAGGCCCTGCTGCGCCACAAGCAGGTCAGCGCCGCCGAGGCGCGCGCCCGCGCCATCTACCTTCTGGAAAAGGTCGGCATCACGGCGGCGGCCTCACGCCTGACGCAATATCCGCATCAGCTTTCCGGCGGCCTGCGCCAGCGCGTGATGATCGCCATGGCGCTGATGTGCGGGCCCGACCTGATCATCGCCGACGAGCCGACGACGGCGCTCGACGTGACCATCCAGGCGCAGATCCTCCACCTGTTGGCGGACCTGCAAAAGGAATTCAACATGGGCATGATCCTGATCACCCACGACCTGGGCGTGGTCGCCCGCGTCGCCGACCGGGTGGCGGTCATGTACGCGGGCCAGATCGTCGAGACGGGCACGGCCAAGCAGGTGTTCGAAAATCCGACCCATCCCTATACTCAGGGGCTGCTGGAATGCATCCCGATCCCGGGCAAGACGGAACGGGGTGCTCCGCTCGGCTCCATCCCCGGCATCGTGCCGTCCCTGGTGGGCGAGCTGCCGGGCTGCCATTTCGCCGACCGCTGCGTCCATGTGATGGACGCCTGCCGCACGGGACGGATCGATCTTCGTGACTCATTCGAAGACGGCCATGTGTTCCGCTGCCTGCTGACGCCGGACCAGAGTGCCGCCAACCTGAAGCGGGGAGCTGCCTGATGGCCGACCAGGAAGACATCGTTCTCGAAGCCCGCGACGTGACCCGCACGTTCATGATCTCGGCCGGGTTCATGAAGGGCAAGAAGCCGCTGCATGCCGTGAACGGCATCAACCTGAAGGTCCCGCGCGGCGAGGTTCTGGGTTTGGTCGGTGAATCCGGTTGCGGCAAATCGACCCTGGCCAAGATGTTGTTGGGCCTGCTGGCGCCGACCGGGGGCACGCTTTACGTCGGCGGCACGCCGACCAGCGAGATGGAACGCCTGGACATGGCGCGCAAGGTCCAGCCCGTGTTCCAGGATCCCTATTCGTCGCTCAACCCGCGCAAGACCATCGGCGACATCATCAGCCTGCCCGTGCGCGTGCAGGGCACGGCCGAGGCCGCCGGCGGCAAGGACCTACGCACGCGGGTCGAGGAAATCATGGAACTGGTCGGCCTGCCGCGCCGGCTGTACCGCAATTTCCCGAACCAGCTGTCGGGCGGCCAGCGCCAGCGCGTCGCCGTGGCCCGCGCGCTGATCAACCGGCCCGAAGTCGTGATCTGCGACGAACCGACCTCGGCCCTCGACGTCTCCGTGCAGTCGCAGATTTTGAACCTGTTGCAGGACCTGCGCTCGGAATTGAACCTGACCTACATCGTCATCAGCCACAACCTGGCCGTGGTCGAGCACATGGCGACCCGCGTCGCCGTCATGTACCTGGGCCGTCTGGTCGAGGTCGCGGACACGGACCAGTTGTTCGACAACCCGCAGCACCCCTACACCAAGGCGCTGCTGTCCTCCGTGCTGACGCCGGACCCCAACCTGGACGTGCCCGACGCGGGCCTGGGTATCGCCTATCCCAACCCGGTCGACCCGCCGTCGGGCTGCACCTTCCATCCGCGCTGCGTCGACTGCATGGATCATTGTTCGGTCGTGGCGCCGCGCACCATCCCGACCAAGACCGGTCTTGTCGAATGCCATCTCTATGACGAGAACCAGGGGAGGGGACGCCAAGCGTCGTAAGACCGCCCCGGGCGAAGCCATGACCCGCCAACACGCCATCGACGCCGCCCTTGCCCATTTCGACGACCCGGAAGGCTTTTTCGAGGATCTGAAGGCGCGCGTGGCCGTGCCGACGGAAAGCCAGAACGCGGCCCGCCTGCCCGACTGCTACGCCTATCTGGAAGAAGAGATGCGGGATGCGTTCGAGGCCCTGGGTTACGCTTGCCGTGTCTACGACAACCCCTTCGAGGGCTGCGGCCCGATCCTGTTGGCGACGCGGTGGGAAGGCGACGGTCTGCCCACGGTCCTGGGCTACGGCCACGGCGACACGGTGCTGGGCCAGGAAGGCCGGTGGAAGGACAATCTGGACCCCTGGCGCCTGACCAAGGTCGGCGACAAGGTCTACGGGCGCGGCACCGCCGACAACAAGGCCCAGCATTCGACCCATATCGCGGCGCTCCGCGCCGTGCTGGACGCGCGGGGTGCGCTCGGCTTCAACCACAAGTTCATCATCGAGACCGGGGAAGAGAACGGCTCCAAGGGCCTGAAGGACCTGGTCGCGCGGGAGAAAGAGGCCTTCGCCGCCGACGTCTACTTCGCCTCCGACGGGCCCCGCTTCGACGTCGCCAAGCCCAATCTGACGCTCGGCAACCGGGGGGCGTTCAATTTCGATCTCGTCGTCGACCTGCGGGACGGCGGCCATCATTCCGGCAACTGGGGCGGGCTTCTGGCCAATCCGGGGATCATCCTGGCCTCGGCGCTGGCGACCGTGATCGACGTGAAGGGCCGCATCCTGGTGCCGGCCCTGCTGCCGCCGGCCATTTCCAACAGCGTGCGGGACCTTCTTTCCGACGTCACGCGCGAGACGTCGGCGGGCGGCCCCGCCATCGACGACGACTGGGGCGAGCCTGGCCTGACCCGGGCCGAAAAGGTCTATGCCTGGAACACCTTCGAGATCCTCGCCATGAAGACCGGCAACCCGGACAACCCAGTGCATGCCGTGCCGCCCAAGGCCGTCGCCCATTGCCAGTTGCGCTTCGTGGTCGGCACGGACTGGCAGAACATCGTCCCCAACCTGCAGGCCCATCTGGACGCGGCCGGGTTCGGGATCGTCACGGTGCGGCCGTCGACCGGCGGCAACGCGGCGTTCTTCCATGCCGCGCGCACGCCCCCGGACCATCCCTGGGCCAAATGGATGCGCGCTGCCGTGGAACGCACGACCGGCGAGACCTGCCGCATGGTGCCCAATTCGGGGGGCTCCATCTGCAACGACGTATTTCAGGACGTGCTGGGCATTCCCTTCGTGTGGCTGCCGCTCAGCTATACCGGCTGTTCCCAGCACGCCCCCAACGAACACATCCTGTGGTCGCTGACCCGCGAGGGCATGGAACTGGTCACCGGCATCTACTGGGACCTGGGCGATCCGGAAACGGCCTATAGACTTGAAAGGAATGCGGCGTGACACGCGATGCGGTGATCGAAAGTCTTGAACAGTATTTCGACGACGGCGGTTTTTGGGCGGATCTGTCGCGCCGTGTCGCCATCAAGTCGTGCAGTCAGGACGAACCGTTCCGGCCCGAGCTGTACCGATATCTGAGGGACGAGATGACGCCCTATCTGGCGGACCTCGGCTTCGTCAGCGAGATTTTCGAAAACCCCAAGCCCGGCGGACAGCCCATCCTGGTTGCCCGCCGGCATGAAGGTGACGATCTGCCGACCCTGATGACCTATGGCCACGGCGACGTGGTGCGCGGTTATGACGACCAGTGGCGCGACGGCATCGGCCCGTGGGAAATGAAGAAAGTGGGCGAGCGCTGGTACGGGCGCGGCACCGCCGACAACAAGGGCCAGCACACCATCAATCTGGCGGCGCTCAAGGCCTGCCTGGAGGCGCGTGGCGGAACGCTCGGCTACAACGTCGTCGCGCTGATCGAAACGGGCGAGGAAACGGGCTCGCCGGGCCTGCGCGAGTTCTGCCGTGACCATAAGGATTTGTTCAAGGCCGACGTGTTCATCGCCTCCGACGGCCCACGCCTCAACGCGGTGCGGCCCACGGTCTATTTCGGATCGCGCGGCGTGTTCAACTTCACCATGTCGCTCGACCTGCGCGACGGCGGCCATCATTCCGGCAACTGGGGCGGGCTGCTGGCCAACCCGGGGGTGATCCTGGCCCATGCCATTTCCACCATCGTCGACGCCAAGGGGAAAATTCTGCTCGACGAGCTGAAGCCCGAACCCATTTCCAATTCCGTGCGCGACGCCCTGTCCAAGCTGACGGTCGGCGGCATGGAGGGCGATCCGGAAATCGATCCCGACTGGGGCGAGCCGGGCCTGACCGCCGAGGAAAAGGTGTTCGGCTGGAACACCTTCGAAATCCTGGCCTTCAAGACCGGCAATCCGGACAACCCGGTGAACGCCGTGCCGCCCAAGGCCTTCGCCAAATGCCACATGCGCTTCGTCGCGGGCTTCGATCCGGCGGGGGTCATTCCGGCCGTGCGCAAGCATCTCGACAAGCTGGGCTACGACAAGGTCACCCTGACCCCCGACCGGGAATTCATGGCAGCGACGCGGCTCGAGCCCGATACCCCCTGGGCCAAATGGGCAATCAACTCCCTGGCCCGCACGGCGGGGGAGGAGCCGGCCGTGCTGCCCAACCTGGGCGGATCGCTGCCCAACGACTGCTTCGCCCATATCCTGGGCCTGCCGACCATCTGGGTGCCGCACAGCTACCCGGCCTGCTCGCAACATGCCCCCAACGAACATATCCTGGAACCCGTGTCCCGCTCGGCGCTCCGACTCATGGGCGGGCTGTTCTGGGACCTGGGCGAGACCGCCAGTCTGCCGCGACAATGACCGAGCCCTGCGACCTTTCCGCCGTCGAATTGCGCGCCCTGATCGGGGCGCGAAAGCTGTCGCCGGTGGAACTTGTGGAAAGCTGTCTTCGGCGCATCGCCGCCGTGAACGGTACGGTCAACGCCTTCGTGGCATTGGATGAAGACGGCGCCCTGGCCCGCGCCCGGGAACTGGAGGCGGAGATTTCCCAGGGCCGCGACCCGGGGCCGCTGGCGGGCCTGCCCGTCGGCATCAAGGATCTGGTCAACGTGAAGGGCGTTCGCACGACCTACGGCTCGTTGCTGTTCAAGGACCACGTGCCCGACGCCGACGACGGCCAGATCACCCGTCTGCGCGACGCCGGGGCGATCATCCTGGGCAAGACCAACACGCCGGAATTCGGCTCCGGCGCCAACACCACCAACCGGGTCTACGGCGCCACCACCAACCCGTTCGATCCCGCGCGAACGCCGGGGGGATCCTCCGGCGGCTCGGCGGCGGCGCTGGCGTGCTCCATGGTGCCGCTGGCCCAAGGGTCCGACACGGGCGGCTCGCTTCGCGCCCCCGCGACCTGGTCCGGCGTGGTCGGCTTCCGCCCGCGCCCGGGGGCCGTGGCCAACGAACGGCGTCTGCTGCCGCTGACCTATTTCTCGGTTCAGGGCCCCATGGGGCGGTCCGTCGCCGACACGGCGCTGCTGTATTCCGCCCAGGCGGGCAGCGCCCATCCGGGCGATCCAATGGGCCTGCCGTTCGATGCGGCCCCATTCGCAGATCTTCAACCGGCGGACTTGGGCAACTTGCGCGTCGCCTTTTCCGAAGACCTGGGCACGGCCCCTGTGGATGACGGGATCAAGCGCGTGTTTCGCCAGCGTTCGGCGAAATTCCGTGATGCCTTCGCCCATGCCCGGGACGACCATCCCGACATCGCGGGCGTGCGGGACTCCTTCTGGGTGCTGCGCTGCGTCTATTACATGGCCTATCACAAGGAGAAGGTGGAGAAACACCGCGACCTTCTGTCGCCCAACATCGTCACCAACACGGAAGCCGGATACGCCATGTCGCTGGCCGACGTGGCGGCGGCGGAGGTCGCCTGGCGGCAATGGTACGACCGCTTCCAGGCCTTCATGGAAGATGTCGACTTGTTGATCCTGCCGGGTAACGCCTATCCTCCCTACCGGCTGGACACGGGGGCGCCGACCACGATCAACGGCAAGCCCATGGAAAACTACATGGACGCATCGCTCATCCGCTCGGCCCTCACGCTGACCGGCAATCCGGTCATCGCCGTGCCCTGCGGCCTGGACGAAACGGGGGCTCCCTTCGGCTTTCAGATCGCCGGCAAGCGCCACGGCGAGAAGGACTTGCTGGAGGCCGCCCTCGCCATCGAAACCATCCTGAACGCGGACGCGGAAACCGCCCGCCCGATCCCAGACCTGGAGAAATTGACATGACCAAGCCAACGACGGCGACCGAACTCTGCGACCTGACCGCGACCGAGGCCCGGCGCCTGATCGGCACCAAGGAAATCTCGCCGGTCGAATTGCTGGAAAGCTGCATCGCGCGGGTCGAGGCCGTCGACGGCGCGGTCAACTGCATGGTTACCCGCGCCTATGATCGTGCCCGCGAGGAAGCCAAGGTCGCCGAGCAGATGGTGATGGACGGCGAGGAATTGGGGCTGCTCCACGGCCTGCCCATGGGCATCAAGGACCTGGAGGCGACGGAGGGCATCCGCACCACCTGGGGGTCGCTGATCAACAAGGATACGGTGCCCGAGACCGATCAGGGTTCCGTCGCCGCCGTGCGCGCCGAGGGCGCGATCATCCTGGGCAAGACCAACACGCCGGAATTCGGCGCCGGGGCCAACACCAAGAACCGCGTGTTCGGGGCCACGGGCAATCCGTTCAACCCGGAACTGACCTGCGCCGGATCGTCCGGCGGTTCGGCCGTGGCGCTGGCGACCGGCATGGTGCCGATCGCATCCGGCAGCGATTACGGCGGCAGTCTGCGCACCCCCGCCGGGTTCTGCGGCGTCGTCGGTTTCCGCCCGTCGCCGGGCACGGTTCCGGCCGAAGGAAAGGCCTCGGCCCTCATGCCCTGGTCGGTGCTGGGCCCCATGGCGCGCACGGTCGAGGACGCGTCCCTGTTGTTGCAGGCGCAGATGGACGACGACCGGCGCGACCCGTTCTCGGGCCTGGTCGATCCGCGCCTGTTCTCCTCCGTGGACGGCCTGGACCTGGGATCGATCCACGCCGCGATCACACCGGATCTCGGCTGCTGCCCCGTGGACAAGGGCATCGCCGACACCTTCAAGGCGCGCACCGATCAATTCCGGGGCGTGTTCGCCGAGGCCCAGGACCGCGCCCCCGACATGGGCGATATCCATCGGGTGTTCGAGGTGTTCCGCGGCATTACCTTCGTCGCCCTGCACCAGGAACGCCTGAAGAATCACAAGGACCTGCTGGGCCCCAACGTCATCGACAACACCACCCGGGGGCTAGAGGTCACGGCGTCGGACGTCGGCTGGGCCCTGGTCGAGCAGGCCAGGATCATGCGCAATTTCATCGACCTGTTCGATGAGGTCGATGTGCTGATCTGCCCCGCCGCCTCGGTTTCGCCGTTCCCCCACGAACAACTGTATGTGGACGAAATCAACGGCGAGAAAATGCCGACCTACATGCGCTGGCTGGCGATTTCCTATGCGCCGACCATGGCCATGGCGTGCTCCGCCGTGATCCCCTGCGGTGTCGACCACAAGGGCATGCCCTTCGGCCTTCAGATCATGGCGCCGAACGGCAAGGACGCCCTGGTGCTGGCCGTCGCCCATGCGCTGGAACAGTATTTCGCGGGCAAGGCCGATCTGATGCGGCCGGTGCCGGATATCGCCAAACTGCAAGCCTAGGACAGAGCCATGACCAAGCGCGTACTGATCGCCGGTTTCAAGCACGAGACCAATACCTTCTCGAAACTGCCGACGGACATGGCGGCCTACAAGGCCCGGACCTATTACCGCGACGACGAGGTCGCCCGGAAGATGCGCGGCACGGCGACGGAAATCGGCGCGGCGCTGGACGCCGCTGAAAAGCACGGCTGGTCCATCCGCCACCCCATCTATGCCAACGCCACGCCGTCGGGCAAGGTGACCAAGGACATGCACGACCACGTCACCAAGGTCATCGTTGATGCCTTGAAAGCCGACGGTCCGTTCGACGGCATCCTTTTGTGCCTGCACGGGGCCATGGTGTGTGAGCATGACGAGGACGGCGAGGGCCGGCTGCTGCAATCCGTGCGCGACGTCGTGGGTCCTGACGTGCCGCTTGCCATGACCCTCGACCTGCACGCCAACGTGACCGACCGGACGGCCGATCTCTGCGACATCGTGATCAGCTACCGCACTTATCCGCATATCGATCAGTACGAGATCGCGACCCAGGCCTGCGATCTTCTGGCGCGCACCATGGCCGGGGAGATTCACCCCAAGGTCCATGTCCGCCGCCGCGAAATGCTGGACGGCGCCGACCATGGGCGGACCACGGCGCCGGGGCCGATGACGGAAGCACTCGCGACCTTGGACAAGCTGCTGAAGGAAACGCCGGGCACCTACGCCGGGTCGATCAACGCCGGTTTCCCCTGGGTCGATATCCATGACACGGGGCCGACCTGTATCGTCACCGGCGAGGGCGACAACCCGGCCCACGGCAAGATCGCCGAACAGGTGATGGATCAGCTGTGGCGCGACCGCAACAAACTGACCATCAAGCTGTATCGTATCGACGAGGCCTTGGCGCAGGTCAAATCAGCCTTGGCCAAGGGCGTGCAGGCACCGATCATTCTCGCCGACTATGCGGACAATCCGGGTGGCGGCGGTTACGGCGACGCGACGAAGCTGCTGGGCGCGATGATCGAGGCCGACCTGCCCGATGCCGCCTTCGGCACGATCTACGATCCCGAAGCGGCGCTTGCCTGCCGCAATGCGGGCCTGGGCACGACGTTCAGGCTGGAACTCGGCGGCAAGGTCGATCCGGCCGTGCAGGGCGGGCCGCTGTCGCTGATGGGCACGGTGACCGCGATCACCGACGGCACCTTCGCCATGGAAGGCCCGATGACCCGGGGAACCCGCGTCGACATGGGCCCGGCGGCTGTGTTCAGCGTCGGCCGCCTGGATATCGTGGTGGCCAGCGCCCGATATCAGAATTACGACAAGATGTTCTTCAAGTCCGTCGGCATCGATCCGGAGAAGAGAAAGGTCCTGGGGGTCAAATCGGCGCACCATTTCCGCGCCGCCTACGGGCCCATCGCGTCGCAGATCATCGTCGTCGACGACGGCGGCGGCGTGACCTCGCGCAACTACAAGGACCTGGATTACAAGAACGTCCGCCGGCCGGTGTTCCCGCTGGACATCGATTAGGCGCCGCGGGGGGAGGCCGGCCCGCCGGTCAGAAATGTCTGGATCAAGGATTTCAGAAGAACCGTCATCACCGTCGAGGCGGGGATATCGAGGACGGTACGGAGAGCATCGACGGGGTCGACCATGTTCGGGAGCTTTTCAATAACGTCCTGCCCGAGCGGTCGGAACGTCATGGACCAGTCCGCAAAGATGCGGGTGGTGATGGGGCCCTCGGCAAGCAACTGAACGTCCCGGTGGCGCGAATCCCGCTGGATATTGACGAACAGGGTGTCGATCTCCGCCTTTCGGCCTTCCAGGTATTGCGCGAAACTGCCGCACCCATAGATCAGGATGCCGGTGATGCCGTGTTCCTTGTTTGCCCGCCGGGAAACGTCGAGCAGGTCCTGCAGGGCGTCTGGCCCCAACGGCGAAACCGCGTGACTGAAATAGACCAGGGAGTGCAGTTCGGGTGTTTCAGGCATGGCCGGACATGATGCCAAACGACAGGCGTGCGAACGGGTTCAGGGCCGTGTCGGTGCCCGGACGACGTTGCGGAACGTAAGGTTGACGCGGGGGGCGACGATCGCTTGCGTCTTGGGCACCCGATGTTGCCACTGAAGTTGGCATCTTCCCCCCATTACCAGGACGTCGCCGCCGCCCAGGCTGATTTCAATTTTGGTTTTCTTATCATCCTTGCGGCGCAGCTGAAAGCGCCGAGGCGCCCCCAGGTTGACCGACGCGATGACCGGGGCGGGGCCCAACGACGCCTCGTCGTCGGAATGCCAATCCATGCTGTCGGCGCCGTCGCGGTACAGATTGGCGAGCACGGAATTGAAAGGGGTCTGGGCGATCTCCTCGCAACGGTTGCGCAGACCGGCCAACACGGGCGGCCAGGGGCGTGGTTCCAGGTGGAGCCCTGAATAGGCATAGGCCGCGTCGCCGTACCAGGCGCTCAGGCGCGGCTGCGGAATGCGCCGGCCGTAGAGGGTCAATTCTTCCTGTTGCCAGTCGACCTGGGCCATTACCCGGTCGAACAGGGCGTCGGCGCCGTCCAGGGCGGCGGGATAGAGCACCGCGTCCGCCGCCTCCAGGCGCACGGGCGGAAAGTTGAGGGCAAGGCCGGACATGAAGGTCTTAGTGGACGTTGGGGGTTTTGTAGAAGTCACCGCGCGCGCAGGACTGCACGGTGACCGTCATCAGGTCGCCGTCGCGGTAGATGTTGAGCGGCACGTCGATCCCGGCATTGCCCAGCGACCACACGCCGCGGAAGAACTCGGCCATGCCCTCGACCGGCTTGTCGTCGACGCCGACCACCAGATCGCCGGCCTTGAGGCCCGCGTCCTCCGCCGGGCCGCCCTTCCAGGTGCCGACGATGACGACGCGGCCCATGGTCTCCGCCGTGAAGGTGCCCAGCCAGGGACGGGGCGGACGCCCGGTCGCCCCCGTGGTGCGCAGGGTCGGAAGGATCGCCTTCACGATGTCGATGGGCACGATCATGTTGCCTTCGGTCTCGCCGCTTTCCTCGCCCCGCACGTAAAGCGATCCGATGCCGCGTAGCCGGCCGTCCTCGCCGATCAGCGCCGCCCCGCCCCACAGGGGATGAGCCGGCGCGGTGAAGATGGCGTCGTCCAGCAGGTATTCCCAGTATCCCGCGAATTCCTTCCTGGCCGACACGCGGGTCTGCAAGGCGTGCTTGCGCCCGCCGCAGCCGGCGACGATCACGTCGTCGCCCGGGATCAGGTCGGCGGAGGACCCCAATTCGATGGCGGGCGCGTCCAGGGGCTGCAACGCCTGGACCAGGCCGAAGCCGGTTTCCTGGTCATAGCCCATGACATGACCCTCGGCGGCGCGGCCGTCGTTGGTGACCAGCCATACACGTTCGGCCTCGACCACCAGATAGCCGATGGTCAGAACCAACCCCTTGGGGTCGATGACCACGCCATGGCCGCTGCGCTGGGTGCCCAGGGTCGTCGCGGTGAAGGCCGTTTCGGGAATTTCCGTGCGCAGGGACACCACGCTGCGCAGCGTCTTGTCGATGTCGAAGGAAAACCGATCGTCGTCGGGCCGGTAAGGCTCGGGGATTTCAGGGTATTCCTGCTGCGGTTCGTCCATGCGGGAATGGTAGAGCAGTTTGCCCGGAAAGGAAATGCGCCGGGGCGGGATTTTCGTCGCTCGCGCGGGCGGGGGCATCGTCTATTGAACGATCATGCCCTGCGGCGCTAGATTGTACACAATCGTACCGAGCGAACGGATTGGGAGGATCGGCCACATGGCTCAGGTAATTCAACTGCACGAGGTTCCGAGTCTGCGTGAAAAGGTCTCGGAGGAGGAATGGGCGCTGCGCGTTGAACTGGCGGCGGTGTACCGCCTTGTCGCGCGGTTCGGTTGGGACGACGGCATTTTCACCCATTCCTCCGTGCGCCTGCCGGGCCGCGAGCACCACTTCCTGATCAACCCCTACGGCCATCTGTTTTCCGAGGTCTGTGCGTCGAACCTGGTGAAGATCGACCTCGACGGCAACGTGCTGGACGGCAGCCCCTACGAGGTCATCAAGGCAGGCTTCGTCATTCATTCGGCGGTCCATATGGCGCGCGGCGACGCCATGTGCGTGATTCACACCCATACCAACGCGGGCATGGCCGTCTCGGCGCAGAAGAACGGATTGCTGCCCCTGAATCAGAAGTCCATGGGCTTCTACAACCGGCTCGCCTATCACGACTATCAGGGCATCTCGAACGATACGGAGGAGCGCGACAGCATCGTCCGCGACCTCGGCAATCACCATTCCATGATCCTGCGCAACCACGGCCTGCTGTGCACCGGGCGGACCATCGCCGAGGCGTTCCAGCACATCCGCTATCTCCAGCATGCCTGCGAGCTGCAATTGATGGCTCAGGCCTCGGGCGCGGAGCTGATCATTCCGCCCAAGGAGGTCTGCGAGCACGCGGCCCAGCAGTTCGACGGCGACGGCGGCCCCCGGGGCGGCGATCAGTTCGCGGCCTTCGTGCGCCTGCTTGATCGGGAAGAGCCCGACTACAAACATTAGTCACTAATTCCGATCCAGGCAGATGGGGTCATTCCCGCGAAAGCGGGAATCCGGCACGGTCTTTCTGGCCCCCGCTTTCGCGGGGGTGATCGGCTGCGTGGGTGGCCGCGCGAATATTCCAGCCGTCCGGATTCCGTCAATGGCCTCAGACGGTTCCGGCGGATCGGCTGAATGTCAAAATGGCGTCATTTGACATCCCGGTCTCGGAAAACTATCTTAGGTAAATCAACAACTTAATACTGTAGCCATTTGACCCGGCCAAGGATGACCGGGGCGGTGGCTTTTTGTCCGTGCCCCGCGCTGGGCGACGGGCATCCGCCATTTTGACGGGCGGAATGCGCCAACAAGAAAAAAGGAGCCGGATACGGCATGTGTGGACTTAGCGGCGAAATCAGATTCGATGACGGTTATGCGGACGCGCGCGCGGTGGCGCGCATGACGGACGCCATGGCGCCCCGGGGACCGGACGCCTCGGGCCTGTTTCAGCAAAGCCGCTGCGCCTTCGGCCATCGCCGGCTCAAGATCATCGACCTGACGGAAAAGGCGCAGCAACCCCTGGTCGATCCCGACCTGGGCCTGACCATCGCCTTCAACGGCTGCATCTACAATTACAAGGCGCTCCGCGAGGAACTGATCGCCAAGGGCTACCGCTTCTTTTCCACGGGCGACACGGAGGTTGTTCTCAAGGCCTTCGCCGCCTGGGGGCCTGATTGCGTGAAACGCCTGAACGGGATGTTCGCCTTCGCCATCTACGAGCGCGACACCGGGCGCCTGACCCTGGCCCGCGACCGGCTCGGCATCAAGCCGCTGTACCTGGCGGAAAGCGGCAAGCGGCTGCGCTTCGCCTCGACCCTGCCGGCGCTGCTGGCGGCGGGCGACACGGACACGGACATCGATCCCGTGGGCCTGAACCATTACATGTCGTTTCACGCCGTGGTGCCGGCCCCCTATACGGTGCTGAAGGGCGTGCGCAAGCTGCCGCCCGCGACCTATGCGGTGTTCGACGCCGACGGCACGCGCAAGGACACCACCTATTGGTCCGTCGATTTCACGCGTTCCGCCGGCGACATGAAGCTGTCCGCCGAGGACTGGCGCGACCTGGTCTACGAGGCCCTGGCGCTGTCCATCGACCGGCGGTTGGAAGCCGATGTCGACGTCGGCGTGCTGTTGTCGGGCGGGGTCGATTCGTCGCTCATCGTCGGCATGCTGGCGCGCGCGGGCAAGACGCCGCTGCGCACCTTTTCCGTGGGCTTCGAGGACGCTGGCGGCGAGGCCGGCAACGAGTTCAAGTATTCCGATCTGATCGCCAAGGAATTCGGCACCGAGCATTACAAGATCCACGTCGGCGCCAAGCGCCTGATGGACCTGCTGCCGGATACCATCCGCGCGATGTCCGAACCCATGGTCAGCCACGACAACGTGGGCTTCTTCGCGCTCAGCCAGGAAGTCGCTCAGCACGTGAAGGTGGTGCAGTCGGGCCAGGGGGCGGACGAAATCTTCGGCGGTTATTCCTGGTATCCGCCGCTGATGGAATCCAACGATCCCGTCGGTGACTACGCCCAGGTGTTCCGCGACCGCGATTTTGACGACTACAAAAAAGCCGTGTCGCCGCAGTACCACACGGGGCGCGACGAAAGCCTGGCCTTCATCGAACGGAATTTCGCCCAGCCCGGCGCCGACCGCGCCGTGGACAAGGCGCTGCGCATCGATTCCACCATCATGCTGGTCGACGATCCGGTGAAGCGGGTCGACAACATGACCATGGCCTGGGGGCTGGAGGCGCGGGTGCCGTTCCTCGATCACGAACTGGTCGAGCTGGCCGGCCGTGTTCCGCCCGAACACAAGGTCCGCGGCGGCGGCAAGGGCGTGTTGAAGGACGTCGCCCGCATGGTCGTCCCGGCCGAGGTCATCGACCGGCCCAAGGGCTACTTTCCCGTGCCGGCGCTGAAATACATCGACGGGCCGTACCTGGAAATGGTGCGGGACACCCTGGCGTCGAAGCCGGCGCGTGAGCGGTCGCTGTTCGACCGCGGCTATCTCGACATGCTGCTGGACGCCCCCGCCGATCACATCACGCCGCTTAAGGGCTCGAAGCTGTGGCAGGTGGC
This sequence comes from Thalassospiraceae bacterium LMO-SO8, assembly GCA_031655335.1. NCBI lineage: Bacteria > Pseudomonadati > Pseudomonadota > Alphaproteobacteria > Rhodospirillales > Thalassospiraceae > Thalassospiraceae bacterium LMO-SO8. The sequence goes on along the minus strand of CP134226.1, from coordinate 821,633 downwards.
GCTCATGGAAACCTGGCTACAGACCCACGGGGTCTGACGCCGTGAACCGGCGAAAGGAAAACCCGGTCATGGAAAATGCGCTTTCCTTGAAGCATTGGGGCGAGCCGCCCAAGAACGGCATGGGCACGGTCGGCAAATGCGTCGCCGTGCATTGCGGTTGGGGCCGCGTGCTGTTCGGCCAGACCTTCGACAAGCCGGAACTGTTGGCCGGCCGCCTGATGGAGGAGGAGACCGGCGAGCGCGACCTTGCCATTTACGTGCGCGATCCGCATGTCATCCTGTCCATGGCGCCGCAGACCCTGTTCATGGATCCGTCCCACAGCTTTCGCCTGAACCTGAGGGAACTGCCGGCCACCGCCCGCGCCGACGACAGCACCATGTTCACGATCCGCGCGGCCGAGGCCGCCGACGAAGGGGCGATCAACCGCATCTATACCTCACGCGGGATGGTGTCGCTCAAGCCCGGCTATCTGGCCGAACTCGACAACCGGCAATGCGTCACCGTGCTGGTCGCGGAATCGGCCCAGGACGGTGAGGTGCTGGGCGTCGTGATGGGGATCGACCACACGACCGCCTTCGATGATCCCGAGGAAGGCTCGTCCCTGTGGGCGCTCGCCGTCGACAGCCAGGCAGCGGTGCCCGCCGTGGGCATCGGCCTGGTGACCGCGCTGGCGGCCCATTTCCGGGCCGCGGGCCGCGCGTTCATGGACCTGTCCGTGCTGCACGACAACGCGGAAGCCATCCAGTTGTACGAAAAGATGGGGTTCGAACGGGTTCCCGTCTACACGGTGAAGAAGAAGAATCCGATCAACGAATCCCTGTTCATCGGCCCGCAGCGGGTCGAGAATCTGAACATCTACGCCAAGATCATCGTCGACGAGGCCAGGCGCCGCGGCATCCACGTGGACATCGAGGACGCGGCGGCGGGTCTGTTCACCTTGACGCTCGGCGGGCGGTCCATCGCCTGCCGCGAAAGTTTGAGCGAGCTGACCTCCGCCGTCGCCATGAGCCGCTGCGACGACAAGGCGCTGACCCACCGGCTTCTGGCCAAGGCCGACCTGAACATGCCCGGTCAGGTCACCTTGCGCAGCCGCGACGACGTGCGGGCGTTTTTGGAGAAGTACGGACGCATCGTCATCAAGCCCGCCCGGGGCGAACAGGGGCAGGGCGTGTTCGTCGACCTGTGTTCCGAGGACGAGGCGATCGCCGCCTTCGACGAAGTCCGCGACCAAGCCGACCATGTGATCGGCGAGGAATTCGTCAACGGCCGGGACCTTCGCATCATCGTCATCGGCGACGAGGTCGCCGCCGCCGCCGTGCGCCGGCCGCCCCGCATCACCGGCGACGGGCAACACAGCATCCAGGAACTGATCCAGCGTCTGTCGCGCCGCCGCGCCGCCGCCACGGGCGGCGAAAGCCGGATTCCCATCGATGACGAAACACGGCGCTGTTTGCAGGCTCAGGGACACGGCATGAATTCGATCCTGGGGGACGGCGTGGTGCTGGAGGTCCGTAAGACCGCCAACCTGCACTGCGGCGGCACCATCCACGATGTGACCGAGGACCTGCATCCCGCGCTGCGCGATGCGGCCCTGACGGCGCGCCAGGTTCTGGGCATCCCCGTCGTCGGGTTCGATTTCATGGTTCCCCGCGTGGATGGGCCCGACTACCGTATCATCGAAGCCAACGAGCGCCCCGGCCTGGCCAATCATGAACCACAGCCGACGGCGCAGAAATTCGTCGATTTCCTGTTTCCCGAAACACGCCAGGAATTGGTGAAGACTCCCGCAAGCGGGAAAGGAGTGACCGCGTGAAGTACGACCTTTTCATAGACCGAGACTACATGGTCGAAATCTTGGCCAAGCTTTTGGCCACACCCAGCCCGACCGGCATGACGGACGAGATCGTCGGCCTGGTCTGTGCGGAACTGAAGGAGCTCGACATTCCGTTCGAGTTGACCCGCCGGGGCGCCATCCGCGCCGACCTGAAGGGCGAGGAAGCCTCGCCCGACCGCGCCATCGCGGCCCATCTCGACACCCTGGGCGCCATGGTCAAGGGCTTCCGCCTGGGTGGACGGCTGGAGGTCGTGCCGATCGGCCATTGGTCGTCGCGTTTCGCCGAGGGCGCGCGCTGCACCGTGCATTCCGATGGCGGCCGCACCTTCCGCGGCACCATTCTGCCGGCCAAGGCGTCGGGCCATACCTATAACGAGGCCATCGACACCCAGCCGACCGAATGGTCCGAGGTCGAACTGCGCCTGGACGAACGGGTCGGCTACGAGCACGAAGTGCGGGCGCTGGGCATCAATGTGGGCGATACCATTTCCATCGACCCGATGACCGAATTCATGCCCAACGGTTTCGTGTTTTCGCGCCATCTGGACGACAAGGCCGGGGTTGCGGCGCTTTTGACGGCGGCGCGGGCGGTCGGGCGCGCGGGCACGGTCCTGCCCATTGACTGCCATCTGCTGTTCACCATCACGGAAGAGGTCGGCGTGGGGGCCTCCGCCGTGCTGCACGGCGATGTGGCCGAACTCGTTTCGATAGACAACGGCACCATCGCGCCGGGCCAGCATACCTCCGAATACGGCGTGACCATCGCCATGCAGGATTCCTCGGGGCCCTTCGATTGGCACCTGTCGCGTTCGCTGATCGACATGTGCGTCGGTCACGGGATCGAGCATTCCCGCGACGTGTTCCGTTTCTACCGATCGGATGCCGCGGCGGCGCTGGAGGCCGGCAACGACATCCGCACGGCGTTGCTGTGCTTCGCGCTCGACGCGTCGCACGGGTATGAGCGCACGCATCTTGATTCGGTCATGGCGCTGACACGGCTCCTGACCCTCTACATGCAGTCCAAGCCCATGTTCCTGCGGGACAAGGATGCCCTGGGTCCGCTCGGCGATCTGCCGGCGACGGAACGCGACAAGCCCGCCAAGGCAGCCGAGTAGGGACTTGCCGGGGCGGCCTGCCTGGGCGAGACTGGTCCCCGAACATTTCTGGAATGCTAATTCCTGAACAATGGGGACGGGGGGAACATGACGCAGGGCATGGTGGTCGCGCCGCAGCCGGAGCCGGTCGAGGTCGGCGCGGAAATTTTGAGATCGGGCGGCAACGCCGTGGACGCCGCCGTCGCGACGGCATTGGCCCAGACGGTGGTCGATCCCTTCATGTGCGGCATCGCCGGGTTCGGCTCCATGCATCTTTATCTGCCGTCGGTCGGTCAGCACCTGTGCCTGGATTTCCACGCCCGCGCCCCCGGCGCCGTCACCGACACCATGTGGCAGGACCTTTTGGAGCAGGAGGCCGAGGACGGTTTCGGCTTTATCCTGAAAGGCCGCGTCAACGAGGTCGGCTATCAGGCCATCGCCACCCCGGAAACGCTCCGCGCGCTTGATGCGGCGCTCACCCGGTTCGGCACGCGCCCGCTCGCCGATTTGCTGCAGCCGGCCATCGCCTTGGCCAATGACGGCTATATGATCCGCCCGCACATGCACCGCTTCTGGACGCAGGAAGAACCCGCCGGCCGCGTCCAGCACATCGAATACCTGCGCGGCAGCCCGGCCACGGCCAAGACGTATCTGAACGCCGACGGCAGCCTGAAGACGCCCGGCATGACCATTACCAATCCGGACATGGCGCGCACCCTTGCGCGCATCGCCGCGCAGGGCGCCGACGATTTCTATGAAGGAGAGATCGCCGGCAGGATCGCGTCCGACATGGCGGCCCATGGCGGGCTGATTTCGGCCGCCGATCTCGCCAATTGCGGGCCCGAGGAAACTCAGCCCCTGTGGTCCGAGTACCGAGGCATCCGGGTGTCGTCCTGTCCGCCGCCGGGCGGCGGGATCATGGTCCTGCAGATGCTGAACATCCTGGAGAATTTCGATCTGGCGGCCATGGGCCACAATTCGCCCGATTACATCCGCACGGTCGCCGAGGCCATGAAGATTTCCACCGTCGACAAGGACCGCAGCGTGGGCGACCCGCGCTTCGTCGACGTGCCGGTGGCGCACCTGCTGGACAAAGGATACGCGGCGGATTGCGCGGCGCGCATCAAGGCGGGCGAGGTCACCCACGTGCCCCGCGTCGGCCGCGACAAGGAAAGCAAGGATACGACGCATCTTTGCGTCGTCGATCAGGCCGGCGACTGCGTCAGCCTGACCCATTCGTTGGGCATGCCGTCGGGCGTGACCACGGACGGCCTCGGCTTCATCTACAACGGCTGCATGGGTGTGTTCGACCCCCGGCCGGGGCAGGTCGGGTCTCTCGCCCCCGGCAAGGCGCGGTTCACCTCCATGGCGCCGACCATCCTGTTCGACGGCGATCGGCCCCGCTTCATCGTCGGCGCGCCCGGCGGCACCTACATCGCCATGGGTGTGTTGCAGGCGATCCTCAATCACGTGGATTTCGGCATGGACGCGCAGCAGGCGGTGTCGGCGCCCCGGTTCTCGGCGACCAGCGACATCATCGAAATCGTCAATCGCATCCCCCGCGCGGTCGAGGCCGATCTCAACGGACGCGGCTACCGGACCCGGCGCTATCCCATCAATTTCCATTTCGCGGGCGTGCATGCCATCCGCCTGATGGACGGCAAGGTCGACGGCGGCGCCGACCCGGGCCGCGACGGCATGGCGATGGCGGTCTAGCCGCCCGTCTTCCGGTCCGCCGGTTCGGGCGGGATCCCTCACGAAATCTTGAGAACGGCCACAGGCCCGGATTTCCGGCCTTATTAAATACACAAATAAAATGTATTAAAAATATGAATTACAAATTGATTGACGATTTTATGATTTTGAACCACATTCTGACTGTGGATATTGAAATTATCCACGAATGAAATTTGTAAATTCATTCCGGCGCCCCGAATTTCCCCGATTTTCCAGGGATTTCGGCGCCGGCACACGCGGAACGAGGCTCGAACGACCCATGCGGCAGTTTCCCATCTTCTTTTCGGTGCAGGACCGGCCCGTGGTGATCGCCGGCGGCGGCGAGGCCGCGGCGCGCAAGCTGCGCCTGCTGCTGAAGGCGGGGGCGGTCGTCACCGTCGTCGCGCCGGACGCCAACGACGAAATCCTCGACCTGTTCGAAGCGGGCGACATCGAGTGGACGGCGCGGGCCTTCGTTGACGCCGACGTCGCCGGGGCCGTCCTGGCCTATGGCGCCACGGGGATCGACGCCGTCGACCGCCAGGTGTCCGCCGCCGCCCGCAAGGCCGGCGTGCCGGTCAACGTGGTCGACCGGCCGGAACTGTCCGATTTCATCACCCCGGCCATCGTCGAGCGCGACGCCATCACCGTCGCCGTGTCGTCGGGTGGGACCGCGCCCGTCCTGGCGCGGGGTGTGAAGGCCGCGATCGAACGCCTGCTGCCCCCCAACCTGGGCCGCCTCGCCCTGTTCGCCGAACGCTTCCGGGGGGCCGTGAAGGCCGTGGTGCCCGACGGCCGGGCGCGGCTGCGGTTCTGGGACGGATTTTTCGACGGGCCCATCGCCGCCCGCGTGCTGGCCGGCGACGAGCAGGGGGCGGCCGAGGACATGCTGTCCTACGTCAACCGGCGCGGCCGGGATGAGGACGGCATCGTCCATATCGTCGGCGCCGGGCCGGGGGCGGCGGACCTCATCACCCTGCGGGGTCAGCGCCTTCTGGAACAGGCCGACGTCATCGTCCACGACCGGCTGGTCGGCGACGGCGTGCTCGACCTCGCGCGCCGCGACGCCGACCGCATCGACGTGGGCAAGACCCCGGGCCGCCATCCGGTGCCCCAGGACAAGATCAACGATATCCTCATCGCCCAGGCCCGTCTGGGTAAGCGGGTGGTCCGCCTCAAGGGCGGCGATCCCTTCATCTTCGGGCGCGGCGGCGAGGAGTTACAGGCCCTCAATGCCGCCGGCGTCCGCGCCGAGGTCGTGCCCGGCATCACCGCCGCCACGGCCTGCGCCGCCGCCACGGGGATTCCCCTGACGCATCGGGGCCATGCCTCGGCCGTCACCTTCGTGACCGGCCACCTTGCCCGTGAAAAGGGGGGCGACGGCGGCGCGCCGGATGTCGACTGGGCGGCGCTTGCCCGCTCGGGCGCGACGCTCGCCGTCTACATGGGCATCGGTGGCGCCGGTGCCATCGCGAACGATCTGTCCCGCCACGGTCTGGCCGATACCCCGGTCGCGGTGATCGAAAACGGCACCCGCCCGGATCAGCGGGTTTTCACCGGCCATGTCCGCGGCCTCGACGCCCTGGTGCGGGCGAACGGGGTCACCGGGCCGGCCTTGATCGTCATCGGCGATGTCACGGCCCTGGCCGATATGTCCAGCGTAACCGGGGGGCAGGTGCCCCTCGCCGCCGCAATGTGATTTGGAAGTTAGGAACGGAACAATGATGCAACAGGTTGTCACGGGAAACCGCCTTGCCGACGGCGTCGTCATCTACCTCGGACAGGACGGAGGGTGGACCTCCAAGATCGACGCGGCCCGCGTCGCCGCGGACGCGGACGAGGCCAAGCTTTTGGAGGATATCGCCAAGGCGGCGGAGAAAGCCCGCATGGTGGTCGGCCCCTATCTGATCGAGGTTACGGATACAGCCGGCGCGGTGACGCCCGTGCGCTACCGCGAACGCCTGCGGGCCTACGGTCCTTCCGTTCATCCCGAATTCGGCCGCGCCGACGTGCCAGACCATCTTCGCATGGGCTCGGAAGCCGAGTTCGTGCACCTGAACGGCGTCGCCGGCTGACGCGCCGTTCACGACCGCATCTCGCAAGGAAAGAAGAAACGACATGTACCGCTACGACGAATTCGATCATGCCATGGTCAAGGACCGGGTCGAGCAGTTCCGTGGCCAGATCGCCCGCCGCATGGCCGGTGACCTGACCGAGGAACAGTTCCGCCCGCTGCGCCTGCAAAATGGGCTTTACCTTCAGCTTCACGCCTACATGCTGCGGGTCGCCATTCCCTATGGGCAGTTGAATGCCGTGCAGATGCGCAAGCTGGCCCATATCGCGCGGACCTACGACAAGGGCTACGGTCATTTCACCACGCGCCAGAACATTCAGTACAACTGGCCGAAGCTGAGCCAGGTCGCCGATATTCTCGACGAATTGGCGAGTGTCGAAATGCATGCGATCCAGACGTCCGGAAACTGCATCCGCAACACCACCGCAGACCAATATGCGGGTGTAACGGCGGACGAGATCGAGGACCCCCGCATCTATGCCGAGATCATCCGCCAGTGGTCGACCTTCCACCCGGAATTCACCTTCCTGCCGCGTAAGTTCAAGATCGCCGTGTCGGGTGCCGTGGGCGCAGACCGCGCCGCCGTGCGTTTCCACGATATCGGCCTGTTCATCGTGAAGAACGACGCGGGCGAGGTCGGGTTCGAAGTTTGGGTCGGCGGCGGCCTGGGCCGCACGCCCATGATCGGCAAGAAAATCCGCGGCTTCGTCGCCAAGGCCGACCTGCTCGCCTATCTGGAGGCGGTGCTGCGCGTCTACAACATGCTTGGCCGGCGCGACAACATGTACAAGGCGCGGGTGAAGATTTTGGTTCATGAAACGGGAACCGAGGAATTCACCCGTCTGGTTGAAAAGGAATTCGAGGACACCCAAGGCGGCGCGCTTGATTTGCCGGCCGAGGAAATTGATCGGATCGCCGCCTATTTCCAGCCACCGGCCTATGAGGCGCTGTCGGACGATCCGCCGGCCCTGACCGCCCGCCGGTTCGAGGACAAGGACTTCAACAACTGGGTGCGCGTCAACGTCGCCCGTCACAAGGCGGCGGGCTACGCCATCGCCAATATCTCGCTGAAGCCCGTGGGTGTGCCGCCGGGCGATGTGACGGCGGATCAGATGGATGCCGTGGCGGATATCGCCGAGACTTTTTCGTTGGGCGGCATCCGGGTAACCCACGAACAGAATCTGGTGCTGCCCGATGTGCGCCAAGATCAGCTGTACGACCTGTGGCTGGCGCTGCGGGAGCAGGGCCTGGCCGACGCCAACCTGGACCATATCGGCGACATCATCTGCTGCCCGGGGCTGGATTACTGTTCGCTTGCCAACGCGCGCTCCATCCCTATCGCCGAGCGGATCAGCCAACGGTTTGCCGATCTCGAGCGCCAGTACGACATCGGTGAACTGCGCCTGAAAATTTCCGGCTGCATCAACGCCTGCGGCCATCACCACGTCGGCCACATCGGCATCCTGGGCGTCGACCGCAAGGATCAGGAGTACTACCAGATCACCCTGGGCGGAGCCCCCGGCGAGGATGCCGCCATCGGCACAAAGGTGGGCGCCGCCTTTTCCGCCGCCGAAATCGTCGATGCGGTCGAAACCGTGGTGAACACCTATCTCGCCATCCGACAGCCGAAGGAACGATTCATCGATACCTTCCGCCGGGTCGGAGATGCCCCCTTCAAGGAGAGCCTCTATGACAAAGCTGCTTAAGGACGGAAAAGCGACGACCGATCCCTGGACCCACGTTGCCGACGGTGACGATCTTCCCGCGGATGGCCCGGTCATCGTCACCCTGGCCCGCTGGCAGGCGGAACATAACTCGCTCGCTGGGCGCGCGGACGGTCTCGGCATTCGCCTGGAAAGCGGCCAATCCCCGGAAGCGATCAAGGACGACCTTGCCCGCTTCGCCGTGGTGGCGCTCGAGTTTCCCAAGTTCGGCGACGGCCGGGCCTATTCCCATGCCCGCATGCTGAAGGACCGCCTGGGATACGAGGGCGAGGTGCGGGCCGTCGGTGACGTGCTGCGAGATCAATACCGGGCCATGCACCGCTGCGGGTTCGACGCGTTGGAAATTGCCGGCGATCGTCCGGCGGACAAATTGGAAGCCGACTGGCGGGCGGCCCTCGGCGAACTGCGTCATGCCTATCAGCCGGCCTTGCGCGGGCCGGAACCGATCCTGCGTCAGCGCCACCGCGCCGCCGCCGCATAACGATTGTCACCTCGGGAAAAGGCCGATCAGCCGGCGGCCTGAAGCTGGGCGCGCCAGACGACCTCGTACACCGGCACGGGCTTTTCGATGCCTTTCATGTCGAAGTTGCCGGCCTCGCGGAACTGGATCGAATGGCCGGTCACCAGGTCGCGAACCGATTGGGTGATGAATATCTGATCGGCGTCCGCCTTGTCGCACACGCGGGCGGAAAGCTGCACCGTGGTGCCGAAGAAATCGTCTTCTTCCTGAACCGCGGCGCCTGCGTTCAGCCCGATGCGGACCTTGACCGGCAGGCTGCCCTGCGTTCCGTTGTGCTTGGACAGTTCCTGCTGAATCACCATGGTCGAGGCGACGGCGTTGGCGGCGTTTGAGAACACGGCCATGATGCCGTCGCCGGTGTGTTTGACCTCGCGCCCGTGGTAGGCGGCAAGGGCGTTGCGCACGATGGCGTTGTGGGTGCGCACGACCTGTTGGGCGCCTATGTCACCCAGTTCCTGGGTCATCTTGGTCGATCCCACCAGATCCGTGAACATGACCACGACGACGCCCTGGGCCGTGGCCTTGGCCGCCTTGTTGGAGGTGAAGCCTTCAAGAACCGCCGGCAGTTCGCCGAAGGCCTTGATGTCGCCGTCGATGAAGCGCTGCATGGCCGATCGGCCGGCGTCGATCATGGCGCGGCTTTTCGAATCCTTTTCGTATTCCGCGAACTTGTCGCAGAACGGCCCGGCCATGGCCTTCTTGGTGCCGATGGCGACGATGGCTTCGGAAATCATGCCGTTGCGCTGCGCCCCCTCGAGGCCGCTGTACTTGGCAAGCTGATCGCCGGCCCCGGCGAGGTACAGGTTCAGCCCGAACTTGCCCAGTTTGTCGAGCTTGGCCAACTGGCTGCGAATCGCTCCCAAGGCAAGTTCGAGAAATTTGAGCATGGTCTTGCGCGGCTCCGCCGGAACGTTTTCCGGGGGATAATCCAGGCCGGACGCCATTGTCGCGGCACTGCTATCGACGACGGCCTCTTCTTCCAGGACGGCCATGGGATCATCGCCAATCGTGTCCTCGCGCCAACTGCCGAGTCCGGAATCGTAGGCATCGAATTCGTCGTCGTCCTGCCCGCCGGTCCGCGCATCCTGAAAATACTGAGTCAGGATTTCCATATCGCCCTCCTTGAGGAGAATTTTGCCCAGGATCAGGGCGGCGGTGGCGAACCCAAGGACATATCCCGCAATCATGAATCCGGGAATGTCGTAGCCAGTGGCGGCCAGTTTCTTTTGCAGGATCTCGAGCGGAATTTTCCCGGCAAACGTGATGACCGCCGTGATGATGAAGACCGTGACCAGCCGCGTGCCGACGGCGATCATGGGCGATTTCGGAGGCTTGCCGGCCTCGGCCTCGCGCAGGGCGGCTTCTTCGGCGGCTTTCTTGACCGAGTGGGCGCCGCCGATGGCGCCCGTCGCTTCCAGATGCTGCTTGGCGATTTTCTTGTAGGCCTCGCCAGCGCTTTCAGCGCCGCCCTTGCGCTTTTTCCGGCGTTTCTTTCCAGGGGGGGCGTTGTTACCGTCGGCGCCCGTGGTGGCCCGGCCACCGTTTTCGCGGCCGCTCTCGCCGCCGCCACTGTCACCACCGCCACGGTCGCTGCCGCCCCCTCCGCTTCCGCGCGGCTTGGTTTTGCCGGCCCGGGGAATGCCGGTCATCCAGGCAATCGTTTCTTGCGGAGGGCGGCCGTCGGGATAGGTGCGCCGGCTCATCAGGCGCACGGCCTGCCATTGTGCTTGGTCGTCGGCGTCATGCGCGGCGGTCAGGGCCTCGAACTCATCCGTTTCAGCCCATTCGCCCTGGCGTGCCCAATCGCCCTCGGAGGCGCGGCAATAGAGCACGAACGTCGTTGTGTATACGACCCTAGCGGCAGCCAACGCAGCAGCTCCTGTCCCGTGCAAACACCACAAAACCCCCTCGGCGTCGCGGCGACATTCGCGCGCCGAAACTGAATTCTAGGCAAGTTGACGCCGAGTATGGCATTCAACACTTTGGATTTGTACAGATTATCAGCCGTGAACCAATGATTTGTTCGCGATTGGTCCGACGCGCGGCATGAGAGTATTCGCGTAAGGAGGTTCGATGAGCAGGCAGGTGGCGGATTTATCCTTGATCGCATCCGTCGCGGCGGGGGTTTTGGGGATGAACCCGTTCTTGCATTCGGCGGTTGCGTCGCCGGCACCGGATGCCGTGGCGGTGCTTGCCGCCGTCTGCCCTCTGAAGCCCGCCGATACGGCCGGCCTGCGCCGCGTGTTGACAGGCGGCCGCCTGCTCGAGGCGCGCCTGGACGGCCCCGCGGATAGCCCCTTCAGGACGATGCATCGCATCCTCATGCCGGAAGGCGGGGAATGGGTGATCAGCCGGCTGTCGCCCGGCGGCCGCCTGCGCCGTATCAGCCTGGAATGGCATGCTCCGGCGCCGGCCGGCCCGCGTCCGGCTATCGCCGTCAATGGCTCGGGCGATTGCCGGGCGACCGAGGGCCGCCGCCTGATCTACGGCGCCGACGGGCGCGCGGAGGCGCTTGAAATTCTGTCCGCCGATCTGGCCGACGTGGTGTTCCGCGAACCCCTGAACCCGCCCGTCCCGCCGGGCCCGCCGACGGCGCAAGGGGCCGCCCGTGTCGCCGTCATCGATACCGGCATCAACTATACCCTGCCGTTGTTCGCGGGACGCCTGGCGCGGGACGGTGCCGGAGGCTTGCTGGGATACGACTTCTGGGACATGGACGCGCGCCCGTTCGATGTGGACACGGCGCGCTCGCCGTTCTTTCCCCTGCACCACGGCACGGCGGTGACCTCGATCATTCTGCGCGAGGCGCCCGAAGCGGTGATCCTGCCCTACCGCTATCCGCGCCCGGACATGACGCGGTTCGGGGACCTGGTGGCCCATGCCGACAGAGCCGGGGCGGTGATCGTCAACATGGCCATGGGCTCCAACACCGAAGCGGACTGGCGGGCCTTCGCCCAGGCGGCCAGGGCGCGGCCCCACATGCTGTTCATCGTGTCCGCGGGCAACGACGGCCGCGACCTGGACAAGGTGCCGGTCTATCCGGCCGCCCTCGGCCTCGACAACATCCTGACCGTGACCTCCGCCGACGCCGACGGTCGCTTGGCCCGGGGGTCCAACTGGGGGGCTCTGCGGGTCGACGTCATGGCGCCGGGCGAACAGATTGCGGTGACGGACCACCGGGGGGCGGCGGGCAAGGCGTCCGGGTCGTCCTTCGCCGTGCCCAGGATCACCGCCCTGGCGGCGCGGCTTCTGGCCCGGCACCCGGATTGGCGGGGACCTGAGCTGAAGGCGGCGATCCTCAAACGTGCGCGCAGGCCGTTCGGCGACGGCGCGGCCTTGCTGCGCCACGGCTGGATTCCCGATCCGACGGACGATTTCGAAGGCTGACGCGAACCCGGCGCAGGCTTATTTCACCGCCTTGTTGCCGCGCCGGGGCGGCGGCGGTTGCTGCATGAAGCGTTCCGCCACGGGTTTCAACTGCGGATGATGTTCCAGCAGAAGCGCATAGGCCTTTTGCGCCAGAATGTCGTCCCCGCCCCATTTCCCCGCCTGGATCGCCAGACGCAACACCTGCGGGTCCGTCGGCAGGGCGTCAATCAACGCCCTCAGATGGGGGATTTCGTCCTCGTAGCGTTGCGCCACATGCAGGGAAATGGCCAGGGACAGCCGCGTGTTCAGGCCATTGGGGTCCTGGTCCAGGGACTTGTTGAACAGGTCGAGCGCCTGATCAAGGAACTGCTGACGGCCCAGCGTGCGGCCCGCGTCGTCGTACAACTGGCGGTTCCCGGTGGCGAGGCATTGCGCGTAGAGAAATTCCACGTTGCTGGGCGCCATGTGTTGGTCGCCGCCGCGCACGGCATCCAGGGCTTCGGAACATTTGCGGTAGGCGAGACCGATGCGGGCACTGGGCAGGGCCTGATCTGGGCCCGACTGGGTTTTCAGTTTGGCGATCTCGGCGATGGGGATGGCTTCGTTGCGGCCCTCGCCGCCCGAGGCGATGATCGCCACCAGCGAGCCGTCGCGGGCGAACAGGGCGCCGCCCGAATTCCCCGGCTGGCTGCGCGCCGAATGATGGACGCGGGCCAGGGGCTTATCGGCCGGCGGCACGGCGACCACGCGGCCCGGCAAATAGGCGCGAATGGCGCCGCGGCCCACATCGGCGCCGACCGCGTAAACCTGCTGGTCGACCTCGGCGGCACCCAGGGTCAGGGGCTGTTGCACCACCAAGCCGTCCAGGCGCAGCAGGATCAGGTCGCCGGGATAGGTCGTCGGCACCACGTCGGCGATGCGTTGGCTGCCGTCGGACATGAAGACCTGGGCCCGGGAATTATCGGCGACGACATGCCTATTGGTGACGAGAAGCCCCGGTTCGATCAGCACGGCGCTGCCGACCGGATCGTAGGATGAAATGGCGAAGACCCGCGCCGATGCCTGACACACGGCCGTCGGCGCCTTGCATCCCGGCGCCGGACGCTGGGCCTGGGCGGGAGGGCAGGCGACCGCCAGAACGGTCAGGAAAATCAATGCAAAGCGGATCATCTGGAAGCCCTGGAACATGAGAATGCGATGCCGGATTCCAGGGGACCTGTCAATCGTGTGGGGCTGCTGGGGGCTGTAAAAATGCATATTATTTAAAATTGGGACAAAATATGCCTGATTTATGTTGAAATGGCGGTAACATTGCGTATGATCTGGCGACGGTGCGCAGACGCCGAACGCAAGTGGGAGCAGAAACGGATGATGACATCTCGATCAGCGATGCCCCTCGCCCCTTTTTTCCGGCATTTGGACGGGGAGGCGTAGGTCATGCCCGATTCCGCGCAGAACGGAACCGGCAGCGCCCTTGGCAAGGCGCTTGCGGTGCTTGAGGTTTTGTTGGACGAACCGTCGGCCCTGTCCCTGGGCGACATCGCGGCACGCACGGATTTGCCGCGTCAGACCGTCCACCGCATGGTCAAGCAGCTTGAGGAAAACGCCCTGTTGCGCCGCGATCCCGGCGGCGACAGCTATTCCGTCGGGCCGCGCATGATCGACCTGGGCATGCAGGCGCTGACCGCCGGCACCCGCGCGGCACCCGTGCGCCGGGTTCTGCAAAATCTGGTCGAGCGCCTGGGCGAAACCTGCAACCTGGGCGTCCTCGCTCGCGACGAGGTTGTCTATGTGGAACGCGTCGAATGCGACTGGCCGCTGCGCATCCAATACGGCGTGGGGTCACGCGTGCCGCTCCATGCCACCGGCATCGGCAAGCTGTTGCTGGCCCATCTGCCGGCCCGCGAACGGCGCCGTCTTTTGCGCGTGCTGCCGCTGACCCAACTGACCGACCGCACGATCACCGATCCCGACCGCCTGGAAGACGAACTGGCCGCCATCCGGCGCCGTGGTTACGCTGCCAACGATCAGGAAAACACCCCGGGCCTGATCGGCCTGGCCGTGCCGATCCGCAATCCCAAGGGCCGGGTCATCGCGGGGCTGGCCGTGCATGCGCCGGAAGCCCGCCTGCCCATGGCCCGTGCCCTGGAGCATTTGGCGCTGTTGAACGAGTCGGCGGCGGCGCTGGAATCCTTTTTCGCCGAGGACCAGGAAGGTCTTCAGCCCCTTGATACCGAGGCCGCGAAGGCGGCCGCGCAGGACAACACAGGAAGGATGCAAAGATGACATCACTTGAACAATCGGTTTCCGGCGGTGGCCGGGACGGCGGTCTCCGGCTGCGCCCGGTGTCGGACGCCATCGGCGCCGAGGTTTTGGACGTGGACCTGGCGGCCGTGGACGACGTCCTGTTCGACCAAATCCATGCCGCCTGGATGGATCATTGCGTGTTGCTGTTCCGCAATCAGACGAACATGACCGACGACGCCCTGGTGGCGTTTTCCCGCCGCGTCGGGACGCTTGACCAGGCGCCGCCCAACGAAAACGGCAAGCGTTTCGTCGAGGGTTATCCGGAAATCCTGGTGATTTCGAACGTGGTCGAGAACGGGGTCGCCCTGGGCTCTCTCGGCGCCGGGGAATCCGTGTGGCACACGGACATGAACTATATCGAGGAACCGCCGACGGCGAGCCTGCTGTGGGGCATGGAAGTGCCGGAAACCGGCGGAAACACGGGCTTTCTCAACATGTATAAGGCGCTGTTGGACCTGCCGGCCGACCTGCGCCTGCGCATCAAGGATCGTCAGATCAAGCACGACAATTCAACCAATTCGGCGGGTTACCTGCGCGAAGGGGCGGAAGAGGTCACGGACGTGACGACCTGTCCCGGCGCGGTGCATCCCATCGTCCGCACCCATCCGGTGACCGGGCGCAAGGCGCTGTACCTGGGCCGCCGCCGCAACGCCTATGTCGTCGGCCTGCCGCTGGAAGAATCCGAAGAATTGCTGGATGCGCTCTGGGCTCATACGGCGCAGGAAAAATATTATTGGCATCATAAATGGCAGGTTGGCGACGTGTTGATGTGGGACAACCGCTGCGCCATGCACCGCCGTGACCCCTTCGATGCCTCGGCCCGCCGCGTCATGCACCGGACCCAGATCAAGGGCAGCAAACCCGTTTGACCCTGCCTGTCTCCGGCCCATCGGCCGGACCGCCAAGCCTCTAGGAGAACATGAATGACTGCCACCGCAGAAAAAGTGGCCGATACCGGCCCCGAACAGGTCATCGCCGGTCTGATGACCCGTGCCCGCGCCGCCATGGAAGCCTTCGCCGATGCCGATCAGGCTCAGGTCGACGAGGCCGTGACCGCCCTTGCCTGGTCGATCTACGAGCCGGGCCGAGCCGAGGAACTGGCCAGGATCGCCGTCGAGGATACGGGCCTCGGCAACGTCAAATCCAAGATCATCAAGAACCAGCGCAAGACCTTCGGCTGCCTGCGCGACCTGATGCGGGTCAAGACCGTCGGCGTGATCGAGGAAAACAAGGCCAAGGGTCTGGTCAAATATGCCAAGCCCGTGGGCGTCGTGGGTGCGGTCAGCCCCTCGACCAATCCGGCCGCGACCCCGGTCAACAAGGCCATGTTCGCGATCAAGGGCAAGAACGCGGTGATCGTGGCGCCCTCGCCGGCGGGCATGAAGACCACGACCATGACGGTCGATTACATGCGGGCCGAACTGAAGAAGGTCGGCGCACCCGAGGACCTGGTGCAGGTGCTGCCCGCCCCGGTCGACAAGGCGCTGACCCAGGCCCTGATGAAGGCGGTCGATCTCGTCGTCATCACCGGCTCGCAGAACAACGTGCGCCGGGGTTATTCCTCGGGCACGCCCTGCATCGGCGTGGGGGCGGGCAACGTTCCCGTCATCATCGACGACACGGCCGACTTCAAGGACGCGGCGGAAAAAATCCGCATGTCCAAGATCTTCGACAACTCGACCTCCTGCTCGTCGGAAAACTCCGTCGTCATTCTGGATAGCGTCTATGACCAGGCGATCGAGGCCCTGAAATCCGTCGGCGCCTATGTGTGCTCGGCCGAAGAAAAAGCCAAGGTCAAGGACACCCTTTGGAAGGACGGGCATCTCAACCGCCGCGTCATCGCCAAGGATCCGGACATCTTCGCCAAGGAAGCGGGCTTGCCGGACGCCGCCACCAAGGCTGATTTCTTCATCGTCGAGGAGCCGGCGGAAAACGTCGGCAAGGAACATCCGTTCTCGGACGAAAAGCTGTCCCTGGTTCTCACCGTCTACCGCGTGCCTGACTTCAAGGCCGCCAAGGCGCAGGTGCAGAAAATTCTCGATTTCGTCGGCATGGGCCATTCGGTCGGCATTCACACCAAGACCCAGGAACATGCGGACGAGCTGGCCGCGGACCTGAAGGTCGTGCGGGTGCTGGTCAATCAGGCCCATACCTTCGGCAACGGCGGCAGCTTCACCAACGGGCTTGAATTCACGTTGACCATGGGCTGCGGCACCTGGGCCGGGAATTCCATCTCGGAAAACCTGAACTACAAGCACTTCATCAACATCACCCACCTGGTTCGGGAAATTCCCGAGGACAAGCCGTCGGAAGAAGAACTTTTCGGCGCCTACTGGACGAAATACGGCAAATGAACTTCGAGGAACATGCAGGTAAGCCGCTCCTGAAAGCGGCCGGAATCCCCGTGCCCAACGGCGGGGTCGCGACAACCGCGGATCAGGCGGCGGACATCGCCGCCCCGCTCGGCAAGGTCGCCGTGAAGGCCCAGGTGCCCACGGGCAAGCGCGGCAAGGCCGGCGGCATCAAGATCGCCGACGACGCGGCGGCGGCCAAGGCGGCCGCCCAGGCGATCCTGGGCATGACCATCGGCGAACATGTGGTGGAAAAGGTCCTGGTCGAACAGGCGACGGCGTTCACCCGCGAATTCTACGCCGCCGTGATCAACGATCCGGAAACCAAGGGGCCGAAAATCCTGTTCTCGACCCTGGGCGGCATGGACGTCGAGGAAGCGGCGGAGCAGGACCCCAACGCCATGCGCTCGCTCGCCGTCGATATCCGCCATGGCCCGGACCTGTCCCATGTCCGCGCCATGTTGGACGGCGCCGGTCTGGACGGCCTGGAAGACCAGGTCGCGGGCCTGCTGATGAAGCTCTATGACGCCTACCGGGCCAATGATGCGGAACTGATGGAAATCAACCCGCTGGCGGTGATGGCGGCGGGCGGGCTCATCGCGCTCGACTGCAAGTTCACCATGGACGACAGTGCGATCCCGCGCCACGAGGAAACGGCTAAATCCGGCACACCCGACAAGCTGACGGGCCTGGAAGCCAAGGGCAAGGAACTGGACCTCAAGTACATCGAGCTTGAAGGCGACGTCGGCGTCATCGCCAACGGTGCCGGTCTGACCATGACCACCATGGACGTCGTCCGCCATCACGGCGGCACACCGGCCAACTTCCTGGAAATCGGCGGCGAGAGCTACACCAAGGGAACGGAAGCCCTGTCCCTGGTGCTCGACAATCCCAAGGTCAAATCCCTGGTCATCAATTTCTGCGGCGCCTTCGCGCGCACGGACGTGATGACCGACGGCATTCTCAAGGCCTGGGAAGAATTGAAACCCACGCTGCCGACATTCTGGTCCGTGCACGGCACGGGCGACGTCGAGGCCGTGGCCATGTTGAAGGAGCGGATCGGGGTTGATCCCCTGCCGGACATGTCGGCCGCCTGCAAGGCCGCGGTGGACGCCGCGAAAGCCAATAAGAATAAAGGAGCCGCGAAATGATTATCCGCGGAACGCATCGGGTGATCGTTCAGGGCATCACCGGCAAGCAGGGGACCTTCTGGTCCGAACGCATGATGGAATACGGCACCAAGATCGTCGGGGGTGTGAACCCGAAGAAGGCCGGGACCGAACATATCGGCGTGCCGGTGTTCGGGTCCGCCGTGGACGCCATGAAGGGGTTGGACGGCGGCTTCGATGTCTCCATTCTGTTCATCCCGCCCATGGGCGCCAAGGCGGCGGCGTTGGACGCCATCGAGGCCGGGGCCAAGGCCGTGGTCTGCCTGACCGAACACATCCCCGTGCAGGACGTCATGTACATGATGGCGGCGGCCAAGGAGCGGGGCGTCAAGATTATCGGCCCCAACACGGCCGGCGGCGTGACGCCGGGCGAATGCTTCACGGGCTTCATGCCGGCCTTCAACGAAAAGATCTTCCGGCCCGGCAACGTGGGCATCATCTCGCGCTCGGGCTCGCTCGGCACCCTGATGTGCCTGAACGTGGTGCAGGCCGGGTTCGGTATCTCCGCCTTCATCGGTATTGGGGGCGATCCGATCATCGGCACCACCACCCGCGACGCGCTCGAAGCCCTCGACGCGTTCGAGAAAACCGACGCCGTCGTCATGGTCGGCGAGATCGGCGGCGCCATGGAGGAACACGCGGCGGAATACGCCGCGACCATGAACAAGCCCATGGCCGCCTTCATCGCGGGCGGCGCCGCGCCCGCCGGCAAGAAGATGGGCCATGCCGGGGCCATCGTCATGGGCAACAAGGGGACGTACCAATCCAAGGCCGACGCGCTGTCGGCGGCGGGCGTGGCGATCCTCGACACGCCCATGGACGTGGGGCCGGTCTTGAAGGAACGCATGGGTTAAGGGTAAACATCGGGGCGTGACCCACGAATCAGAACAGGATTGCGCCCCGATGACCCCGCCCGACGGCCCCGGCCAGACCACCGACCATCCGACCACCTCCGACACCATCCGCGTCCTGGGCGACCGGCGCTCGATCCGCGCGTTCTCGGATAAGGAAGTGACCGACGCCCAGGTCACGGCAATTCTGGAAGCAGCCCGCCGGGCTCCGACCTCGGGCAATCTGCAGGCCTATTCCGTGGTCGTCGTGCGCGATGCGGTGACCAAGGAAAAGCTCGCCAAGATCGCCGGCGGTCAGAAGCATATCGAGACCTGCCCGGTCTTCCTCGCCTTCGTCGCCGACCTGACGCGGATCGAGACGGCGTTCCAGCGCCGCGACGGCAACCTGGACGACAACAACCTGGAAATGGGCCTGATGGCCTCCATCGACGCCTCCCTGGTCGGCATGGCCGCCTACGTGGCGGCGGATTCTCTCGGCATCCAGGGCGTGATGATCGGCGCCATGCGTAACGATCCCGAGGCGGTGGCTGAGCTTCTCGGCCTGCCCTTCCGCACCTATGTGGTGTTCGGCATGTGCCTGGGGTATCCGGCGGAGGCGCCGAAACAAAAACCCCGCATGGCCGCCGAGGGCATCATCCATTACGAACGCTACGACGCGGACAAGGCGCTGGCCGTGGTCGATACCTACAATGCCGAACTGAAGGCCCATTATGAATCCGTGGGCAAGCCGACGGCGGACGACTCCTGGTCCGCCGACGTCGACAAGAAATACGCCCAACGCCCCCGCGACCATCTGCGCGCCGCCTTGAAGAAACGCGGCTTCGATTTCCGCTGAGTGCGGGCACTTTCCCGACGGGCGTATTTCCATGCCGTTCACCGTTCATGACGAAGCCGAGGGATTGTGGGTCACGCTCACGGGCTTCGCCGTGCCTTATGAATTCCAGGAAGTGGCCCTCGCCACCGCGGCCCATCCCGAGCGCGACCGCCATCGTTACCACCTGTTCGATTTTTCGGACATCGACCGCGACGCCCTGTTCGCCCTGACCGAAGCCATCGGCGCCTCTCACGCCGCCAAGTCGCGGGAGATTTTCGGCGACCGGGAAAACCCCAAATACACCGGCCTGATTTCTCCGCACGAGAAGATGCAGGTGGTCTTCCGGGCCTTTATCGACTCCAATCCACGCCCGCCGGGCCACGTTATCCGCCGGTTCCCCAGCTTGATGCAGGCACGGGCCTGGTTGCGGGAATGCCTGAACGGGGAGCATCCCGAAAACGCCGGTTGAATTTCCCGCCCCGTGGGCCATGTTTGAGCCTTCGCGCAATTCGTCGCCATCACGCCGGGGCAGCCCATGACCGCTAATTTCCTTGTCCAGGCCGCTGTCTTTCTCGCCGCCGCCGCGATCGCGGCCCCCATCGCCAAGAAGCTGAACATCTCCTCCGTGCTCGGCTATTTGGCGGCGGGGGTGGTGATCGGGCCATACGGCCTCGGCTTCGTCTATTCCGTCTATCAGGTCGAAAGCATCCTCCACATCGCCGAATACGGCGTGGCGCTGCTGCTGTTCCTGATCGGCCTGGAACTGCGGCCCAAGCGTTTGTGGACCATGCGGCAATCCATCTTCGGTCTGGGCGCCGGGCAGGTCGCCGTTTGCGCCCTTTGCCTCACCCCCCTGGCCACCCTGTTCGGTATTTCCTGGGACAAGGCCGTGTTCGTCGCGCTGGCGCTGTCCCTGTCGTCGACCGCCTTCGTCCTTCAGGTGCTGGAGGAAAAGGGCGAGTTGACCACCCGCCACGGCCGCGCCGCGTTCTCCATCCTGCTGTTCCAGGATTTGGCCGCCATTCCGCTGATCGCGCTGATCCCGCTATGGGGGACGGGGACGCCCGGCTCGGGCCTGTCGCTGACCGACGCGGCCTTCGCCATCGGCGCGATTCTGGCCGTGGTGGTGGTCGGGCGTTACCTTCTGTCGCGGCTGTACAAGCTGGTCGCCCTGACCGGCGTGCGCGAGGCCCTGACGGCGAGCGCGTTGCTGACCGTGGTCGGCGTCGCGTTGTTGATGGAGGAAGTGGGATTATCCGCGGCCCTGGGCGCCTTCCTGGCCGGGGCCCTGCTCGCCGATTCCCCCTACCGCCACCAGATCGAGGCCGATATCGCGCCGTTCGAGGGCCTGTTGCTCGGCCTGTTCTTCACGGCTATCGGCATGGCCTTGAACCTCAACCTGCTGGCCGACCAGACCCTGGTGATCGCCCTCGGCGTGGCCGGACTGGTCGCCGTGAAGGCGGCGGTGATCTTTGTCCTCGGCCGCGTGCGCGGGCTCGACACGCCGGCCGCGCGGCGGCTCGCCATGGCCGTGTCGCAGGGCGGGGAATTCGCCTTCGTGCTGTTCTCCACGGCGCTCGGCGCCAATGTGATCGAGCGGGATCTGGCCGAACTGCTGTCGGTCATCGTGACGCTGTCCATGCTGTCGACGCCGCTGCTGCTGGTCGCCGACAGCCTGATCGCCCGCCGCGCCGCGCCGTCGTCCGACGCCCATGACGACATGCCCGAGGAAGCGGGCCATGTGGTGATCGCCGGGTTCGGGCGGTTCGGCCAGATCACCGCCCGCGTGCTGGGGGCCCGGGGCATTCCGTTCATCGCCCTCGACCATTCGCCGGAACAGGTCGATCTGGTCGCCCGGTTCGGCAGCCGTGCCTATTATGGCGACGCCAGCCGCCTGCATATCCTGGAGGCGGCCCAGACGCGCAAGGCGCGCGCCTTCGTGCTCGCCATCGACGATGTCGAGGCGTCGCTGCGTACGGCGGAAATCGTGCGCCGCCACTTCCCCGACGTGCCCGTGTTCGCCCGCGCCCGCAACCGCCAGCACGCGCATCGGCTCATGGACCTGGGTATCAAGCACATCCGCCGCGAGACGTTCCTGTCGGCCCTCGATCTGACGCGGGAGGTTCTGGGCGGTCTCGGCCTTTCCAATGCGGAAGTCACCCGCATGACCGAGGCCTTTCGTCAGCACGATGAGCAGCGCCTGTTCGAGGATTATGCCGACTACACGGATCAGCGGAAATTGCAGGTCAAGGCGCGCAAGTACCAGGAGGAACTGGTCGACCTGTTCAAGCGCGACGCCGAGGGGCTGGCCCCCGGCACGCCGGAAGACGGCAAGGGATGAACGCCGTCAGGCGCTGAGCGCCGCCGGCCGGTTCATGTTGTCGAACAGGCGGGCGACGATCATCTTGATCAGATAGAGCCCGAATTCCGGGTTGTCGGCGAACAGCTCCAGCACCCGATGTTCCGCGATGGCCAGAACCACGCAGTCGTCGCGGCATTCCACGGTCTGCGAGCGTTTGCGGTCGGGGGCGAACATGGCGATCTCGCCGATCAGGTTGCCCGGGCCGATATCCAGGCCCAGTTCGACGATATGGGCCCGGCCCGCCGCCAGATAGAAGATGTCCTGGGCCGCGTCGCCCCGCCGGCACAGAAACGCGCCCTTGGCGACGCGGCGCTCCGTCATGAAGGGCAGCAGGGATTTTACGTCGAATTCCGCATGGGCCATTTCATGGATGCGGCGCTTCAGCCGCACCGCCTGATAGAGGCGCATGGCGTTCAGCGGGAACAGGCAGCCGTGCAGCACCATGATCGGTACCAGATCGCCGTAGACGCCGTAGGAAAAGAACAGGAAATTGCTGGCCAGCCCGACGATCCGAAGCGGGATCATCGATTTCATCCAGAAGGTGACGAAGACCGCGCCGGACGCGACGTAGCCGAGTATTTCCAGTAGCTGCATGCGCCCCCCCGATAGGTCTTATTTTTAGACCATATCTTCTAACCACTCACGGAAGGGTGGGGAAGCATTCAATTCTTGGCATGTTCCGGGCGACGACGGCGGGAGGCTCATCAGTCCTTGATGATCTCCGGCGCCGGCGGCGCCTTGCCTAAAATCATGTCCGACGCCTTTTCCGCGATCATGATGGTCGCCGCGTTCAGGTTGGCGGACGGCATGTTGGGCATGATCGAGGCGTCGACCACGCGCAGCCCCTCCAGCCCGTGCAGGCGCAACTGATCATCGACCACGGTCGACTTGTCCGTCGCCGGGCCCATGCGGCAGGTGCCCATGGGGTGGAAGGTGGTGGTGGCGCGGATCTTCGCCGCCTCCATCAGATCTTCGTCGGACTGCACGTGCTCGCCGGGAAATTCCTCGCCGTCGAAGTATCTGGCCATGGGGGCCGAGCGCAGAATGCGCCGCACCAGCTTCATGCCGGCCAGCAGGACCTGGCGGTCCGTCTCGTGCTCCAGATAGCGGGGATTGATGACCGGCTTGTCGAAGGGGTCGGTGCTGACCGCCTTTACGTATCCGGTGCTTTCCGGGCGCTGCTGCCACGAGGCCACGGTCATGCCGGGGAACTTGTCGAGCACGGTCTGGCGGCCCGACACATAGCTGGCCGGGGTGAAGGTCAATTGCAGGTCCGAATTGGCGATCGCCGGGTCGGAGCGCCAAAAGGCGTAGACCATGGTCGCCTGCAGGCCGAGCACGCTGGGCCTGCCCATCAGCCATTTCGCCACCTCGGGCACCAGGGCCAGGCCCTGGGCGCGCTGGTTGAGGCTGCCCGCGTTCTTGACCCGGGCCGTGAAGCGCGGCGCGTAATGGTCGCGCAGGCCCAGGCCCACGGCGGGCAGGGCGTGGCGGACATCGATGCCGAGTTCGCCCAGATGGGCCGGGTCGCCGATGCCGGAAAGCTGTAGCAGCTGGGGCGAGTTGATGACGCCGCCGGACAGGATCACCTCTTTCCGCGCGGCGATCTCGTGCGCCTGGCCGCCGCGCCCGCCCTTCAGGTAGCGCACGCCGGTGACCCGCTTGCCGTCCATCACCAGGCCCGTGGCATGGGCGCTGGTGATGACGTTGAGTTTACCCTCTTTCATGGCCGGATGCAGAAAGGCCCGGGCGGCGCTCATTCGCCGCCGGTTGTAGATGGTGCGCTGGGTATAGGCGACGCCTTCCTGGTTGGCGCCGTTGTAATCGGGGTTACGCGGGATGCCGCAGGCCTCGGCGCCGTCCATGAAGGCTTCGCAAAGCTCGTGGGTCAGGTCCGTGTCGGTGACGGTCAGCGCGCCGTCGCGGCTGCGGAACCGCTCATCCGCCTCGCCGATGCGTTTTTCCGAGCGCTTGAAATAGGGCAGCACGTCGGCGTAGCCCCAGCCCCGGTTGCCCATCTGGGCCCAGGAATTGTAATCCTCGCGGTTGCCGCGGTTGTAGACGTTGCCGTTGATGGAGGACGATCCGCCCAATGTCTTGCCGCGCGGCACGGGGATGGCGCGGCCCGCGGTCCATTCCGTCGGCTCCGTCTGATAGCGCCAGTTCAGGGTCTTGTGGTCCAGCAGCTTCATGAAGCCCGCCGGGATATGGATCATGGGGTTCCAGTCGGGCGGTCCGGCTTCCAGCACGCAGACCGAATTCCTGCCGTCGGCCGAAAGCCGGTTGGCCAGCACGCAGCCCGCCGATCCGGCGCCGATGATGATGTAGTCGTATGTGTCCATGGGTGGTCTTCAACTTGGATGGAGAACGAGGGCGGACTTAACGCCGCCTGAAGTTCCTAGAAAACCCCATCACGGCGGGGCGCGGCAAGGGGCAATTCTGCATATAGGCGTCTCGGATTTTCCGTGCCAATATCGCAGGATCATTTGGGGCTTCCGCCGTGCCGCCGATTTCCGATCAGAACACGCCTGTCCGTTTTGCCGATCCGCTGCCCGCTGCCGTCGATGTCGTCGTCATCGGCGCCGGGGTCGCGGGCACGGCGACGGCCTATTTCCTGGCGCAGCGCGGGCAGAAGGTTCTGCTGTGTGAAAAGGGCCGGGTCGCGGGCGAACAGTCGTCGCGCAACTGGGGCTGGATCCGCCAGCAGGCCCGCGACCTCGCCGAACTGCCGATCATGATCGAGGCCAACCGTATCTGGCGCGGCCTGGCGGCCGAGACGGGGGAGGCGGACCTGACCTTCACCCAGGGCGGCTGCCTTTACCTCGCCACGACCCAGGCGGAAATGGCGCGCTACGAGGGTTGGCTGGACCGGGCCAAGGATTATCAGCTCGACACCAAGCTGCTGTCGCCTGCCGACCTGCGTGCGCTGTATCCGGGGTTGCCGGGCACTTATACGGGCGGCATGTATACGGCGAGCGACGGCCGGGGCGAACCCTTCGCCGCCGTCCCGGCCCTGGCGCGGGCGGCGCGGCGCCTGGGCGTCGCGGTGATCGAGGACTGCGCCGTGCGCACCCTGGACGTGACCGGCGGGAGGGTTTCCGGCGTGGTCACGGAAAAGGGCAGGGTCGCCTGCAATGCCGTCGTGTTGGCGGCGGGGGCCTGGACGACCCATTTCGCGTCCAACGTCGGTGTCGACGTGCCGCAACTGGCGGTGCGCTGCACCGTGGCGCGGACCGAGGCCGCGCCGATGCTGTTCGAGAACCAGCCCGACGTGCCCAACATCCGCGATGTCGGGTTCTGCCTGCGGCGGCGGGCCGACGGCGGCTATACGCTGGCCACCGGGACCCACGCGGACCATTACCTGTCGCCCAAGTCGTTCAAGTACGCGACCAAGTTCATCAAGGCCATGGGCGCGTCATGGCGCGACATCCGCCTGCATGCGGGCGCACCCGCGGGTTATCCCGGGGCCTGGGGCATGCCGACCCGGTGGTCCGGCGACGAGGTCAGCCCGTTCGAGAAAACCCGCGTGCTGAACCCGGAGCCGACGGCGGCCGAGGTGCGGCGGCTGGAGCGGCGCATGGGCGACCGCTATCCCACGCTGAAGGGAATCCGGCTGGCCGAGGCCTGGGCCGGGATGATCGACGTCACCCCCGACGTGGTGCCGACCCTGGGCGAGGACCCCGTGCTGCCCGGCATGTTCATCTGCACCGGGCTGTCCGGTCACGGCTTCGGCATCGGCCCGGCGATCGGCCGGGTCATGGCCGACATGGTGGTCGGGCGCGACCCGGGCCACGACGTGACGCGTTTCCGCGCGGAACGGTTCCGCGACGGCAGTCCCATCCTGCCCGGGCCGTACCTGTAAGTCCTGACCCCGCGCCTTGGCGATCACGCCCGGGTATTTCTTGCCCGGATAGCGCGGCGCCGACGTCGGCGACGGCGGGTTGTCTACGGGAGTGTGCAGCCGGCCTGCATGCAGGCCGCGGCGCTCTCCAGAAGCGCCCGGCTGAGCCTGCCGTCGGCGGCCCCGGCGAAGTGGCCGGTTTCGCGCAGGCGGACCTGATAGCGGACGATGGTCGCCGGGTCGGCGGCGCGCAGGGTTCTCTCCAGCACCAGGAACCGTTCGAGCAGCGACGGTCCGGCCGGAATGACCGACGGCGCGGGGGCGGTCTCGACCGGGGTGCGGGGGATGGCCTGGGGCGCGGGCGGAGCAGGCGTTTGCGTGGTGACCGGCACGAGGGCGGGCCCGGCCGTATCGGCGGCGGCGGGCGGCGCGGACGGAGACACCAGATCGGGCGCGGGTTCCGGTGCCGCGGGCGGCTCCGGGGCGGCCGCCAGGGACATCGGCGCGGGTTCCTCCGCCGGCTCCGGCGGCGGCAGGTCGAGGGTCGCGGCCGGTGTCTGGCGCTGCCGGCGTTCCGCCTTCGTGCGGTTTTCGCGCGCCTTGGCATAGTCTGGGCGCAGCGCCAGGGCGCGGTCGTAATCGCGGATGGCGGCGGCGAAGTCGCCCTTGCCGGCATGGGCGATGCCCCGGTTGTTGTAGGCGGCGGCGTATTTCGGGTCGAGCGCGACGGCGCGCCCCAGGTCCCGGATCGCGACGTCATGCCGGCCCAACATCATCAAGGCGCCGGCCCGGTTGTTCAGGGCGCGGGGTTCGTCGGGGGAGAGTGCGATGGCGCGGTCCAGGTCCGCCAGGGCGGCGGCGTAGTCCTTTTTGCCGTAATGGGCGTGGGCGCGGTTGATGCGAAAGGCCGCGCGCCCGGGCTCAAGGGCGATGGCGCGGCTGAAATCGCCGATCGCCGCATCGAAGCGGCCCTGACGGTTCAGGATGATTCCCCGGTTGTTGACGGCGGCGGCGTCGCCGGGGGTGAGCGCGATGGCCCGGCCGTAGTCGGCGGCGGCGGCAGCGAGGGCCCCCTTGCGGGCATGGGCGTCACCCCGGTTCTTGAATGCCTTGGACAGGGTGTGGGCGTCCCGCAGGCCGCCGTCGATCAGCACCGTGCAGGCGTCGATGCAGCGGTCGGGATTCGCGTCACACGCGCGGCACGACCCGCCCTGGGCCCCGGCGGAGGTCGGCGCCAAGGCCAGGACGGCACAGAACAACATGGCAGCAAGACGCTTTCCCCATACTTTCGGTTGCGAATGACTTTCAAAATTATATAGTATAATCAATGCACTTGAGATCATTTTGGAACTGTGTAAATTTAGACTCAGCATAGGGACGGCACCGGTTCACATAAAAGGAGACGGCAGATGAAGGGCGACGCGGAGGTGCTGAAGCGCCTCAATCTGATCCTCAAGAACGAACTGACCGCCATCAACCAATATTTTCTCCATTCCCGTATCTTCAACGATTGGGGCATGGACGACATCGGCGAGCACGAATACAAAAAATCCATCAAGGACATGAAGCAGGCGGAC
The DNA here is from genome assembly GCA_031655335.1 of Thalassospiraceae bacterium LMO-SO8. Taxonomy (NCBI): domain Bacteria; kingdom Pseudomonadati; phylum Pseudomonadota; class Alphaproteobacteria; order Rhodospirillales; family Thalassospiraceae; species Thalassospiraceae bacterium LMO-SO8. Next base: position 794,029 of record CP134226.1, on the reverse strand, counting down.
AAGCTGATCGCCCGCGTGCTGTTCCTCGACGGCCTGCCCAACCTGCAGGACCTGGGCAAGCTGCGCATCGGCGAGAACACCGAGGAAATCATCAAATGCGATCTGGCGCTCGAGGAACAGTCGATCGCCGCCCTGCGCGAGGCCATCGCGCTGTGCGAGAAGAAGGGCGACTACATCTCGCGCGAACTTCTCGACGACATTCTCGAGGACGAGGAAGAGTACCTGGACTGGCTGGAAACCCAGGTGAGCCTGATCAAGGACATGGGGCTTCCCAACTACATCCAGTCGCAAACATAAGGAGTACCGCGTCATGAAAGGCAAGAAAACGGTCATCACCGCCCTTAACGGCCTGCTGACCCACGAGATGTCCGCCGCCGACCAGTACTTCATCCATTCGCGCATGTATCAGGACTGGGGCCTGGAAGAACTGTACGAGCGCATGAAGCACGAACAGGAAGAAGAGCTGGATCACGCCGCCAAGATCATCGAGCGCGTCCTGTTCCTGGAAGGCACGCCCGACGTGGCGGCCCGCGCCAAGCTGAAGATCGGCAAGGACGTGCCGTCGATGATCAAGAACGACCTGGCCTACGAGGTCTTCGTGCAGAAGGAACTGGTCAAGGTCATCGCCCTGTGTGAAAAGGAAGGCGATTACGTCAGCCGCCAGATGCTGACGGGCCTGCTCGAAGATACCGAGGAAGACCACCTCTACTGGTGCGAAAAACAGCTCGGCCTGATCGAGAAGATGGGCCTGCCCAACTACATTCAGTCCAAGACGTCCTAAGGCTTTTTCTCGGCCAACAGGGGCTCGTAGCGCCGGTCGGTCAGGGTCTTGAGAAACGCGACCAGGGCGTCGATGCGCTTGTCGTCGAGCGCCGGGCCGTGGGTCAGCTCCTTCACGGACAGGGTCGCCGGCACCTCGGGGGCTTGGAACGGCTTGCCCGTTTCCGGGTTGATCAGACGGTCCGGATCCTTGGTGTTGTACTTGTTGTAGAACAGCACCGTGGTGCGCAGATCCTTGAACACGCCGTTGTGCATGTAGGGGCCGGTCACCGCCACGTTGCGCAGGCTCGGTACCTTGAACTTGCCGTCCTGGGCCCTGTCCGTCACCGCCGGGTTTTCCAGTAATCCGTGATCCACGTGGCCGGGCTTCGATCCGTTGGCCCGGCGCACGGCGGTGTTCACGGGAATTCCGATATTGTGGAACTGATAGTTGGTGAAGGTCTCGCCCTTTGCCGGTTGCACCGCGTGCAATTGGTGGCACTGGTTGCAGTTGCTGAACTGCTGGGAAAAGAACAAGAGCCGCCCCAGTTCCTCCTGATCCGTCAGCTTGGCCTCGCCCTTCAAAAAGCGGTCGTACTTGGAATCGAAGGGGGCGAATTCCTTGGTGTTCTCAAACGCGGCGATGGCCTGGGTCATGGCGCCGTAGGCGGCCTCCGTGTCGTCCTTGACCTTGGGGCCGAACAGTTTGGCGAAGGCCGTCACATAGGCCGGGTTTTCCCACAGCCGTTTCACGACGCTGGCCTTGTCCGGCATGCCCATTTCGAGGGGGTTGAGCGGCGGGCCCCCGGCCTGACCGGCCAGGTCCGGCTCCCGACCGTCCAGGAACTGACCGCCGACATAACGCCCGTCCTTCAGGCGCTGGAATTTGGGGGCGAACTTGGCATAGGCGGCCGTCGGCGCGTTGCGGTCGCCCAGCGACGTGCCATCGTCGCCCAGGGACACGGCGCGCCCCACGGCGGTTTCCCTCGGGTCGGTAAAGGCATTGGCCGGGTCGTGGCATGTGGCGCAGGCCTGGGTGCGGTTTTTCGACAGGTTGAGGTCGAAGAACAGGGCCTTGCCCAGCTCTGCCGGGGTGGCGTAATCGGCTGCTCGGGCGGGGGACGCCGCAAATGACAGGCTCAAGACAAGTGTCGCGAGAAAAAGGCGGCGAGAGAAGGGCGTATGGTGTTGCATTCGATGATCCGTATTGCGAATGCGACTTGTTATCATCATTTAACAGGGCCGTGTTGATCAAAATCAAATGTCCGCGATTTTTTGTCGGGACAGGATCAAAGGCCGCTGATCATCACCCAGGCGACCGCCGCCGGGGCGACGAAGCGGCAAATGAAGATCCAGACCTTGGCCAGGGCGAAGGGGTGGTCGCCGCCGGACTGCGCCTCGTCGACGGCGCGGGCGGCGACGGACCAGCCGATGAACAGGGTAATCAGGATACCGCCCAGCGGCAGCATGATGTTCGACGCCAGGTAATCGACGGCGTCGAGGATTCCCTTGCCGCCGACCGTCACGTCCTTCCACGGGCCCAGCGACAGGGCCGAGGGCACGCCCAAGGCCCAGGTCACGGCCCCGGCCCCCCAGGTCGCGGCGCGCCGGGAAATTCTCCGTTCGTCAATCAGGTAGGACACCACGGGCTCGATGATCGAGACGGCGGACGTCAGCGCCGCGATGGCCAGAAGGACGAAGAACAGGAAGGCGAACAGCGCCCCCGCCGGCATCTGGGCGAACACGGCGGGCAGAGTGATGAAGGTCAGCCCGGGTCCCGCCGCCGGATCGAAGCCGAAGGCGAACACGGCGGGCAGGACCATGAGCCCGGCGATCACGGCGAAGCCCGTATCCAGGAGCGTCACCTGGGCGGCGGTCTTGGGCAGGTTGACCTGCCGGTCCAGGTAGCTGGCGTAGGTGATCATGGTCCCCATGCCCAGCGACAGGGAAAAGAACGCCTGACCCAGGGCGGCGTTCACCGTATCCCAGGTCACCTTGGAGAAATCGGGAGTCAGGAAAAACGCGATGCCCCTGGCCGCGCCGTCGAGGGTCACGGCGCGGACGGCCAGGACGATGACCAGCAGCGCCAGGATCGGCATCAGGATGCGCGCCGCCCGCTCGATCCCGTGGCGCACGCCGCCGGCGACGATCACCAGGGTCAGCACCATGAAGGCGGTGTGAAATCCGATCACGTCCAGGGGATCGGCGATGAAGGCGCCGAAGGCGGCGCCCAGGACCTTGGGGTCGTTGGAGGCAAGGGTGCCCGACACGGACTTGACGGCATAGGCCAGGGTCCAGCCGCCGACCACGGAATAGAACGACAGGATGACGAATCCGGCGACGACGCCGAGTCCGCCCACGGCGGGCCAGGCCCCGCCCTTCAAGGCGCGGAACGAGCCCACGGGGTTGCGCTGTCCGGCGCGGCCGATGGCGAATTCGGCCAGCATGACGCTGAGCCCGATGGTCAGCACGAAGGCGGCGTAGAGCACCAGGAACGCGCCGCCGCCGTTCTGTCCGGTCATGAAGGGGAATTTCCAGATATTGCCAAGCCCCACGGCCGACCCGGCGGCGGCAAGGACAAAGCCCAGCCGTGTGGCGAAATGATCGCGCTTTGCCATGGGGGTCTCCTTGTCATCTCCCCGCTGCCGGGCGGCGGCCCGACGCCCAACGATTAGAATAGGTTTTGGGCGATCACAAGACTCACGGGCACGGTGATCAGGCTCAGCAATGTCTGCACCGTCACCATGCTGGCGGCCAGCGGCGCGTCGCCGCCCATCTCGCGGGCGATGGTGAAGGACGACGGCGGCATCGGCATGACCGCGAAAATGGTGATGACATAGGCCGGCACGCCCGTGACGCCCAGGTGCCAGCACATGGCCCAGGCGGCGGCCGGAAAGACCAGGAACTTGACCAGCGTGGCGACGGCGATGGGCGACGCCGAGGCCTTCATTTCGTGCAGGCGGATGTTGGCGCCGACGGCCAGAAGCACGATGGGCAGGGCCGCGCGGCCGAGCATTCCCGTCACTTCGTGGACCACCGGGATTTCGCCGGCCCCCAGATAGTTGACGCCGATGCCCAGGCCCACGGACAGGATCAGGGGATTGCGTGCCAGGTCCCTGGCCACGGGCGCCCACAGGCCGCTGCCGCTGCCCTGGCGCAGCAGGATGTTCATCAGGCTGATGACCAGCACATTGGTGGGTGGGACCAATACCGATGTGCACAGCGCGGCCACGGCCAGGCCTTCCGTGCCGAACAGGCGTTCGGCGATGGCGAGCGCGATGAACGTGTTGTGGCGGGCCGATCCTTGCAGGATGCTGGTGGCCTGGGGGCGGTTGAAGCCGAGCGCCAGGCCCAGGATCAGCGACACGGCCACCGCCGCCACAAGCCCGGACAGGATGATCGCCGCGAGCGGGCCGATGACACCGCCGGCCAGATCGGTGGTCGAGGTTTTGTAGAACAACAGGCTCGGGAACAGCACCCAATAGACCAGCTTGTCGTTCAGGTTCCAGAAGGTGACCGACGGAATGCCGCCCCGGCGCAACAGGTTGCCCAGAACGATCAGCACGAAGATCGGCAGGATCGACCATAGGATGTTCAGCATCGCCGGCTCCCGCTTTCCGCCGTCACTCGGCCTTGGCCGCGCGCAGGCGTTTCCGCCGCCGCTGTGCCGCCAGGTTCAGGACCTCGACCAGCATGGAAAAGGCGATGGCGAAGTACAGATATCCGCGCGGGATATGGAAATGCATGCCGTCGGCGACCAGGGCCATGCCGACCAGCAGCAGGAAGGCCAGCGCCAGCATCTTGGTCGTCGGATGATCCTGGATGAAACGCGCCACCGGGCCCGACGACCACATCATGATGACCATGGCGATGACGACGGCGGCGATCATGATGGGCAGGTGTTCGGCCATGCCCACGGCGGTGACCACGCTGTCGATCGAGAACACGATGTCGAGCACGACGATCTGGCCGATCACCGCGCCGAAGGTCGCCGTCTTGGCGCCGGTTTCATGTTCCTCGTCGCCTTCGATGGTGCCGTGGATTTCATGGGTGCCCTTGGCCAAAAGGAAAATGCCGCCCGTGAGCAGGATCAGGTCGCGCCAGGATACGGTATGGTCGATGAACGGAATGGTGAACACGGGCGCGGTCAGGCCGATGATCCAGGCGATGGAGGCCAGCAGCACGATGCGCATGCCCAGCGCCGCCGTCAGCCCCAGTTTGCGCGCCCTTTCCCGCTGCTCTGGCGGCAGTTTGGCGGCGACCACGGAAATGAACACCAGGTTGTCGATGCCCAGGACGATTTCCAGGGCGGTCAGCGTCAACAGCGAGAGCCACAGGTTGGGGTCGGCGAAGTCCATGGTCATGTCCTCCGAAAAGGGGTGGGCGTCAGAATACGGCGCGGCGGATCAGGTTCAAGCCGATCAGGAACAGCAGCACCAGCATGGCCCGGCGAAAGGCCTCTTCATTGATATGCCGGCGGATGCGTTCGCCGGCCAGAATACCGGCCATTCCGGGAACGCAGGCCGCCGTCGACAGCCAGACGTTCGACGGGTTCAGCACCCCGTTGGACCAGTAGAACGCGGCCAGCGGCACGGCGCCGGTGACGTAGACCAGGGCGACCGAGCGCACCCAGACGTCCTTCGGCAGCCGCAGCATGACCAGGTACATGATGATCGGCGGGCCCCAGACCGTGGACAGGCCGCCGAGCAGGCCGCCGGTCACGCCGGCCAGCGGCCCGGCCCACAGGCGCGTGCGCGGCGTCAGGGGGTCCAGATGCGGCTTCCACATGTTCGACGCGGCAAAGGCCGCGACGATGCAGCCGAGCACCAGAAACACGCCCTTGGTGTCCATGCCGGCCAGCATGCGCGAGCCCAGAAACAGACAGGGCAGGAATACGGCGATCAGCAGCCAGTGTTCCTTCAGCGTCTCTATCCAGCCGCTGGACCGGATCGCCTGCCACAGGTTGGTGACCAGAATCGGCATGACGACGAACGCGATGGTGTCCTTGGCCGGCAGCAAATCGAACGTGAAGATGATCGACATGGTGATGATCGGCAGTCCGATCCCGGAAATGCCCTTCATGGTGCCGCCGAGAAAGATCGCGAGCGCCAGCAGGGCCAGCGTCGCCGGCGGTTGGCCTAGAATATCCAGCATGCCTAGGCCGCCACCCGAACGGTTTCCGCCGCCAGTGCGTCCAGCGCCGCGTCGTCGATCAGCGCGGGTGCCCCAGGCGTCAGGATCATGGAACCGCGCTCGACCCGGATGGGATCGGCGAACAGGGTCCGGTGGGGTTTGAGGAAACCGTTCATCTCTCCGGCATTGGAAATATGCGTGCGGGCGATGCAGGCTTCCATCCAGCACCCCGGGTCGGCGGCGACGCCGTTGCCCAGCACGGGCTCCATGCCAAGCTCGCGGATGCGGGTCAGTTGTTCCGCCAGGGCGGAGAGCGACCCGGCCTTCATCAGCTTCAGTTTCACGAACCGGGCACTGCCGCTTTCCGCCGCGCGCTCGATCTCGGCCGGGCCGTAGATGCTTTCGTCCAGCATCATGGGCACGGATGAGATGTCGGAAACGGCCTTGGCGGCGTCCCAATCGTCCATGTGGCAGGGCTGTTCGAACAGTTCGATATGATCGGGTTCGAGAATACGGGTGAAGGCCAGGGCGTCGGCCCGGGAAAATCCCTGGTTGCCGTCGATGCGCAGTTTCAAGGTTCCGGCCGGCATGCGCCCGACCTCGCCCTGGATGAATTTCAGGCGCCTGGCGTCGGATTCCCATTCGAACCCGACCTTGACCTTGACCGTGCCGTAACCGGCCTGGCGATGGCGGTCCAGTTCCGCCGCGATGCCGGCGTCGTCGGACGCGCTGAGGATCGCCAGCAGCGGCACGGGGGTGTCCCTGGAAATGTCGAGGAAGGGGCTGCCTTCGGCCATTTCGACAGCGGTCACCACGGACGACACGGCGAAGGGGGCCTTCTTGAGATGGGTAAGCGCCAGATCCTTGGCCGCGTCCGCGTCCCTGCCTTTGATCAGGACGGCCAGTTCCTTCACCTTGGCCCAGGCGCTGTCGATGGTCTCGGCCGTATAGCCGGTCAGAATCGTCGCCTCGCCGACGCCGTGTTCGCCGCCGTCGCCCTGAATGGTGACCAGAATGGTGTCGAAGGCGGTGACGGCGCCGAAGGCAAGTTTGTAGGGCACCTTGAGGGGCAGCGACAGTCGGCGCAGGGTGACTTGGGAAACGATCATGGCGGGTGGTGCTTATGGATGCGTGGGCGGTATCGACACGGCCATCATAGCGGTTTCGCCCCGTGCCGCCAGCCATCTTCCTGACATCTCGTTCCGGTATGATTGGAAACCGTACCTTTTCGGCCATTCCTGTCCCCTGGCCCTGGAGCCGGGGTGCTCTATAATGCCCTTACATCGGGGCGGGAGGCCTTCACATCCATTGCGAGGACCGAAATCCATGAGCGAACAGAACGGCAAGAGCAGCACGGCAAAACCGGCGGCAAAACCGGCGGGCAAAACGGCGCCGAAGGCGGATGACAAGACGTCGGCGGCCCCGGAGCCGGCGGCCAAGGCGGCCGCCGACGGCAGCACCAAGAAATCCGCCCTGGGCGGGCTTTCCGGCGCCATCGGCATGGACGGGTCGGCGGCGACCTGGAAGCGGGTCGCCCTGGCGTTGTTCGTGGTGGCCGGTCTGGCCATCGTCGCCGCGGTCGACTACGCATCGGATGTGTCCCAGGCCCAGGATGACATGTCCCGCCTGCGTGCCCAGGTCGCCGAGGAACGCATCGCCATGAAGACGGCGCAGGACAAGTTCATGCAGGAATCCGCCGACATCGCGGAAGCCGTCGCGAACAAGAAGGAAGAGCTGACGGCGACCCAGGCGGACATCGACAAGCGCCGGGCCGAGGCCCAGGAGCTGGAGGCCAAGCTGTCGAGCCTTTACACGGAAACCAAGACGGCCCTGGAGGCGGCCTCGGAAGCGGCCCGCAAGCAGGCCGATGCCCAGGCCGCCCTCGACAAGCTGAACGCCGAGCGCGCCAAGCTGACCGCCCAGATCAAATCCGGGCGCGAGAACCTGGGGGCCCTGGAAAAGGACGCCGACAGCATGATGCAGGGGCTAAAGGACACGATTGCCCGCATCAAGGGCGCTCTCGACAAGCTCTGATCGCTCATTCAAGCAACAAGGACTGCACGACATGACGGCATACCGCGCGGCGGTGATCGGCCTCGGCGCCATGGGCATGGGCATGGCGAAATCCCTGGTCGCGGCGGGCATCGACACGGCCGGCTGCGACATTTCCGAGGATGCGCGCAACGCCTTCGCCGCCGGCGGCGGCCGGGCCGCCCAGACTCCGGCGGATGCCGCCCGGGGGGCGGACGCCATCGCCGTGGTCGTCGTCAACGCGCAGCAGGTCGAAGCCGTCCTGACCGGCCCCGACGGGGTGCTCGACACCCTGGCCCCGGGGGCGGTGGTTCTCGGTTGCGCCACCATGCCGCCGGACACGGCCGTTTCCCTGGCCAGGATGACCGAAGCCAAGGGGGCGCTCTATCTCGACGCGCCGATTTCCGGCGGGCCCGTCAAGTCGGCGGCGGGCAGGCTGTCGGTCATGGCCTCGGGCTCGGCGGCGGCCTTCGCCAAGGCCCGCCCGTTGCTCGACGCCGTGGCGGAAAAGGTGTTCGAACTGGGCGACGGGCCCGGCCCCGGATCGACCATGAAGATGGTCAACCAGCTGTTGGCCGGCGTGCATATCGCGACGGCCATGGAGGCCATGGCGCTGGCGATCAAAAGCGGCCTGGACGCCAAGACGGTGTTCGAGGTCATCACCGCCTCGGCGGGGAATTCCTGGATGTTCGAAAACCGGGTGCCCCATGTGCTGGACAACGACTACAGCCCGAAAAGCGCCGTCGATATCTTCATCAAGGATCTGGGCATCGTGCTGGCGCAGGGTGAGAAACTGGACCTTCCCCTGCCGATTTCCGAAACGGCGTTCGGCCGATACCAGCAGGCCAAGGACATGGGGCTGGGCCGCCAGGACGACGCGTCGCTCATCAAGGTCTATCAGCGGGACGGGGGATTTTCCCTACCCGGCGAGACCGAGGACGGCGGCGACTGAGGTTCCGGCGGCTTCCCTCTTTGTTGCCTCTTGCCAGCCGATGGATGAATATTAGCCGCACTGAGGTTCGTGCCGGGAATTGTCAGGATCCCTGAACCGATCAAGGTAAACTGGGGGACGTGGGAGGTATGCCGCTTTCGACCTATCTGCCGGAGGAAATGGGCTCCGTCTCCATCGCCCCCTTGGGGCCGGTGGAAGCGGGCAGTTTCCAATCCTTTTTCGTCATCTACACGGCGGGCAAGTTCGGGATCGACGATTCCGGCTCGCTCAAGATCGTGCACCGCTTCGCCTCGGACCTGGGCAGGTTGCAGATGGACGACCCGGAAGGCGCCAATTACGTCTCGGCCCAGGCGTCCAACGGCGCCGTCCTGCATATGGAATACGACCTCAAGCGCAACTTTCGGCCCTGGGACAAGACGCTCTACATCAAGGTCGTGCGCGGGTTCCTCAGTGAAGGCGACCGCATCGTGATCCGCATCGGCGACCGCCGGTTCGGCGGCCCGGGCGTGCGCATGCAGACGTTTCAGGAACAGGAATTCCAGTTCCGCATCCTGGTCGACGCCTTCGCGACCTATGACTACGTCGAGCTGCCCGACACACCGTCGATCGAGATCGTGTCCGGCCCGCCCGTGCTCTACAAAGCCGTTCTGCCGACCCTGAAACGGGTGGGCGAGACCTTTTTGCTGGGCCTCAAGGGCGAGGACCGCTGGGGCAATCCCTCGGCCAAATGCGAGGATACCTTTCGTGTCACCTCGACCCGGCCGGTCGAAAACCTGCCGGACGAGATCTCGTTCTACCCCGGCCAGGCGTCGGTGCAGATCGACGGCCTGCGCGCGGAAGAGGAAGGCGACCTGTGCATCGATCTGGTCGACATGGACGGCAACCTGGCGGCGCGCTCCAACCCGTTGCGCGTGGTGGCGAAGACCGACCGCGTCAGCTTCTGGGCCGACCTGCATGGCCAGTCTCAGGAAACCATCGGCACCAACAACGCACGTTCCTACTTTTCCTTTGCCCGCGACAGGGCGTTTCTCGACGCCACGGTGCATCAGGGCAACGATTTTCAGATCACGTCGGCATTCTGGGACGAGTTGAACAGCCTGAGCCGCGAGTTCACGCAGGACAGCCGCTTCATCGTCATCCCCGGCTATGAATGGTCGGCCAATACCTGCCTGGGCGGCGACCGCAATATTCTCTATGCCGAGGAAGGCCGGCCCATCTACCGCTCGTCCCACGCCCTGGTCGAGGACACCAGCGACCTGGCGCAGGACGCCAACAGCGTCGAGGACCTGTTCGACAAGCTGAAAGACGAAGACGTCATGGTGTTCGCCCATGTGGGCGGGCGCTATGCCGACATTCGGCGCGGACACGACCGAAAATTGGAACGTTCAGTCGAGGTTCATTCCGCCTGGGGCACCTTTGAATGGCTGGTCGAGGACGCCTTCGAGATGGGATATCGCACGGGCATTCTCGCGACCTCGGACGGGCACAAGGGCCGGCCCGGGGCTTCGCACCCCGGGGCCACGCGGTTCGGCGCCTACGGCGGGCTGACCTGCCTGTCCGCCGACGACCTGACCCGCAAGGATCTGATGACGGCGCTGAAACGCCGCCACCATTACTGCACCACGGGCTGCCGGGCGGTGCTGTCGACCCGGGTGACGCTGGACGCCCCCGCCGACCGCTTCGACGACGATCCGGCGCTCGGCGGGCCGCCCGACGAACGGGTCACCGAGGCGGTCATGGGCGACATCCTGCGCACCGGCGCCGACAGCGTGACCTTCGAGATCGACATCCATGCCGCCGCGCCGATCGAACGCATCGACATCCGCGACGGCCTGCGCCTGCTGGAAACCTGGCGGCCGTCGGAAAAGGAAGACATGGGCAGGCGCATCCGGGTCATCTGGGAGGGCTCCGAATACCGCGGCCGCGGCCGGGAAACCGTGTGGGACGGGTTCGCCGAACTGTCGGGCAACGCCTTCACGCACATCGAAGCCATCAACTGGTACAACATCGAAAAGCGCCTGGACCTGGTGTCGCCCCAGCGCGTCGAATGGTCGTCCCTGACCACGGGGGGCTTCATCGGTTTCGACGCCTGGCTGGACGACATGGTCATGGGCTGGCTGCGCATCGACACGCCCCTGGTCAAGAAAACCATCGCCGTGCAGGACATCGGGCGCGAGGATATCTGCCTGGAGGCCGGCGGTCTCGGCCGCCGCGTGCGGATCTACCGAATTCCCGAGGAAAACCCTCATAAGCGGCTCAAGCTGGAGCGCAAGATTCCCCTCAACCCCGACCGCGACAACGCCCTTTACGTGCGCATCGCGCTGGAAGACGGCCACGTCATCTGGTCGTCGCCCATTTACCTCGTTCCATGACAGGCTATCCATGACAGGCATCGATCACGTCGTCTTGGCCGCCCGCGATCTGGCGGCGCTTTCGGCCTTCTATGAACGGCTCGGTTTCACGCTGACGCCCCAGGCGCAGCACCCGTTCGGCACCGGCAACCGCCTGGCCCAGCTTCAGGGAAGTTTTATCGAGCTGCTGACCGTGACCAAGCCGGACGAGGTGCCCGAGGCCAAGGGCGGCGACTTTTCCTTCGGCGCCTATAACCGGGATTACCTGAAGACCGGGGACGGCATGTCCATGCTGGCCCTGACCTCGGATGGGTGGGAGATCGACCGGGCCCGGTTCGAGCGGGCGGGGTTCAAACTGCATGCTCCCTTCGCTTTCGGGCGCAAGGCGCGTCAGCCCGACGGCAGCGAGGTGAAACTGGATTTCCGTCTGACCTTCCTGACGGACCCGGCCCTGCCGCGGGCTCCCTTCTTCACCTGCGACCATCGCCATCCGGGGGAAATCTTCTGGAAACCCCAGTACCAGACCCATGCCAACGGGGCGCGGCGGATTGTCGAAGTGCAGATGGTCGCGGAAAACCCGGAAGCCCATATCGGCCTGTTCAAGCGCCTGTTCGGGGCGGTGGTGCCCATCAACGGCGGCATCTGCGCAGGCTTGGACGGGGCCGGGTTCTGCGTTCTGGAACCGGAGGCCTTTGCCGAGACCTATCCCGGGGTACAGCCTCCGGCGGTGCCGGAGGGCGAAGCGCGGTTCGCCGGGTTCCGCGTCGCCGTCGATGACCTGGACGTCGCCGAGGCTTTGTGGCGGAAGAACGGCGTCGCATTTCGGCGTGTCGGCGGGCGCATTTACGTTTCCGGCGAAGATGCCTTCGGTTGTCTCATCGTTCTGTCGATCAGCTGATTCGATGTGTTGAATACCTATATAGCTATATAGGACTTGAAGATTCTCGGTCTCCGGGTGTAGGAATCAAGGAAAGGCCGCGATAAACCGGCCGTATCAGGGAACGCATCCATGGTTTTCTCCGCCTTGGCGACGGTGCTTGAGGATGGCGCTCATTCAGGCATGCCGCGCCTGCCCAAGTACCTGCAACTGTCCGACGCCATCGCCCGCGCGATTTTGCAGGGCCGCCTGAAGACCGGCGAGAAACTGCCGCCGGAAAGCGAACTGGCGCGGGTGCTGCCGGCCAGCCTGGGCACCATTCAGCGCGCGCTCAACAATCTTGCCGAACGGGGTCTGCTGGTCCGCCGCCACGGTCACGGCACCTTCGTCGCCGAACCGGCGATGGCGCCCCAGGACCTGTGGCATTTCCGCTTTCTCGCCGATGACGGGCGCTCGCTGCTGCCGGTCTATACCCAGGTCGGCTCCATCGACGCCGTGCGCCGACCCGGGCCCTGGCGCGACTTTCTGGGCACCAGGGACCTGATCGTCGTCACCCGGCGCATCGACGTGGACCATGCCCATATGGGGATCAGCGAACTGTACCTGCCCGAATCCCGCGTGCCGGGCCTGTTGAAGGTTCGGCCCAAGGATTTGGAGAATGTGAACATCCGCGCTTTCCTCACGGACCGCTTCGGGGTCGCCACGGAACGTGTGCGCGAGATGGCCGCCTGCGGCCCTCTGCCGGAAACGGTCACGGCGGCCCTCGGCCTGACGCCGGGCATGGTGGGCTTGGCCTATCACATGGAAGGGTTCGCGCACCGCGACCGGCCCATCAGCTATCAGACCGCCTGGTTCCCGCCGGGCGGCCCGCGCCTGGTTCTCGGCGAGAAACACGAATAGGAAGACCCATAGGGATGGCCATACGGATGGAATACATATGAGCAACGACACCCTTACCGTGGAAATCTGGCGCGGCCGCGAGGACGGCCGGTTCGATACCTTCGAAGTGCCGCGCATGGCCAGCCAGACCGTGCTCGACATCGTCACCTACGTGCAGCGCAACCTGGACCCGGGGCTCAGCTACCGCTTCGCCTGCCGGGTCGGGGTTTGCGGGTCCTGCGCCATGACCGTGAACGGCAAGCCGCGCTGGACCTGCCGCACCCATGTCGACAAGGTCGCGGACGAGGGCGTCTTGCGCATCCAGCCCCTGAAGAACATGCCGGTGATCCGCGACCTTGCCGTGGACATGACCGAATTTTTCGAAAAATGGACCAAGGCCAAGGCCCATTTCGTGCCGACGGCGACCCGCCATGACGACTTCGCCCAGGTGTCGCCCAGCGACCCCAAGCGCAAGGAAGCCACGGCCGGCATCGAATGCATCAACTGCGGCGTCTGCTATTCGGCTTGCGACACGGTCGCCTGGCTGGGTGACTATCTCGGCCCCGCCGCCCTCAACCGGGCCTGGACCCTGGTCAACGACGCGCGCGACGGCGGTCAGCCGGAGCGGCTGAAGGCCATCGCCGGGACCGGCGGCTGTCAGGCCTGTCATTCCCACCAAAGCTGTTTCGAACTGTGCCCCAAGCATTTGAACCCGACGGCGTCGATCGCCGGGCTCAAGCGGGCGACGGTCAAGGCGGCGCTGAAGGGGGAGATCTGATCGATGACCCCCGAACGCGCCGAAACCCTGGAATGGCTGATGCAGCGGGTCTCCGCCGCCGTGCTGGCGGTCTGCGTGATCGTGCATCTGGCGGTCATCGTCATCGCCGTGCAGGGCGGGGTAACGTCCAAGGAAATCGTCGCCCGGGTCGGCGGTTCCGTGCCCTGGTTGATGTTCTATTCCGTGTTCGTGATCGCCGTGGCGCTGCACGCGCCGACGGGGCTGCGCAATATCCTGCGCGAATACACGGCCCTCGGCCGCCGCGCGACGCATTGGATCATGGCCGCCGTCTGCCTGGCCATCCTCGTCATGGGCTTCCGCGCCGTGATCGGGCTTTACGGCCTGGGAAACTTGGGAACGGGGGCGTAACACCATGAAAACGCACCGCAACCACGCCAACTACTGGGCCTTCGTCCTGCACCGGATTTCCGGGCTCGCCCTGCTGCTGTTCCTGCCGGCGCATTTTTATGTCCTGGCGCTGGCCGTCGAACAATCGGCGACCCTCGACATGTTCCTGTCGTGGACCGAAGCACCCGCGGTCAAGCTTTTGGAAACCGGGCTGGTGATCCTGCTCGCGGCCCACATGACCGGCGGCCTTCGCATCCTCGCCATCGAATTCCTCGCTTGGCGCAACTGGCAGAAATCGGTGGTCGCCGTCACCGGCGGATTGTCGCTCGCGGCGGGGCTGCTGTTCCTTCTCAATGCGGGATGACCGGATCACCATGAACGAGTTGTCGCCCGAACTGATCGTCGTTCTCGGCGCCTTCCTCGCGGCTTTCGTCGCGGGGGCGTCGGGCTTCGGTGACGCCCTGGTGTCGGCGGCGTTCTGGCTGCACGTCCTGCCGCCGGTCGAGGCCGCACCCCTGATTATCCTGACCGGCATCACCCTGCACGTGTTCCTGCTGCTCCGCCTGCGCAATCGCCTGGATTTCTCGCGCCTGCTGCCGTTCCTGGCGCTCGGCGTGATCGGCGTGCCCTTGGGCACCTGGCTGCTGCAACACCTGCCGCCGGAACCGTTCAAGCTCGCCGTGGGTGCCCTTCTGGTGCTTTACGGCGGCGGGCTGCTGATCTTCGCCAACCCGCCGACCATTACCCGGGGCGGGCGCGGGCTGGACGCGGCGGCGGGCGGCATCGGCGGCGTGCTGGGCGGCATGGCGGGCTTGTCCGGCATCGTGCCCGCGGTGTGGAGCGGCCTGCGCGGCTGGCCCCGCGATCAGGCCCGCGGCGTGACCCAGCCGTTCATCCTGATCATGCACAGCCTGTCCCTGGCCGCCATGGCCTACGCGGGCCTGATCACGCCGCAGCTGGCGCACAACTATCTTTGGGCCATGCCGGCCATGGCCCTGGGTGGGCTGATCGGCATCGGCTGCTACACCCGTTTGAACGAAGAACGCTTCCGGCGCATCGTCCTGGCCATCCTGGGCGTTGCCGGGGTGACGTTGATTGTCTAGGAGACGACCAAGATGAAACTCGATCTCGCCGCCGTCGAGGAAACGGCCAAACACCTGTACATCCAGGCGCTGAAGATTCTGCCGCCGGACATCAAGGACGGCTTCAAGCGCCTGGACGCGACGGAAACGGACCCGACCGCCAAGTCGATCCTGGCGACCATGATCAAGAACATCGACGTGGCCGAGGACACGACCAACCTCCTGTGCCAGGACACAGGAATTCCCATCTACAACATCCTGATCGGCCGGGGGGTCGAGGTCGACGGCCACGCCCTGAAGCAGGCGATCCGCAAGGGCTGCGAGCGGGCGACGGTGGAACATCCGCTGCGCTCCTCCGTCGTGCATCCGATCACCCGCGTGAACGAGCAGACGTCCTGCGGCATCAAGGTGCCGGTCATCACCATCGACTTTTCCGACAAGGACGAGTTCTTCGAGATGGAAATGATCCCCAAGGGGTCCGGCTCGGAGAACGGCAGTTTCCTGAAGATGTGCATCCCGGCGGAAGGCGTCGCCGGCATCAAGACCTTCGTCGTCGACAAGGTGATGGAAGTGGGCGGGCGCGTGTGCCCGCCGACCATCGTCGGCGTCGGTGTCGGCGGCACGTCGGACCTCTGCACCAAGCTGGCCAAGAAGGCGGGGGCCCGGCCCCTGGGCTCCGTCTGCGAAGACCCGGAGGGCGCCAAGCTGGAAAAGGAGCTGTCCCACGCCGTCAACATGCTGGGCATCGGCCCGCAGGGCCTGGGCGGCGATTCCACCGCTTTCGCCGTGCACGTCGAAACCGCCGCCACCCACATCACCATGAACCCGGTCGCCGTCAACATCATGTGCCATTCGGCGCGCCGCGCCCGGGCGACCTTCACGCCCAAGGGCGTCGAGATCGGTTTCTGAGGAAGGGAGCGAAGATCATGACCGAACATACGATCCACATGCCCTGCACCGAGGAACAGATCAGGGAACTCAAGGCCGGCGACACGGTGATCCTGGAAGACTGGCTTTACGGCATCCGCGACGCGACGCAGATCCACATGTTCGACAAGGGCCGCACGACCCGGTTCGACCTGAACGGCCATGCGGTGATCCACACGGCGCCCAACGTGAAGAAGGTGCCGAAGTCGAACTTCTGCCCGGCGGGCTACGAGAGCGTGTGCATCGGCACCACGACCTCGCAGCGCATGGAACGCTTCACCCGCCCGCTGATGGAGCAGTACGGCGTGCGCATGGTCATCGGCAAGGGCGGCCTCGGCGAGGACAGCCGCGCCGCGTTCCAGGAATTCGGCGGCGTGTACCTGGCCATCATCGGCGGCACGGCGGCGCTGGAAACGACCTGGATCGAACAGATCACGGACGTGGACCTGGAAGACCTCAACCCCGAATGCCTGTGGGAATTCAAGATCAAGGGCTTCGGCCCGCTGCTGGTCGCCATGGACGCCCACGGCGGCTCGCTCTATGACGGCGTCAAGAAGACCGCCGAGGATCGCCGCGCCGAGGCGCTGGCCAGCATGGGAGTTTCCTCGTGAAACCCGACATCGACACACAGCAGACCGACGTTCTGATCCTGGGCTCCGGCGGGGCCGGGCTGTTCGCGGCCCTGCACGCCAAGGACCTGGCGCCGCAGTTGAAGGTGACCGTGGCGGTCAAGGGCTTGCTCGGCAAGACCGGCTGCACCCGCATGGTGCAGGGCGGCTACAACGTCGCCCTGGCGCCGGGCGATTCCGCCGAACGCCATTTCATGGACACGGTCGAGGGCGGCAAGTGGCTCAACAACCAGGACCTTGCCTGGACCCTGGTGACCCAGGCCCAGGTCCGCATCCGCGAGCTGGAGAACGAGCTCGGCTGCTATTTCGACCGCAACCCGGACGGCTCCATCCACCAGAAGGCCTTCGCCGGGCAGACCTTCGACCGCACGGTGCACAAGGGCGACCTGACGGGCATCGAGATCATCAACCGCCTGATGGAACAGACCTGGGCGCGCGACGTCGACAAGCTGGAAGACCATCGCGCCATCGAGCTGATCAAGTCGGCGGACGGATCGCGCATGTCCGGCGTGCTGTTCATCGACATGCGCACGGGGCAGTTCCGCTTCGTGCAGGCCAAGGCCGTGCTGCTGGCGACCGGCGGCGGGCCGACCATGTACAAGTACCACACGCCCTCGGGCGACAAATCCTGCGACGGCATGGCCATGGCCCTGCGTGCGGGCCTTGGCATGCGCGACATGGAAATGGTGCAGTTCCACCCCACGGGCCTGATCGCCGGGTCGGACACCCGCATGACCGGCACGATCATCGAGGAAGGTCTGCGCGGCTTCGGCGGCTACCTGTTGGGCGGCGACGAACAGCGCTTCATGCACAAGTACGACGAGCGCAACGAGCGCGCGACCCGCGACATCGTGTCCCGCGCCATGTTCACGGAAATGCGCGCCGGCAACGTCGCCGCCAACGGCGGGCTCTACATCACCATGAAGCATCTGGATACGGCCCAGGTGCGCAAGAACTTCAAGGGCATGGTGGAGCGCTGCGCCGATTGCGGCTTCGACCTCGCCGCCGGGCTGGTCGAGGTCGTGCCCACGGCGCACTACATGATGGGCGGGGCCGAGTTCGAGGCCGATTGCTCGACCGCCATCCCCGGCCTGTTCGCCGCTGGCGAGGATACGGGCGGCGTCCACGGCGCCAACCGTCTGGGCGGCAACGGCGTCGCCAACTCGACCGTGTTCGGCGGCATCGCCGGCGACACCATCGCGGCCTGGACCCCCGACCACGGCCAATTCGCCGACCCGGACCCGGCCGCCCTGGAAGACGCCGTGATGCGCGCGGGCCGTCCCCTGACCCAACCGAAGGGCGACATCGACGGCATCCGCAAGCGGCTCTACGATCTGATGTGGGAAGACGCGGGCATCATCCGCGACCTGGACTCGTTGAAACGGGCCGAGGCCGGCCTGGAAACCCTCGAACACGATCTGGACGCCACCGGCGTCACCGGCACGGACCTGGCCTATAACCTGACCTGGCACGACTGGCTGAACCTGAAGAACCTGATCCTGGTGTCCAAGGCCATCACCGCGGCGGCCACGGCGCGGGACGACTCCCGGGGGGCGCACTACCGCGCCGATTACCCGGACGTGCGGGATGTCGAGAATTCCCGCTTCACCCGCGTGACCCTCGACGGCCACGGCCAGATCGGCATCACCACGGAGCCGGTGAAATTCACCCGCGTGAAACCGGGCGAGACCCTTCTGACGGAAGGGGCGGCGGAGTAGGCTATTCCCTCGCGGGCTTGGCGGCCGCCTTCGGCTTGTTCGGCGTCTTGGCCGGTTTGTCCGGGCCCCAGATGCGCGAATAGTAGGTGTCCGCCAGGTTCAGGGCGCCGATGGGGTTGTGGGCGAGCACCCGGTCCTTGGCGACCAGGGTCGTCGCCAGGCCCTGCGAGTATTTGAAGAACAGGCTGTCGTGACCGACGCAGAGGCCCAGCACGATGTTGAATTCGCAGCCGGCCGCGTTCAGCACCTGGGCCTGCGATACCGGGTTGCACATGCTTTCGTGCTGGCCCGGGCGGATTTTCTCGTCGTCGCGCAGGCCGATGTCTTCCTTGGGCACGCCGCCGTGCTTGCAGGCGGTCGAGACGACCTCGAACCCGTGGCTTTCCAGCACGCCGCTCAGAACCTTGGCCTGTTCCAGGAAGCTGATGCAGCTGGCGACGCCGATCTTGGTGAAGCTCATCTGCCTGGCGAACTGGACGATCTCCTCGACCCGCGTCCATTTACAGTAGCCTTCGGCCTCGATCCGGGCCGAGACCTGGGCGACCTTCAGGATGGTCGGATCCTGGTAATGGCCGACGGCGTCCCGGATGGTATCGGGGCAGACCTTGGACGGGCAGAACCCGGGCCCACGGCTGTCGCCTTCGCCCTGGCGGCAGGCCTGAACGCTGGGCGGGCAGTAGGCGCAGCCCGGTTCCTCGTACACGGTGCCTGAAGATGTCTTGTCGCCGTCCATGAATCGTTCTCCTCACCTTTGCGGGGCAGGCGGCCCCTCTGTGCCTGGAATCTAATCGGCATGGGGCCCCCGGACATTGATGCAGATCACCGCAGGCAATGCCTAGGCCGTGACAAGCCGGATACAACCCCCTAGGATTCCGTCATGATTCGGATCCGCTCCGTCGCGGCGCTCGGCGCCGCCGTGGTCGTGCTCGCCGGCTGCCTGCAGCTGACGCAGGCGCGGCGCGTGACCGATCCGCCCGCCAAGGCGCCCGCCGATCCGCTCGACGCCTATACCTTCCAGATCGACAAGGCACGGGAGACGGGCCGGTGGTCCGAGGGCGAACAGTGGATCGCCCGGGTTCCGCCCAATCTGATTGACGACTACCGCCGCTGGTTCGAACCGCAGGCCCATTACTTTCCGCCGCTGTGGATTTACGCCTCGGCGCGCAAGCTGGAGCAGGACGGAAACGAGCTGAAGGCCGCCTATTGGTACATCGCCGCCCGCGAGCGCCAAATCCGCCAACTGCGCCGCTGCCGCGACGACAGCGCCAAGGAACAGTTGATCTGGGCCGACGGCGCCTTCGCCGACCTGCGCCGGGAAATGGGCCGCCATGAGGAACTGACCCGCTACGCCGCCAAGCATGCCTTCACCTGGCTTGACCGGCACGAGGACACGGACGACGGCCTGCTCGAGGCCTGTCTGCGCGGCAAGGCGGGGGCGGAACGGGCCAAGGACGGCAAGCTCATCCCCGTCGAGGGCGCGGACGGCCAGGGCAAGACCTTCCGCCTGGTCCCGCCGCCGGTGGAAAATCCCGCCGACTGGATCGTCCCGGCGGCCGAAATTCACGACATCCGCACCTGGTCGCGCATCCTGATGAAGCAGGACGTTGCGAAGATTCTGGGTGAGCCGGCGGTCGAGCCGCCCACGCCGACCATCACGCCGCTGCGCTAGGTGCGCGGGGACCCGGGTGTTGACCGGGAATTTATCTGCATTTTTATATATATTGTGATGACCGGCACATCCCTTTGCCGCGCGACAAGGCATGGATCAGGCATGAGCAAACCCGCGTTTCCGCAAACGCCGTCGGGCGTGACCGATTGGGAGAAGGTGTTCGAGGACCCGAACGAGGGCCTGATCGCCGTGATCGCCAGCGCACCCAACGCGGCGGCGCTTCGAAGCTGCCTGGAGGCCGTGACCCGTCAGTTGTTCACCCGCAAGGGGGACGAGCTGGAAATCACCCGCGTCGAAGGCGAGATCGAGCGCATGTTCGCCAACGCCGGCGGCGCCACGCCCACGGACGACGCCGTGGCATTGCTGCGCTCCATCAAGGATCTGCGCACCCGCAAGGCGCAGGAATTCCTGGCGCGCAAGCATGCGGATGCCGCCGACCGCCGCGCCAAGGAAGAGGGCGGCGGACTGAAGCGTCTGGCCTATCTGGCGTTCAAGGACCCCAAGTATCTGATCGGCGCCACGGTCGCCATGCTGGCCTTGGCGGGCTATCTGTACATCGCCCTGAACGACCTGAGCACGGAAACCGCCGAGAACCCGGAAACGCCCCCTGCGCCTGAAGCCGCAGCCCCAGCCGCGGACGCCCCCCCGCCCCAGGAGGGCGTTGTGGTCATTCCCCCGGTGGGGGCGCCGGTCGACACCGCTCGCAAGGCCGAAGACCCCAAGTCCGGCCCCATGTCCGGCATCGCCGCCGCCCTGCCGACGCAGCGCCGCGCCGCGCCCCCGGAGGAGGACACGCCGCCGCCGACGATCCTGTTCAAGCATGTGCCCATCCCCCGGCCGTTCGTCGGCAAGCGGGGCACGGCGGAAGCCGTGTTGCCGGTCGCCATCATGGCCGAGCGGGATGCGGTGGAGGATATCTGCGACATCGCGCCGGTGATCTATCACATGGTCAACATCGCGTTGTCGGACGCGGGGTTGGCCGGTTCGGACTATAACGATTTCGATCTGGAGCGGATGGCCCGGACCCTGACCCGCAAGGTCAATCGCGAACTGGGCCGGTCCCTGGTGGAACGCATGGTCTTGATTCGCGACCCCGGCCGCAATGTCTTTGCCCGCCACGATTGCGCCCAGGCGCCGAAAGCCATGGTGCGGCGGCTCAATCTGGGCCGTTAGTCCCCCCGGCGGCGGCGATGGCGGCGATGGCGGTGGCGGCGAAGCGGGCTTCGGGCGGATCGGCGCGCGACGTCAGCACGATCGGCACCTTGGCCCCCAGCACGATACCCGCGGCCAGGCCGCTCATGAAATAGACCATCATCTTGAACAGCCCGTTGCCCGTTTCGATGTTGGGCACCACCAGGATGTCGGCGTTGCCGGCGACGGGGCTGTCGATGCCTTTCAGCCTTGCCGCCTCGGGCGATATGGCGTTGTCGAAGGCGAAGGGGCCGTCGACGATCGCCCCCGTGACCTCGCCGGCGCGGGCACGCTCGACGATCACCTTGGCCTGCATGCTCGACGGCATGGCCGGCAGGGCGCTTTCCGTGCCGGACAGGATGGCGACCTTGGGGTTGGCGTTGCCCAGCGCATGGGCCAGACCGACCGCGTTGTTGACGATGTCGATCAGGGTGTTTTCATTGGGGGCGATATTGACGGCCCCGTCGGTGATCATCAGCACCCGGTCGCTGCCGGGCACGGTCATGTGAAAGACGTGGGACAGGCGCCGTCCCGTGCGCAGCCCCGTCTCGCGGGCGACCACGGCGGCCATCAGGGCATCGGTATGGACATGGCCCTTCATCAAGGCCTTGACCTCGCCGTCACGGGCCAGGGCCACGGCCATGCGCGCGGCGGCGGCTTCGTCTTCTTCTCCGGTCTCGACGATACGAAAGGATGAAATGTCCCAGCCCATGGTTTCGGCCAGGCTTTCGATCTCATCCCGGTCACCGACCAGGACCGGCGCGATCAGGCCCGCGTCCGTCGCCTGACGGGCACTTTCCATGACCACCATGTTGTCGGCCCCGGCGACGGCCATGGGCACGCGGTCCAGGCCCTTGGCCCTATCGAGCAGGTATTGGGGAACTTCGAACGGCGCGGTGCTCAGCATGGTTCAGCATACACCCAAAAAAAGGGGCGCCCGCAAGAAAGGGGCGCCCGGGAAAAGGGGAGGGCCGGGAGACGGGCGGTGGTTGCCGCGGCCTCCCGGCCTCTTGCAAGGGCGCTTAGGCCCCTTTCTGCGGGCGCATGTCGCCGGGATTGATCCCCGCGACCTCGACCGGCGCCTTCATGGCGTCGCGGCGGAACGGCTCGCCCAGTTCCTGGTTCAGGATGACCTCGATGAAGGTCGTGGTCTTGTTTTCCATCTGCGCCTTCACGGCGGCGTCCAGGGCATCGGTCAGTTCCTGCATGGTCGTGACCTGCACGCCCTTGAGGCCGCAGGCATCGGCGATCTTGGCGTACTGGACGTCGAGGTCCAGTTCCGTGCCGACGAAATTGTCCTGATACCACAGCGTGGTGTTGCGCTTTTCGGCACCCCACTGGTAGTTGCGGAAGATGACCATGGTGATGGCCGGCCATTCGTCGCGGCCGACGGCGGTCATCTCGTTGGCGGAGATGCCGAAGGCGCCGTCACCGGCGAAGCCGACGACCGGGGTGTCCGGGCAGGCGATCTTGGCGCCCATGATCGACGGGAAGCCGTAACCGCAGGGCCCGAACAGGCCCGGGGCCAGGTATTTGCGGCCCTGTTCGAAGGTCGGATAGGCGTTGCCGATGGCGCAGTTGTTGCCGATGTCGGACGAGATGATGGCGTCGCGCGGAAGCGCCGCCTGAATGGCGCGCCAGGCCATGCGCGGGCTCATCCGTTCCGGATGCTTGTTGCGCGCGCGTTCGTTCCAGGTCGTGCCCGGATCGTCGTCTTCATGGTCCATGGACGACAGGGTCTGCAGCCAGCGCGACTTGGTGGTGGAGATCAGGTCCTCGCGCTCCTTGCGCCCGGCGTCGCCGGCGGTCGGGGCCAGCCCGGCCAGGATCTGTTCGGCGACCTGCTTGGCGTCGCCCTGGATGGCGACATCGACCTTCTTGGTCAGGCCGATGCGTTCGGCCTTGATGTCGACCTGGATGATCTTGGCGTTCTTCGGCCAGTAATCCATGCCGTAGCCGGGCAGGGTCGAGAACGGGTTCAGCCGCGTGCCGAGCGCCAGCACCACGTCGGCCTTGGAGATCAGCTCCATGCCGGCCTTGGAGCCGTTGTAGCCCAAGGGCCCGGCGAACAGCGGGTGCGAGCCCGGGAAGGCGTCGTTGTGCTGATAGCCGCAGCACACCGGGGCCGACAGGCGTTCGGCCAGCGCCTTGGAGGCCTCGATGCCGCCCGACAGCACCACGCCGGCACCATTCAGGATGACCGGGAACTTGGCGGTCGACAGCATCTTGGCGGCATCGGCGATGGCCTGCTTGCCGCCCGACGGGCGTTCGATGTTGATGACCTGGGGCAGGTCGATGTCGATGATCTGGGTCCAGAAATCGCGCGGCACGTTGATCTGCGCCGGGCCGGAACCGCGCCAGGCTTCGGTGATCACGCGGTTCAGGACCTCGGCGATGCGGGTCGGGTCGCGGACCTCTTCCTGATAGCAGACCATGTCTTCGAACAGGGCCATCTGCGGGATTTCCTGGAAACCGCCCTGGCCGATGGTCTTGTTGGCCGCCTGCGGCGTGACCAGCAGCATCGGCGTGTGGTTCCAATAGGCGGTCTTGACCGGAGTCACGAAGTTGGTGATGCCGGGGCCGTTCTGGGCGACGCACATGGCCATCTTGCCGCTTGAGCGCGTAAAGCCGTCGGCCATCATGCCGGCGTTGCATTCATGGGCGCAGTCCCAGAAGGTGATCCCCGCCTTGGGGAACAGGTCCGAGATCGGCATCATGGCCGAGCCGATGATGCCGAAGGCATGTTCGATGCCGTGCATTTGCAGGACCTTAACGAAGGCCTCTTCCGTGTTCATCTTGGTCATGCTTGGGATCCTCCCGTAAGCAGTTTGGCCGGCCGCCGCTTGGGGCCGGCATGGAGTGTTGTTCCGTACGTTATAGCACCCTTAACGCGGTTGGCGCGCGGCGCCGGGCACGTCCATTGGCCCCTATTCGGCGTGGCGGTCACCACCGCATTCCGTGAGGATGTAGGTAGGCCTTCCCTAGTCCAGGGGATAGGGCCAGTTGCCGCCTTTTGGTCCGGCCAGAAATCGGTTTATGGTGCGATATCGTCCCAGTTTTGAGATTTTGATACGATTTTCTGCCGTTCTAGGCCCCCAGGGCGGTGCGCGGCTCCACGAACGGCAGGCCCTGGGCATCGGCCACGGCCCGATAGGTCAGCTTGCCCTTGTGCACGTTGAGGCCGGCCAGCAGATGGGGGTCGTCGGCCAGGGCCTGTTCGGCGCCCTTGCCCGCCAGGGCCAGGATGAAGGGCAGGGTCGCGTTGTTGAGCGCATAGGCCGAGGTATGGGCGACCGCCCCCGGCATGTTGGCGACGCAGTAATGGACCACCTCGTCGACCACGAAGGTCGGCGCCGCATGCGTGGTCGGGCGCGACGTCTCGCAGCAGCCGCCCTGGTCGATGGCGACATCGACGATAGCCGCCCCGGACTTCATGACCATGACCATGCTGCGCGTCACCAGTTTGGGAGCCTCCGCGCCCGGCACCAGCACGGCGCCGATCACCAGGTCGGCGGCGGTGACTTGTTCTTCCAGCGTGTGGCGGTTGGAATAGACGGTCTTCAGGCCCAGGCCCATGCGGTGTTCCAGGTGCCGCAGGGTGGTCACGTCGGTGTCCAGCACGGTCACGTCCGCCCCCATGCCCAGCGCCACCACGGCGGCGTTGGCGCCGACCGTGCCGCCGCCGATGACGACCACCTTGGCGGGGGCCACGCCGGGCACGCCGGACAACAGGATGCCGCGCCCGCCGGCTTCCTTTTCCAGGCAGTGCGCGCCCGCCTGCACGGCCATGCGCCCGGCGATCTGGGACATGGGCCGCAACAGGGGCAGGCCGCCCCCGGCGTCGGTCACGGTTTCATAGGCGATGGCGGTGACGCCCGTATCCAGCAACTCGCGCGTCTGTTCGGGGTCGGGGGCCAGGTGCAGGTAGGTGAACAGGACCTGTCCCTCGCGCAGCATCCGGCGTTCCTCGGCCTGGGGCTCCTTGACCTTGACGATCAAGTCCGCCCGGGCGAACACGGCGGCCGCGTCGGGTTCGATCTCCGCCCCGACCCGGACATAGGCCTCGTCCGCGGCGCCGATACCCTTGCCCGCGCCGGTTTCGACCAGCACGGTATGCCCCTGGTGCACCGCCTCGGCGACGCTCGCGGGCGTCATGCCGACCCGGTATTCGTGAACCTTGATCTCCTTGGGCACGCCGATGCGCATGGTACTTCTCCCGGCCTGTTCAGGGCGTCGATGTTACCACTGCGGGCCGGGGGGGCAACTTGATACGGATCAGGGTCAGATATCGCGCTTGATGATGTCGGCGAGCAGACGGATGCCCGGCTCGATCCGCTCGGCCGCGATCGACGAGAATCCCAGGCGGAAATGGTTGCGGGGGGCGTTTTTGGCCGCGAAGTTGACGCGCCCCGGTTCGATGATCACGCCGTCGTCGAGCGCCCGGTCGGCCAGCTTGCCGGCATCGAAGCCGTCCGGCCCGCTGACCCAATAGCTGGTGCCGCCGAAGGTCGGCGCCTTGGACCAGCCGGGCAGATGGTCGGCCAGCGCCCGGCCCATGATCTTCCAGCGTTCGCGGTAGGCCTTCTGTAGCTTGTGGACCAGGCTGTCGTGATGGCCCAGCGCCAGGAACAGGGCCGCCGTGCGCTGGTTGTTGTTGGGCGCGTGGCGCAGCATCAGGCGGCGCAAGGCGCGGGCTTCCTTGATCAGCGGCGCCGGGCCGACCAGATAGCCGAGCCGCAGGCCCGGAAACAGGGTCTTCGACAGGGACCCCACGTAGATCACCCGCCCGGCCGTATCCATGGATTTCAGGGCCGGCGTTGGTTCGGACACGTAATTGGTTTCCCACTCGTAATCGTCCTCGATGATCACGAAGTCCTTTTCCCCGGCCCGGGTCAGCAAATCCTGCCGCCGGGCCTTGGGCATGGTCACCGTGGTCGGCGCCTGGTGGGACGGCGTGACGAACACGATGTCGGCGCCGTCCAGTTGCTGGTTCACGGGCAGGCCGTGGGCGTCGACCGGAACCGGCAGGATGCGGTCCGTCTTCAACCCGAAAATGTTGCGCACGTCGGGATAGCCCGGGTCCTCGATGGCGACGCAGGTCTCGTCCCGCACCAGCAGGGCGGCCAGGATATAGAGCGCGTTCTGCGCGCCCAGGGTCACCAGGATTTCATCGTCGCGGGCCAGGATGCCCCGGCGCGGCAGCAGGCGCGTCTGAATCTGTTCCACCAGCATGGGATCGTCGGCGGCGAGCGCGTCGCCGGTCCATACGTCCATGCCCTTGCGGCCCAGCGCCTGGCGTGAGCATTCCCGCCACTGCGCGATGGGAAACAGGGACTGGTCCACCTGGCCGTAAATGAAGGGGTAGGGGTAGGTCAGCCAGTTGCCCGGTTTTACGATATTGGACTGATCGGACGGATGAACCTGGAACCGCGCGGCCCAATCGGGGCCGTTGCCGGGCCGCGGGTCCGGGGCGGGCGGCGGCGCGGCGGGCTCGTCGGCGCGGCCTTCCATGATGTCGTCGGTGACGTAGAAGCCGGACCGTTCGCGGGATTCCAGATAGCCGTCGTCGACCAGCCCCTGATAGGCCAGAACCACCGTATTGCGCGACACACCCAGGCTTTTCGCCAGTTTGCGCGACGATGGCAGAGGGTCGCCCGCCGGCAACTGGCGGCCCAGGATGGCCGAAACCAGCATCTCGCGAATCTGGCCTTGGATCGAGATGTTGGGCCGCCGGTCCAGGTGAAATATGCCGTCGCGCATGTCGCTCCGTTGGTCTGCATAAGTGCGAAAAGTGGTCCAGGGAATAACCCGGTCTGGCTCTAACATGGTGCCAGAAGCGCAGATTACGATCAGGCCAATCAACTGACAAGTCCGGCGGTCCGGAGAATTCCGATGGGCCGCACGGCATTACCGCCGCCAGGAACCGACCTGCAGCGCTCCCGAGGAGGATCGATCATGGAATACAACACCAATTCCCTTGAAGAGAACTGGATGCCCTTCACCGGCAACCGGGACTTCAAGAAAAGCCCGCGCATCGTCGTGCGCGGCGAGGGCCTGCACTATTACGACCATAAAGGCGGCAAGATTCTCGACGGCTCGTCGGGCCTGTTCTGCTGCCCGCTCGGCCATGGGCGCAAGGAAATCGCCCAGGCGGTGTACGAGCAGCTGTTGGAAAACGACTACACCCCGCCGTTCCAGCTGGGCCACCCCGGCGCCTTCGACCTGGCGCAGCGGGTCGCCCGCATCACGCCCGAGCCCATGAACCACATCTTCTTCGCCAACTCGGGCTCGGAAGCCATCGACACGGCGTTGAAGATCGCCATGGCCTATCACCGCGTCAAGGGCCAGGGCCACCGCACCCGCTTCGTCAGCCGCGAGCGCGCCTACCACGGCGTCAACATCGGCGGCACGTCCCTGTCCGGCATGGTCAAGAACCGCGAGACGTTTTCCGGCATGATGCCGGGCGTCGTGCACATGCGCCACACCTGGGACCCCAAGCAGGCCTTCACCCGGGGGCAGCCGGAAACGGGTGCCGAGCTTGCCGACGACCTGCAACGCATCTGCGAGAACGTCGGCGGATCGACCATCGCCGCCTGTTTCGTCGAACCGATCGCCGGCTCGACGGGGTGCCTCGTGCCGCCCAAGGGCTACCTGGAGCGCCTGCGCGAAATCTGCGACGCCCACGGCATCCTGCTGGTGTTCGACGAAGTCATCACCGGCTTCGGCCGTACGGGAGCACCCTTCGCGGCCCAGGCCTTCGGCGTCACCCCGGACCTGATGACCATGGCCAAGGCGATCACCAACGGCTGTCAGCCCATGGGGGCCATCGCCGTGAAGGACGAAATCTACGAGACCATCATCAACGCCGCACCCGAAAACGCCATCGAACTGTTCCACGGCTACACCTATTCCTCGCACCCGGCGGCCTGCGCCGCCGGCGTCGCCGTGCAGAAGATCTACGAAGCCGACAACACCTTCGCGAAGGCGGCCGGCTTGGTCGATCATTTCCAGAAGGCGCTGTATTCGCTCGAAGGGCTCGACTGTCTGGCCGACATCCGCGGCTACGGTATGATCGGCGCCATTGAACTGAAGCCCAAGGGCAATCCGGGGGCGCTTGGAACGCAATTCCAGAAGGATCTGTTCTGGCGCGGCCTGCACGTGAAGTTCACGGGCGACTGCGGCGTCGTGGCGCCGGCCTTCGTCGCCACCGAAGGCGACATCGACGCGATGATCGGCCTGCTCAGGGAAGCGCTCGAAGAGCTCTGATCTGGACCGGAGAGTGGAATTCAAGGCCGGGGCCGCGGTGCGGTCCCGGCTTTTTCTTTAGGACGCCAGGTAACGGTCGCGGTAGGCGTTGCGCAGGCCCGCGAACCACACGGGTTCGTCCGGCCACCACCACAGCTTCTCGAGCGCGTCGCCCGGATAGGCGTCCTTGAACGCCTGGCGGGTTTTCTTGGTCAGCAGGTCTTCGACCCCCTGGACCACGGAATTATAGCCCGAGGCGTTGCTCATCTGTGCGCCGGCGCGGGCGGTGTAAAGCGCATCGACGAAGGCATGGGCGGCATCGACGTTCTTGGCCGCCGCCGTCAGCGACAGTCCGTCCATCCAGGCAAAAGCCCCTTCCTTCGGCGCCATGTAGGCGATCGGCTGGCCGGCCTTGGCCAGTTCGATGGCGGGGCCGTCCCAGGTCTGGCCGATCACCACGCCGTTGCGGGTGAAGTTGGTCTTCTGGCTTTCGTGGTCGTGCCAGAACGCGCGCAGCCAGGGTTTGTGCTTAATCGCGAATTTCAGGATGTCGTTCCAGGTGGCGCGCATGGCGCTCTCGTCCTTGTAGGCGTCCTGCAGCGGCGGCAGTTTTCCCTGCTCGGCCAGCATGCGTCCGATCCCGGACATCAGGGAATGGGCCCGGCCCTGAACCAGGCCCTTCATTTCGGGCAGCCACAGGTCGGCCAGGGACAGGTTGCCGTAGACGCCCATGAAGCGGTCCGTGCGCCAGGCGATGCCTTCCGTCCCCCAGATATGGGGCAGGTGGTGCTGGCCCTTGTTCCAGGACCAGTTTTCGGAAATTTTCAGGAATGCCGGCTGCACGTTGGCCAGATTCGGGATCTTCTTCATGTCCCAGGCCTGGGTCATGTTGAGGGCCAGCCACTGGCTCTTGCGATGGGCGGAGGGGGAAATCACGTCCCAGGCGCGGCCGTGGGTCGCGGTGACCTGGGTCAGCATTTCCTCGTTGGAGCCGACGGTGGTGATGTTGGCGGTGATGCCGGTTTTTTTCTTGAAGGTCTTGGCGAAACGGGCGGGGACGTAGCCGGTCCAGGTCAGCACGTTGACCGTTTCGCCCTTGGCGTTGGCCGGGCGGATCAGCATCGGCGCGACGGCCATTCCAATGCCGCCGGCGGCAAGGGCGGCGCCATTTCCCAACAAGGTGCGCCGCGTGAAGACGCGTGCCAGTCGCGCGGTCTCGCCGACGGAAGAGCCAGCGGAGGCGGATGTTTCTTGTTGGGGCTTTCGGCCCATGAATGGCGATCTCAATACTGATGAATCAATCAGCCATTATCGCCGTCTATAGATGCAAAACCAGCACCAGTTTCTAATTTTCACGGTGCCAGACGTCAGGCGCATGCAAGACATGTGTGTTACTTTTTATCCATTCTAACGTTCAGCGCAGGCAATGAAGGGCATGCCGCCGTGAGTCAATCCGAGACCGAGGGAGCGCGCCAGTTCGCCGTGGTGGCGCCGCAGGACGTGTCGTCACCCAAGCTGGACTCGTTCCTTGCCCACTGCCGCGCGCTGCAAGGCGGCCGGGCCATGCCCCGGTGGTCGGACTTCAAGCTCCATAAATTGCCGGCGGACGTTATCCCGTACATGGCGGTGGCCGACGTCGACGACGAAGCCAAGACCTTCACCTATCGGTTCTGGGGAACCGGCCATACGGCCCTGAAGGGGGTCGATATGACGGGCCGCATGGTGTCGGACATCGCGGCGCCGGCGCTGGCCCATATCGGACAGCGCCAATACGAGATGGTGTCGGCGGCGCGCCGGCCGCTCATCTTCGTCCACGCGATCAAGCCCTACAGCCCCTGGAAGGATGAAATCCAGGTCGCGGCCCGCGTCCCCTTGTCCGAGGACGGGGTGGCCGTCGACAAGGTGATCTCTTATTCCGACTACATGGAAGACAGGGAGACCTGGGCCGATATCTATTGGCGGGCGGTGAACGGCGACGGCGCGGTGGGCAGGCGTTCCGCTGTTCGCTGAACGCCAAAGGCGGCCGTGATCACAGAATCGACTGGCCGGTCTTTTCCCAGTCCTTCAGGAAGGCTTCCAGGCCCTTGTCCGTCAGCGGATGCTTGAACAATTGCCAGATCACCCCCGGCGGCAGGGTGCACACGTCGGCGCCGATGCGTGCGGCGTCGACCACATGCTGCGGCGAGCGCACGGAGGCGACGAGGATTTCCGTCTGAAAGTCGTAGTTGGAATAGATCTCGGCGATCTCGCCGATCAGGCTCATGCCGTCCTGGCCGATGTCGTCGAGCCTGCCGACGAAGGGCGAGATGAAGGCCGCCCCCGCCTTGGCCGCCAGCAATGCCTGGGCGGCGGAAAAGCACAGCGTCACGTTGACCGGCGTGCCGGCCTGGCTCAGCGTCTTGCAGGCGGTCAGCCCGGCCTCGGTCAGCGGCACCTTGACCGCCACGTTCTTGGCGACCTTGGCCAGCTTGCGGCCTTCCTCGATCATGCCGGCGGCGTCCGTCGCCGTGACCTCGGCCGACACCGGGCCGTCGACCATGGCGCAGATTTCCTTCACCACCTCGATGAAGTCGCGCCCCGACTTGGCGATCAGGGACGGGTTGGTGGTCACGCCGTCCACCAGGCCGGTGTCGTTCAGGCGTTTGATTTCGGCGACGTCCGCCGTATCGACGAAGAACTTCATGAAGTCGGCTCCCAACCGATGGTGTCGTTGTCGGGCCCCACTTAACCCGTGGACCGCCGGGAAATCAACCGCCCGCCGCTTGCCGTCACGAATTGGCCACACCTATAGTCGCGGTTACGGAGGAAACGCACATGCGGGTATTGCTGCAACGGGTGACGGCGGCCGGGGTTTCCCTGGTCGATGATGCGGGCGCGGAAGCGCCCCTGGCCGCGATCGGCCCCGGTCTGGTGGTCCTGGTCTGCGCCGAGCCGCAGGACACGGACGCGACCGCGCAGTATTTCGCGCGCAAGGTCGTCAACATGCGGATGTTCGAGGACGCGGCGGGCAAGACCAACCTGTCGATCCAGGACGTGGGCGGCCAGGCCCTGGTGATCAGCCAGTTCACCCTGGCCGCCGACTGGAAACGGGGCAACCGCCCCGGGTTTTCGGGGGCCGCCGACCCGCAAACGGCGGAACGCCTGTACCTGGCGTTCGCGGATCATCTCAAGGCCGAAGGCGTCGATGTGGCGACGGGCCGGTTCCGGTCGCACATGCGGGTGACCCTAACCAACGACGGGCCGTTCACGATCTGGATGGATTCGGATTAAGCGCATAGAAAACGCCGCGCCCTTTGGGGGACGCGGCATTTCCTTGATGCCGCCGCTGGGGCGGGCGGCGGCTGGGGAAGGTTATCTGCGCTCGCCGTGATGGCCACGGTCGTCACGGTCGTCACGGTCGTGGTCCTTGTGCTTGCGCTTCAGCTCACCGCGTTCGATCTCGCCGTCGTCGTTGCGGTCGAGGTGCGCCATCATGCGGTCGACCCGGCGGGCGATCTCGGCTTCCGAGACCTTGGCATCGCCGTCACGGTCGAGCTTCTGGAACATGCGGACCATGCGGTGACGCATGATCTCGTTGAACAGACCCTGGAACTCGTCCAGCGACAGCTGACCGTCCTTGTCGGCGTCGTACTTCGCGAGGGACGCCTTGCGCGCGGCCGTGATCTCGTCCTTGGTGATCTTGCCGTCCTGGTTGGCGTCATAGCGTTCGAACAGCCATTCGGCCCGGTCGCCGGACTTGCCGTAGTGGCCGCGGGCGTCGGCCTGGACCGCGGCGGCGGTGCCGCCGATGGCCGCGGCGACGGCCAGGGCGCCGAGAACGATCTTGGTGTGGGTCTTCATGCGGTGGGTGCGTGCCATCGATTGTCTCCTTGTTTCGTTGGCTTTCGATGCCCCCAAGAGACCCTGCAAACGTCGCCCAAATATGGCGGCAAACGCGTCTATTGTCGCAAAACGTGGCACCCCGCCGGGATGACACATTTGGTTACAAATTTTTGCCCGCCGCCCCGCGGGCCTTTGGCATATTGGTATGCGGAAAGGTGTCCCACACATGGCTGACAGCGAACACATCCTGGTCGTCGACGACCATCCCGACATCCGGGACGCCCTGGCGCGCTATCTGAAAGAGCACGGCTACCGGGTGACCACGGCCGACCGCGCCCAATCTGCGCGTCAGGCGCTGGAAACCAGCGCCATCGACCTGGTGGTCCTGGACATCATGATGCCGGGCGAGGACGGCCTGTCGCTGTGCCGCCACCTGCGCGCGACCACGTCCCTGCCGGTGATTTTGCTGACCGCCATGGCCGACGATACGGACCGCATCATCGGCCTGGAGATGGGCGCCGACGACTACGTGACCAAGCCGTTCAACCCGCGCGAGCTGCTGGCCCGCATCAAGGCCGTGCTGCGCCGCGCCGGGGCCATGCCGCCGGCCGATGCCGAGACCCCGGGCACCCGTTACCGCTTCGGGCCCTGGATATTCGATCCGGGCGCCCAGACGTTGAGCGGGCCCGGCGGGGAGCCGATCGCGCTCTCGACCGGGGAAAGTCTTCTGCTCGGCGTATTCGTGCGCCATCCGGGACGGGTTCTCAACCGCGACCAGTTGTTGGACCTGACCCGCGGCCGCGCGGCGCAGCTGTTCGACCGCGCCATCGACAACCAGGTCAGCCGCCTGCGCAAGAAGGTCGAACGCGACGCGCGCAATCCGGAATTCAT
The DNA here is from genome assembly GCA_031655335.1 of Thalassospiraceae bacterium LMO-SO8. Lineage (NCBI taxonomy): Bacteria > Pseudomonadati > Pseudomonadota > Alphaproteobacteria > Rhodospirillales > Thalassospiraceae > Thalassospiraceae bacterium LMO-SO8. Next base: position 760,747 of record CP134226.1, on the reverse strand, counting down.
CAAAACCCATTGGGGCGGCGGATATTCTCTCGCGGTGCCGGTCGAGGCCGTCGAGACATGAGCGCGCCATGAAGCTGTGGCCCCGATCGCTGGCCGGGCAGCTCATCGCCGGGCTGCTGATCGCCCTGGTGACGGCCCAGGTCGTCACGTTCGTGTTCTTCGCGTCCGAGCGGCGCGAGGCGATCATCAACGCCCGCCATGAACTGGTGGTTCAGCGCACGGTGTCGCTGGTCGAGACGCTGGAGTCCCTTCCCGCCGGGACCAATCCCAAGGTCGAGCCTTCCGTTCTCGGCGCCGCCACCTCGTCGCGCCTGCGGTTCTGGGTCGCCGGTAGTCCCACCGTCAATCCGACGGATGCGGCGGCGGACAACTTCATGGCCCGGGTGCTGGCCGAACGGTTCAGCCTGTGGTCCGGGCGGGACCGCGCGGTGCTGGTGGAAATGATCGACGCAGACGGCGGCCGCCTGTCGCGCGCGCCGGAAGCCGTGCGCCGCTGGCACGAAGACTGGCACGGCAAGAACCGTCTGCGGCGGGACGACGATGACGGCGGCCATCACAAGGATCACGGCGACGACCGCCGCGACGAATTGGACGCCGCCCGGCCCGTGGGGCTGGCGCTCGCCGTGGAACTGTCGGACGGGCGCTGGCTGAACGGCGAGATGACGGCCTTCCGGCCGCGCGCGTTCGGCGCCCGCACGATGACCCTTCTGCTGGTCATGGCGCTTTGCGTGTCCGTCGTGGTTGTCTTGGTGGTGCGCCGCTTGACCCGGCCCCTGGGCGCGCTGGCCCATGCCGCCGATGCATTGGGGCGGGGCGAGGTGCCGCCGCCGCTGGTGCCCATGGGGCCGAGCGAGCTGCGCCGCACGATCGTCGCCTTCAACACCATGCAGGAGCGCCTGCACCGCTTCGTCGCCGACCGCACGCGCATGCTGGCCGCCATCAGCCATGACCTGCGCACGCCGCTGACGTCGCTGCGCCTGCGCGCCGAATTCATCACCGACGATGCGGAGAACAAGCAGAAGATCCTCAACATCCTGGACGAGATGGAACGCATCACCGAGGCGACGCTGGCCTTCGCCCGTGACGAGCAGGCGGGGGGACAGACGGCGTCCACCGACGTCGCGGCGCTGTGCGGCGACGTGGCCCAGGAACTGGGCGACATGGGGTTGGACGTGACGTTCACGCCGACGGGGCCGGCCGTCATGACCTGTCAGCCGACGGCGATCAAGCGGGCGATCCGCAATCTGGCCCAGAACGCGGTTCATTACGGTGGCCGGGCGCGCCTGGCCGCGCGCCTGGGGAACGGCGAAATCCTGGTCACGGTCGAAGACGACGGCCCCGGAATTCCCGAAGCCGACCAGGACAGCGTGTTCGAACCCTTCACCCGGCTGGAAACCTCACGTAGCCATGAAACGGGCGGGGTCGGGCTGGGGCTGGCGATCACCCGCAACATCGTGCGCGCCCATGGCGGCGACATTCGATTGGAAAATCTGACGCCCCGGGGCCTGCGGGTGACCGTCTCCCTGCCGTTGCCGAGCGACGGCGACTGACGGCCCTGGACGACAGGTCGGGTGGCTATAACTAAAGCCTTGTTGGCAAAGGGTTTTATTTTAAGGCTATACTGCCGCTCGGCGCTGCCGGACGGGGACCGGCGGCTGCCCACGGAGGAGGCGGACCGTGGAAACCCTGAATGTGGGCGCAAACGGCGATCCCGGCGGCGAGATCGGCACGATTCATGACCTGATGGAAACGTTGGACCATTGGTCGGCGGCCGATTCCGACGTCAATCATCTGCTGCTGGTGTCCTTCACGACGCTTGGCATGCCCGATCAGCAGGAAGGCGTGCAGCAGGCGCTTGAGGGCGCCTTCCTCGCCTTCGTCCATTCCCGTGGCGGACATGTGTACAAGCTGTCCGATCTGGACACCGCGATCCTGATCAAGCTAGCTGAATTCAACCGCATGGAAGCGATGATGGACCTCAAGGTCGACATCATGCGCGTCATTCAGCACCACCTGCCGGAGCATTTTTCCAAGATCGACCAGGCCCGCCTGATCCGGCCGATCGATCTGGGGGCCCGCCTGGACGCGGCCAAGCGGTTCCTGGACGCCTACGGCGACCGCCGCCGCGAAACCGCCGGCGACGACGGCGGCGAACGGCCGCTCAACATGCAGGACATCCAAAAGCTGCGCGACGCGCTGCGCAAGCTGGGCCCGCGCGAATTCGGCAAGCGTTACATCCGATCGCAGACCGCGGCCCGGATCGTGCCGGGCAAACCGGCGCAGCCGGTGATGACCGAATATTACGTGGGCGTCGATCTGTTGAAGCAGTCGATCCTGCGCGGGGTCGATATCCGCGGCACCGGCAACGTGTTCAATCAGCTGACCCTGACCTTCGACCAGGCATTGTTGTACTGCATCGGCGCCGTTGCGGGCGACAAGTCCAAGCGGTCCCTGAACATGAACGTGGAGACCGTGTTCACCAACGCCTTCGATCACTTTCTCAACGAAGGTGGCGACGGCGGCCTGGCCGGCGTGGTCATCGAGTTCCGCCAGGACAACATGTTCCAGCATTTCAGCCAGTTCCAGACCGCTTGTGAGTTGATCCACAAGAAGGGCGGCACCGTGGCCATCGACAACGTGCAGCCGGAAACGCTGGGCGTGGTCAATCTGCACCGCCTGAAGGTCAAGATGGCCAAGGTCATGTGGCGGGGCGACGCCGAGGAGACGTATCTTCAGGCCAAGGACGATATCCGCACCATGCAGGAAGGCGGCACGGTCATGGTATTGGCCCATGTCGATGACGAGCAGGCCGTCACCATCGGTCAGAGTCTTGGCATCAACCTGTTTCAGGGCTATCACGTCGACAAACTTCTGGCCGGTGGGGCGGCCTCGAAGGGCGGCGCTTAGGCCGGCCTCGCAGAAACAACGAAACGGAAACGAAAGATGGCATTCGGGGCTTCATCAATGGCGGGGGACGCCACCGATCTGCTCAAAAAACTTCGGGCCATGGGGGGCAAGAAGGGGGATGTGAACACCCTTTTGCTGGTCGATCTTTCCGACCTGGGGTTGTCTGAAGACGACGATCATCTGATGGACGAAATCGCCGAAATCCATACCCGCGTCGCCCGCGTGCGGGGCGGCGGGGCGTATCAGCTGTCGCCAACCAATATCGCCGTCATCGCGAACCTGACGGAAATGAACAGGATGGAGGTTCCCCAGGAACTGAAGATGAGCCTGTTCAAGATCCTGCAAGAGGAATTCCCCGACAAGGTCGCCGCCGTCGACCAGACGAAAATCGTGCGCACCATCGACATGACGACCCAGATGGCCGGCGCGATCCGCTTTCTCGAAGCGTTCGAGGAGCGCGCCAAGGAACAGGGCGTGATCGCGGGGGCGGACGGGATGCGGATGCTCAACGCGGCCGACAGCCAGACCGTGCGCGCCGTCCATGCCAAGATCGGTGACAAGGCATTCGCCGAAACCTATGTCCAGGGCCAGTCGATCACCCTGATCGCCGAGGGCAAGCCGCCGACGGTGATCGCCCGAGAATACTACATCCGCCTGGATATTCTGGGCTCCGACGCGCTCAAGAACGTCAGCATCCATGAGTCCGACCCCCTGTTCCCGCAACTGACCCTGGCTTTGGATCCGCTGATGCTGGGCATGTACCGGCACTACAACCCGGAAGGCGGAAAGTGCGCCCTCAACCTGACGTTGGAATCGGTTACCGGCGCGGCATTCCAAAAATTCCTGGCCGCGAACGGCGCCGCCAAACTGTCCAACGTCATTGTCGAACTGCGTCTGGCGGACGTCTTGCGTGACCTGCGGAAGTACGAAGCGGCACAGACCGCCGTGCGCGCCCAGGGCGGCACCATCGCCGTCGACATCGTCGATCCGGCGTCGCTCGCGGTGCTGAACCTGGCCGGCTTTAATGCCAATATCGCGAAAATTCCCTGGCGCGAGAGCGGCATGGAGACCCTGGCGCGCAACCGTTCGGTCATCAAGCAGGCCCAGGACGCGGGATGCATCGTCGTTCTGTGCCGGGTCGATTCCGAATTGGGGCTGCGGGTCGGGCGCGAGATTGGAATCACGGCCTTTCAAGGGCTGCATATCGAGGAAATGCTGATATAAGGCGGCGGGGCAATTAAGACAGTCTTATCAACTACCTGATATGGATGGTTTGTTCAGGCATTGTTCTTGCCCGGAATACATCGTATGAACCAAAATTAAGCCCATTGATGAAAATGGACCGGAAATTTCATGGCTGATTCAAGCCCAGGTGGCGGCGAGCATCTTAAGCTGCTGACGCGACTGAAGAATTGGAAAGGCGGGACGGAAGAGCCCAATCATCTGATTCTGGTCAGTTTTTCCACCCTCGGCATGACCGAGGAAGAGGATAAGCAGCTTCGCAAGAAAACCGATGAATCCTACGAGCGCTCGCGCGAGCGGCGCGGCGCCGAGGTCTACCGCCTGACCAATACGGACACGGCGCTCTTGATGAAGCTCAACGACTATAACCAGATGGAATGGACGTCGGAGCTCAAGGTCGACCTGATCCGCGTCATTCAGCAGAATTTCCCGGAATATTTCAGCCAGATCGACCAGTCGCGGATGCTGCGCATCATCAATCTGCAGGGCCGCATCGGCAACGCCATCAAATTCCTGGAAACCTTCGACGACCGCGCCAAGGAAGCGGGCGTCGGCACGGGCGAGACGCGGCCGCTGCGCGAAAGCGACATCCAGGTCGTCCGCGACGGCATGCGCAAGATGGGCAAGAAGGCGTTCACGGACAACTTCATCCGCTCGCAGGCGACGGTCGTGATCACGCCGGGCAAGCCGCCCATGCCGGTCATGAAGGAATATTTCATCTCGGTCGAGATGATCCGCCAGCACATCCTGACCAATGTGGATTTCCGCGGCGCCGGCCTGGTGTTCCAGCACCTGACCCGGTCCTTGGATCAGATGCTCATCGAATGCTTCGACGAGGTCAATCCGGAGCGTTCCAAGGCGTCCCTCAACCTGAACGTGGAAACCGTGTTCACCCACTCGTTCCAGAACCTCCTGGAAAAGGGGGCGAAGGCGCTGTCGAGCCTCGTCCTGGAATTCCGCGCGGAAAACATCCTGCAGAACTGGGATCAGTTCCAGACCGCGTCGGAACTGATCACCTCCCACGGCGGCACCATCGCGATCGACGCCATTATCCCGGAAAGTCTGGGCGTGATCGACCTGCCGCGCCTAGGCGCCAAGCTGGCCAAGGTGTTCTGGCGGCCGGGCACGGAAAATTCCCTGCCCAAGTACAAGGAAACGATCCAAAGCCTGCAACAGCGCGGCACGGTCCTGGTCATGGCGCGGGTCGATGACGAAATCGCCATCAAGACCGCGCATGCCTGCGGCATCACCATGTTCCAAGGTTTCCTGATCGACGACATGGTGCGTTAGGCGTTTCCTTGTTAGGATGGGCCATGCGCTTTCCGGCACGCCTTCTGATCATCGCCTGCGTCCTGACGGTCGCCGCCGTCACGACCGCGCGGGCCGAAGATAACGTTTCCAACACGGACCTGATCAAGGCGTTCGCAGGGGTGGCGCTCGGCGCCGAACACGAAAAGCGCATTCCCCGCATCATCAAGTGGGTCGCCCCGATCAACGTCGCCATCATCGGCAAGGGCTACCCGCCCTTGTTCGAGGAACTGGTGGTTCGTCAGCTTGACGATATCGCCAAGGAAACCGGCCATCCGGTGAAACTGGTGTATTCCGAGGTCATGCGCCAGGAAAAGCGCCTGGTCCCCAACGTTTCCAAGATTCCCATCAACGTCCTGGTTTTTTTCGGGCCCAAGGCGTCGCTGCCGGCGGTCATCGAAAAGCGCACCAACGGCGTTTACAAGGCCGTCGATGCGGAAAAGATGCTGCGCCTGGGGTTTTGCCACGGGCGCCTGCGCATCAACAAGACGGGGGCGTTGACCTTCGGTTACGCGGCGGTGCCGGCGGAAATCGTGACCCAGGTTCAGTACGGTAACGTGCGCGTCGATCCCAAGGTGTTCCTGCGCGCCTGTGTGACCGAGGAAATCACCCAACTCATGGGGTTGGTCAACGATATCGACGGGCTGACCTTCTCGATTTTCTCGGACAGCAGCCGCCATGTCGACCTGACCGAGGCCGACCGTTGGATGCTGCGCATGCTCTACGATGAGCGCATGAAACCGGGGATGAAGGCGGATCAGGCGTTGCCCATCGCGGCTCAGTACCTGGCCCTCAAGCGGCCCGGAAAGTAGCCGTCCCGACCGCTTCCTAGAACGCCCAGAACAGATCGCGCAGGTCGAACATGGCTTCCGCGGCCAAAGCCGTGAGCGTCAACGGCAGGGCCACGGCGAAGGCGGCAAGGGGGGCTTTCAAGGTCTCCATAATAGGTCTCCTTTCTCCGTCCAAGCGGGAAAAGGAGACCATGAAAGCGGGGCCGCCGGAGGGCGGAAATCAGGCAAAACTGGGGCAGGGCAGGCTGGGCGGCAAGCCAAGAAAAAGGCGGGAGAAACCGCGTTTCCCCCGCCTTTTGTCTGTGTTTCGGGCCGCTATTCGCGGTCAGACGACCTTGATGGTCAACTCGTCCACGCCCTCGACCCCGCCCTTCAGCACGTCGCCGCGCTGCACGGCGCCGACACCGGCGGGCGTGCCGGTGAAGATCAGGTCGCCGGGCGCCAGGGTGAACAGGCCCGACAGGTATTCGATCATTTCCGGGATTTTCCAGATCATCTGGTTGAGGTCGCCGTCCTGGCGAACCTCGCCGTTGCGCTCCAGCCAGATGCGCCCGGCGGTCGGATGGCCGGTCTTGTCGGCGGGATGGATCGCCGTGCAGGGGGCGGCAAGGTCGAACGCCTTGCCGACGTCCCAGGGCCGGCCCATTTTCTTGGCTTCGCCCTGCAGGTCGCGGCGCGTCATGTCCAGGCCCACGGCATAGCCGAACACATGGTCGAGCGCCTCTGCCGCCGGAATGTTCGTGCCGCCGGATTTCAGGCCGAGAACCAGTTCCAGTTCCCAGTGGACGTCGTTCGAGGCGACCGGATAGGGCCAGTCGCCGCCGCCGATCATCAGGTTATCGGGGCATTTCATGAAAAAGAACGGCGGTTCGCGGTCCGGGTCGTGGCCCATTTCGATGGCGTGTTCGGCATAGTTGCGGCCCACGCAATAGACGCGGCGCACAGGGAACTGGTCGTCCGTACCGGCGACGGGCAGAAACGATTGGGGCGGCTGGGGAATGACGTAGGCCATCGGAATCCTCGGATTTTTCGTGGTGCGGGGCGTGCCGCCGGCCGGCGGCGCCCGGAGGGGAGACTCGGATGTACTGGATAGGTCCCAGGCGCGCAACAGGATTTGCCCGCCGGGGGACGGTCCGCGGAAATTTCCGCCGGTTGGCCATGACAGGCATTTTCCAGTCGATTCAAGGTCTTCCATGGGCTTTCCCGGCATCCTGCGGGGAGAATCCGCAGGCTGTCCGGCCGGGGGAATATTTTCGTTTTGTGTGATCCGCCCTGGGGGCGTATGAAAGACTTCAGGTGGGAACGCCGCGCGGCGGCTGCGCGCATTTCCGGCCTTAAGATCCGATAGCGACCAAACAAACCAAAAACGACACGATGGCAGGCCACTTCCTGGGATAGGCAGGCTTCTTCAAAGGGCCATGCCGGGCGACCGGCATTGTCTTTCACCGGAGGACGGACACCCATGTCCGACAGGCCCATGTCCGACAGGAATGATCGCCCCACCGCGGGCATTGCGGGAATTCCCAACGCTTTTCTTCCCGGCGACTGGTTTTTCGAGTTCGAGCAAGATTACGGCGACGGCATCCGCGTCATCAAGCGCGGGCTCGACGCCTCGCTTCTGGTCGTGCGCAAGTACGATATCGACACCGAAGAGGTGTTGGCTTTTTCAACCTATGACGGCAAGCGCCGGGCCATGACGGTGTTTCACTTCCACCCGGATTTCGACCTTCACCGCCGCCGCCATTACATGGAGGCCCACCGGGAAGGTTACGACGTCGCGCGCACGGTCACGGGCCATCTGGAGACCCAACGCGCCGCGCGCCAGGCCGCCATCAAGCGCCGGGTCGTCAAGGCGCGCCGCGCCGTGGCCCTGGCCGCCCATGCCGCCGCCGTGTTCATCCTGGCCCATTACTCGCCCGGACGCTGACCCTCTTTCCGCCGCGGCCGGCTGTGCTAGGCTCTTTTCCTGGATGAACCTGCCGGGAGATTCGCCATGGCACTCGCGACCCCCTACCTGATGTTCGTCGGCGACGCGCCGGACCAACTGGCGGCCAAGGTCGCCATCGGGGTCGTTCATTGGCGGCCCGAATGGTGCAGGGGCCAGCTTCGCCTGGCCGGGTGCAAGGCCGATCTGGGCATCCCCGACATGACCATCGCCGACGCGGTCAAGGCCGGCTGCAAGACCATGGTCATCGGCGTCGCCAACCGGGGCGGGGTGATCCCCGACCATTGGGTCGGCGTCATTGTCGAGGCCATCGCGGCGGGCATGGACGTAGCCGCTGGGCTGCATCGGCGGCTGCGTGACGTGCCCGCCATCGCCGAGGCGGCGGCGAAGCACGGCCGGAAACTGACCGACGCCCGCCATCCGTCGCGCGATTTCGACGTGGCCTCGGGCCAGGCCCGGTCGGGCCGGCGGCTGTTGACTGTGGGCACGGACGTGTCCGTGGGCAAGATGTTCACCTCCCTCGCCATCGAGCGGGAGATGAAGGCCCGCGGCATGAAGGCCGATTTCCGCGCCACCGGCCAGACCGGCATCTTCATCGCCGGCGACGGGGCGTCCGTCGACGCCGTGGTCGCTGATTTCATCGCCGGCGCCGCCGAATGGCTGACACCGGGGAACGACCCGGACCATTGGGACGTGGTCGAGGGCCAGGGGTCGCTGTTCCATGCCTCTTATTCCGGGGTCACCCTGGGCCTGATCCATGGCGCCAGGCCCCATGCCCTGGTGCTGTGCCACGACGCGGCGCGGCTGGAAATGCGCGGCACGCCCGGCGTGCCCGTGCCGTCATTGGAAGACTGCATCGACGTCAACGAGCGCATGGCCCGCATGTTCGAGCCCGATGCCAGGGTCGTCGGCGTGTCCGTGAACACCAGTTCCATGGACGCGGCGCGGGCCACGGCCTATCTGGCCGAGATTTCAGAACGTCTCAATCTGCCCGCCGTCGATGCGGTGCGCACGGGCGTCGCGGCCATCGTCGACGCCGTCGAGAAGCTGTGACCGTGGCGGGGGCGCGCCGCCTGTCCGCCGTCGACCAGGGCTGGCCGCTCGCCCGCCCCTTCGCCATCTCGCGCGGGGTCAAGACCGAAGCCCGGGTCGTCGTCTGCGAGGTCGAGGACGCGGACGGACGGGCCGGGCGCGGCGAATGCGTGCCCTATACGCATTACGGTGAAACGGTCGACAGCGTGATCCACCAGATTGCCGAGGTCGCGGACGCCGTGGCCGAGGGCATCGGCCGCCGCGACCTGCTTGACCTTCTTCCGGCGGGGGCCGCGCGCAACGCCGTCGACTGCGCCCTGTGGGATCTGGAATGCAAGCAGGCGGGCCGCCGCGCCTGGGATCTGGCCGGCCTGCCGGAGCCGTTGCCCGCGGTGACGGCGGAAACCATCGGCATCGCCAGCCCTCAGGACATGGCGATCCAGGCCCGCCGCCTCAAGAATGCGCCCCTGCTCAAGATCAAGTTGGACGGCGCCGACGTGCGCGCGCGCCTTGGCGCCGTGCGCGAGGCCGCGCCCGAGGCGCGCCTGGTCGTCGATCCCAACGAAGGCTGGGACCTGCACCGGCTCGAAAACCTGGCGCCGTTCCTGACCGAGATGGGGGTGGAGATGCTCGAACAGCCGGTGCCCGCCCATGGCGACGACATTCTGCGCGGCCTGTCCTACCCGATCCCGATCTGCGCCGACGAAAGCTGTCACACGGTCCGGGATCTGGACCGCCTTGTCGGGCTCTATGACATGGTCAACGTGAAGCTGGACAAGACCGGCGGCCTGACGGCGGCTCTCGATCTGGCCGATGCCGCCTGCGCGCGGGGGTTCGGGCTGATGATCGGCTGCATGGTTGCGACATCGCTGGCGATGGCGCCGGCCACGCTTTTGATGGGCCGGGCCCGTGTCGTCGATCTGGACGGTCCCCTGTTGCTGCGTGAGGACCGCGCGCCGGGCCTGGACTTCGCGGGCGGGCGCATCCATCCGCCCGCCCCGGCCCTGTGGGGATGACGGATTGGTTGTATCATTAGGGCATTCTAATGGTCTGATTTTAAATATTATTGGCTTTGTTAATCATTCAAGTTAAGTAGAATGCGATAATAGGCGCAACTTTAAGACGCCAAGGGAAATGTCACGGGTGAGCAACATGTTGGACGGTGGCGCGGGGGTGTTCTTCCTCCGATGAAAAGCAATGGGTGTATACAATCTGGAGCGGTTGACCTTCCTTCTGGTCGATGACAACCGTTTCGTACTCAAGATTTTGCAGGACGTGCTGAAAACCCTCGGGGCCGGTCAGGTCATCACCGCGGAAAACGGCGTCGAGGCGATCGAGTTCCTGAGCGCTCATCACGGCCCTTACGGTTGTCCCGTGGACATGATTATCTCCGACCTTGTGATGGCGCCGATCGACGGGCATCTGCTGCTGAAGTGGGTTCGTCAGGGCAAGGAATCCCCCAACCGCTTCATGCCCTTCATCATGATGTCCGGCGCCGCCGACACGGAGAACGTCGAGAAGGCGCGCGACGGCGGCGCCAGCGAATTCCTGGCCAAGCCGTTTTCCGCGCAGACCGTATGCAACCGTGTGCTCGAAGTCGTCGACTTTCCGCGACAGTTCGTCGCCACCCGCGAATACTTCGGCCCGGACCGGCATCGCAAGAGCGACCTGAAGACCCCCCACGACCGGCGCCGGATCAGCGAGAAGGACGCGACCATCGTCTATTCCTCGGACCGTGTGCGCCGCCCCCGAAATGACGGCGACGTTTTCCTGTTTCGTCTGCCCAACAAGCTGAAGGAAAAGGTCGGCGGCCTGGGCATGAGCCCGCCGGGCGAACTGCCGTTGCGCCACCTGCAGGCGGCGGACGAGCACCTTCAGCGCAAGGGCCTGGAATTCCATGATTGGGCGTTGGGCTATCTGGCGACCCTGTCGAGCATCTGTGAGCGCGCGTTGCAGCAGTCGGTGGATCAGCGTGCCCGCCATTTCAAGAACATCAATCTGCTGGCCCACGAACTGCGCGGCCAGGGCGGAACCTTCGGCTACCCGATCATCACCAACGTCGGCGAGATGCTGTACAAGATGACCCAGGCGCCCTGTCCGACCGAGGACCGCGCGGTCAAGGTCATCAAGGCCCATGTCGATACCATGCGCAGCGTGTTCCGCGACAAGATCACCGGCGACGGCGGCGAGATCGGCATCCAGCTGATGCAGGATCTGAAAAAGGCGATTCGCAAGTACACCTTCGAGGATCCCCGCGCCGAAATCGAGGCCGCGAAGGCCGAGACGCCCAAAGCCGGCGTCGATCGCATTGCATCCCCCCGCCCCCGCACGGGCTCGTAATTGCCCCGGTCGTCCG